>JAPPCZ010000052.1 GCA_028824685.1 Candidatus Poribacteria bacterium
ATGCAGAACGCGCAGACTGGTTAGCCGTGATTGCGGATTTAGAGAAATATCGCACCGAGCGAGAGTCTGAATATAACTCGGTGGCTTATACAATCCAACTGCTTGCGTCGGAGATAGACAACCTCAATGCCGATATTGCTGAAGTTGAGAAGGAGATCACCATAGCATACGCACGACTCTTTGAATTGCTCAATGACTAAAGTTCGTAGGTCGGGTAGAGCGCAGCGAAACCCGACAAATACCATACGGGGAATCATGGCGAATACCATACGTTCGCCCAATGGCATTCATACCGTTGATTTGGGGGAACGCCTACAGGCGTTCATACCGTTGATTTGGGGAATGCCCAAAGGCGTTCATACCGTTGATTTCTTGATTTGGTAGGGACGATATGTTTATAGATCATGGGCGAACAGGGTCTCTTCAGTCCCGTAGGGACGCAATGTTTATAGATATGATGTTATTGAGCACTTGAACCCCGTAGGGGTGATATGTGTGTACGAATCGCGTTGTGATAAATATGTCGTTCCTACGGAACTCAAGAGGTGCGTTTATTTCGTTTTTCTATAAACATATCGTCCCTACGGGACTGAAGAAAACGGTATCAAACACCCTCTTTAGCACCCGCTGAATCATGCGGAATCATGTAGAATCATGCAGAATACCATACGGGGAATGCCTAAATGGCATTCATACCCGGGGAACGCCTATAGGCGTTCATACCGTTGATTTCTTGATTTGGCGTATTCTGCCAAGCGCATTCTACCAAAGGCATTCATAACGTTGATTTACTCCTACAAAAAAAAAAGAGTATTCATCCCAAAACTTTACACCCCCTGACTGACTCTGCCTTTTCCTTGACAATAATTAATGATGTTGATACGATGTGTTATGTTGTTGATTGTTTAAACCGCTTTCAGAAATTTAACCACTTAACTTTTGTATCGCTTTGATAAAAACAGAATCGCAGTTAGAGTCATATTTATCAGAACCAACAACCGAGGTAATATCGGCAATCACTTCTTTAGAGGGTGATATCCTTATTCTTGGCGTTGGTGGGAAGATGGGACCGTCGCTTGCAAAACTGGCGAAACGTGCTATTGATTGTGCGGGTGTCGCTAAAAAAGTTATTGGTATATCCCGTTTTTCAAACCCTGGCATACAGGAATCCCTGCATGAAGTCGGGATTGAAACAATTATTGCCGACCTACTTTCAGAAAACAGTCTGCAAAACCTGCCCAATATTCAAAATGTGATTTTTATGGCAGGCAGAAAGTTCGGTTCAACCGAGAATGAGAATTTGACTTGGGCGTTAAACACTTACATGCCAGGACGTGTTGCAGAAAAGTTTCGGGACTCCCGATTGGTTGTCTTTTCAACAGGCAATGTCTATCCGTTGACACCTATTTCACAAGGCGGTGCGACAGAAAGTTCCGTCGTTGCGCCAATAGGTGAATACGCCCAGTCGTGTCTCGGCAGGGAGCGGATATGTTGCTATTTCTCGGAACAATTCGGAACGCCGATGGCGATTCTCCGATTGAATTACGCAATTGAACTCCGATATGGAATACTACTTGATATAGCACAAAAGGTTTACACTGGAGAACCAATATCTCTTGAGATGGGAAATGTAAATGTAATATGGCAAAGAGATGCAAACGCTATAGCATTACGTTCTTTCACACACTGCCAAAGTCCACCTTTAACACTAAACGTGACGGGACCGGAGACTGTTTCTATAAGATATACAGCGATACGTTTCGGTGAAATTCTCAATAAACCTGTCCGTTTTGAGGGAGAAGAGGCAGAAACAGCACTGCTGAGCAATGCTTCGCTATGTAATCAATTGTTTGGGTATCCGTGCGTGTCTTTAGGTCAAATGATTGAGTGGGTGGCAGAATGGGTTCAGATAGGTGGGACAACACTGCAAAAACCGACCCATTTTGAGGTGCGCGACGGTAAATTTTGATATACTGAATTCAACAGAGCCATTCAATTCTCTGATAATTGCTGAATTCTGATCACGGGCTTTCTTCTGTAGGAGCGATCTCCGAATCGCGACTTTACAACTAAAACAAATAAAATAATCCGCAAATGCGTAATAAAATATTGACAAAAAATGCGAATCCTATTAGCATATTGATTGTATTCTTTCTCATGTTCACACTCTTTTTCAGAATAGGTAGTGCATTCAGCCAACCACATGCTGTGCCAATTGCGTTTGCTTCGGATATCAGTGGAAATTGGGAGATCTATCTGACAGATTCTCTCGGAAAGCCACCTGTGAATCTGACGCTTAACCCTGCAGCGGATTACTATCCAATGTGGTCGCCAGACGGAACAGAGATTGCTTTTTTCTCACAGCGCGATGAAAATCACGAAATTTATGTGATGCACGCTGATGGCACGCATCAGAGAAGGTTGACATACCACCCAGCAACAGATAAAGCACCTTCATGGTCACCAGATGGTAAACGCCTTGCTTTTATCTCAAATCGCAAAGGTCATTTTGATATTTATATTTTAGTATTGGAAGGTGGCATTGTGAAAAACCTTACTGCAAACTCGTTTGAAGATGAGATTCCGTCTTGGTCACCTGATGGAAACAGTTTGGTTTTCCACTCAAAACGTCAGTTGAATTGGGACATCTACACCATTAACATAACGACCCGTAAGGAACAACGATTAACACATCAACCTTTGATGGATACATATCCTACGTGGTCGCCTGATGGGAAACATATTGTGTATTCCTCAATGCGACAGGACGTTGATCAAGCAGACTTTGACCTTTACCTAATGGATGCTGCGGATGGTGGTAACAAAAAACCACTCACTGATACGCCAATAGATGAGGCAGTCGCAGCATGGTCGCAGGATGGCAGCATGATCGCTTTTCAATCTGAACAGGATGGGAGATGGGTAATCCATCTGATGAATGCTGACGGAAGCGAACGCCGTGAACTAATTGACAACGGTGCTTGGGCAGCACAACCAAAATGGCAGCGTAGTTCTACCATGTTATCAATAGAACCGTCGCCTTTGCAATATCAACAATGGGGCAAACTTAAAGCCCAATAGGATCGCCGTCTATATGAAATGACGGCAAACAAGTGGCACATATTTTGTGCCGAATTTAAAATAACGAACTGTGCTAAATAACGATTTGTAATATATTTTTTTCACATTAGCCTATTTATTGTCCGTGGACTTCATTGGATGATATGTTCTTTAGTCCCGTAGGGACGATATGTTTATAGAAAAACGTCATAGACACCCTCTTTAGTCCCGTAGGGACGATATGTTATGTTTTTTATCCAATATGTGTGAAAAGAATAAAAACAAAGAGTTAACTAACACAAGTCGTTAAAATATAAAGGAGACATTTATGCGTTACAATATGTTGTTTTTTTGTATGCTTTTTATAGTTGGTTTACTACTGGCAAATGGCATCAGTTACAGTTATGATCGGGCAATTGAGGCTGAAATGGCAAACACACTTGAAGCACCGATGGTAGTTGCCGAAGATGGTGAAGCGTCTGGCGAAAGATATATCTGGATGGAAGGTGAACCTTTAACGGGTGGTGGCGACAAAGGTTGGGCAGAATACGTAATCAATATCCCAAAAGCAGGCACCTATGCATTGTGGGCTCATGTCTTTGTGTGGGATGGCAACAGCGACTCGTTCTGGGTGACGTGGCAACCTGCCGATCCAGATGAAGACGCGCAAGTAACAAAAAATACCGAATTCCGATGGAGTATTGGCACAAAAAACGCATGGCACTGGGACCGTATCAATCACTGGTTAGATGGTGGAACCTTTGACAGAGAATGGGAACTCCCCGCTGGAGAAACAACCCTACGTATTGCTGTCCGAGAAGACGGAGCAAAATTAGATGTCGTCTTTATCACCGACAACCTCTCTGCAGATGCGGCAGATGTCAACCCGCGTTTTCCTGGTCCGGAAGATAAAATTACCCCTGTTGAACCGCAAGATAAACTCACAACAACGTGGGGGAAAATTAAAGCGCAAAGATAGCAGCCATAGGTTGAGAGAACCTTTTAGGTTATCTCAACCTCTTTTACTAATCTATCTTGAACAGAAAGGAGTTTTTAATGAAATACGGTATTCTTTTTTCAATGCTTATAGTTCCAGTATTTTTGTTAACATCTGTGGGACATGGTGCTGATTTTGAAATGGCACTTGAAGCAGAATTAGCAAACGTCCTCCAAGAACCAATGGTTATTGCAGATGATGAACTGGCATCCGATGGAAAATATGTCTGGATGGAAGGTGCGCCGTTGACTGGTGGTGGTGACAAAGGTTGGGTAGAGTTTATTATCAACATTCCTGAAAGTGGTAAGTATGCACTATGGGGGCATACTTTCGCGTGGGATGGCAACAGTGATTCTTTCTGGGTGACATGGCAACCTGCTGACCCAAACGAAAATGCTCAGGTAACAAAAAATACTGAGTACCGATGGAGTATCGGCACAAAAAATATATGGCACTGGGACCGGATCAATCACTGGTTAGATGCTGGAACTTTTGACAGGGAATGGAAGTTTGATAAACCCGGTGAAACAATTCTGCGCATAGCAGTCCGTGAAGATGCTACAAAATTAGATGCAGTTTTTGTCACTTCAAAAACGGGTGCCGCTGCAGCAGGACAGGCAAACGTCCGTCTTCCAACAGACGAGGATAGAAAGATACAGGTTGAGGGGCTCGCCGTTGATGCAAAGGGTAAAGTGACAACAACCTGGGGTTCATTGAAAAAGGCTTATAAGTAAGAGAAATTGGATTATCTGATCGTCCTGTTCTGTGAAGGAAAAAACCTTGTCCCATTAACGCTAAGTCTGGAGATGCTTGATTGAGGAAAAAGACTTTCTGAGTCTTTTTCCTTATAAAGCGGTTGTTTAGAAAAAAATACGAATGTTCCCGGTAGTAATGGACATCCCATTGGTCAAATCCACGTTCAAATTGGATGATACGTTCGGGAGGACCGAGTTGTGTCTGTAAATCTTCCGCAGCATGCATATCGCGTTTAACAAGTGTGTGTGTAAGATATGCAACTCCTGAGAGAATTCCGGCAAGAGCAAGTTTTCCCCGAAGTTTAACCGAAAAACCCTCCGCAGCTAAACTCAAATTCAAAATTAAACACGCTATTAGGATAAGACAGAGCGTTTTTTTTATATTCATACTAAATTTTGGCAAAAATTCATCGTTTTTGTGCGTTAAACTTGACAAAAAAAGAATTTGTGGGTATCCTAATAAGAATAAAGAAGTCCTACTAAAAATGGGTTTATAGACATTTACCCATTTATTAGTAAATAGTTTGGAGCGTGATTAGCATGCATCCTACAGGAAAAAGTCCTCCAGTAGAAAATGCGCTGAATGGTAGTAAGGAACTAACGTTTGAAGACGTTAAAAAAGAGTTATATAATCGACATCACCCGAGTTTAACATCTCTTGATATAGAGGTACATGCCAAAACCATACACAAGATAAGAACGTTGAAGAAAAAACATGATGTTGTGATGTTAGGTCACAACTACATGGAGCCGTTAGTTTTCGGATTATCCGAAAAAGAGGAACAAGGTGACTCACTGGGATTGAGCATGTTCGCCGCAAAAACGGAAGCACCGTACCTCATCTTTAACGGTGTGCCGTTCATGGCGGAAACGGCAAAAATCCTGAGTCCAGACAAAACAGTATTAGTAGCAGATAAAACAGCGGGATGTTCACTTGCTGATAACTTCGGTGCTGAAGATGTTCGCAAATTGAAGGAACTTTACCCGGGTGCCCCCGTCATGATTTATGTGAATAGTTATGCAGACGCTAAAGCGGAATCGGATATCTGTTGTACGTCTGCCAATGCTGCACACATTGCCAAAACTATGCCCGGAGATACAATAATTTTCGTTCCAGATATCTTCTTCGCACAAAATTTAGAAGAAGAGTTGAAGGGTGAAAAAAATGTAGTTTATCCCGGCAAAGACAACACAGCACGCGGTGCGGTTTGTGAAGTTCACGAAAGATTTACACTCTCGGATTTACTTGCGATACGCGAATCTTTTGAGATTCCAAAGGGACATTCAAAACGAAAATTATATGCACATTGGGAGTGCCGTCCGAATGTACTAAAGGAAGCCGATTTCTACGGTAGCACCAGCCAAATAATGAAGGACATAGCGGCTCGCGTTGCAGACGATCAGTTAGAACGCGCGTTTGTAGCGTCAGAGTGTGAATTAACCTCCAATTTGGCACAAGAGTTTCCAAAAGTAGAATTTTGGACAGCGTGTTCTGTGCGATGTTCACACATGGCAAAAGTCCGATTGGATAAGATTGCGAACATCTTAGAAGCAATTGACAGTGGTGAAGACCTCAACGAATATGAAGTTACGTTGGACCCTGAAGTGATTGACAAAGCTCGCTTGCCAATTGAGCGTATGCTTGAAGCAAGCGTATAAAAACAAATTCGGTTTATAGTAAAATTTGACTTTATGATAGGCGCGGTTTCAAACCGCGCCTACTTTTTTGTGGGGAAAAGTAGAATAGAATGTAGGTCTGCAATCTATGTTCTAAAACCTTGTGATGAAAGAAATACGATGTGAATCGCCAAGATCGTTATCAGGAACAAAAGCATAATCGAATTGAAAATCAATATTTGCTAATGAGTCCAACCCGCCTCTGCGTACACCAATACCGATTGATAAGCCATCACTTGGATTTTCATTTAGACCAATACGATAGCCGACCCGCGCAGCGATAACATCGTAAAACCACCTTTCAACGCCGACATGGAAACTGGGATTTGCGTCAATGAGTGGAAGATGTGCGTCAGCCACAAAAGCCCATAATTCGCGGGGAGGCATCATCTTTTCAACTTCTGATTCTTCCGCGTCTGATGCAGATTGGATTTCATTCCAGGTTCTATAAGCGAGTCCAGCACGGAGTGACATCGGAAGATTTTCCCCACCACTGAGTACACCAGCATTTTGTACGGTAAGTCCTATACCGAGATGATTATCTACTAAACGCAAAATTACACCGAGATCGGCTGCTGCGCCGTAGATATTTTGAATATCCAATTGCTGCGATACTAACTTTGCAGTACCACCAATAGAAGCGGTTTGCCCGAGTGGGTAAGCAAGAGATAAACCTGTAGCAAACCCACCTACTGTCACAGTACTATCTGGGGTTTCTGTCGGACCTATACGGCGTTCAATTTCAGTGAAACTCCCGAGAAAACTTGCCCCCCACACAAATTGTTTCGCACGCTGAGCGTATCCAATTGATTGATTGTTGATATCAACAAACGAGAAGTGTTGCATAGCCGTAAGTTCTCGTGTATGCACAGAAGTTAACCCTGCAGGATTCCAGAAAATAGTGTTAATATCGTTGGCGAGTCCTGCGAACGCACCACCCATCCCCACAGGTCTGCTTCCCGGTTCAATTTTGAGAAATGCGGCGCCAGCAGTTCCAGCACTGTCATGGATATCAGCTGCGAAACTTTGCGGAACACTCATCAGTAAGGTTAAGATTACAACTGCTACAACTACACTTTTGTGCATTATCTATCTCCTTTTTCGTTTTTACCGTTTTTTGAAGTCTTAGTCAACGACAAGTATTTTGCCTACAGCGTTGGCGCTATTTCCTGCTCCATTGACTGCTTCTAAACGGAACACGTAAAGGCCGCGCGCTACAGCGGTTCCAGATTGATTTTCTAAATTCCATTTAACCTGTGTATCATTCCGTTCCCCTGGTGTAATATTGGAATACTTCTTCGAGTAAACCATATCACCGCCCCAATCATAGATGTAGAGTGTCAAGTCCACTTTTTCTTCCGCAGCGGCATTCAGATCAAAGGAGAAGAATGCGACGTCGTCTTTGGAATGCCGTAATGGGTTTGGCCATCCGAAAGTATTTCCCTTGAAAGAGAAGGAAACCGACATCGTAACCTCACCGACATCGTAAACAGCATAGTTGCCCGCCTTGTCGGTGACACGGAGGTCTAAGTCGTATTCCCCTGATCGTGCAGGTAAGAAGTCTGCCGACCAGCGGCTCCAGGGTTCTTCTTGTGCATTACTTTCATCCTCAGCAGGGACAGGTTCAATAGGTTGTCCATCGGGACCCGTTCCAATGATTTCCACAAGCCATACGCCGGATGCGGGGATAGGGATTTCACCTTCACCTTGTGGGCGTGGGCGTGAACCTCGCGGGTCAGCAGCCGTTCCTTCAAAAGGCACAGCTTCATCGGTAAACTCAGTTTTCCCTCCATCGTTGGTTACAACAGCAGTTGGTGCTGTGGTTTCATAGAGGAATTCTGTTGTGATTGAACCTTTAGGCACAAATCCGAGCAGTTCAGAATCATTCCCAATACCTGTAATCGTTACTTGATATGGACCTTCAACATTCAATCCATCCGATTTGAAACTAATGGTATCCACACCGTTCTGTCGAGTGGTCCCGGAAATTTCTTGACCATTAGGATTTCTAACAACGATCTGCGAACGTGATAGATCAACACCTAACCCCGCATCAGAGACATTCGCTTGGATAACAACACCACCAGTTGTGGAAACTGCGCTCGGGTAATCTTCTGCGTTAACGTCTGTAAGCAGTGGAGCATCATTAATAAGCAGCGAGTTTAGATCAATCACTGGAGGACTTGTATCGTAGGTAAATACCTCTTTGTAAGTTTCATCTCCATTTCCTGCTTTGTCTAAGGGAGTAACTGTAACGCGGTAGTCCCCGTCTGCAGAACCGTCATCTGCAAGTGGAACGGTGAGTCGGAAAATAAGGGTGTCCTGTTCCCCAGACTCATAAGACAAACGACCATCTATTTCAGCCGCATTCGGTGAAAGCCGTTCAAATGCCAACCATTCTTCATCAAGGTTTTCCCAATCAATTCCGGCTTGGTTATCGGTAAGAATTACACGAATTTCTGTCAACGAGTTATTAACCTCGGGTTCAGCCACAATCAGGTTAACCGCATCAGGTTCAACTTCAGGTGTTTGCGTATCATACGTAAAGGTCAAGTTTTGGACTTCACCTTCCCGACCTGATGCACTAATTGGCGTAAACTGAATTGTATAGACACCATCTTCAGACCCATCTGTTGCGAGTGGACGAACCAATCTATAGATCAACTTGTTGGCCTGTAGATGCTGCTGCCCTGCGATCTCTTGATTTTCAGAATTCAGCAAGCGAAGCGTCGAAAGGTGATTTTCATCTGCTGTTTCAAGCATCACCTCAATTTCTTCAATTTTCTCATTTGTGTACGCTTCATCTTCAGGCGCAGTGTTTGGTGATGTAGAAACGACAGCTGGTAAGAGTCTGGATAGTAAGAAATCCGTTTCAAAAACAGACTTACTTCCGTTCCCTGCTCTGTCTACCGCTTGAACACGAATAGTATATCGTCCATCTGCCACAAGTTGATTCGTATTAAGTATCAACTGTGTCTTACCATTACTGGTAAGTTCGCCAGAGATTTCTATGCCGTTTGGGTCAACCAATGTTACTGTTGTCACATCCCAATCTATACCGCTTCCGCCCTTATCATTCAAATTTACCTGTATTTGCGTTATATCTTCAGTGAGTCGCGCATTATCAGCGGGCACTGTGCTGACAAGGGTCGGTGCTTGTGTGTCATATATAATCGGATGTTCAACAGAAAGGACATTCCCAGCTTTATCAGAAAACGCAATTACGACGGTGTATACGCCATCTCTACTACCATCAAGCGGTAATGGTTCATCAAGTGTGAGAAACAGTTGATTATTAGAATCATTTGTTAATTTTGTCGGAATAATAGTTCCGTTTTGATTGCGGAGGCTAATTTTCTGGTCTTCAAGCGTTAAGTCTGCTGGACCAACATCTTGCAGCGTGAATTGAAATTGCGTTAAACTCTCACTAATATATGAAACCGGTTGACTTAAATTAATCGGTTCAGCCGCCGTGATTTCGGGTTCTTGTGTGTCATAAATGAACTCGCGATAGATAGTATTTCCCTCACGCCCTTTCTTATCAACAGGTGTAACATATACAGCGTATCTACCGTCGGAACTTCCATCAGCGGAAAGCGTTACCGGTTCCCAAACAATTAGGTCAGTACCATTCGTCCTTGTCGCTCCTGGGACAACAGCATCATCAAGAGTTGCCACTACGATGTCCGATCCGGCGCTATCAAAAGATAAACCTGTTTCTGCCGGGTCAAGTAAGGTTGCAATAATCACTAAGTTGTCTGCATTGACATAAGCAATGTCTCCGCTTCCCAATGTGACAGTATCACCAATGCGAACAGACTCAACGCCTGGAAGAATGAACTCAAGATTAAACGAGAATTGTATTGGACTTTGTGCAGCATTCCCCGCTAAGTCTTGTGGTGTTAAGGACAAAGTATACTGACCGATTTGTGTCAAATCAGCAAAACTTAGTGTGAGTTGAGAAACGCCATCATCTTCTTGGGTGATCGGAATTGTTTGACCGGCTGGATCAAACAATAATACTTGTGTATTTTCAAAATCAACAAGCGTTGCTTCAGCAAACTTAATCGTGATAGTGCTGATTGATTCAGAAAGTTCGGTAATTTCGTTCGACACAAGTTTCATAGGAGTCCCAGCAGTATTTACCTCAACGGATGATACTTGCGGTGCTTTAGAATCATAAACAAGTGAAAATTGAGTGTTCAAACGATTGTTCGCCCTGTCAATTAGGAGGACATTTAGCGAATAGGTGCCGTCTACACTTCCATCACTGGCGAACGGTTTGGAAAGTGTCAAATATAACTGGCTTGTGAGTTCATCGTACTTCAGTGCAGCGGAAACAGGTTTTCTTTCGGCATCCATTAAGGCTACAACTTGAGAAGCTAATTCAAGACCTGCAGGTCCCACATCTTCAATCGTGAGAACAAACTCATCTAACCCCCTCCCAATATACGATACAGGCGCATGAAGTTCCAATGGTGTAGCAGCTGTTATACGAGGTGCTTGTGTATCATAGATAAATTGGCGGTTGACAACTTTGCCAACACGTCCGGATTTATCTACTGGTGTTATAGCGACGGTGTATTGTCCATCAGCACTTCCATCCGTTGGGAGTGCTGTGGATGTCCAAGTCAACTGGTTTGTTCCATTGGAGGAAGTTGTACCGGATACTGAACCGTTTTCAGCATTGGTAACCACGATGGTTGAGCCACCATCTCCTAATGACACACCGACACCGATAGGTTCAGTAATTGTTACAACTATTCTGGGGATAGACCTGCTCACGTAAACATTTGATCCGCGTTTCCCATCTATCAGGACTGAACTGACTGTTGGAAGTGCAATGTCAAGCCTAAATTGGTATTGGGTAGCACCTTGAGCAACATTGCCTGATTTATCTTGCGGTATAACGGCAAGTGTGTAAACGCCACTTTGTGTTAAAGAAACAAAACGAACCATTAACTCAGACCCGTCATTGTCTTCAAGGGTTATAGGTATCTCTTGTCCGTTTGCTCCTGTCAGTCTCACGCTGGTATTTTCAAAGTCGACCGATGCATCGGTGAATTCAAGAGCGAGGCTACTGACAGATTCAGATATCTCAGTAATCTCGTAAGGCGTAAGATCAACGGAGGTTTCAGCCGTATTCGCTTTCACAGACGATACACCTGGTACCTGGAACTGAAGTCTGAACGGATATGGGACTGCCCCTTGGGCAACATTACCTGCTTTATCTTGAGGTGTTACTGACAACGTATACTCGCCACTTTGTGTCAAGGAAACAAAACGAACTATCAACTGAGAGTCTTCAGTATTTTCTTGGGTGACAGCTATCTGTTGATCGTTTGGTCCTGTCAATACAACTCTGCTATTTTCAAAGTCAATCCGCTTTGCATCTGTGAACTCAACCGTGAAACTGCTGATAGATTCAGAAATCTCAGTAACCTCATAAGGCATCAGGGGTACCGAAGCATTAGCCGTGTTTGCTTTCACAGATGATAGACCCGGAACTTCAAGTTCAAGGCGGAATGGGTAGGGAACCGCACTTTGTGCGGTATTGCCTGCTCTATCTTGTGGTGTGACAGTAAGTGTATAGAGTCCACTTTGTATCAAGGAAACAAAACGAACCACTAACTGAACGTTTTCGTTGTTTTCTTGCGTGACAGGTATCTGCTGTTCATTTGGTCCAGTCAGTGTTACTCTTGTATTTTCAAAGTCAACCTGCGTAGCATCTGTGAACTGAAGCGTGAAGCTGCTGATAGATTCAGAGATTTCGGTAGTCTCGTAAGGTGTGAGTTCTACGGAAGTATCTGCTGTATTTGCTTTCACGGACGATAGACCCGGCACTTCAAACTCAAGGCGGAATGGGTAGGACACTGCACCTTGTGCAGCATTCCCCGCTTTATCTTGTGGTGTTACGAAAAGTGTATACAAGCCGCCGTGTGTGAGAGAGACAAAACTCGCTGTCAGTTGGTCAACACCGTTATTCTCTAAAGTAAGTGGAATCGCAGATGCATCCGGACCTATTAGACTAATCACCGTATTTTCAAAGTCAACCTGGGTCGCCTCTACAAAATTTAAGGTCAGTTGGTTGATAGACTCAGATACATCCGTAACTTGATAAGGTGTTAGGTCTAAAGGTGTCTCAGTATTTAAAGTGACTGAAGATAATCTCGGCACTTGTGAATCATAAAAAATGTTGTGAACTGCGTGATGTAGATTACCTGCTTTGTCAACGAGGTTCACCGCCAGCGTGTATTCCCCATCAGCACTACCATCGGTCGGTAAAGGCACTGAAAGCGTAAAAAAGACTTGGTTTACTCCATCATGTGTTATTTGCCCTTGCACCGCTTCACTATCTTTGTTTTGTAGTTCAATTGTTTGATCGTCAAGTTCCAACGATGCTGGACCAACATCTTCAACGGTAAGTTGGAATTGCGTCAAACTACCGATATAAGAGATCGGTTGATGCAGTGTTATAGGTGTAGCCGCCGTTATGCGAGGTTCCTGCGTATCATATATGAATGAGCGATATGCAACATCACCCGTACGACCAGCTTTATCTACTGGTGTGACAGCAACAGTGTATTTTCCATCAGCACTCCCGTCGGTTGGAAGTGCTGTGGGAGTCCAAGTCAACTGATTTGTCCCATTGGAAGTCGTAGCACCAGATATCGGAAGTCCATCAGCATTACTAACGACAATAGTTGATCCGTCATTCCCTAATGCTAACCCGACTCCTGTTGGTTCTGTAAATGTAGCGACGATGTTAACATCAGCACTCTTGACGTATATAGGGGCACTGAGTTTGCCATCAATAAGGACAGAACTCACTGTTGGCAGGACGATATCAAGTCGAAACCGGTATTGAGTGGCACTTTGTGCCACATTACCCGATTTATCCTGTGGTGTAACAGCAAGCGTGTAGAGACCGCTTTGTGTTAAAGAGATAAAACGGACTATTAACTGCAAGTTTTCATTGTTTTCTTGGGTGATGGAAATTTCTTGTGCATCTGGTCCTGTCAACACTACTCCGGTATTTTCGGAGTCAATCTGTGTAGCATCCGTGAAGTCAAGTGTCAGGCTGTCAATAGGTGTAGAAATCTCAACAATCTCGTGCTGGATAAGCTCTACCGAAGTATCTGCTGCGTTTGCTTTCACAGAAGATAGTCCAGGCACTTCAAACTGAAGTTGGAACGGGTAGGACACTGCACCTTGTGCGGTATTGCCTGCTATATCCCGAGGTGTTACTGACAATGTATACAAGCCACCCTGTGTGAGAGAGACAAAACTTGCTGTCACTTGGTCAACACCGTTGTTTTCTAAGGCGAGCGGAATCACAGTGGTATTCGGACCTATTAGACTAATCACCGTATTTTCAAAATCAACCCGGGTCGCCTCAACAAAATTTAGCGTAAGTTTGTTGATAGATTCAGATACATCCGTAAGTTGATAAGGTGTTAGGTTTACGGGAATTTCGGTATTCAAAGTGACTGAAGATAAGTGCGGCACTTGAGAATCATAATAAATGTCGTGTTCAACCCGATACGGATTACCTGCTTTGTCAACGAGGCTAACCGTCAAAGTGTATTCTCCATCAGCACTACCATCAGTCGGTAAAGGCGTGGAAAGAGTGAAGAAGAGTTGGTTTATACCGTCATGTGTGATTTGCCCTTCAACCGCTTCACCATCTTTCTTTTGTAGTTCAATTGTTTGATCGTCAAGTTCAAGCGATGCTGGACCAACATCTTCAATAGAAAACTGGAGATTTGTCAAACTTTCTCCGATATAAGAGATCGGTTGATGTAGTGTGATGCGTGTAGAAGCAGTTATGCGAGGTGCTTGTGTATCATATATGAATGCGCGATACGCAACGTCCCCTGTACGTCCCGCTTTATCTACTGGTGTGACAGCAACAGTGTAACTTCCATCAGCACTCCCGTCAGTTGGAAGTGCTATCGGTCGCCAAATTAGTTGATTATCGCCTTTGGTTGTTATGACTCCAGGCACCGGTAACCCATTGGCACTTGTTACAACGATGTTGGATTCGTCTTCTCCTACCGCTATACCAATTCCTGTGGTATCTGCTAATGTTGCTATAATCTCCCCAGCGCTACCGTTCACATAGACAACAGCTCCACTCTGACCACCAATCAAAACCGATGTAACAACAGGTACGGCGATGTCCAAATGGAACCTATAGATAAACGGAGTTTCGGAAACATTACCTATATTGTCTCTTGGTGTAACCGTAAGGATATATGTTCCGAGTTTCGCCAAGTTTTGAAAATTAAGCGTCAATAAGCCTGCACCGTCATTACTTCGGTGAAGGGCGATTTCTGTCCCGTCTGGTCCCGTTAAAGACACTACTGTGTTTTCAAAGTCAACGTCACTGTTTTCAAATGCGACGGTTATCTGAGAGAACGAATCGGGAACGTCTGTAGCAATGTCAAGTGAAAGTTGGAATTGTGGATCGGTTCCAACTTTAACCGTGTCAATTGCCGGGAATTGGGTGTCCAATATAAGTGGGAAACTCTGTGTAAATCGATTTCCAGAAAAATCCACAAAGGTTGCGGTCATGGTATATTCGCCATCTGCGGTGCCGTTTCGTGGAATTGTTGCTTCGGTACTCCAAGTTAACTGATTGCTTGCTGCGTCAACTTCAACTTTTGATTGTGGAACAATAATCCCTTGTGCATTTCTGACGGTGATTGTTGAGACATCAAAATTGATACCTGAACCTATATAATTAACAATTTCTACTGTAATATTACTCAAATTACTGACAGTTCCAGTTTCCGGAGTCACTAATTGCACTCGCGGCTGTGTCTGGCTGACCAGATAGAATTGGCGTCGGACAACTGCCCCGATATTTCCCGCAAGGTCAGTCGGAGTTACTTCAATTGTGTAAGTGCCATCATCTGAACCGTCTAATGCAATCGGCTGCAACAGTGCAAGTGTAGCAGTATCTGTGCCGTTATTTGAAATATTCACAGGAATTTCAACTTGATTCCCTTCAGCACCACGTATTAGTCGGAATGTACTACGCCTGAAATCAATACCACTGGTTGTTTCATTAAGTTTGATCGTAACTTCAGATAAATTAGAAACGGTCTGATTAGCGGCAGGAACTGTCGTATTAAGTGTTGGAAGTTGTGTGTCGTAGATAACTTGGTAAATGTAGGTTTTGGTATTCCCGAGAGAGTCTGTCGCCTTGACATTAAGTATATAGTTCCCGTCTTGGCTTCCATCTGTTTTCAGGATCGGCGAATCCAAAATGTAAGTTAGTTCGTTGTTATTTCTGTCTGGAAATGATTGACCGGAGATAGCATTAACACTACCATCTGGATTAGGCGTTCCAAAACCAATACGAGTAGGTTCCTGGTCACCTGAAAAGACAACGCCAGTGCCAAATTCACCATCATTGAAGGTGGCAATAAACTGATTGAGAGGAAGATTGTGATAAACAGTATTGCCTAAGATAGAAAAAGGTTCACCATCCTGTGCCGGTTTGAGTGAGACGAGTTCCGGTGCCAGATTATCAAATAGAAACGAGATTTGAATTGGTGAGGTGCTATTTCCTGCTTTATCTGTCCCGACAATTTCAACAGTATATTGACCATCTTGGATTCCATCTTTTGCTGACAAGGGCGAGAACAAGCGCCACCGTATTTTATTATCCCCAGGACGAGTTTGCTGCCCGAGTATGACATTTCCATCGGGACCTCTCAGATGTATTGATGAATCATCCAGATTGAGTTCAATATTATCTTCTAACGCTGCTTCAACAAAATCAGTCAATCCTTTGAGACCACTACCGGAAACAAACTCACCTTTATTGGTTGCTACGCTTTTTAAGGTAGGGGCAGCGTTATCAAAGGTAAATTTAGCCTGCCTTGAGGTGACATTTCCTACTTTATCGGCTATAGAAACAGAAACTTCATAGTTTCCATTCTCTGTTAATTCGTCAAGGGAATTACTTAGTGAAAACGTTGCTCTATTTCCGTGGGTTAATGTGCCATTTATGTCTGTACCATCAACACGCTTAATCTGTATTTCTGTATCACTGCCAGTGAGATCAATACCTGTGCCTTCTCCATCGTCTGCAGTGAAACTGATCGTCGGAATTGACGCGTTCAGAAACATACCATCTACAAGTGATATTGAATCGCTTAGGAATATACCTGTGATACGAGGTTCAGTTGAGTCAATTGTAATAGTTTCTGTTTTAGCAGTGGTTGCTTCATTTCCCCCATTGTCTTTTACCCATAGTTTCAACGTGTATTGCCCATCGGCAAATCGGTTGGCGGTACTGTCTGCACCATTCCAATTGTAAATATGATTTCCACGCTCGCTGCTCACTTCAATAGGACGGCCAATTGTGGCGTCTCCAGGGGCTCTCTGGAATTCCAACTGTGCCCTGGTGGCATTCTCGCTTAAACTATAGTAAACAGGAATAGTGCCTAACACCGGCGAAAACGCATTATCCCCAATACCTATTGTAATCTTTGGGGCAGTAGTGTCTAATGTTGCAATTACCTCTAATTCTCCTCTTTCCGGTGCTGGAACAGGGATACCACCTGGTTGCGTAAGCTCAACTTTGATCGTGTATTCTCCATCTGCAAGTTTTTTACGCTGGTCACCACTTCCGACTCTACCATCCCATTCTACTCGTACAGTCTGATTGTTCGTTAATTGACTATCTGGTCCAGGACCTTCGTCAATTTTTTGACCATTCGCGAAAATCTCATACTCATAAGTTTGGCCAATAGCACCATCATCGCCGGTTTCAAAGGTGATCTCTAACTTTTCCTCTTCACCGTTAAATACCGTATCTCCGTTTGCATCTACGGAGAGGCTTAAAAGACCTGCCCAAGCGGCAGGTTGTATAAATAACAGTGCAACAAACAATTGAAAAATGAGAAAGGTTGTCCAACGAAAACCGAACGACAATTTAGTATTCTTTTTCTTATAACATAGAACAGATAAACTATTTTTAATTTTTGACACGCGTATTCCCCCGCTACCGCGAAGTTTAGTCTACTTAACTTCGCATGGAATTCACAAGTATTAATTTCTTATTAGCACAGATAACATTCAACACAACATTGACTCGCATCAATCCAATAGCACAATGACGCGATGTTTCACAGTGTTGGCACGTCCCTATATCTATGTTTTTGAGATTTATAACAGATAAGGTGATTATTTAACTGATGTATTAGACGCAATATTTTTAATTAGGTTGATTAAAACCTACTCATTAGTACCTGCATGACTGATTTTTTCGTGGGCAGGTACGCAACCTGCCCATATATTTGTTTACAACATGTGGAGTGAACCTACAACTTTAATAATCAACCAATATCACCATTCTCAATCATCGTTAATAATGCTGAGTCATCAACGGTCAGCGGCAAAGTGATTTTTGCCCGTTCTCGGCTTGAGTGATACGTTGCAAAAATCAGTTCAGTTGACTGGAGTGCCTTGCGTCCACTAAGTTCTGGTTCACGCCCTGTCTTAACACTGTCAATTAGATCAAGCATAGAAAGGGTTGTGTCGTTCCCTTTAGGTGTGACATCGCTCAGATCAGGTTGCTCCCATTCGCTGGACCCTTCTCGCAGTACGCGAACTGGCGCGCCACCCCCAACATCAATGATGCCTTTAGTGCCGATGATGCGATTTGCAAAACCTTTTAAAGAGACACCACCTGTTGTCAGCAAGCCTTCTACGCCGTTTTTCCATCGGTACCACGTTAAACCGCTCGTCTCAACCTGAGTGCCGAAAACGATTCTTTCCTCAGTCACATCTATTTGACCGATAACCCAGTCAATAGGTTCGTCATTATTATAAAATTGGAACATATCAAACCAATGTGTGCCCCAGTCAAGCAAATTGGAACATGAACCTTCCATTCGTCGAATTTCACCGATAGTCCCATCGTTTGCTAACTGTTTTGCCTTGATAAATTGCGCACCGAAACGACGTTGATGACAAAATGTAATGACGACATCGTTATCTACACATGCCTGATAAAGTGCTTTCGCATCGCCCCAGGTGGGTGCCATCGGCTTCTCAGAATGAATGGCTTTGATACCGCTATTGGCAGCAGCGATTACCATATCCCTATGGAGTGCAATCCACGTACAGACGCTGACAAAATCGAGTGATTCCTTTTCAAGCATCTCATGATAATCTTCATAGGTTCGTGGAACATCAAATTGTTCTGCAAATTTGTCACGTGCGCCTTCAACCGGGTCTGAACATGCAACGATCTCAACATCTTCCGATGCCTGATACCCCTGTGCATGCGCACGCCCGCGTCCACCACAACCGATAATACCTGCTTTAAAAGTAGCCATATAATTTTCCTTTCATTACGACCCAAAGATCGCTTTGTTATAGTGAACTTTAGAATTAACGAAACATTTTGAGCCGTAGGAGGGAACTCCGATTCCCGACTATCAATGAGGTTCGTCGCTATTCGGAGATCGCTCCTACAAAAAACGTGTATCTTTATTTTTAAAGTTCATTATAATGTGTTACTTTAATTGATTTACAAGTGTATCGTCTAAGTCTATCCCTGACTTAAGATATATTTCCCGTTGACGATATGCGCGCTGACCAGGAACAAGTATTTCTTCAACGCCTGCTTCCCGTCTATTCGCCTTAATGCGATCAATTAAACTATCAACTTCAGTTTTGAATTGTTCTAATGGTACAAAAACTGCCGGATCCAGTACAATTAGGAGCAAACCGTAATTTGTACCTGGAGATGGGATAGTTGCAGCGTTGACGAGTGCACCCGCAAGGATTTGTGTAATAAGAGCGAGTCCAAACCCTTTATGTCCACCGAAAGGACGTGCACTTCCCTTTAAGGCTTGTTCTGCATCTGTTGTCGGTTCACCTTCAGGATTAAACGCGAGACCTTCGGGAATAGATGTGTTCTCCCGCATCGCTACGAGTAAATCTCCGTTGGTAATTGCTGCAGTAGACATATCAAACAGAAGTGGAGTTTTGTTGGAAGGGATTCCAACAGCGATAGGGTTTGTACCCAAAATTGCTTCGGTTCCACCTTCTGGTGTAATCCGCGGCAAACAGTCAGCAAATAAAATCCCAATGAGATCTTTCTTCCGCGCCATATCTACATAGTAGCCTGCCATGCCACAGTGTGATGTGTTGTAAACGCCACAAATGCTTGCACCGGTCCGCTTTGCCCTTTCAATCGCTAATTCCATTGCTCGGTAAGCAACGAGATAACCCGGTTGGTTTCCACCATCAACCCGAATGCACTGTCCTTCTTCCTTGTCAACTTGGATTTTAGACCGTTTGCCCTGCTCATAACGACTTCTAATTCCGGGTAATCTGATAAAGCCGTGTGTCTTTCGTCCGCGCAGCTCCGCTTCTAACAGGATATCCGCAATAACAGAGGCATCCGTAGCTGACATACCGCTTGTCGTTAAGAAAGTTTCCGCGAGTTGCCGCGCCGCATCAATGGAAATCTGCAAGTTAGTTCTCCACGACTTTAAGGCTATAACACAAGTTACATGTTGACCGCTATTTTTAACAATGCTATAATTTATCACATCTCAAGTTGAAACTCAAGACACTTTTTATTCAGTGCGCGACACCAAATTCTGCCCACAAATCCCTTTTACGAGAAAAGGAGGACTACAGATGGCAAACCCAAAACATGATTTAGTTGAATATCCTATCCAAGATAATGTCGTGTTACAGGCATATTGGCGTGATGATGCGGGTGGGCGCGGACCAGCTGCATCCCTATATGTTTATGATGATGAAATTATGCGGTTCGATTGCTTTGGTGGAGACAATGGACATTGCCACTTCAACCTGCGGCAAACGCGCGGCAGGCGGTGGATGTACCCAATGGGTTCTTTCCAAGACCATATTCAGCAGAGTTTGTTTGACCTCCGCACGAATTTGACGTTCTGCCTAAAAACCCATCAAGATGAGCGAGTGCAGGAAATTCAGATAGTGCAGGAGAGTTTGGAACAGGCAGCTCAAAAAATGGAAGTTCAGTTGTTAGAATTTGCCGATAAATTAAACCTAAATAGAGAATAAGTTGAATGACGCTTCCTAATTTAAATCTTGCGGGTGAGTTGCCTGAAGGAATACACACGGCAACGATTGATGAAGTCATTGCGCAATTTGGTAGTGGAACCCCGCAACAGATGACTGTGACTCAGCGTTTGCAACGTATCTATCAGCTTGCAAAAAGCACAGACCATCTTGAGCGAATACTTATTTTTGGGAGTTATATCACGGCAAAGCCAGAACCGAATGATATTGATGTCGTAATTATCTTTGATGACGATTTTGAAATGGCAGTTTGCAGTGAAGAAGTCAAAAATTTTTTGAACCATCAACAAGCAGCGGAGGAATTCGGAGCCAGTGTTTTCTGGATACGTCCATCATTACTGTTTTTAGAGACCCTTGACGAGTTTATAGCAGGTTGGCAAGTCAAACGTGATGGAACTCGCAGAGGCATTATAGAGGTGAGGAAATGATTCAAAATGACACAGAACTAAAAACAACTCAACAACGCATAGCGCACTTTCAAGAAATACTCTTGCAATTACGTGTTAAAGCCACACCGGAAGAATTTTCGTTGGTTACAAGCGGGTATCGAGCAGAGATAGAAAAAATGCAAGAGGAAGTTCTTGAATACCTGACTCGTCATGCATGTGAACCAATATCACTGCCGCTATAATGATAAATCAACCACTTTAAGAAAAATTACAAGGCGAAACTGCATGAAAGTAGTAACTGCAGCCGAAATGCGCCAAATTGACGAAGACACGATTGAAGGCATCGGCATTCCCGGCATTGTTCTCATGGAAACTGCGGGTAGTGAAATCGTCCGCGCGATAGAACAACATTATCCGACTGCACAACGTGTTGGTGTTTTTGTCGGCAAAGGGAATAACGGCGGTGATGGACTGGTTATTGCCCGACAACTCGCACATGCTGGACGCGAGGTAAAAATCTTCCTTGTTTCCCCAGCAGAAAGTTTTACTGGGGAAGCCCTTACTAATTTGGATATTGCCAAAAATCTTGAGTTGCAGATTGAGGAAATTCTGACAGACACATCTATTGACATTCTCGGATGTGAGTTGCTTGTAGATGCGATTTTTGGCACAGGGTTGCGGGGTGCTGTGCGCGAACCCGTTGCAAACATAATCAATGCTATCAACAACCTTCCGATACCTATTCTTGCAGTTGATTTGCCTTCCGGTTTGGACGCAGATACTGGAAATCCTTTAAGCACTTGTGTGCAAGCGGATAGAACAATAACAATAGGTTTGCCGAAAAGAGGGTTGTTGGTGCATCCGGGTGCCGAGTTTGCAGGTAAAATAGAAGTCGTTGACATCGGTTTTCCACAGCAGATTATTGACGCGCAAAATATTAAGGTGAATTGGACAACTGAAAAAGACGCTGCAGTATGGATACCGGTTCGTTCGCCAGCATCTTACAAGGGGAGTTACGGACGTGTGCTTGTCGTTGCGGGGTCAACGGGAATGACGGGTGCAGCGGCACTTGCAAGTGAAGCAGCTTTGCGTGTAGGTGCTGGTTTGGTAACGCTCACTATTCCAAAAAGCCTAAATCCAATTTTAGAAGTTAAGTTGTCTGAGGTGATGACGTTGCCCCTGCCGGAAACAGAAGCAGGAAGTTTAGCAGAATCATCAACCTCAACCATCCTTGAATACGCAAAAAAGACGAAATCTGTTCTTGCCATCGGACCTGGTCTTTCTCAACATCCGCAAACTGTGAAACTTGTTCATCAATTAGTTAAGGAAAATAAGGAACAGGGACTCGGCTTACGGATGGTCATTGATGCAGATGGATTAAATGCTTTAGCACAAGCAACAGACCTTATCTCATTACTTGGGACAGAAACAGTTCTCACACCACATCCGGGTGAGATGGCACGGCTAACGAATATCCCTATCTCAACATTAGAATCAAACAGGATTGGCACTGCCGAAGAATTCGCAAATCAATACGGTGTTACGCTTGTACTTAAAGGTGCACCTACCGTCACTTCAAATCCGAACGGAGATACTTGGATAAATTCAACAGGCAATGCCGGTATGGCAACAGCAGGCATGGGCGATGTGTTAACAGGTATAATCGCAGGATTGATGACGCAAAATGTGCCGAGTGAAACAGCAGCAGTGCTTGGCGTTTACCTACACGGATTAGCAGGAAACATCGCCGCTGAAAAGTTAGGGATGCATGGGCTTATTGCAGGCAATGTGCTACAGGCAGTCCCACAAGCAATTTCTTCGTTGATATCCGATTATCCTAATGTTGTGTCCATCTAAATTTTGTGAGTAAGGTCGCTCCTACGGTAGGAGGGAACTCCGGGGAATGCCTTAATGGCATTCATACCCGGTGAATACCAAAAAGGTATTCATACCGTTGATTTCTT
>JAPPCZ010000073.1 GCA_028824685.1 Candidatus Poribacteria bacterium
CTGACTGGGTTTTACCACGTCACTGTGACGTGCAAAACGTCCTAAATGTGACGTGTAACGTCCTAAATGTGACGTGCAAACGTCCTAAATGTGACGTGCAAACGTCCTAAATGTGACGTGCAAACGTCCTAATTGTAAGGTGTCCATTGGGAAGGCGAAGCGAAACTCAACCGATAATATGCTTTGTACCAAAACTTTACACACCCTTTTTGGCTTGATTTTGTAAAACAAACTTATTTGCATTCACCAGAAAGATTCTGCTATACTATTTTCAATAGTTCCATCCTTTTAAACGATCTAAATTTATGCAATTTATCAGACGCTTCTCAGAGATTGGCAAAGATGATCTTCCAAGTGTTGGCGGAAAAGGGCTGAATCTTGGGAAACTGACGAAGGCGGGTTTTTCAGTGCCGCAAGGATTCTGTGTATGCACTGATGCCTACAGATTTTCTGTCCAGGACTTACCAGACCAGAACATGGAAAGTCTTAAAAGCGTGATGTTAGCATCTGAGTTAACTGAAGCGATTCTAAAAGCACGGAAAGAATTGCGGACAGATACAGTTGCTGTACGTTCCAGCGCGACAGCCGAAGATTTAGACGACGCGAGTTTCGCAGGACAACAGGATACCTTCTTAAACGTAACGTCTGATGGAATTTTGGACGCGCTAAAAGCGTGCTGGGCATCCCTCTGGTCTGAGCGAGCAATTGCTTACCGTCAGACACAAGGCATCCCTAATAAAGGTTTAGCGATGGCAGTTGTTGTTCAAGAGATGTGCGCTGCAGATGTTTCGGGGGTGCTTTTCACTGTCAGTCCGTTTAATGAAAATGTTAGTATTGTTGAATCAAATTGGGGGTTAGGAGAATCGGTCGTATCAGGAGAAATTACACCTGACAGTTTTCAAATCTCGCGGGAAACTGGTGAGGTATTGGAAAGAACCGTCGCAATAAAACAGGAAATGATAACTGCAGCTGGTGTGAGCGAGGTTTCATCTGCACAACAAAATATTCCGAGTCTCACAGATGATCAGTTGAAGCAACTGTGGCAACTTGGGATTCAGGTTGAAATCCTATATAAACAACCGATGGATATTGAGTGGGCACTTGCGGATGGAAAGTTTGTTTTGTTGCAGGCGAGACCGATTACGACACGCGCGCAAGAGCATGTTTTAATTGACCAAAAAGATGGAGAAATTGAGAAACTTCGCCAGGCAGAAATTCAAATACTCGAAACACTTGCAGATACTCACGGCACGGTCTGGAGTCACCATAATCTTGCGGAAGTTTTACCTGCTCCACTGCCAATGACATGGGCAATAATCAGAAAATTTATGTCGGGATCAGGTGGATTAGGTAAGGCGTATCAAGGTTTAGGGTTCTATCCAAGTAAAAGTGTAGAAAACATTGGGATTCTTGACTTAATCTGTGCGAGAATTTACGTCAATTTGAACCGTGAAGCTAAACTTTTCTTTGAGGGATTCCCGTATGCCCACGATTTTACCGAACTGAAACAGAAGCCGCAAAAAGCGATGTATGCGCAAGCAATGCCAAATATTAAGCATGCCACATCATCATTTTGGTTTAAACTCCCTATCCACATAATTCGCATGACGAAAGCAGAATTACGGTTGCGGAAGTGCCGTGCAGACTTTGATCAGGTGCTAACAGAGCAGGAATTCCCAAAGTTTCGTGAGATAGTTGAAGCCGAACAGAATTTGTCGTATTCAGAACTTTCTGATGCAGAATTGGTCAAAAAGTTCAAAGAGTGGTGGCAAAAAACGTTATATGATTTCGCGCCGAAAGCCCTGACCGCTACGCTTCTTGCTGCTTTTTCACTTCAACGGTTAGAAGCCGTACTCCAGAAATGTATTGATGAAACAGAGGCGAAGGGATTAGCCAGTCGGCTTGTCAGCGGGCTTTCTGGTAATCTCACCGTTGAAACAAATGAAAAATTGCAGCAGGTAGCAAGCGGGCAATTTTCGCTTACCGATTTTTTAAATGACTATGGACATCGCACTGTCAACGAGTTTGAATTGGCACAACCACGGTGGCGCGAAGATACTACCTATCTTGAACAGATAATTGCATCTTTTTCCCAACAAGATTTAGGTTCGGATAGAAAAACACATGAAGATGACCAACACTTTACGCGACAAATGGAACAGCGCGAAGCAGCAGAAAAAGAACTCGCTGAAGTCATTGAAGATAAGCCAAGATTGCAAAAGCAAATTGAGAGTGAATTGGATTTTACAAGGCGATATATGCCTTTTCGGGAAACAGCAAAATTCTACCTAATGCTCGGGTATGAACAAATTCGCCGAGCGTTAGTTGAGTTGGATAATCGTTATACGCTTAACGGCGGCATTTTCTATCTTGTTCCAGATGAATTAGATCAACTTATCGACGGTGAAGAATTCGGTGATGTGATTGCTGAACGTAGGGTACAACGTGAACTTTTACTACAGATTGAGATTCCCGATGTTATCTTTAGCGATTCACTGGACTGCATAGGCGCTGCGTTGCCAACCGACGTTGCGGATACCTATACAGGGGTAGGTGTTTCCGCTGGCACAGCGAAGGGGCAGGCGCGTGTGCTATTGAAACCTTCCGATATCCAACCCCTTGAGCGGGATTATATTCTTGTTTGTCCGTCAACAGACCCTGCATGGACACCGCTTTTCCTACATGCAGCTGGGTTGGTAATGGAACGCGGCGGATTGTTATCACATGGAGCAGTTGTCGCGAGGGAGTATGGTGTACCTGCTGTAGCTAACATCCCGCATGCTACGCAAAATATTACTGACGGACAGATGTTACAGGTTGATGGGAATCATGGAACGGTTTCAATCATATCCACTTAAAAGGATTGTCGGAGAAATAGCGTTGCTTTTCTTGGATTTTAACGTTAATCTGATAGAGGTTCTCACCTAAACCGGAGAAACGGCACATGCTTTTTGATAACTATTCAGAAAAACTACAACAAAAACGAAGAAAAATCCGACGTGCGTTTCTAATGTCTGTAGTTTTACACTTTGTCGTAATAGCACTTACAGGTATAAGTTACGTGCGATGGTATCGTCCGATGCTTGCTTCGGAAGCCTTGATTGAAGAAGCAATGGTCGTGTCAACGGTGAAACGTTTCCACATGAGTAGTGAACGCAAACGTTCAATGTCGAAGCGCCGTTCAGTTTCTTCAAATACCGTGCCGACTAATAAACAGCCTGCTGCCCAACCGATAAATTCAGCCCGTCCAATTACGGCAAGTGAGTCGATGACTGGCTTAGGAACTGATGCCAATTTACTGATGGCAGAAACAGCCCTGAGTGAAAAACCGACTGAATCACCAGAATGGAAATTAACAGCGACTGTACCCGCAAAAGTTCCTATAATTACACCACCTACTGAAATAACAACGGAACAGACAGGTACAACACAACAAGTCGCTGAAAAGGAATATCCTAAACCTGTTGATAGAGATGGCATGATGGGTGAGGCGTTAGAAGGGATTGCCGAAAGCATTGCTGATAGTGAAAGTGAGCGTGTCGTTGACATTGTTTTTCTGCTTGACATTAGCGGGAGCATGATAGATAATATCCGCGCTGTCGGCAGACAACTTAATGCGATGGTAACAGCATTTGAAGAGAAAAGTGTTGACTTTACGCTCGGTATTGTCATTTTTAGATACCTTGAAGGTGATACAATTATTCACCCACAGACACGGGACAGTGAAAGGTATAAAAGGTTACTAACTACACATGTAGTGGCGGCGGCAGGTGATGAGCGCGCACACAATGCTATCGTAAAAGCGATCCGTCGCGTTAAATTTCGGGAAGGAGCGAATCGGCGTTTTATCCTCGTAACCGACGAGGCGAGCAAGGGGTCTTACAAGTTATTAGATGTTCTGCGTCAGTGTCAACAGAATCAAATTATAGTAGATGTGATCGGTATTAACCATACGACACATCGGGCTTTGTCATCTAAAACTGGCGGACTCTGGTACCCGATTCCAATTCAGGAGTAGAATTATATGAAGTGGGCGTTAAATACATATCAAACGTGTCAAGATTGGGAACTCAAGCGAATTCTTGATGTTGCAGAGGCTACAGGTTATCATGGCGTTGAACTGCTGATGGATTACAAACAGAAGCACGGATTTGAGTGGGACACACCGAAAGATGCATGGGATGGATTGAAATCACAAGTAGATGCAAGCGGTGTTGTAATCTCTTCGCTAACGAGTTGTCAGAATTTTCATTCAGAGAATGCCTCAGATCGCGTAGAGACTGTTCGCCGCGTTACACGCGTAATTGACATGGCGGAATTTATGGAGTGCGATCATGTTCGGGTGCTTGGTGACAGGTACAGCGATGAAAACCGTGATGCTGTTGTTGGCTACGTGACTGAAGGGTTGAAGGCACTTGGTAACTATGCTGGCGAAAAAGATATAACTGTTTCCATTGAAATGCACGGTTCTTTCACCGACCCGGATTCTGCGATGGAAGTAATTGAAGGTGTCCATTTGCCGAATGTCGGTTTTGTCTTTAATTCACAATTTATCGGTTGTGATGCGGGAAGTATTGAGCCACTTTTTTCACGTGTTGCGCCACACATAACATCAGTTCATACACACAAGGTGGAAGCGTCAGAAACGTTTGAACTCTATCGGCAAATGTTTGAATGGCTCAACCGTATCGGTTTCTCAGGCTACATCTCCAACGAATGCGCTTACACGGGACCTGACCCCGAAAAGGTCTTAGCGCTCTACGTTGGGCTTTTCAAGGCATTTGTCCAGTGAATACTCCGCAAGAGGCACATCTCTACAAACGGGTTGCTATTCCGGACGCATTTCTCAATGAAACAGATGGACGCTCTTGGGGTGGCGATATCCGTATCGGTGATTTGACAGGCAACGGCACCGTCGATTTTTTGGTTTATAAATCGCTCGGTGGTATTCATCCCTGTTTTCTTGGGGCATTTACCCTTGAAGGTGAACCGCTCTGGTCTTTAGGGAATAAATATCTGGAAATCAGAGATGTAGATACTGAGGGCACAACTCTTAAAACACTCTCTCCTGATAGACCAGGTCCGGTTGCAATTTACGATATTGATGCTGATGGACAGGCAGAGGTAATCTGTTTTTGGATAGATTCGGATGTCGCACAAGCGAGCAAGTGGAATCTGTATGTTATTCGTCTGATGATTTTAGACGGTGCAACGGGTGCTATTAAACGTTCTGTTGTGTGTGAGGAGTTTCGGCAGTGTAACGCTTATGCAGAAGGTGAACTTCATATTCCCAATTATGTCCATCAACGGTTGATGATTGCCAATTTCTGTGGTAATGCTCAACCACAAGATTTTGTGGTTAAGATTGGCGTTAATGTGCTTGCATTTAACCATAAACTTGAACTGCTGTGGCAATATACTGATAGGTGGTTTCGGTATCCTAAGCATTCGGCATACATCCCCGCAATTGGTGATTTTAACGATGATGGTCTTGATGAGGTTAACGGCGGCAACTTTGGACTTGGTGCTGATGGGACAGTTCTTTGGGATAAATACCTCGGAGAAAATATCGACTCGGTGTTGGTTGAGGAGTGGAACGGTGAGAACCGTGCTATCCTTTCTGGTGGTGGACAAATCGTTGATGCTGAGGGCAATTCTGTATTTTCACTCGGATTTGACGTTGTGCCGCATGGACAAGAGGTCCGATATGGAAACTTGCTGCCCGATTCGTCCCCAAATTTAGTAATCCGCTATAACGGACATCATCCAGATTTGATAGTTGTGGACAACAACGGACAAATTCGGAGTCGGTTCAGCGTTGATGAAACACCAAACAATACAGGATTAGAGGTTATCCGTTGGCACGGTTTAGGAAAACCCGAATTGATCTACAGTCCTGCTGCACTTTATGATGGTACTGGAAATAGGACGGTAACTTTTCCAGACTTGCCACCACCGACCGGAGGCAAAATGGGATGGTATCACTGTTTTCCTGCTGATGTCTGTGGCGATGCGCGCGAAGAGGTTATCCTCTACGATCCTTATAGTGATGCTGTTTATATCTATACATCCCATCCTTTTGATCCCGACCAATTTGAAGGTTATCAACACACTGCACGGCAGTACAATGCAAGGTTAATTGATTAAAATATGGAAACCAAATCAGTAAATAAATTTTTACTCATCTCAATTGATTGTTGGCGGTATGACGCACTCAGTCGTACTAATCCTTTCTTCAATACACCAAAGTTTGATCTACTGACCAAAGATTTCTCGCTCGCGGAGAAGTTTTTCGTAGCTGCTCCCGCAACGCGTCCTTCCCATACTTCCTACTTCACAGGACTATATCCGTTTGAGCATGGTGTTTATGGACAAACCTACCTCAAGATGTTTGAAGGAATCCCAAATCTATTTCAGTTGTTTGCTGATGCGGGCTATCACATTACGGGACGTTCGGAACGCGCTGAGGTGTTTCGCTTCCTTGATTATGAGTCGTTTATCACGCCAATTGACCCGAACGCGAAAGCACAACAACTCGGTTCACTTGAAGGCATGATGACGCACCTCAAGCAACCTTCGGAAACACCGCAATTCTGTTTTCTGCACTTTTGGTATACGCATGGCGGATATGGCATGAGCGGGATTCCGGGTGCACCGAGTCTCGGTTCCCTTGTGAAAAATGGTAGAACAGATGAGGCATTGCGTTTCTACTACGCCGCTGCAACACATATACTTGAGTTTAAGTTGGTTGAAATTCTGAAACAACTTGACTTGCCAGAATGGGCAGTATTCATCTTTGGAGATCACGGTGAGGGTATCTGTGACGAACTTATTGATCACGGCAGTACGCTTAATCAGAACGTTCTGCACGTGCCGCTGTTAGCACATATCCCGGGTGTTGAGGCGTTAGCGTTTCCAAATGCACCAATTTCAGCAATCGATCTGTTCCCTACGATTACGAAACTTGCTGGAATTAGCGTTGACTATCACGGCTATGGACAAAATTTACTATTGCCATCTGAAATTGATGATGACCGCTTGGTATTATCGGAGTTAGATAGTCTTTACGGCATCGGTTTTCTCAGTCAGAAGAACTTGGAAATGCCGCATCATCGCGTGACTTCTCGCATAACGGTTGACAACGAAGAGATTAGCAGGTATTCGGAAGGGGTACGCCTCTGGTCGCTAACGGATGGTGAACATCTTTACCGTGAAGATGAGCAAACAGGTGACTTTGTGTATCGGCATATCATGAGTAGTGAAGATATGACTTGTGAAGACCCTGAACGATTCCGTGATGCTTACGACGAGATTTTGATGAATTCTAATTATCAACACCTGCAAATGCAAGCCTCTACGCCTGAGGAGAAAAAGATATTGGAGGGCAGGTTACGAAATTTGGGATATATTGAGTAGGTTCAATATATCCTAAGTGTAACATTCACACCGTTACAGTTCGTGAATTGTTGCCTCAAGTGTCTCAATATCCACAACGGCAACCGTCGCTTTTCCCGTAGTCCAACCACCTGTTTCCCCTGGATTAAGCAGTAAAGATTTATCCTTTTGGATGTCTATCTTGTGCGTGTGTCCATAGACTACGATATCGTATTCGCCACTTTTTGCGATTGGAATGGCAAGTTCGGGATAATGCATCACAGCGATGGTCTTGTTGCCGAGAGATGTGCTGGCAAGGTTCGGATGCACCTCACCGATGGCTTCAAACTTTTTTGCAAGGACAACACGTTCACCATCATTGTTGCCGAAAACGCCGACAACACGGCAGTTTAAATCGGCTAACGGGTCAATCGCAAACGGAGCGATAAAATCGCCTGCATGGACGACGAGGTCGACACCAATTTCGTTGAAAAGTGCGACAGCACGTTTGACATTCGGAATGTTGTCGTGGCTGTCGGACATAACACCAAGTTTCATTTCTAAATCCTTTCTATTTATGCGGTTATTGAAACAGGCACTCTGTGTATGACATTACCGAGATAACCCTTTGGATTCCACGGTTGCGTGAAAGGTTGTGCGGTACCTGTATCGTCAAAAGCGCGTGCCCATATTTCATAATAGCCTCTGTTTGCAAAGGTTAGTTCAGTTTCCCAACGGGCCCAGGCATATCTATTTGATGGTGGGAGCAACATAGTTTCTTGCCATTGAATACCGAAATCTGTTGAAACAAGGACGCTATTGATATAGTTTTCTCCTGCCCATGCATGCCCTTGGACCTTTATAGGCGTGCCTTTGCTGAATTTTTGAAGTGATTCTGGCTGCGTAATGAGCGATTTTACCCGTAATGAAGTTGCAATTTGCATATCCTCTACTGGCGGTTTATCTCCGGGTGCTATTGGATATGCAGGAATACGATAAGAAAATCCGCTCATCTTTTCTGAGTCGTGAACCTGATCTCTCACCCAGATACGATGCAGCCATTTCTGCATGGAACTGCCGATCCATCCGGGAACAAGCAACCTTGCTGGAAATCCATGCGCTGCGGGTAAAACTTCTCCGTTCATCTTAAAAGCGATGAGTGTGTGTTCGTCCATCGCTTTCTCAATTGGAATACCGCGTGAAAATTGCTCACTGCCATCAGCGGGAAGGTCTTCCCCGTAGTTCCCAGTATAGACAGCACTCGGTTTCAAACCCGCTGCCTGCAGGACATCACGCAACCGTACACCAGTCCATTCACTACAAGCCACGGCACCGCGTTGCCACGGCGCACCATCAACTTCTGGCACAAACAGGCTTCTGCCATTCCCCGCGCATTCTAACACTACCTGCATGGTGACCTGCGGAAAACGAAGCAAATCTTCCATTGACAGTGCAAGTTCTTTATGCACTTCACCATCAATTATCAGTTTCCACCCGCTGAGATCGTTTTTAATCGCTCGTTCTGGAATACCGCTATTATTGCGGACAAAATGCCGTGCCGTGGGTGTAACATCGTCATTGAGGAGGTGCGGGGGTAACTCACCATTAAATGGATTTTCCGAATGGACAAGCATGTCCGGTTTCGGAAGTCCTGCTGCCTGCGAGTCTTCCAAAACAACGGGCATGAGTCCTCTATCCAACAACCCACGGTTGACTGCTTCGCAGCCTGCACCAAACATGCCTAAACTTGCAAGCAACGCGCCCTTACCTACTTTGGCAAGAAAATCACGCCTTGAATTAGGGACAGTTTCAGGCAAATCTGTAAGAATGGGTCTGTGTTTTGCGTTTTGCATGAGCGGAGTTCTATTTCGTAATGTGCAGTCAACAAAACGTGTAAGTTGAAACCCGACGCGTTATTACATGGGCAACTCTTGCTTGTTGGGTTTTGCTATGTCTATTTCCATGAATAGATCATTGAAAGCAGAATTTTTCTGACAAGTTGGAGGTATCTTGGTCATTTACCGCTCTACCCAACCTACGAGAATTGCTGACTGCTTTATAGATATTAGTCATCATCGCGTTCGCTAAGCAACTCGCCTCGCGCAAGACGTTCCGCGTTCTCAGTGGACCACAGAATGTTCTTCATCAGTTTCTGTGCTGTGATGTAACGTGTCGCTGCTAATAGGTGCATCCGTTGTTCTTCAAAGTCGTCTGACAAGTTGTAATGCCGGAAGGCGACTTCAAGGACTTGGAACATGTGGAGTTCTGCGTCTTCACGCAATAGAATGTGTGCAAGCGTTCGTTTCAGCGCGTCAATGTCATGCCCTTCTTCAAGATACTGATTTACCAAAATCTCTGCTTCGTAGACTTTCTGGAAGTCAGCGAATTCTTGTAGCCGTTCTAACATTTTTTTAGGTGAGTCGTAAGTTTCGTCAGGAATCCGTTGCCCAGGTTTGGGAATGCGGGCGGCAGGCATATTCAACCAGCGCAGGTATGCCAGATAAACCACACCGTGGAAAATACCACGCAGTAGATTAGGACTTGGAGCATACTGAAAAGCGTGATAAAGGGCGTGAGCATAAGAATATATGTTCGCGACATCGTGCCAGTCACCTTCGTTTTTGAGATGGAACCGTGCAGTGCGAATAGCAGAGGCATAGGTCATCGCGCGGCAGATATCGGTTGGCTTGACTCCGTTGCGGAGTGCTTCCTCAACTGTAGCAACAGTAGGTTCAAACTCATCAGCGAGGAGCGTCTGTGTAAACGCCGATATATCCAGTTCTGCTTCGTTTGCTTGATTCTCCTCCCATATACTATCGATCCTTTTAAAGATAGGGCGTAAGACGGGTACGGCATCTGCCCATCGAGATGTTTCCTCATGGCGTGTTCTACTCACAAGGTCAACGACTATCGGACGTAGAATCTCATGTGATCCTTCCCAGTTGACGTAATCCAACGCTTCAAACATTTTATTTGCAAAATCAAGCGCGTGTCCGTCACCAGTAAAGTAATAGTCTGTTGCTGCCGTGTAGACGAAGTCTGCGATGACAGATTTGTCATAGTCTCTATCATTGAGTGTTAGCAAGATGCGTTCGGCTGCACCTCTGTGGCGTTTATCCACAAAATAACGGAACCATCGTTTTAGTGTTTCCAGATCGTGATCATCTTTGACGCGTGGAAAAGGGGCGCGATAGGGGCGGGCACTTCCCGTTGTTCTACGACTGATCTGGCTTAGTCCGTGTACGAGGAATAGGTTATGGTCATCTGGGTCAACATCATCCCACATATTTGCTGCGAGTGTGAGGATTGCTACACCTGACGACCATCCATCACTGCTTTTATGTGCGCCGTAGTGGAGTCCCTGTTGAATGATCTCCGCTGGTGCTGCGCCTGCATCACGCAGTGCTGTGACAGCTTTGGCGATAAAGAAGGTACTGCGGTCCTTGAGACCACGTTCAAGTGCACGTTTGCCGTTTGCGATGACACGTTGTTTTGCTGCCTCCCGCTCGCCTTTCGCTAACCCTACGTATAAATAACCGTCCTCTCGAACTTCAACAGGAAATGCTTTCAGGTCATCACCGGATGCTAAGAAGCACGCACCCGATTTGAGGTCAAATTCCCAATGATGCCAATGACAAATCAGAACACCGTCACGGATACTCCCTTTGGACATCGGATATCCCATGTGTGGGCAACGATTATCAACGGCATAATATTTTTCGCTGGACTTGAAAACAGCGAGGTGTGTGCCGTTGACATGGAAAGGCTTGCCTTCCAGTTCCTCAAAATCCTTAGCAGGACAGAGTTGGTGGTAGATAAGTTCGGTTTGTTCAATTTCTATTGGCGGTGGTTCAACGTGGATGGAACCGATGCCGGTTTCCTCAAGAGTAGAAGTTAGATTTTGCACAATGGACCTCCTATTTAAGATTGTTTGTTCACATGTATTATACTAATAGTATATTCAATTTTCCGAAAAATGTAAAGGGAAAAGAGGTTTTTGTAGGACTATTTAGTTTTAAGAATTATCAGTTGATGAGTGTTACAGAGAGTTTACATCGTAGGTCGGGTTTCGCTTCGCTCTACCCGACCTACAATACTGGAAAATGTAAGGAAAAAGAGGTTTATGTGTTTAAAATCTTTGTCATCTCAGGTAAACGTTGGATGAATTGTGGGTGTATTTTACTCGTAATTTCATTGGCGTAACTTATGTGAAAGTATACCGTACGGTATACTTTTTTATACCACGGCATATTTTATGAATTGCCTATAAACCCAGTCACTGTATGTGTTTATAGGCGTTTTTCTTATTTTGGAAAAAATTTTAATTTTTGTATTTCTCTTCTGTATTGCGGAACAAGGTTTTCCTGTCGCTATAGGTTTTTTATTTTGATAAGTTCCGCGTTGTCGTCTTTGCATTTGGATAGTTGTTTGCGACTTTCAGGGTCTCTGGTTCTTGTTCGATTCATCGGTTTTGTTTTTTCATCTGATATTATACTTGGTTATAGGTGGTGAGCAGAAGTTTTTGTGGTTTGTCGGACAATAGATATCCAATATATTTCCAATAAGTTTGCAGGAAAAGTTGGGATTGACGCGTTTTTTGGGATTTCGGATGGGCGTGAATTTTGTTGTCAGAGTAGCGATTGACGCGGATTTTAAGAGTCTCGTATCAGCGGAACATCTAATGGACGCATATATGTCTTATGTATCCAACACAATAATTTATCTAGATATTATGACATAAAAAATAGTAAGGATGGTATAATTGTTAGATATTTACAATCAGGCTGTCTATTAAACCTAATATTCCAGTTTTTCTTTATCCATAAACCCTTCAAAGTTTGTGCATTCAATTCTAAATTCTTCACATATATTTGGTATGCTTACGCTAAAGTCTTTTTTCTCCTCTTCCGTAACAACACAAGCGTTTTTTACTTTTGCTAAAGCAATAATAAAAGGATCTGCAAAATAACTTCCTTGCAAAAATTTTTTTACTTCTAATATTCCCTTAAACTTTCTGTATGAAAGAATTTTTTGAACAAAAACAGTTTCTTCTAATGTTGGAGTAAGAAAAATATCTTTATTTTTATTTATCCATTTTTTCATCTGCATATCCTTATGTTTATTCTTATCAAATTTTACATCAAGTTCATTTTTTACCTCTCTCGTTGAAATTATTTTTTCACGATTTACAAGATTTTGCATATCTCTCCAAAATTGTTTAAAATTGCTTTGAAAAATAAAACGTAAATTAGAAATACTGTTCGTATCAAACACGTAACTCATGCATTTGCAATCCTTTGTATAAAAATATCTTCAAGTTTTGAAATATTTTTTTCCTGAACATTAAAATAACTTGCCAATTGATCAACAGAGCATTTACCTTCATAATGTTTTTTAAATGCAAGTGTTAGAAAATGTCGACCTAAATACATAATTTGATTATAGTAATAATTACCGCCTCCTGAAGATTGGCTGTTTGCAGCCTTATTTTTTCCTCTTTTAATCCATTCAGATAATTTTCGTTGAAAAAAGGGTTCGGATATTACCTCTTTCTGCCGAAATTTGTACAAAATTACTTGTAAACTTACTTTGTATTCATTAGCCAAATCGCTTACTGCTTCATCACTATATTCAACAGAGCTAGGGTGTTTGCTAAAATGTTCTAATGGCACTAAAAACTCTGATGAAAAATGGTTGCAAAACTGCTCATCGTTTTTGTTCTTAAAAGTTAAATCACTTGTAATTCCATTGTTGCCTAATAAAAGATGTGCTAACTCATGAAACAGAGTAAATATCTGCCTGCTTTCAACATTTGTATTATTTAAGTATATTACAGGAAACGTCTTGTGTGTCAAGCAAAATCCGTCCACTTGATTATCATCAAAAGCCTCTTTAAAAACAAAAATGCCTTTATTATGAATTTCATCTCTCCACATTTGAAGTGCAGTTGTTGTATCTTTCCAAGACATTTGATCCTCAATAGATACGCCTAAATATTCTCTAACTTCTGCAGCTAATTCAATAAACGATCTGTTATTTGTGGCTTGAATAACATTAAAGATTTTATCATTACTAAAATCCTCTGCCTCAAAAAGTTCCTCTAACGCAAGTTGTCGGGCAAAAGCTTGACGGTATAAACTATATACTTTCGGCTTCAATTTTACAAGTTCTGAAGATCGCAGCATCACCTTATCTGCCAGGCCTTCTTCCTGTTTTGGAGGATCTGAAATAAAAAAGAATGCTACAGAACGACCATACTTCTCTGCTAATTTTTCAAGCTGAATATAAGTTGGAAAATCGATACCTGCCTCCCAATCTTCCATAACTCCTTTCTTTTTATTAAATACCTTTGCAATATCCTCTAAGGAGTAACCAGATTTCAATCTCGCCCATTTAATAATATTGTGATTGACATTTGTAATTTTTTCACGCACGGTTATACTACTCCTATTATAATTGCTCATAATATAAAAGCAATATAGAATATCTCCTTCAAAACGAAATTTTCTAAAATCTGCTGTAACCTATACAGGATTAAATACGTTCTATTTAAGTTAAACCGTTGACATATAATAGTATATCATAAAACAACTACTCAGCACAATATTTAATATTTTATGGTTATACAATTAAATTGTATGTTGACAAACGGAATTTTAATATTGATGGTTACGTCTAATGGTACAATTCAACAATGTCTAACCATTGTAAGGAAAAGTATTACGCAAGGTTTCAGTTTGATATTTGCGCATTGCAGAATTTGCACAGCCGTTGTACTGCTGGAACGAATTATACCTACTATCGTGAGACAGGTTCCTACTCAAGGTTACAGACAGAAATACAACTTTGTCACATACAGATGCATCCAGGCCACAGAATGATGATGCATACCATATCAAGCATGCTTCAATAGAAACCAAAATCCTCTATCATGCTTGTATATACGTTAATATTACTTACCAAATTCCTAAGTTCGAAACGACTAAATGCGTTTTATTTTTATAAGTTTTGCGTTGCCGTCTTTGCATTTGGATAGTTGTTTTAGATTTTCAAGGGACTGATTTTTGTTTGATTCGTCGGTTTCCTTTTTCATACTGATATTATACTTGATTCTGTGTGTGAGCAGTAGTTTCTGTGGTTTGCCAGACAATAGATATCCAATATATAGACAATAAGTTTGCAGGAAAAGTTGGGGTTTGAACATTGATAAATTAAAGCACGTTCACAAAGCGCGCCTACCAAGACAGGTAATAGTCTACTCAAATAACGCTGCGTTGGGTTGCCCACGATAGAGAACAACACTATACTGCAACGTCAAAGTTTCATCGGGGGCGAGATGGAAAGGTTTATAATAGACAGGCGAGGGATGGATTAAGCAGTAATTTTCTCGGTTGCGTACCCACCATGTTGTCGGATAGCGGGGATTATCAGGATGGTCTACGATAGCGACACCGTAAGTTTCGTTGTCAGTCGGATGTTGCGAAGTGAAGCTGCACCACCGACTCTGTTTGCCGAAAATGTCCATCGGTTCGGTGCGTCCGTCAGCGTCTAATAGGTTGCCCGGCGTGATGATATTATCAAATCGGATAGCCATGCCGCTGTAGTATCTACCCATCTCCCCGGGATCGCCACGTCGGAGATCAAGTACAACTTCACGCTCGTTAGGGCGAAGTATCAGCGACACAGATATTTGCATGGTATCAGTAGATGGGGCATGAACGGTTATTTTTCGATGTTCTGTCAGATGGGTTATGCCTTGCCAATCTATCCATGCGTTTTCTGCTGTTATATTTGCGCTGTCGCCATCTGCTTTGTGCGAAATAATCCGTTGATGGATGATTTTACCGAAGCCTGTCGGGTCGGCACCTTTTGCAGGTTGTTCCCAAAAATTAACCTCATTAACCTTTTTCCACGCAACCCATAAACCTTGATGATGAACGTGATCTCCTGGTTCGTTCATGGTAAGCGGTGGTGCACCGGGAAGGTTTAGCGGGTGGCAAAAGGGGCGGTTACCATCTTCGGGGAAATGGTAGCCTAAAACTTGTTGGTCGTTCCAAGCGATGGTTAGACTGTTTTGTGTTTGTGATAGTGAAAACATATTATATCCATTTGCAAATTTTTAGAATTTCTTATAAGTATTCATGTTGCCACGCTGGTGAGTATCGTTAAGTTTTTGTTGAAATAGAACTGTTATTTTCCTATTCTTCCTCTTTTCTAATGAATTATCGGTCTTGCTCTACAGGAAAACCGTGTTCTGCAAGCGCAGTGGATACGGCTGTCCAGACGGAACGTGCTTGTTCAACAGCCTCGGATGCGTCTGCGTTCGTGGCTTCTGGCATTTCACTTGGGTAGCGGGCTTCAGCTGCCCATCCTGTTAAGGATGCCAAGTCTGAATGCGTAGACATCAGTTGCCAACTATCAGGCACCAAATTCCGTAGAACATCAGGTCATGTGTTCTCGGAAAATCAATTTGTAAAAAGATTAATACCGTCTTTAATGCCTTTTCAGCGGCTTGTTGGGCACACCAACAAGATTGGCGAGGAGGCGCGTGTGGTAGTCTTAAAAGGATTTCAGCGGTTATCAAGTCTTCCTCTGCATAGCGGAGCCAGCGGGCGGTGTCTGCGAGTCTATCAGGCACCTGCATAGAGTATTTTTCCCTCTTGTTGGGCATAACGCAGTACCGATCCGATTCGAGTCCGGTGGCATTCAAGCTCTTCAGGCGTTGATACAAGAACATCTTTCGCGACAGGCAAATCCGCCAAGGCGACTCGGATGTCAATGGCAATTTTCCGTTTATCTGTGAGTTCCGAAAAAACGACGAGCAGGTCTATATCGCTATCTGGATCCGCGTCTCCTCGTGCCTGTGAACCGAAGAGGATAATCTGTAGCGGGTCAAACTCACGCACAATGCGGTCTGTCATGATTGAGATAAATTCGTTATTCATCCTAACTATTCCCTCCAATTTCTAATTCGGTGTTTCCGAAAGAACAAACAATTTTCAAAAGTAATAGGATTCAGGACAGACGCATTTTTCTTAAAGTCTTGTAGGAAATATTATGAAAAGAATCGCTTGTAATCATCGTGATGTCCTATCCAGAACCATGTAACCGTATCACCTTTTAAGATCCCAACGGCACGGCAACCTTGAGTAATTCGGACAGACCAAATATCTTCTTTGGCATTATAGTAAAATCCATAATTACTTTTACATTAGCGAGGTTAGGAAACCTCGCCAGCGGTGATAGTTTGGATTGTTGTTTATTAAAATGTGAACATATTTTTGGATTTTACTATAATACATTTGAAACGCAAAGAATTATGAAAGGGATTGGAAATCCATAATCGATAAGCTTTTTTAGCTTGATTCCTGAGCATGTTATCAAGTTTTTGATAAGCTGACCAAAAAGAAGGTAATGTTGCAGATTTCATAACCGATCTAAATCCATTGGCTCAGCTTTTCCTTCAGCGATTTCTTGTTTAGCACGTCGTGCAGCTGCAATGAGTTGATCTTGCGTGCTTTTAAAAGAAGTTTCCCAATGAAGTTCGTCTTCCAACTCAGTAATATACTCGCGTAGATGTTCCACAATCTGATTCTGTATTGCCTCTGGTAGTGTCTCCATCATTCTGGTAATGGTAGTAATTGCATTAGAAGCCATGTTAGATCCTCCCAATTTAGTTAAGGTAGGGGTTCACGACTTCGCGCTCAATAGCCAAGCCATCCCATTCGTCATCACCGGGTCCGTCGTAGATAAGGGTATGTGGCCCAGCAAAACCTGCTTTCTGTGTGAGTTCAAGGCATTGGACATAGTCTTCTTTGTCCATTTCGCGTGGGGCATCAAAATGTGCTTTCGTGTGGCACGATTCTGCCTTCGGCGCAATTGCAGCGAGGTCAGTGTATTTTGTATCACCACGCCAGTTGCCGAAGTCCAGACATAGCCCTACTTTCCCATCTAATTGGTCTAAAATCGTATTCACATTTTCAGGTGTGGAAAAGATTGAGAACCAGTTTTCTGTCATCAAACGGATGCCCGCAATCTCCGCGCGTTCGGTGAGTCGGGAGAGCGCATTTTGGCTTTGTGCTAAGGTTTCTGCGGAGGGTGTTGTTTTACCTCCGATGACACGGGCACACTGCGCGCCAAGTTCACCAGCAATGTCAATCCACTTCTCAATCCATGCGATGTCGCGTTCTGCATTAGAGGGGTGCGTGATATCGCCATCGTCAATTAGCAGAGAGAAAAGTTCAACGTCGGCTCCTTGGAGTGCAGCGCGGAGTTCAGATAGGTAACTTTTCTCAACCGATGGTAAATGGAAATGGCAAATTTCTACTGTATTAATGCCAAATTCGGCTATACGCATAGACAAATCCAAAAGTGAAATGGGACCTTTGTTATGGGTTTCAGTAGGGATTTGCATGTCGTGTGCGGGGCCGGTAAAACCCGGTTTTCCGAGTTGACGATGTAGACTCCATGTTGAAACTGACAGGCGAGGTGTTGGCATAATAAATTCTCCATATAATTGATACGAATCCATTAAAAATAGTAGGCAACTCCATTGTGCTGTTACACAGCATTTTAATTTCTTTTTTGGGTTAATTTTTATTGGCATGCTTAATTGCAGTGCCTACAACTATACCGAGGGTGATAAAAAATGCTATAAGCACAACGGCGACAAGTATTTCTCTCCAATCCATTATAATTCCTCGGGTAAATTACTTTCTTGTAGCTCTTCGTACTACTATCCCGATGCCAACGAGAAACGCTGCAAAGGCAGTAATTGGGATCCATTCCATCACAATTCCTCCAATTCATCGATCTTCCGATGTGCAGTATTATCAATCCAAACAATTGTAAATGTAACCAGAAATGCACCGATTAAACCAACTATTAGCAGAGATATTTTGACTTTTCCGAAATTTTCAACTAACCAGGCAATCAGAGAAATATCCGTAGCAATTAATATACCGAAGATTACCTTTAACCAACCGATTTCTTCTTTGATTTTATCAATACGCGCCATATTGATTTATACCTTATAGCTTTTGATTAATCCACGCGACGACTTTTTCTACCATAATGGCGGTAGAGTCATCAGAGAAAACATGGTCTGCACCGGGTAGATCAAGAAGTTCTGTTGGTTCGTTTGCAAACTGAAGTACATCAATACTATCTTGAATTGGAACGATATCGTCTTCTGAACCGTGGACTAACAGCCACGGACCTCCAAATTTACTTGCCTGTTTTGCGACACTATTGATTGTTGCCATGTCGTCCATATAAACTTGTGAAAGGGGACAATCGGGTTCATCCCACATAAAGCCTTCGTCGGGCGTAACATCACCGAATTCGCGTTCTGCAAACGCTTTGGTATGGACCATTCCCGCAAGTGAGACAAGTACTTCAATGCGTTCATCGGTAGCGGCACGCAGCACACCGACTGCACCACCCATACTATGCCCAACGTAGCAAATGTCATATCCGCTGAGAACATCAATGATACTACCGAGGTCTGCGACCTCTTTTGTAATAGTGGAGTCTGTAAATGCGCCTGCTGATTCGCCGTTGCCAGAGAATGAGAAGCGTAAGGCAGAGATGCCAGCATTGGCAAGTCCCTCAGCCAAAGCAACGAGGGCAGGTCTATCTTTATTGCCAGTGACACCGTGTCCAATCACCACGATTCTGTCATCTTCTTTGCCTTTGTGATATGTATAGTCAAGGTGTTCACCTTGTTCGTTTTTAATTTCACCAAACATAAGTTCTTTGTTTTCCTAATATGGATAATTTATAAAATGTATATAAGTAGCAGATTCAGAACTACGCATCAGAAACTTTGTTTTCCTGCTTCATTTTGATACCGAGTTCTTTGTAAATTTTTTCTATGTTTTTTTCAAAGTCAGGCGGTGGAGGTGGCGCGGGGATATATTTCCTGCCGCGTGCTTTTTCCCTTTTTTCTATTTCCTTCAGGTAAGCATTGAGTTCTTCCATTGAGTTGAATTCTGCATTGAATTCTGCTTTCATTCGATAGATTTCTTCAAGGACGGGATCGGTTGGTGGATCGGGTTTCTCTTTCATTTTAATCTCCTCAATAAGTTCTATAGGTGTACATAGGTTTGTAGGTTGAAACCCAGCCTCACGACATACTCTGTCAATATGCTGCCGCTTTGTTTCATTAACAATATGTTTAAAATTCTATGAAATCAAATAATCAAGACGATAAACCGTTGCAATAGAGATGTGTTGAGCATCTGATCCTGAATTCTGTGGTACTGCTCCGGAATCTAACAAGAGTTGTGTAAGTCTATCTGCTGCCGGTGACTTCTCCAATATTCTAAAGTCAGCAATCGCTTTAAGTCGAAGTTGAATTTCTTTTTCATCACCTTTTCTAATTTCCCCGACAACTATATTTGACACAATGAACTCAAAATCACCAAAATGTTCATTCCACAATGCCGAGTTGCTTCTTGTCGAGATAGGACAAGGCTATTGCGGCTTGGGAGTGAAGTTAAATAACTGATTACCGATGTTTCAACATAGACTGTCGGTTTTATTGCAGCGTATTCTCTCATCACGTTACATTTGCGAAAGAGCGATTTTGTATGCGAGGCACGAATGCCTCGCAAAAACCGTTATTAGATAGACTACGCTCCGTGCCCGTTATTCTTCAGTGCATCAACAACCTTTTCGGGTTTGATCGGCAGTTCGGTGATACGGACACCGATAGCATCATTGACAGCATTTGCCATCGTGGCTAATGTAGGCGTGATGGGTGGTTCTCCAACGCCTTTAGCACCGTAGGGACCATTCGGTGCAGGTACTTCAACGATGACAGATTCAACTGTCGGAAGGTCAGCAGAGGTCGGCACACGGTAATCAACAAATCCCGGATTAACGTTTCCGTTTTCACCGTATTGCATCTCCTCCATCATAGCCCATGCGTAACCTTGCACAGTGCCACCTTCAATTTGCCCTTCAACTGCCATTGGGTTAATAGCGAATCCGACATCTTGAGAAGCGACAAGTTTTAAAACTCTGGTTCTGCCGGTGTCAGGGTCTACCTCAACTTTGGCAATCTGCGCCGCGAGTGCAGGCGTGCTCGGTTGCCGTGCAAAAGAACCCTTTCCAACGATAGGACCACCTGTTGTGGAGAGACTATACGCTGCAAGTTCGCCTAATGATATGGATTTCGGTGGGTCTACAGTGATAATATGAACGGCACCGTCTCTCAGTTCAAGATCATCCACGTTTGTATTGAGTCTCTCGGCTGCGAGTTCAAGAATACGTCTGCGTGCGTCTTCAGCTGCGAGTTTAGCAGTGTTCCCCATAGTGAAGGTAACAACGCTTCCACCTGAACCCGTAGAATATGGGGCTGAGTCTGTGTCACCACGACGGATTGTAACGTTTTTGTATGGAATGGTCAAGATTTCAGCGATAATTTGTGTGATTGCTGTATCCGTACCTGTGATGTCCATAGAACCGTGAAAAATTCGCGCGCTTCCATCTTCATGGACAGAAACATAAACACCACCGGGACCGCATCCATTTGTCCAATCGCCAACAGCGACACCCCAACCTTGGTTATCGTCTGCCTCACGATTCCACCATCCAGCGGCATCAGCAACAGCCTCTAAGGTTTCCTTATAACCGACTTCAGGTTCACTTCCACCTGCGGGGACAGTGTCACCCTCTTCGCGCATATTCATTAGACGGAATTTGACTGGATCCATGCCGATCTGTTCAGCAATATCGTCAAGTTGTGATTCGCCTGCGAAAATAGCTTGCGGTGCGCCCGGTGCCCTATAGGCAGCCGTTCCAGATTTGTTGGTATGCACACCGTAAGCGTCTATCTTGATATTTGGGATTTTGTAGACACCGCGAACGCGAATTGTGCTACCGATAGATGCGCCAGAGACTGAACCGGAATCCCAAAATGCAAGTGCTTGTCGTGCAAGAATATGTCCATCTTTGGTCGCACCAGTTTTTAGTTTGATAACACATCCGGGGGCTGGTCTACCATCAAGAAATTCCTCTTCACGCGTCATTTGCACACGGACTGGACGTCCCGCCTTTTGCGAGAGTAGGACTGCGGGAACATGTGTAATAATTACACCGAAACGTCCACCAAAACCGCCTCCCATTGTTGTGCCGATGACGTTAATTTGTGTCAACGGGATACCGAGTGTACCTGCAATACCTGAACGGATAGCGAACGGACCTTGCGTAGATGCCCAAACGGTGATCTTGCCAGATGAATCCGCACTGGCAACTGAAACGTGAGGTTCCATGTAAGTCTGATGGACACGTGGAATAACATAAGTGTCTTCAACAACTATGTCTGATTCAGCAAATCCTTTTTCAACATCACCCGCTGCTGTATGGCTTTCCGCAGATATGTTATAATAAACTTCATCGGCATAATTCTCTAATTCTGCCTCAAGTTTACGAACTTCGTTGCTATTACCATTCGCCTCGCCGCCGGAGAGTTCCTTGATTTTTGCACTAATGTCACGTCTATTTGGACCGTCTTTTGTCTCGTCGCTGTGCAAGCGTGGTGCAGATGACTTAATCGCTTCCATCACATCCTGCACAACAGGCAAAACTTCATATTCAATCTTAATGAGTTCAGCGGCTTCCTCAGCGATATCGGGATCGGTAGCAGCGACAGCGGCAAGCGGTTCGCCCAAATAAAGCACCTTATCAGTCGCGAAGACACGACGCCCACTCGGCACATCATCTTGCGTGATAATCGCCCTGACCCCGGGCAATTTTTCTGCTTCGCTTGTATCAATACTGAGGATATTGGCGTGTGCATGCTTACTTCGGACGATTTTGCCGTAGAGCATTCCAGCGGGGTGAACATCCGCGCCGTATTGTGCGGCACCGGTCACTTTTTCAACTGCATCAACACGCGGTAGTTTTTGACCGACAACAGTATATTCTGACATGCAAGTCTCCTTTCACTCTTATAAATGTTAGGTATGTCAATACTTCGTATCTGCTATTCTTCTGTGTTATTCTTGGCAGATGGAAGGACTATTTTTCCATTTTTTATCGCGGCATGAACTCTTTTGCAAACACGAATGGTTTTTCCATCAACCTCATGTTCATATAGTAACTTCAC
>JAPPCZ010000039.1 GCA_028824685.1 Candidatus Poribacteria bacterium
TTATGAAAAGGTGTCAATGGTTCACCAGAAATAGAGAGAAGGTGCGGGCACATGTAGGTTTTGAGTGGATTTGCAAAATAGAAAAACAATATGAATTCCGTTAATTTAGTATAAGAGTGGCTTTGGTCGCGATTCGGAGATCGCTCCTACATGTGAAGTGTATAATTATTTTAATAATTACCATAAATATATAATGGTTTGTGCTGCAACTCTTCAAAGGAACTTCTGTTATGGCTACAAATGCAACTCCTTCTCTTTCTGAACAACAGATCGTAGACTACCATGAAGATGGATATCTGATTATTCGTAATGCCTTATCTACAAAGGAAGCAGATGAACTTCGGCGCACCGTTGTCCAACAGGTACAACGTGAAGCCTACCCATCCTCACTGACATATCCTCAGCCAGCAAAATATACAGTTAGCGGCAACCGACTTGCTGATCCTGGACTCGCCGCGATTGCAGAACATCCCACGATTATTGGAGCAGTGGAATCAGTACTTGGTCAATCAGCGTATCTTACTGCTTATGTCGCATATCTACGAACATCCGGAGATAAAGGGGCTGGTGCACATTGCGACTACAAACGGTGGCGACCTGTCGGTTCATCAATGAACTGGGTATTTGCTATCATTCCACTCACAGATTTCGATTCTCAATACGGACCTTTTCTCGTGTCTCCAAAATCACATCAATTAACACAAGTTATTAACCCTAACGCACATATTTTAGATCTCACAAAACCCAATCCCGAAGAATTGCTCCCGTTTATTGATCCTGAACTCAAGGCAGGTGATTTACTCATAGTCAATGAACATGTATGGCACCAAGCACCTGCAGGCACTACGACTGAAGATCGGTGTGGTATCTTCAACAAATACTGTGCTGTAAACGCACCACCCGCTGCAGGATATTATCCTTACAGTTCCGCTGCGTTGGACACATTGAGCGACGATGGCAAACGCCTCATTCCTGTTTGTTTTGACAAACCGATTACGACAACGCGTCTGCTTATTGAGTGTACTGCAGATCAGGAATCGAAATTTTTGCTGCATCGCGATGTTGAAACCGACACTTGGGAACTGCCGGGCGGCGAAGGATGGGAAGAAGAGAAATTGGTCGGTTGGGATGTCGGTTCACGAATAGGATCGCTACAAGAACTCACCCGAACGCAGCTTGGGTTAGAGGTGCCATGGATGTCCTATATTGAGGATATTGAACATACGAATAGTGTTTGCCGCATCTACGGTTTTTCTGATAAAGAACTGGATACCGATGCCCTGGCAAATGACAACTACGACTGGTTTACAAAGTCTCAGCTACAACACCGCTTCGTTGAGGACGATACTATCTGTCGCACAGCCGAAACTTGGCATCAAATCGGTATTATTCGTGGTAAAGGCAAGGCCTGCAATCAGAGTAGAGAGCAGTTTGCGTAGATCGACATCAAAGTTATAGAAATCAGGATAAAACCGCAAAATTTGACTGTTTGGTTTTTAATCAAAAATTCCTTGCTATTTCTATATGGAATCTGTTATATTATTTAAAACACTGATTTTACGTGAAATGTGCATCAGTCCTGCATTTTTTGCAAACTTTTTTGGGACAATTGAGTCTAATTCATAGGATATGTCGAGTTAAGGCGTGTTTTACAGCACTAACCATCTTTCTTATTCGGATTGGCACGGAGATTCTGTTTTTTAATTTAACTTTTTACTAATTGTAACCTAAGTTGCCACTTATGTAGCACAAACTTTTAGTTTGTGCCTGTGAATATGCAAACTGAAAGTTTGCGCTACGATATTTCGCGAATAATGAATGATTTCTGTTAAAACTGGCGTTTGTCTACTTAAAATCTTGTAGGTAGCAACTTGGGTTAATTGTATTCAATATCACGAGAATAGTTATCAGAAAAACAATTTTGCGAGAATTATAAGGCACTTTAACTAACACCGAGCACTGTCTTCAAATATAGGTGGACATCTGAAAGTTGATCCAAACCTATTTTTTCGACAGATGGGTGAAGGAGAAATTAATGAGCACCAGGGAAAATTATGCAGAATTACAGACAAGGATTTTAGATGCACGGCGTGTGTGGAAACGTAGCCTCTTCTGGACAGGGGCTGCTATTGTACTGATAGGTTTCTTAGCGATTCTGGTTGGAGAATCAATCGTTGATTGGCTGATGCCGATGCCAAGTGCTGTTCGTATTGCACTGCTTGTGGGTATCATTGGTGCAACGCTATATCTACTTATCAAATATCTTATTCAACCGATGAGAGCCTCACTTACCCTCCGAGATGTTGCGCTCAATGTTGAAGAAAGCCATCCTAATCTTGAGGATAGACTTGTTAGTGCCGTGCAATTCGGTGACCGTGAATCAGATGATCCAGTTGAGGCACACATGCTTCAGCGGTTGCTTGAGGATACAGCACAGCGGATAAAAGGTATTGATTTCAAAGCAACGATTGACCATAGCCGGACGCGAAAATTTGTCGGTATAGCCACTTTAGTTATTGCAGCGTGTGGTTTGCTTACGCTACTGTTTCCTACCGAAACACAGACCAGCTTAATGCGGATATTTGCGCCGTGGGAAAAAACTGACCCGATTCTGACGACTAAGGTGAATGTTACCCCTGGTGATGCTCGTATTCTAAGCGGGAAAAGTCTACCTATTGAGGTTACCGTCACTGGCAAGGATGCAGAAAAGGTCGTCTTGACGTATTATAGCAAAGATATGCCACCTACTGCAGAAAACGAAGGTAGCAAACAAGAAATTAATATGGTGCAGAATCCGGAGGATAAACGCGGATTTGCTTATGAGATTTTCAATGTTGACGCGGATATGGAATACTATGTTGTGGCGAATGAGACGACATCTGAACGCTACTCAGTAGAAGTTTTTGAAATGCCGCGATTGGAAGAAATTTCCGTCTCTTATACTTATCCTGAGTATACAAAACTCAACCCGGTTGTACAGCAAGGTAGTGGAGACATTCAAGGCGTTGTCGGTACAACCGCAGAAGTTAGACTCACTGCCAATAAGGCTATTCAAACAGCAACATTTACGCACCAAAATTCAGAATCTGAAGTCGTAGTTGAAGAAGATGGTGCAGATGAAGCGATTGCTTTAAAATCCTCAGAAATGGTCATCGCTGACGGCAATATACTCACGAAAACCTTAGAAGTTGCTAAAGATGGACAATATACTGTTGAGCTTTTCTGTATTGATGGGTTCAATAATGAGGTGCCGATTGAGTATACTATCAAAGCAATGCCAGATAATGCCCCTGTAGTGGTTATCAAAGAGCCCGGTCGCGATGTGAATGCAACAAAACTGGAAGAGGTGAAAATCGTTGCTGGGGCTACAGATGACTACGGGATTGAACAGTTTAACTTAATGTATCGCATCGGTGCTGGTGAATTGAAGGAACTTGCTCTGGAATCTATTAGTGAACCTGTTGCGGAAAAGACTGATGGGGAATATAGTAAACACCTCAAAACTGGTACCTATACCTTCTATTTGGAAGAATTTGATGTTGAACCGGGTCAAGTCATCTCTTACTATGCACATGCTACTGACAATAACACTCTTACAGGACCCGGTAAAGCAAGTAGCGAAATTTATTTCATAGAAGTGAATCCCTTCAATCGACGAATTGAACAGGCAGAGGGTGGTGAGTGTGAAGCATGTAGTCCATTATTCCTTGAGTTAATAGCTTCCCAGAAGCAGGTTATCCGAGAAACATGGAAGCACACAAACGCACAACCTGCAACACTTACTGAAGAATACACGACTGCAGTTAAGAAAACCGGTGAGAAACAAGGTCAAGTGAAGGATAAAACGCAGAAGGTGACAGACGAGTTGAGCATGGCGATGCAAGAAATGCAGGTCGACCCAGAAATCATGATGAGCCTTGAAGAGGCAATTGATAAGATGGGTGAAGCAAAAAGCAATCTTGATTCTATTCAACCGTTGGTAGCAATTCCACCAGAACAAGCAGCTCTTGAACTGCTTATTAAAGTTAATCTTGAAATACCCAAAGTGCTTCGTGAAGCGAGGCAAAGTGATCCGACTCTTACTGAAAATTTTGAATTGGAAATGGAAGAGTTGCAAAGCGAGCTTGAACAAGATCAAGAAGAACTTGAACGCGAGCTGCAGGAACAGACGCAGCAGATGTTAGAACAAGCACGCGAAATGTTGGCACAACAGCAGAATTTGAACCAACAAAGCCAGCAAATGAGCAAAGAGAATCAACCGTCTCCAAGTGACATGCAACAAAACAGTCAGCAGCAAGGGCAGTTATCACAGCAAGCACAGCAGATGTCAGAACAACTTAGCCAGATGCAAGGCAATGCGCAAGACACACAGGAACAACGTTTAGGTCAAGCGGGAGAAGCCATGCAACAGGCAAGCGAACAGATGCAACAGGCTTCGCAAGGGATGCAACAACAACAACCCCAAATGAGTGCCGCTAAAGGTGGAAAAGCGGAAGAAAAGCTTGAACAAGCCATCGATCAACTTGAAAGAGCCGCCGCTGAATTCACTGATAATGCATTAGAGAGAGCATCTCAACAACTCCAACAGTTGACTGCAGAGCAATCTGGTGTGCAACAGCAGACACAAGAACTGAGGAATAGGTCTCAGCAATCTGGCATGCGTCCTGAAGATTATCGTCAAGCCTCTGAACTTGCAAATCAGCAGCGCCAGCTGCAACAGGATTTAGAGTCACTTCAAAATGATTTGGGTGACCTTCAGCAGCAACTCAATCAAGACAATCCTGAGGCTGCTCAAAATGTTGGTGATGCTTCAAAAAGACTCAACGAAGAACAGACTGCGGAAGATATGGCAACAGCACAGCGCGCATTGCAATGGCGCAGCTTACAGTCCGCAGACCTAAATCAGCAAGAGGTGATTGAAACATTAGAGGAAGCACAAGCTGACCTTCAACAGGCGAGAGCCAATATGGCGCAAACTGAAGAGGAACAACTTGAAGCTGCCCTGGATCAACTTCAAAACTTTGAAGAACAGATGCAAGATATGGATCGTGAACTTCAAGGGATGGAGGGACAGGAACTGACAGAAGAACAGCAACAACGGCAGCAGCAACTCACTGAACAACAGCAGCAGCTTCTGGAACGGATGCAGCAAGCACAGCAAGCCATGCAGGATGCCCAGCAAGGACAGCAACCCGGACAGGAAGGGCAAGAAGGACAACAGCCTGGACAAGAGGGACAGCAAGGGCAAGGCGAGAATGAAAATGACTTGGCTCGCGGCGGTGCTGAATCCTATCAAGAAATTAAAGAGTTGTGGCTTGGTATGCTTGATGCTATGCAGACCCCTCCGGGAAATCGGAATCGTCCCTTCCCGAAATATGAACTCGTTATCCGTGATCTGCAGAAACTGGAGTCTGCTATAGAAGAACGACTCAATATGCTTCAAGAGATGAAACAGTTAGCACAGGTTGCGAAAGAGGATGTTCCACCTGAATATCGTAGACTTGTTGATAACTACTACGAGTCTTTAGCGAAATAGGTAAATTCTAACACGCAAACCATTATGTAGGGACAATGCGGAGAGAATCCGGTTGTCCCTACATAATTTTGGTAGACATAGTTATTGGTATAATGGAGGAGGACTATGGAACGACCTTTTATTGTTAAGCCCGGAGACAGCATTAGTCTGAACGGGGTTGGGAAGGGTTGTGACCTTGAACGCACCCCAGAATATACAGGGGCTTACCGAAAAAAAGGTGAAACGAAAAAACCTTTAAAGAAACTCAATAAACAGATGCTCAAACTTCAGGAGTTGCTTTACGCAGAGAATCAACATGCACTTCTGATTATCCTGCAAGGCATGGATACATGCGGCAAGGATGGCACTATCCGAAAGGTGATGGCTGGTATCAATGTGCAGGGTTGTGATGTCGTTAGCTTCAAAGTTCCTTCAGTAGATGAGGTTTCTCGCGATTTTTTATGGCGAGCACACAAAGCCGTTCCGCAGAAAGGGAAGATCGGCATTTTCAACCGTTCGCATTATGAGGATGTACTTGTTGTTCGCGTGCATGATCTTGTGCCGAAATCGGTTTGGAAACAACGTTACCAGCAAATTAACGATTTTGAAAAAATGCTTGTTGAAAATGGCACGGTTGTCCTGAAATTTTTCTTACACATTTCTAAAGACGAACAGAAAGAACGTCTTGAATCCCGAATCAATGACCCGTCAAAGCATTGGAAAATCACCGAAGCAGACATTCGTGAACGCGCCTATTGGGATGATTACATGCAAGCGTATGAAGCAGTCCTTCAAAAATGTAGTACCGATTGGGCGCCTTGGTATATAATCCCTGCGAACAAAAAATGGTATCGGAATCTCGTTATCACAGAACGCATTGTTAAAACGCTTGAGGGATTAGACATGAAATTCCCTAAACCCACTTCTGATGTGTCAATACTTTCAGTAGATTAGCCAGATCATTTAATTGTCGAGTTTTCATATTTAATTGTCTTGTAGGAGGGAACTCCGGGGAATGCCAAAAGGCGTTCATACCGTTGATTTGGATTCCCGACTATCAGTGTGCTTTGTCGCGATTCGGAGATCGCTCCTACAAGAAGAAACATATGTAGCCTATGCGATTATTGGAGAATTGAATGGTTCTGGTAGATTAGCAGAATTGGGAGTTTGCTATGAAATTCAACCTCTTGAGCGATAATAAAAAGATCGTAGACATAGTAATGTTGGCAGGTTCAATACTAATTTGCGTGGGGGTGATCCTGCAAATTGCGAGTATGGCAGAAAGTCATTCTTTGTGGCTTTTAGGGTTGGGGGCAATCGTAGTATTCTGGAGTGCTTTTTCACAAATGTTCGTGAAAGCGAAGAAGTCTGATATCGACCCACCGAAGGCTATCGCAAACATCTCATTTTTAATCTTGGCTGTTTTCTGGGGGATATTTTTGACGTGGATATATGTGAAAACACATTAGTCTTCTAACTATGACATTCATGATTTGTTGGTATTGAAAACAATAAGGACATTTAATGCTTTCAACAGCGCAGCTAAATCAATTTGAAAAAGAAGGATACCTGTTACTTTCCGGTTTGATCCCAAAAGATACTATCGTCCAAGCGGAACAAGCTATGTGGCATTCAATGGGCATGACCCCGGACGATCCTGGCACATGGGAACACTTCCAACGCCCATTTCTCACCGGTTTTTACATACAGGAGATGTGGAATGAGAAGCGCATTGAACTTTTCGGCTTAACGCATCCAGATATGTTGGCGTGTTGCACGCCAGATTATCTTACCGTCCTTAATCAACTTGCCGAAAGATATCCGACAATTCCACACTGTAAAAGCCAACATCCAGATAGTATCTGGGCAATGAATCAATTTCCTATTTCTGCTGAGTGGAATACGCCTTCACCTCACCTTGATGGATACTCAAGGGATTTAAGTTTAGATCCAGGCACTTTTCGAGCATCAAGTTTAACCTATCTTACCGATGCGAATTCCCATCAAGGAGCGACAATGATATGGCCCGAAGGTCCTGAACGGATTCGGGAGTTCCGCAAAAAGAATCCGCATTCTTCAAACCATGTTCGGTCTATGCTGCAACTGTTACCACAGATAGATTTAGGTGAACCGATGGAGGTTGTTGCGAAACAAGGGGATGTGCTTCTGTTCCATCATCTGTTACCGCATGCCAACACATTGAATGTTGGTTCTTCTCCGCGTTTCGCGATTCGGTTTATGTGTTTGTGTTTTGATTGCCGCGCATGGCAAAAAAAAGGAGAATGGAATATCTGGATGCCATAATAATCAACAATACAACTGTATTTTAGATTTCAATTATTATGGTGGATCATCAAATAATTTGACACTTTCGTTTCTCGGTAGGCGAGGTTCCTAACCTTGCCTGTTCAGAAGTATATTGTAAATTATAAAATTTACTTAAAATTTTACGGCTCAATTTATCCAATCAAACATTAGAAGGTAGTAACCTTCATAACTCACAATCAAGGAGAAAATAATGAACAATAATCTATACTACATCAAGTCAAAATTAGTAAGAATGGATACTACGCGTTTTATTTTGCCGTTTATGTTAATTGTTGCCCTTACTTCAATCTTCTTTTTAGTACAAACCGCAACTGCACAAAAGGTTATAGTGCAAACCGGATTTGAGGAATTCACTTTAGGTGAACCCCCAACAGATTGGGAGGCACGAGGTAATCAGATGCAAGTAACAGACGATACGGTCAAAACCGGTGATAAATCGCTTGGCATCTTAGGTGGCGCGAATGATGATAGAGTTGGAGTCGCTATTGAAACCGAAAATCCTATTATTTCAGTTGAATTTTGGGTATATGTTAAAGGGGCTGGACGTTCCTTCAATCTTAAAGTTGTTTCTGATGATAACATTGCACAAAACGACGGTGGAGTCTATCTCAATTGGAATGAAAACGCAACCCGTCTTTACAACGGTTCCGCTTGGGTGCCAGTGGATGACTTCCCTTATGAAACTTGGAAGTATATCCGAGTTGTGGCAGATGTTGGCAATAGCGTATTTGACTATTATGTCGGAGATGACAGGGACGGTGCACTAACGGCTGAACCCAAAACGGATCTCGCATTTCGGAAAGCTGCGACAAATCCCGTCGCGCAGTGGGTCGTTTTTCACGTTTACTCTACAGTCGCACAAGGCTTCGTAGATGACTTACTTATTTATGAAGGTAGAGAACCAGCAAACCTCACGCCTGTGGATCCAAAAGGAAAACTGGCAACATTCTGGGGGCATGTCAAGAAACACTCCTCGTTTTGATAGAGTGATTTCCTTTGCGGATAGTAACCTATTGGAATATCTATTCTAAAATTATAGGTATCAGTAGTCAGGAATCGGAGTTCCCTCCCGCCAAATGCCATACGCGCATTTGGCATTGATTCACAAAGACGTACCATCTTCTGTAGGAGCGATCTCCGAATCGCGACCTATACCCGCAATTTTAGAGTAGACAGAACACTACAGCAGTTACACGTATAAGTTATCAAGGAGAAAATAAATGGCTCGAAACCGATGCCGCATCAGATTCAAAATAGTAGACATGGGAACTGCTCGAATTTTGACGGGATTCATGTTTGCTATCGTGTTTGTCTTGAGTCTTACTTTAGGACAAACCGCTATAGCACAAAAGGTATTTGTGCAAACCGGATTTGAGAAAGAAACGCTTGGAAAACCGCCAAAAGATTGGGAAGTAAGAGGAGATGGGTTTGAGGTGACAAATGATAAAGCCAAAACTGATAAGAAAGCTCTCGCTATTTTAGGGGGTGCCAATGATGATAGGACTGGAATTGCTATAGAAACTGACAATCCCATCATTTCTGTTGAATTTTGGGTATATATAGTAGGCGGAGGTAGATCTTTCAATTTCAAAGTTGTAACCGCTGATAATATTGCCCAAAACAATGGTGGAGTTTACCTCAATTGGGATGCCAAAACTGCTCGCCTTTTCGATGGTGCTGCATGGCAACTTATTGACGACTTTGATACGGATGAATGGAAATACGTTCGCCTCATCGCAGATGTCAGCAAAAGTGAATTTGAATTTTATGCAGGTAACGACAGAAACGAGGCACTGAAAGCAAGAGGCAAGAAAGGGCTGCCTTTTCGGAATGCTGCCGTAAATCCTGTCGCCAAATGGGTTGTTTTCCATGTGTATTCTATTGCTGCCCCCGGTTATGTGGACGATTTACTCGTCTATGAAGGCGACGAACCGATAAACTTGGCAGTTGATCCACTCAAAAAACTTACAACCGTTTGGGGACATCTCAAAACACCACTTACAACTAAATAGATAGCAATTCTTATTCTTTTCTGTACCGGGACGATAAGAGTTACAATGGAATTATTTTAGGTAAACTCCTTAACCATTTTTAATTCAAAGGAGAAATACTATGAGGTGGCGGCAGGTTTTGAAAAACTTGGTTCGCACTGCAGGTGAATTAGGACAAGAACTAAAAAACGCATTTCGGGAGTTGATAAAGACGTTTCCTTCCATTGACAAAGATCGGATGCCGGACCCGAAACAAGTTATTAGGGAGTTAAAAAGGACTGTTCGTACTATCATCACGGTAGGAAAAGAGAAATTGGGAGAATTGCGGGAGACAATCCAAAATCTGAAAGAGGCTTCTGATTGAAGATAATCTTTCTACTCACCATAGTCGTGATGTGAAGACGGCGTTATTGGCGTGGCCGGAGATTTGGGTGCAGTTTATCCCGAAATATGCGTGTTGGTTGAACTTGATAGAACCTTGGTGGAAACAGTTGAAGTCTTTGGCACTGAAAGGGCGAAGGTTTGAGACGCAAGAGGAACTGACAGATGCGCTCAAGAGTGCGGTGTGTTGGTGGAACGCACATAAGCACCCTTACCATTGGAAAAAACAACCGCAAGAGCAACCTCTATATAAGTTAGGACCCGACGGTTCTGTGATGGAAAACATGTCTAAAACTTAGCGAGTAAACCACTAAACAATAGGAGGTATTAATTATGATATTTAATATAGCACGTTCTGCTTTTTCTGCAACACCTTCCGAAGAAACGCTTTCGCTTTCAATCCGAAGGCAGGAAGCGCGCACTGCTGGTAGAAATGGATGGCGAATTATTGAAGAGGAAACCAACTGGCAGCCAAACGAAACCGCTATCATTGTCGTTGATATGTGGAATAAACACTGGTCATGGGGGGCAACCGAACGCGTCAACATTATGGCACCGAGAATGAACATTGTGCTACAACGTGCAAGGCAACGCGGTGTTCAGATAATCCACGCGCCTTCTGATACAATGGATTTTTATAAGGATCATCCTGCACGCACTTCTATACTTGAAATTCCGAAGGCAGAACCTCCACAGGAACGTGAAATGCCAGATCCACCTCAGCCTGTAGATGCATCCGATGGCGGTTCAGACACAGGTGAAACAAACATGTATGGCGCATGGCACCGTCAACATCCAGCAATTGAAATTGATGACGCTGATGCCATCAGTGATAACGGGCAAGAGGTGTACAACCTGCTCGCTCACAAAGGAATTCAGAACATTATTATTATGGGTGTGCATACCAATATGTGTGTGCTGGGTCGTTCCTTTGCTATTAAGCAGATGGTACGATGGGGGTTTAACGTTGTATTAGTTCGCGATTTAACTGATGCAATGTATAATCCTTTCAAGCCTCCCTATGTGAGCCATGAAGAAGGAACGCAGTTAGTCGTTCAGTATATTGAGAAATTCTGGTGTCCCTCAATTTTGAGCGGTGATCTAACCACCCCCGAACCAGAATAGCACAAATCGTAATAAAAAACTGTAGTAATACCAGATTTATAGTAAACTTTAGAAATTTTGATACATTTTTATAACTTCATTTAATGGTATATCAGCCTTATAATCACGGAGGCATTTGATGTTTACAAAGTCGTGTTCAATTGGATTATAGTCTAGTGAATAAGGAGGTAGAAACAATAACTCCGCCCCACAAACTTCTATGAGTTGACGCGTAAGTTCTATTTTATGTATACGTGCGTTGTCCATTATGACTATATGTTTTGAAGTGAGTTTTGGACAAAGTTCATCTCTAAGCTATGTGTTGAAGCGTTCTGCATTGCAGCTTCCCTCAAACAAGGAGAATGCTGTAAAAAGTATCATCTATACGCGCAGCTACCATTGTGGTTTTCCGGTTTCTCTGGCTTGATATTAAGCCAAAGGTCGGTTTCCATTTTGGGCATACGCATAAGCTCTGAAACTTTCGGCACAAAAACCACATTCATCCAAATAAACAGTAGACTTGTCTTCTGCTTCTTTCACTGCGAGTTCTTGCCGATAGGTTGCTCGTTTTTCATCACAGCGTTGCTTATATCCGAGTGTCTTTTTTCGCGTGATACGAGTTTACATAATCCATAACCGATGCCAAACTCTGAAACTTTGAAATGTGCAGCACGCTCTTTATGGGTCAAGTCGGGGAAATCAGCAACATGTTTTCTGAGTGCCTCCTTATCAATCACTCTCATTTTTTGGGTGCCGTTTTTCTAATTGCAAACGAGTTTTCAGCTGCTAACCACCTATCAATAGTTGAGCGTGCAACGGTAAACAGACGGGAAGTTTCAGATTTCCCGCCAGTTTCAACAAAATCTAAAATGCGCTTTCGTAAATCTGGTGAATATGCCATGGGAAACACATTCTAACAAAAACAAAAATGTATCAATAATTCTAAATGTCACTATAACTATAGAAAAGAAAAAAATAGTTCATATCTGCTCAACTCTTTATTCGCTGGAATTCGAAGAATAAACTTATCCAATAAGTCCCAATTGACATACTGTGAGAAGAAATCGTTAAATTTTATTCAGCAGAGACCATATCTTGAAAGCCAATTCCAAATTTTGATTTAATCATTCCTTCACAACCAAACCCCATCTTCTCATATCAGAAAACCAATTCCTCTACTTTTCTCACCGAAAACACCCTCTCTGTTTAACCTGAATCCTTCCGTATAAGCAACAATTTTCTGGACAAGCAACGCATACCATGTTATGTTAAGCACTATATATCTCACAGACATTACGCAGAGGAGAAGCTATGGCAAACGAAGATTTTACCTCTAAAGTACCGCATTATACCTTCGCGGAAACGTTGGAAGAACAGGAAGAACAGTTAAAAACTAATCCGTTGATGCAGCGGTTAAACGATTATCGCAAAACTTATGAAGGCGACCCACACCGTCCCATCTACCATTACATCAACCCAGAAGCAATGCTCAATGATCCAAATGGTCTCTGCTTCTGGCAAGGACGGTGGCATCTTTTCTATCAGGCATATCCACCAGAAGATACACGTCAGCATTGGGGACACGCCGTTAGTGATGACCTCATCCATTGGCGCGATTTGCCCTACGCGATTTATCCGAACCCTGAACGCTGCTGTTTCTCCGGTTCAACCTTCGTGGAAGAAGACCGCGTGATTGCGATGTATCACGGGACGGTTGTCGGCAACATGGTGGCAGTGTCAAGTGATCCACTCCTTTTGAATTGGGAGAAAGTGTCTGGTAAAGCAGTTATCCCCTCACGACATGCAGATGGCACAACACCTATCTACCGTGTTTTCGATCCGTGTATCTGGAAGAAAGATGACATGTATTATTCACTATCGGGTGGAACGCTACCGCACGGTCCCGGTGGCAAACCCGTTCGCGCCAACTTCCTACTCCGTTCCGCAGATTTAGCAAACTGGGTTTACCTGCATCCGTTCGTTGAAAATGATCAATACACATTAGTCGGTGATGACGGCGCATGTCCGTATTTTTGGCCCATCGGTGATCGACACATGCTCCTATTTTTCAGTCACATGAGCGGTGGACAATATCTACTCGGTGATTACGACAAAGCACGCGACAAGTTCGTTGTAACGGCAGGTGCAAAAAATAATTTCGGCGCTGCATCTCCTGCAGGCGTGCATGCTCCCTCTGCGGCACCTGATGGAAAGGACGGTCTCATCGTCATCTATAACATGAACCCCGCAAAACCGACGAAGGGTTGGAACCAGATTATGACATTGCCGCGTAGATTGGAGCTTCTCTCCAGAGATGAAATCGGTGTTGAGCCTGCAGGTGATATTGAATCGTTGCGGTCCGACCATCAACATGTCAATACGACAACGCTTCCTGCCAACGAAGAAGTCGTGTTAGATGATATAAAAGGCAACGCTATGGAGCTTGAGCTTGAAATTGATACCAAAGGCTCCCCGATGGTTGAGTTGAACGTGCTTCGTTCACCGCAGAAAGAGGAATTTACTCGTATCGCCTTCTTCAGAGAACGCGGCATGCGTAATCACAATTCGGACAGAAATGTACGTGAAAGCCTACTAACGATTGATTCATCCTATTCGTCAATTGCACCAGATGTGCGTTCACGAGCACCTGAAACGGGTGGGTTGTCAATTTTGGGGGACGAAACGCTCAAATTGCGTGTGTTTGTCGACAAAAGTGTTGTTGAAGTATTTGCCAATGGACGACAATGTGTTGCAATGCGAGTCTATCCCGATAGGGAAGATAGTGTTGGTGTGTCTTTGCGTTCTCAAGGGCAAGACAGTGAACTGAAATCTCTGGATGCCTGGCAGATGAAGAATATCTATGCTTAGAGCATTACGGTTCTTTGTATCCTCCGTACTATAAACATCGCGCCTTACACAAATACTATAAATCGTAGTGGCGGGTCCCTGTGCCCGCCCCATTCTCTAACTTGATGGTAAAATATAATGAACAAACCCATTGAAAAGGTCACCGCATTTATCACACAAGTACGAAATGGTGTGAATATGCTACTTGTATTCAAACACCCTACCGCTGGCATCCAAATCCCAGCAGGAACAGTTGAAGAAGGTGAAGATATTGAAACAGCAGTCATACGTGAAACTTATGAAGAAACAGGACTACAGAATGTAAAAATTCAAAAATATCTCGGTTGTTTTGAAAATGAATTGGAAAATAACCAAAGAATAATAGCAGAAACGACACAAGTTTATATCCAACCCAACTTAAGTGCCATTCCCTACAAACTAAAGCTGCCTAAAGGACTCACCGTTGATTGCCATTCCACACAGGAAGATTTCACACACATTTCGTACATTGAATATGAATATGACAAATTTCACAAACCTGTATGCATTGACTATAACATTACAGGATGGATCCCGAATGAAAACTTAAGTGCTAAAAAGAAAAGGCATTTTTTTCAATTAACGACACAAAAAGAAACAGAGGACATGTGGGAATTGAAAAGCGATAGAGGTCACATTTTTCAGCCTTTTTGGACACCACTTTCACCGAAACCCGAAATTGTCTCGCCGCAAAATAGGTGGTTGGATTTTGTTTACGAGAAAATACTTGTCGAATAATTGTGGTAACAATATAAGCAACAATCAAATTCACTTTGGACGTTTTTTAAGGAGATAAAAGATGGCAACATATCGTGCAGGTGTAATCGGTTTAGGACGCATGGGAAGCACTTTTGATGATGAAATTACGCAGGGAGGTTCACTCTTTCTGCCTTACTGTCATGGACCAAGTTATGACGCATCACCGAAAACAGAATTGGTCGCAGGTGCTGATCTACATGCCGAACAAGCTTCAATTTTCGGAGAACGTTGGAGACTCGGTTCAGAACATATCTACAGTGATTATCAAGAAATGTTAGAGAAGGAAAATCTTGATATTGTGAGTATCTGCACAACAGCACGAGTGCGGGAGGCTATCGTTCAAGACGTAGCAAGGGCAGGTGTCAAGGGCATCTGGGCAGAAAAACCGATTTCACTCAGCCTTGCCGAAGCGGATTCAATGGTAGATGTTTGCCGAGAAAACAACGTCGTGATGGCAATCAATTGTGCAAGACGTTGGAATCCCTTCTTTAGTGAGGCAAGAAAACTCATTGACGAAGGTGAAATCGGTGATGTGCTGCAGGTTACCGTGTATGCACAATGCGGTCTTTCACATAACGGCAGCCATGCCATTGACATTCTACGCTACATGGCAGGTGGAAATGTGGAATGGGTTTTCGGTGAGATGCAATCCGACGAAGCCGCAGCAAGTGAAAACGACATTATGGGAAACGGCTACCTTGTTTTTGATAACGGTGTCCGCGCATATCTCCGAAGCACTGCGTGTGGTACTGCATCGTGGGAGGTAGATGTCATTGGTACAAGCGGACGGATCCGTTCAATCAACAATGCTGAGAAGTTTGAGTTGATTCGGATGCTCCCAGGCGGCCGACGTGGACGTGGTGTGCCTGCAGTCTGCCCGTTTCCGTATCCTGTTCGGATGCAAGGAATGGGATTGACCATTGTTGACGACATCATTAATGCCATTGAAAATGGAGGTTCGCCTAAATGTTCAGGCGAAGATGGTCGTGAGGCTTTAGAGGTCGCTATTGCACTTCGAGAATCGCATCGGCGTGGTGGCGTAAAAGTGGACTTGCCGATTGAAGATCGAAGCCTTCGGATTCTGTCTTCGGAAATTCATGGTGACGACACACCTGCTCGGGTTAGGCGATTACGGGGTTGATATAGGAGAAATCAAACACATGCCACAAAAAACTGCATTTGTCTATCACCCAGACTACCTTAACCACGACACAGGTCCCGAACACCCGGAACGACCTGACCGACTCAGAGCAAGCCTCGCAGCACTTCAACAGAGCGATGTGTGGGAGCAGCTGCACCACATTGACCCGACACCCGCGACCGTTGAGCAGATCGCTTACGCGCATAACCCGGGTTATAGCGCACATATCCGTCAATACTGTGAGTCGGAAGTTCCGCTTACTTACGACACACCTGTTGGACATGAATCTTACGATATTGCCCTACTTTCAACAGGCGGCGTGTTATGTGCAGCGGAGGCAGTCGCAACAAAGAAAATGAAAAGCGCTTTTGCGATGGTGCGTCCACCAGGACATCATGCTACTCCGGGACAGAGCATGGGGTTTTGCTTGTTCAACAACATCGCCGTTACAGCACGTTATCTTCAACGGGAACACGGTGTAGGGAAGGTGGCAATTGTGGATTGGGATGTCCATCACGGAAACGGCACACAAGACATCTTCTATGAAGACAAATCGGTTTTCTTCTTTTCTATCCATCAATCTCCGCTCTATCCTGGCACCGGTTCAAGATATGAACAGGGCAGCGGGGATGCAAAAGGCACCACGCTAAACGTGCCGATGCCACCCGGAAGTGGCGACAGTGAATACACAAATGTCTTTGAGGATGTTCTCATCCCCGCATTACAAGATTTTTTGCCTGAGTTTATCCTGATATCTGCAGGATTCGATGCACACTATCTTGATCCACTCGCCCACATTGACTTAACCGCAGAAGGATTTGCGAAGTTAACCGATCTGGTTTTGGATGTTGCGGAGGAGATTGCATCGGGTAACGTCGTTTCCGCATTGGAGGGTGGGTATAGCTTAGAAGGTATCTCTGAATCTGTTGTAGCGCATGTGGAACGTTTGAACAGCAACATATAGTATCGCCATCTACTCAACATCCTTAGCACAACGAAATCCAAGCGCACCAATCCCGGCATAAGCAGGGCTATCCCCATAACGATTTGCAGCGCGTAACCACTCAGGATTACCGTTCCACCCGCTACCACGCAGGACACGATCAGTTACAACGTTCTCAAAATCGTTTACGATTTCGTCAACATTATCAGCACCAGCGACAGGATTTCGCTTTGGAGAATTTGCATAGAAGTCACTCTCGTATGCGTCCAAACACCATTCCCACACATTCCCAGCCATGTCATATACACCATAGTCATTCGGTAGGTATTTACCAACAGGTGTTGTGTGTCCGATATTTTTACCGTAGTTGGCTCTTGTCCCGTTAATGTTATTACCCCACGGATATTTTTTCCCTTTTAGCCCACCGCGTGCTGCTTTCTCCCATTCCGCTTCTGTCGGCAAACGTTTATCTACCCATTGTGCGTAAGCTATTGCCGCATACCAACTGACGTAACGCACCGGATGATCTCCCTCCTCGTCAGGATAATTATTTCCATTCCAATCATGTAGGTAATTGCCATTTTGGAATCTTTCCTCAATGCGATTTTTCTGCCACTCAGGGTTTGCGAGAATAAAGTCCTTAAATTGTGAATTGGTAATTTCGTTTTCATCAATATAAAAAGCATCAATATGAACAGTATGTTCAGGTTGTTCATCGTTATCAGCGTCGCCATCTTCACTTCCCATCTGAAATTCGCCTTCAGGTATCAGCACCATTCCGTCAGGAGCAACGGGTTCAGGTTCACGGATTTGCTCAGGCTCAGCATCAGGAGGTTCGGAGGTTCCTACGGTGTATGTTAAGTTGCGGGTGTCACCATCCCATGTAAGTTTTAAGGTAAATTGTCCCTGTGGAAATGGTCCTGTGATTGTGACCGTTGTGCCAGATGCTGTGACAGCACCTAAATTCACCGTTACACTGCCAGGGTCTTTGTCAAAGGTCACATTAATAGTGCTATTTGCTTCAATTGTGCTACCGGGTGTTGGGTTTGCGCGCAGCAACTGGGCGACTTCAACGTCACCATCTTCTGCGCGTTCGCTACAACCAACCATATAAACAGCGAGTATTCCCACTATGACAAACGCTAACACTTTAAATGCGATTTTCACAGTTTTTCTCCTAATAATACCAAATTAATGGGATTCATCTTATATTTTAGGGATTATAGGCGCGATTTGAAAACGCCAAATCAACGGGATGAATGCCATTTAGGCATTCCCCGCCTACCGAGAAGGATCGAGTTAATTTTGTATAATACCGTATCTAATTAGTAAATTATCATAACAGTTTTCTGTCGGGTTTCGCAAACTCTACCCGACCTACGAAACAATGCAATATAATCTCTAAGAGTCTAAGCCTTTATACCAACATGAATTGCCACGATACCCAAAGTTTTCCGATAATACTGCACATCTGTTAGTCCACACTGTTCCATAACTACTTTCAATGCATCACAATTTGGGAACTGCATAACAGAGCGGGGAAGATAACCGTAGGCATCATCTTTGCTGCGCGAGATGCAATTGCCGATAAAAGGTAAAATCTTCGTGAAATAGAAATAGTAAAGGCCACGAAACATCGGATTGACAGGTTGCGTAAACTCTAAGATTGCTATTCTACCGCCCGGCACAGCCACTCTTGTCATCTCACGGATTCCCAATTTAAGATCAGTAACATTTCGGATGCCAAAACCGACAGAGACAATATCAAAAGTATTGTCCGAAAATGGGAGGGTAAGGGTATCCGCCTCTATCGGTACAAAGGCGTGTGCCCTTTCCTGCCGTTCCACTTTTTGTTTACCGACAACCAACATCTCAAAGCAGAAATCTGAACCGATGACAGAACCGCTTGTGTCAATTTTGTCGGCATACGCCAAAGCGAGTTCTCCTGTGCCTGTGCAAACATCAAGCACCTTGCTTGTTGGGGTTACACGACTTGCTTTGACTGTCTCCCGTCTCCATACACGATCAAACCGAAGGCTTAACAACGAATTAAGAAAATCGTAGTGGCGTGCAATAGCTGAAAACAAGTTCTTTATACGTTGTGCCTGCATAACGGTTTTGTCCGAGTCTTCTAATGGGTTACATTCTTAACTCTGCGCCAAGTTCTTCATTCAACCGTTTAACAACCTTGTCGTGCAGTTCGTTAACTGTCTTATCTGTCAAGGTTTCGGTTGCAGAATGATATGTGATCGTGTAGGCAAGACTCTTTTTACCTTCCGGTACTTGATCTCCGACATAAACGTCAAACAGTCGGACCGATTCAACCAATTCTCCCCCAGTGGAATAAATAATGTTTATCGGTACATCCGACTGCATATCTTCATCTACAACGATAGCAAGGTCGCGCAGGACGCTGGGATAGATAGGTATCGGTTCAAAACGTTTGGAAAAATCAGCTGCGTCCGCTAATGCCTCCAGATCAAGTTCAAAAAGATATGCTTTATAAGGTAGCTCATAATTTTCCAGCACTGTCGGATGTGTCTCTCCGAGAATACCGATGCGTTCTCCTTCTAACAACACCTCAGCATTGCGTCCCGGATGGAAGGTTGGGTCGTTTGTGTTCTTGAACGTATAATCGGTAGTCCCGCAGATGTCAAGCACACCTTCAACAATACCTTTAATATCAAAGAAGTCTGGATGCCGATACGGATTTCCATAGACACCACCGCCAATTTCTCCAGCGAGAATACCAGCAACACGTGCTGGTTCCTCTGCTTGGATGAACACTGTGGACATCTCAAAGAGTGCGATATTATCTATCTGATGATTGTGGTTGTGTTGTGCATTATCAAGCAAACTCGGCAGCAACGTTGTGCGTAGAATTGACATCTCTGGACTCAACGGGTTTTTCAGTTGTAGTGCTTGGCGAAGTGGATTGTCTGCTGCTAACCCTATCTTGTCAAAGCAGTTTGGATGGCTGAAACTATAGTTTACTGTCTCCATCATGCCGGAACCAAGTAGAAAATGCTTTATACGTTTACGCACCTCTACTGATATGTTTGGCGGGGGGATAGGAATGTCACCCTTTGGTAATGCTGTTGGAATGTTATCATAACCGTAGACACGCGCAATCTCTTCTATCAAATCTATTTCGCGTGTAATATCCTCGCGGAATGATGGGACGGTGACTTGATAAACATTTTCCTCTGATTGTGATGTTTCCACATCAAATCCTAACCGACTTAAAATCTGGACTATTTCATCTGCTTCAAGTTCGGTTCCCAATATGAAATTGACGCGTTCGGCACGCAGTTGAATTTGCAGCGGTTCACGTTGTCCGGGATAAACATCAATAATGCCTTCACAGATGGTGCCGCCTGCTAATTCCATAATCAATTGTGCTGCACGGTCAAGCGCAGGAATCACAGCCTCCGGATCCGCGCCCCGTTCAAATCTGTAGGAAGCCTCTGTATTTATTCCCAGCTTTTTGGCAGCTGCGCGGACGCTTGACGGTTGGAAATTTGCGCTTTCCAGCAGCACGTCACATGTTGTCTCAGTGATTTCAGAGTCATAGCCTCCCATAATTCCTGCAAGTGCCACAGGTTTTTCGGCATCAGCAATAACTAACATATCGGGAGTAAGTTTGCGTTCCTCTTCATCAAGTGTTGTGATTTGTTCACTTTCTGCTGCACGACGCACAACAATACGATTTTCAGCAAGTTTGTGATAATCAAAGGCGTGGAGGGGTTGACCATATTCCATCAAAACAAAGTTTGTAATATCTACTATATTATTGATAACACCGACACCGATAGATTCAAGCCTCTGTTTCAGCCATGCAGGCGATTCACCGATTTTAACGCCGCGGATAACACGCGCTGCATAACGGGGACAAAGGTCGGGAGCGTCAATCGTTACAGATGTAAGTTCATTTATATCTGCCTCGTCTTCTTGTAGGGCTACGTGTGGAAGTTTTAAGTCGTTACCTGTTTCAGCGCGAATCTCGCGGGCAACGCCTATCATACTGAGACAATCGGGACGGTTTGGTGTTATCTCCAACTCAAATACCGTATCGTCTAATCCTAATGCTTCGGTGAGTGGTGTACCAATAGGTAAATCAGCAGATAATTCCATGAGTCCTGCGGCTTCATCAGAGAGACCTAATTCTTTTTGTGAGCAGAGCATGCCGTGCGATTCCTCACCGCGTAGTTTAGCGCGTTTGATTGTAATGCCGGTTGACAATTCTGTACCGATTGTTGCAACAGGTGCAAACATGCCTTCACACACATTCGGCGCACCGCAGACAATCTGCAGCGCATCCGTCTCACCAATATCTACCTGACACAGCACAAGTTTATCTGCATTCGGGTGTGGTTTGATGGAAGTTACTTTACCGACAACTACACCTTCTAACGCTGCGCCGAGCTGTTTGACGGATTCAACTTCAATGCCTAACATCGTTAATCTTTTCGCGAGTTCGTCTGGGGAAAAGTCAAAATTGATGTAGGTCTTTAGCCAATTTAGGGTTACGTTCATAGATAAGTCCTTAGGAATGGGTTTGATACAAACATTCAATCCAATCTATAGTAGATTTAAAATTACTTGGATACTTTTACGCCAGCGAGGTTAGTAAACCTCGCCTACCAGAGGACAACAGCACCTATTTAATCTATATTTTCTATAAAATGTTGGGTTTCGCTTGCAGCTCTACCCAACCTACGTATCAGAACTGGTGGAGGAAGCGGAGATCATTTTCATAGAAAGTGCGGATGTCTGGAATGCGGAATTGGAGGTTTGCAATTCGTTCTACACCCATGCCGAATGCAAAACCGGTAACTTCTTCTGGGTCATATTTGACAGCGTGGAAAACTTCTGGATCAACTGCCCCTGCACCTAAAATTTCAATCCATCCAGTGTATCCACAACTACGACACCCTTTACCACGACACACCGTGCATGATATATCCACTTCTGCACTCGGTTCTGTAAAAGGGAAAAAATGTGGACGGAAACGCATCTGTGTTTGGTCGCCGAACATCTGCCGAGCAAAAGATACCAAAACACCTTTCAATTCACTGAAAGTGACATGTCTATCCACAAGCAAACCTTCAACCTGATGAAACATTGGGGTGTGTGAGACATCGTAATCCACGCGATAAGCCTTTCCGGGCACAATAATGCGCACAGGCGGTTTCTGGTTCTCCATTGCGCGAATTTGCACAGGTGATGTGTGGGTGCGTA
>JAPPCZ010000010.1 GCA_028824685.1 Candidatus Poribacteria bacterium
ATGATACAACCGGTAAGGTGATACGGTCACTTTCGCTCGGTTTTCAATCCGCAGGTTTCTATAATAGTCGGGAACGTGCCGCGTATTGGGATGGCAAGAATGCTTTGGGAGAAAGCGTTGCGAGTGGTGTGTATTTCTACCAGTTGGCTACACCATCCTTCCAGCAAACACGACGACTCGTCATTGTAAAGTAGAGTCCATCTCTATAGAATCAACAAGTGTCATATTTGTGCTAACGGTGCAAATGTGACACCTGCTGATTATAAAAAGAGGGTAAATCCTAACTCAGCAAATTCCCTCCCTTGCTATAAGTGACAATCTTCTTATCCTTAGAATTTAGATTTCCAACATAAGAGAATTATGAAAACAGATGAGATTTCCCTTGCCTTTTTTGAGAAATTGTTACATACTTTACATAATACTTCTGAATCTACCAGAAATATCCGATCTATGCTTTTACAGTATTGCTAAACGCAAATTTGTAATACTTCAACTACAAGCATCGTCCCACGGAATGGGATATCTGACATATTTTATAAATCTTTATAGTAAATTATGTAAATAAGTTCACATATATTCTGTGAATCAACGCTGAATGCGCTTTGGGCATTCAGCGGGAGCGATCTCCGAATCGCGACAAAACCACTAATAGACGGGAATCGGAGTTCCCTCCTACAGATCAGATGTAAAGTTAATTGTAAAATCCACTATAAAGGAAAAATTTAGGGGAGTTTCTCATTATGCAAAATCAGATCAAAACCAGTTTTTTATTTATCATATTTACTTTGTTCATGTGCTTTAATACCTTTTTCATAGGGAACACTGCGGCACAAGTTAACACTGCATCCGCCAGCGACAACTATACATTCGAGACAATCGACGTTCCGGGTATAGAGTTCTTAGCGTTGACAGCAAGTAGCGACTTTGAGGATTACGCCGGCAACACGCCGAGTGCTGATGGAGAAAAAATGGTCGGTTTTACCTTCATTGACGGTGTTTTTGAGACCCACGATTTCCCCGGCTCGAAAAACACCTATTTCTACGCACTCGGTAATAATGGACTTGCTGCGGGGCACTACGAGGATAGCGATGGTCTTTTCCACGGAGTCATCTTGGAAGATGGTGAGTTGCGGCAATACGATTTTCCGAATTCTGTTGAAACGGAGATATACGGATATAGTGATTCGACGGGCGCATTGACGGGTAATTTCACTGATGCGTCTGGTGTTCGTCGTGGATTCTCAGGGGAGACAATTGTTGAGTTCCCTGGGGCATCGGAAACTTATGCCGATTTTGTAAGCGGGTTAGGCAATATCGTGGGTAGCTACGTAGATGCTGATGGCACATATCGTGCATACCTGCGTGGGCCAGGAGGTAGTTTCGCCACTCTGGATATTCCAGAAATACCAAATCAGGAATACTTTTTTCTACACGGTATTAACGATGCACTGGTTGCCGTCGGCAGAGCGAAAGGGGCGGATGGTGTCCCGCTCACCTTTGTCGGCAACCCCCTCAGGCTACAAGAATTGAAGGTTCCGGGTGCTGTTAGCACGGAAGGCTGGAATGTTAATCAGGATGGTTCTGTCGTTGGACACTATGACACAGCAGATGGACGCAGACACGGGTTTATCGCCAGACCCGCACAGGAGACTATTCCGCGACCACCTCCTGACCTCAGCTATACGTTTGAGAGTATTGATGTTCCGGGAATAGATTTTTTAGCAGTGACGGCAAGTAGCGACTTTTTTGATTACGCCGGCAACATGCGGGGACCTGATGGAGAAAAAGATGTAGCCTTTACGCTCATTGATGGCGTTTTTAAGACCTACGACTTTCCCGACTCGCAAGGCACCTATTTCTATGCGTTGGGTAATAATGGAATCGCTGCCGGACACTACAAGGATAGCGATGGTCTTTTTCACGGTGTTATCTTAGAAAATGGTGAGTTGCGGCAATACGATTTCCCCAACTCTGTTCAAACGGAGATATACGGGTATAGTGATTCGACGGGAGCACTGACGGGTAGTTTTGTAGATGCTTCTGGAGTTCGCCGCGGGTTTTCAGGAGACACAATAGTCGAGTTCCCTGGGGCACCGGAAACTTACGCCGATTTTGTGAGTTGGACACGTCATATCGTGGGCAGCTACAGAGATGCTGATGGCATATATCATGCATACATGCGTAGCTCAGTGGGCAGATTTCTATCTATTGATCTTCCAAACGCACTAAATCTGGAATACTTTTTTCTGCACGGTCTCAACAGGGCAAGGACTGTCGTTGGGCGAGCAAAAGCGGTGGGTGATGTCCCGCGCACCTATGTCGGCAGCCCCCTCAATCTAAAAGAATTGCAGTTTCCGGGTGCTGTTAGCACAGAGGGTTGGAATATCAATGAGGACGGTTCTGTCGTTGGGCATTATGACTCAGTCGATGGACGCAGACACGGGTTTATCGCCAGACTCGTTCCCAAAGCAGAGGGTGATCGTTTTGGCAACATCTTCAACGTTACGTTGACGAAAGGGTTGAACATGCTTTCTCTGCCCTTAGCATCACCAAAACCGATGACCGCAAAATCACTGGCTGGGATAGCGGGGGCAACTATGGTCATAGCACTTGATGCTGAAAACCAACGTTTTATCGGTTGGACACCAGACGCGCCTAACGATGGATTCACAATTGAAGGCGGACAAGGCTATATCGCCAATGTTCCACAAACTCGCAACTTTGCTTTTGTCGGATCACGCTGGGAGAATCAAACGGAGGCAGCAGCACCTGCAATATCCAAGGTACCGGAAGCGTGGGCTTTTGTAGTTAGTGGGCACTTAGAAGGTAAATCAACATTTGACGGCTATCAAGTCATCGTCCACAACCTCAGAACAAACAGCACAATAACCGCCTCAGTGCAAGGCGATTACTTCGCGGCTGCGACTGCCGACTTGGCGCGACGAAGCGTCGTGCAAGTTGGAGACGTGATTGAATTACGTGTCATCGGTCCGGGTGGAAATGTTGAATCACAAAACCTTACTTTCAAAGTAACTCCTGAGAACTTGACAAACGCTGTTTTGTCTGTCAATCTTGATAGTATTGGCAAACCAAATCAGAATCAGTTGTTGCAGAACTACCCAAATCCATTTAATCCGGAGACGTGGATTCCCTATCAACTCTCACAAGACAGTCCTGTATCGGTCTCCATTTATGATACAACCGGTAAGGTGATACGGTCACTTTCGCTCGGTTTTCAATCCGCAGGCTTCTATAACAGTCGGGAACGTGCTGCTTTTTGGGATGGCAAAAATACTTTAGGAGAAAGCGTTGCGAGTGGTGTCTATTTTTACCAGTTGACAACACCAACCTTCCAGCAAACACGGCGACTCGTTATTGTAAAGTAGAGTCAACCTATATCGAACAAACAAGTGCCACAAGTTGTGCCATCGGTGCAACTGTGGCACTTGTTGGATTAAAAAGACGTGTGAATCCCAACTCACCAAATTGTCTGTCTTGTTGTAAGCGACAATCCACTTATCCTTAGAGTTAAAAATCGAATTATACCATTTCTAAATAATGATAGGGCATTATTTTATAAATCGGTTGTCCGAATGCAACACCCTCTTCTGTAGGATCGACCTCCTGGTCGCGACCAGGAGGTCGATCCTACAAAGCAAAGAAACTCATAAATCGGAATGATACTTTGTCAATTAGAAGTGGTATTATATACCGTTTCTGAGATTTTATAGCGCATTCGCAGTATTTTTGAAATATGAGTATACAGTAATTTTGGCAATAGTTTACTCAGAATATTTCCGCAAAATCTGTGTAAGTTTTTCCTGCATTTGTTCTATTGTCTCATACAACTGATAAAACAATTTCGCTCTGATGTAAATTATAATACTTTTTGACAAAATTGTATTATTTTGGCATAATAGTTGACATCATACACGAGCTAGGGTTATTCAGTTTTAAGAATAATCGGTTAATAGGTTTTACTGAGAGTATATATTGTAGGTCGGGTTGAGTTTACGAAACCCGACAGGATCGCACTGTCACACTAAGATTGTCGGGTTTCGTAAACTCTACCCGACCTACAATGCGACTGTAAATATTAACGTTTGCAATAAAATGCACAGAAAACTGAAAACTGAATAACCCTGTACACGATCAACCCGAATTGGAACGCATCTATCTAAAAACGACAATTCATCCCAAGATGACAACGTTTTTATAGGAGGTAACTGTCTTTATGTTTCGAGTATTAACGAAAGGTAACGATTTTAAACTTGTAATACTTCTTTCTTGTATCTGCTTGTTGATATTAGCGTTTTTACCAGTTACGCCAGCAGATGCACAACGCGACGAAAACACAGTCGCGGGAATCTGGACTTTTGACGATGGCACGGCAAATGATACTTCACCTCAAAAATTAAATGGTATTGTTGTCGGGAAACCAGAATCCGTTAACGGTATCGCAAAAAAAGCTTTAAAATTCGACGGTACAAGCGACGGTATAAAGATTCCTGATTCCAATAGAATCAACATTGGCGGTCCATTCCCTAAACGAACCGTAGCAGCACTTTTCAGCTGCGATAATGTTAACAAAAATCAAAAACAGGTGATTTTTGAAGAAGGTGGCCGGACTCGTGGATTAGTTATCTATGTGTTCGATGGTAAAGTCTACGTTGGCGGATGGAATCGCGCCGAGTACAATTGGAACGGTGAATGGCTATCCGCTGACATAAAGTCAGACAGATGGTATCATGTTGGTTTAGTCATTCGCGATGCTGCTGGCAAGGTGGAAAAAGATAAGTTTGAAATGTGGTTAGATGGCAAACTCATCGAAAAAGCCGATGGTGGTCAGCTTCATGCACACGGCGATGATAACGCAATCGGTTTTGTCAACCAGAATGCCGTTTACCACGATGAAGGTGGCGCGGGTACTAATATTGACTTCTTCGGCGGTTTAATTGATGAAGTCGTGATTTACGGTTCATCTTTCAATCAGGGAGATTTTGGGGAACTCACGCAACCCTTAAGTGTTGAACCGCAAGGAAAATTCACAACAACTTGGGCAAATATGAAAGCCCAACGCACCCAAGATTAGTTTTTACCAGAGCTTGCGCAAATTTCCAGATAGTGACGATATTCGCCGCATGTCTCCAAACTGCGTAAGTCCTGTCATTCCATAGCGGACAAGATTCCGCTTTTACAAAGGAGTAATATAAATGAAAAGGTTTATCTGTATTTTAAGTGTTTTACTCATATTAATTGCCGTATCAATCCATGCAGCGAGAGACGAAGAAACTGTTAGAGCAATTTGGACTTTTGATGAAGGTGATGCCGCAGACACTTCCGGGCACGATGTAAACGGAACGTTAGCTGGCGAACCAGAAGTTGTTGACGGTATTGTTGGCAAAGCACTAAAGTTTGATGGTGTAGACGATGGTGTTAAACTACCAGATTCAAACGGACTCAACACAGGCGGTCCTTTCATGAACCGAACGATCGCTGCTTACTTCAATTGTTCTGATGTCAGTATAACAGACCATAAACAGACGATTTTTGATGAAGGTGGACGCACCCGCGGTTTTGTCGTCAATGTCTTTGATGGCAAAGTCTATGTCGGGGCATGGAATCGTGCAGAATATCAATGGGCTGGTGCATGGCCCTCTGCCCCTGTCGAATCTGACAGATGGTATCACGTTGCGCTGGTCATCCGAGATGGATCCAATGCCGTTGAAGATGACAAATTTGAGATGTGGCTTGATGGAGAAATGATCGCCAGTGAACCCGGTGGGCAGCTCTTCGCACACGGCGACAACACTGGCATTGCACATACCAATCAAAATGCAGTTTTCCATGATGACGATGGGGCAGGCACCGACATTCACTTTTTCGGTGGAATCATTGATGAAGTTATTGTTTATAACTCTGCTTTTGATGCTGATGATTTCGCTGAATACGCAGAAGTGATTAAGGCTACCACAAGTGTGGAACCACAAGGAAAATATACAACTACGTGGGGCACGCTTAAAGCACAAAGGATAAGACGGTAATACTGCGTCACGTATTCAATGTAAAATGCGAATTTACGTTTTCTGTTCTATAGCACGGTAGTTTTATGGCTACCGTGCTTCTTTGTTTATGTGCAGAATTTACATATTCGTTGCCAAAATGACACAATCCGTGCCGCATTTGTCCCATCTATGCCATTTTTTCCATAATGCTGTTTGTAATAGAGCGATTTATTTTGCCTTTTCTATACCCGATGTTGGCACAGATTTTGCTCCTCTATAATAAAATGGAAATGCCTAAGGAGATAAAAATGAGATTAGATAAATTTACAATTAAAGCACAAGAAGCACTACAATCAGCACAAACTTTAGCAAGTGAGGCACAAAACTCGGAACTTAGTGTTGAGCATCTCATGCTTGCCCTCATTAAACAGACAGACGGAATAGTCACGCCAATTTTTCAGAAATTAGGTGTAGATATACAAGGAATTACATCAGCACTTGAGAATGTCGTTCAAAAAGCACCTAAAGTACAGGGAGTAAGTTCGGAACTACACGTCTCAAGAACCTTACAATCCGCCCTGGAAACTGCTCTTAAAGAGGCAACGACACTCAAAGATGAGTATGTTAGCACTGAACACCTTCTAATCGCCTGTGCAGAATCAAAACAGAGCGATGTCGGGCAAATCCTACGCGATGTAGGTGTAACAAAGGATAAAATCCTCAAAGCACTCGTGGACATCCGCGGTACACAACGGATAACGGATCAGAATCCTGAAGACAAATACCAAGCACTGACACGTTTTGGCAGAGAACTCACGCAAGAAGCGATGTCCGGTAAACTTGATCCGGTAATTGGCAGAGATGATGAAATTCGACGGGTGATGCAAGTGCTATCACGTAGACGAAAAAATAACCCGGTCCTAATTGGTGAACCTGGCGTTGGAAAAACTGCTATTGTAGAAGGATTGGCACAACGCATCGCGGATGGTGATATTCCCGAAAGTCTGCGGGAAAAACGGCTCATCGCGCTTGATTTAGGTGCACTCATCGCGGGCAGTAAATATCGTGGTGAATTTGAAGACAGATTGAAAGCAGTTCTTGCAGATGTTGAACAAGCAGAGGGACAGGTGGTTCTTTTCATTGATGAACTTCATACGATTGTCGGGGCAGGTGCCGCAGAAGGAGCGGTGGACGCATCTAATATGTTAAAACCTGCTTTAGCACGCGGTGAATTGCGTTGCATCGGTGCAACAACACTTGACGAATACCGTAAACACATTGAAAAAGATGCTGCCTTAGAGCGACGATTCCAACCTGTCCAAGTCCAAGAACCTTCTGTTGAGGATACAATCGCTATTCTTCGTGGATTGAAGGAAAAGTACGAAACGCATCACGGCGTTCAAATCCAAGATAATGCGATTGTTGCTGCTGCCACCCTCTCGAAACGGTATATTTCTGATCGCTTCCTCCCGGATAAAGCGGTTGATTTGGTAGATGAAGCAGCATCACGGTTGCGGATTGAGATTGATAGTGTGCCAGAGCAAATTGACGAAGTGGAACGCCGTATCATACAACTCCAAATTGAGCAGCAAGCACTGGAAAAAGAGGTAGATGAAGTTTCAAAACAACGCTTGGACAACTTGAATATTGAACTTGCGGAATTAAGGGAAAAGTCAGATGCACTCAAAGCAGGTTGGCAAAACGAAAAAACAAATCTGGTAAAAATCCGAGAATTGATGGAACAAATTGAGGAACTCCGCATTGAATCTGAACAAGCAAAACGCACTGGTAATCTTGCCAAAGCGTCAGAACTTGAATACGGCAAAATACCTGCACTTGAGGCGCAGCTCAAAACCTTACGTGAGGTGGTTGAAACGGAAACTAACGGCACCCAAATGCTAAAAGAACGCGTGAGTGCTGAAGATATTGCTGAGATTGTAGCGAAATGGACCGGTATTCCGGTTTACCGACTCATGGAAGGTGAAACACAAAAACTGCTTCACATGGAAGAAAGGTTACGTGAACAAGTCATCGGACAGAATGAAGCGGTTTTGGCAGTATCCAACGCGATTCGTCGCTCCCGCGTTGGTCTCGGCGACCCGGAACGACCTCTTGGTTCTTTCCTATTTATGGGACCTACCGGTGTCGGCAAAACACACCTCGCAAAATCACTCGCTGAATTTTTGTTTGACGATGTTAACGCCATCGTGCGCGTTGATATGAGCGAATACATGGAGAAACATACCGTCTCCAGACTTATCGGTGCACCGCCGGGATACGTTGGATACGATGAAGGTGGACAGTTGACCGAAGCGGTTAGACGACATCCCTATTGTGTTATCCTTCTTGACGAGGTTGAAAAAGCACATACAGAAGTATTCAATGTCCTACTCCAGATGCTTGATGACGGAAGAATGACGGACGGGCAAGGACGCACGGTGGATTTCAAGAATACAGTCGTCATCATGACCTCAAACATTGGTAGTCAATGGATTAGCGATACACATCTCGGCACAGAAGAAATTCGACGTAAGATGATGGACGCTTTGCAAGCACATTTCCCACCAGAATTTCTGAATCGTGTAGATGATCTAATCATATTTGATCGTCTTGGCATTGAGGAATTGAAGCAGATTGTAACGCTTGAACTTTCCAGTCTAAGTGTCCGATTCGCAGAAAAGGATATGACACTTAAATTAACTGAATTGGTGAAAGCAGAATTGGTAAAACGTGGATTTGATGCCGTATACGGTGCGCGACCATTACGACGGACAATCCAACGTGACATCCTTAACCCATTGGCAATTGATATACTTGAAGGCAACTTCCATGATGGCGATGCCATCGCTGCAGATTTTGTGGATGGGGAGTTCGTTTTTAGCGTTGAAAAGTTTGAAATGGATTGACATTTATCCAAATTTCATGGTATTTTATTGTATATTTGAATTCACGGAGGAACAATGGAACACCCAAAATGGACAGATGCCGATTCACGTAGAGCCAAGCATATCTGGGCAGAGTACCAGAAACAGCATGATATTACTGATCAAATTGGGCAGACAGCTGGGATTGATCCGAAAAGTGGCAGGATTTGGTTCGGTGCCTCCATTATAGAAATCGTCGAACATCGACGTGCTGAAGGTTTGACTTCTCCACTCTTCTTTGAGCGAGTTGGCTTTAAAACATATTTTCAAAAAGGCGGTCATCAATGATGCACGGTACAGTATCAGATAGAGGTGTGCCGATAATTACCCTCTCCATCGCAGGGCAAGAGTGGGCGGCGATTATTGATACAGGTTTCAATGGAGATCTGGAATTGCCTGAAATTTTGCGAGATGAATTGAACCCTCAATATGTAGGAAGAGTGACTTCTGCATTAGCCGGTGCCCAAACAATTGAGGAAGATGTTTATTTAGCCGATTTTCCTTTTGACGGTAACATTATTCAGGCGAGGACAACTTTCGTAATCGGCAGTGAGATTCTTATAGGGACTCATTTGCTACGTGAGTATCGTTTAGAAATTGACTTTGTCAGACGAACCGTTGTATTAGAAAAGGTTATGATCGGATAATTGTTTAGTAGTTACCAAGACAAAATGCATCAAACCACAAACTGGATATTATTTCATCAACCGCTCAACAATTCTATCAACAATACCTTCAGCGCGTCCCCGAATTTGATCCGATGTAAGACTCTGAATAGGATGCGCGACAGTGAGCGGTTCTAATTCATTATGTCCAAGTACACGCGCTTGAACCTTTCCTGCAGCAAAAAACACCTCTGTACAGATTGCCAGGCTTGGCACGCCGCGTTCCTCTAAAACACTTCCATCGTGCATACTGCACGATATACACGAACCTCAGTCTGCAAGTCCTTCAATGACAAAATCTGCACTTTCCGCAAGATCAACAAGCAACTCAGTTGGTGCAGGACGCGCGAATGTCGGTTTTTTGACACGTACAACTTCAGAAATATCAAACCTTTCACGCATTAATTCTTCAACGCGATCAAGAAAAATATCACTACCGTTTTTGGTAATGTCTAACAATCCCATCACTTTTCCATCAAAGGTATCAAGTCGTGGAGCCAAAAATTTCTCAGCTGCATCACTTTGCGAGGTGGGATCAAGTAACGTAACTTCTGCCATAGTCAAATCTCCTATGTGGTTGAACCGGACGTTTCCATCTGAACCTGTTGGGATTTCGCCATTGCATCTTCTGCTTCCTGAATCATGCCTTTACGCTGGTAACACATAGATAAACTGGTGTAAACAAGCGGGTCATTCGGATTGATTTCAATTGCTTTTTGGACAGCTTCAATGGCTTCATCGTATTGACCAAGCCGTTCATAGGCATGCCCCAATCCGAGATAGCCCTCAATGTAGTCAGGATATGCTTCAATGAGTTGCTTGAAAGCGTTAACTGCCGCCTCTAAGTCATTTTCTGCGAAATGTGTGAGTGCAACATCGTAAAGTTCTTCTTGTGTTGACATCTTTTTTTCCTTACAAAATTTTGAGTATTCTAACAAAAATTTCTGTGGAAGTCAATTGGATTACGATTAGGATGTGTAAAGTTTTGAAATCAATGTTATTGAGAAAAGACTTACTTCAAAATCAACATCCGCCGCGTAGCAGTAAAGTCGCCTGCGGTTAACGTATAGAAATACACGCCACTTGCCACAAACTCACCAACATCATTCCTGCCATCCCAATGCACTGCACGACTACGACTGTGATATATCCCCGCTGCCTGATGTCCCAATGCCAATGTCCGAACAACCACACCATTCGCTGCATAGATTGTTAAGGTAACATCAGCAGACTTTGCAAGATGATACGGTATCCACGTCTCAGGATTGAACGGATTAGGATAGTTTGCGAGCAGTGCTGTCTTTTCTGGAAGCAACGATGCTAATAGTCGTTCGAGATTCTCTATACCTTGTTGGAATGCAAGCGACCCATCATCTTCAATCCGTGCCTGTTTTATCCATGCTTGGACCATTTCAGGCATCAGTTCTGCGTTACCTGTTGCAAGTATCGGAGACGCAGCAGTGGAATTCGTTGACTCACCAAAGTGTCGCGCGACAAGAATGAGGTCTTGCACATTTATAACGCCATCACGATTTACATCTGTCCGCAAGTTTGCAGGCGCGTTTGAGCCAAAATCCTTTGCCACGAGAACCAGATCCACGATACTAACCCGTCCATCCTGATTCACATCCCAGGCAGGATAATCTCCCACACTGATGGTAATATTAGGTGGAACAGTAGGAATGATCGCACCACTGATAGAACTGAACTCAAAGTTTTCCAGTATCACTTGTGTTTTACCGGCTGCTTTTGCCTTGAATGTCACCGACAGCAGTCCGCCTGAACCGTTCACGCCACTTTCAGCTATCCGCGCTGAAAACACATTTGTGATTTTACCCTCTGTGTTGTCAATCGTGCCACCTTGGAAGAAGGTATCTCCACCTTCCAACTTCAGAAAATCGTCTTCGGTAACTTCAACGGCTTCAAGCATATTCGGGTCAAAGGCAATATCCGCTTGCCATCCTGCTAAATCGGTGATGTTTTCTGCGTTGAGGTTGAGTGAAAATGTACCACCAACGGAGGGTGTAGTTGTTTCCGTTGCAGAAAATGTGAAGCCGGCACCCGGAGGAATTAGCGTATACTCTGTGCCTTCATCAAACCCGACAGAGCATAACCGAAACCTTCCATCCAAGTTTAGAATTGCAACTAACAGGACATTTGCGCCTTCTTTGAGTGTAACAGGGGAAAATCGATCATAAAGCCGTGCACCACTACGTGTTCTAACGGCTTTATGTACCAAGTCTCCATTGAGCCAGATTTTTACAGACGCGTCTTCACTTCCTTCAAGTATTTTTGTTTTCTGTTCACGAGGTGAATTCAAGACGATAGCACTGTAAATTAAGGGGTGTTTTCCTCTGTCGTCCTCTCCAAAAGACAGTATTTCAAAGATATTTCGGCCTTCTTGTTCTTGGTCAATTTTGGCAGATTTCCACACGTTATCTCCGACGTGTTGTCCATCTTTTGCACCGTATGTAGCGACTTGCTGTTCTGTCACGGTGCCGCCACTCGCTTCAGCTAACCAATCTGTGTCAAAATGTTCGGCGGGTAATTTTAGCCACGTCCAAGGCCCCTCTATTTGCGGTCCGGTCCTCGCAGAACCAGGGTTTTCAAGCCAAAAAACATAAGGGAATATAGGGGAACTTTCCAAAGGAGAAATGTCTGATATTAAGTTGCCATAAAGTTTAACCATTTCCAGATTTACCAATTTTGCCAATGGAGACACGTCCGATATTAGGTTATTGTGAATATCCAAATGTTTCAATTTCGTCAATGCTGCCAGAGGGGTTATATCTGATATATCATTGTTATTTGCTACAAATTTCTCCAAATTTGTTAACTTTGTAATGGGGGATAAATCTGGTGTCTTCCAATTATAGGCAATGTCAAGAATAGTCAACTGTGTTAACCCTGCCAGCGGTGAAAGGTCTTCTATGCCCCCATTCTGAAATGTCAATCTTCTCAGACTTTTTATATCTGCCAAAAGAGATAGGTCAGGTACCGGTGTGCGCCCAAAGTCTAACCATCTCAGTTTGGGTAGTTTGACAAGTGGCGATAAATCAGATATATTAGGATTATCCCATGCTCCTAAACCGATAAGGTTTTTTAATCCCGCAAGTGGTGAGAGATCGGATAAAGGATTCTCTGAAATCCATAACTCTTCCAAATTTATAGCGGACTCAATGCCTGTCAAATCCCTAATGTCCCTATTGCTTGCTCTTAGGATTGTTAATGTTGCTATTTCTTCACGCGTAATCGGAACATTACTCTCTTTGTCAAGTGCTTCGGCAATTGCGTCGCGAAGGTTTGAGTCAGGAATATCAATTTCTGAAGGTGGTAACAGCGTATATTCTGTGCCTTCTTCAAAACCGAAGTGTCCCGTAATCGTTCCGCCATTGCCAACTGCGACTAACAAGACATTTGGTCCCTGTTTCAAGGTGACAGGAAAATACTGATTGAAGCCGTCATCATCATCTCGCCAATAATCGTATTCAGCAGGTCTGATTAACTGCTCGTAGATTAACTCACCATTTAGCCAAACCTTGTTACGACCTGCACTACCCACAAACATATTTATTTTTTGTTCCCGCGGTGAATCTAATATTACGGAACCGTAGATAACAATAACTTCTGTACTCCATTCATACTCTTCGGGTAAGCCAAAAGCACGCACCATTTCCGACATATTATTTGTAGTCCCACCATAAGTACCTACAGGAGAAATTTTATGGGCAGCCCATTCATAGTTTCCGACTGCTTTTCCTTCGGTTGCGCCTCTCGTAGCAATCTGATGTTCTGTTACAGAACCCCCACTTACTTCTGACAGCAAATCTGTCCTGTTATCAAGTTGTTTTTCTGGGATTGGCAGCCACAACCAAGGTCCTTCTATTTTGGGACCTCCTATAGGAGCACCAGGGTTTTCAACCCAACTTATATGAGTGCGCGCAGCTAACCCATCCAAAGCGGATACGTCAACTATTTGATTTACACGTAAATCTAACCATTCTAAGTTGGTTAGCCCTGCAAGTGAAGACACGTCTGATATCCTGTTTGCGTGAAGGTACAGTTCTCTTAATCCTGTTAAACTCGACAATGGTGATATATCAACTATCTCGTTCCGTGGTAAATCTAACCGTTCTAAGCTGATTACCCCTGCAAGTGAAGACACGTCTGATATTCTATTCTCGGCAAGTCGTAAACGTCTTAACCCTATTAAACCTGATAATGGCGACAAAGAATAATCGTACACTCTTCTGCTATGATTAAGGTTTAGATACTCCAATTTGGTTAATCCTGCCAATGATGAAATATCCGATAGTGAATCGCAACCATGAAGGTCCAACCATTCTAAATTGATTAGGCTTGCCAAGGGTGAAATATTCGATAGCGTCTCATTGTTAGCGATCTGCAATAGTGTTAGGCTGGTTAATCCTGCCAGTGGTGCCAGGTTTTCTGTTCCGGTTCCATAGAGCCTCAATCTTTCCAGGTTTGTAAGGCGTGCCAGTGGTGAAATGTCTGGTATTGGCGTATTAAACAATTCTAACCATTTTAGATTTGTTAATTCTGCAAGTGGCGAAAAATCTTCCATAGCCATATTCCAAGCAGCTAAACCGAAAAGGTTTTTCAATCCTGCAAGTGGTGATAAATCCGTTATAGGATTCCCTGAAATCCACAACTCTTCCAAATTTATTGCATACTGAATACCTGTCAAATCCCTAATGTCCTTGTTACTTGCTCTTAGGGTTGTTAATGTTGCCATATCTTCAACTGTAATCACATCATCTACTGCTTTACCAAGTGCATCCGCAATTGTAGCACCGAGATTCACATCTGGAATATAAATACCAGCACCAGGAATACGCTCCGGACGCTCCACAACTGGAGGTAAGACACTATCAGGAGAATCCAACGCAGTAATCACATCGTCAAAAGCCGATGTCCATGCGTCTCGTTTTATAACACCGTTTTCTAATACCAATGCTCCTAATAAGTTTTGTAAACTCACATTATTACTAATTTTCTCAAGGAACGTTCCTGTTTCTAACCCGACTGCAGCTGCAGCGTGTGCTGCACTGAGAGGTGCTTGAAATGCCTCGTGCAATCGTTGGACCGGTTCAATACCACCAAATACGCCACCTGTTTTTTCCAGTGCCGTACGAAAACGTTTCATATCTTCCGCTACAAGTTCATCCATCTCTGTTTTTTCAACATAGAGTTCTAATGCGCGTTCTTTGTTAAAAGGTGGGTTATCTGCTTGTTCAACAACAGCACGCACTTCGTCTTCAAACGTCTGCATCCCTTTTGTGTGGCAGCCAATGCAGGAGAGACCCGTGCGTACTGTCGGATCCGCCACAGCAGGATTCGAAACGATGCTGATCGGTGCCGCATCAATACGGATGCCTTCCCTATCTACAATAAAATATGCTTGTAAACCATTCGGTAAATTGAAGATAATTTCACCACCATCTTGTGAGAAATCAAGCGGATGTGTAAGGATACTCTGTGACTCTGAACTCCCCGCAAAGTCATAACTTTTCCAATACGCACCATACCGAGACGTGTGACGCTCAAGAACACGATTGTGCCTGGAAACACGGGAATTATTAAAACCTGCACGCCATACGCGTTTCCCTGGCGCATTCAGGAGGTTTTCAGCAACAAACACCTCAAGGGATGCTTCTAATTCGCGGTCTGTTTCGGGCAACGCGAGAATGTCATGGTAGAGCGGGGGTAGTGAAGCAGTCGCAAGAAACCAATCTATATTGACAAACGGCACTTCGCAGTTCATCTCTTGCTGTAGGGTCGTCAGTTTTTCGCGGAGATGTGTTTGTGTCGGCACATCAAACGTCATTTTATAAGGATACGCTTGCTCAATTTGTGTCCATGCATCGTTTCGGACATCCCACTCATAATCGCGTAGGTCAATGTAGAAAATAGTTTGTTCGGCATCAATGGGTTGCGGTTTAACAACTTCGCGTCCCCAAGAGAGGCTATTTATCAGTTTTGAGAGTGCACGCCGATAGGCGTTTAGTGCTTCAGTCGTCTCACCTGCGTTATAAAGATGTGTTAGCGTAAAATAACGTGCAAACAATTTGTCACGTGATGGGAGAGAATTGACGTGGTTTTCAATTGTCTGAAGCACTGTATCAGTCGTAATGAAGTCGGTTTCTGGCCTGGGAATTTCGTTCCAATCTGGCGCGCCTACCGTAATCCATTGGCGGATCGTCTCAATCGCTGCGGGGGCAAGCGGTGGTTGTCCGAGTGGCATCCGCTTGGCAAGGTTTGTTTCAATGAGTCGTTGATAGAATACGGAAGCGTCCGGATCTCCCGGAACAACTGATCCATCTTCAATAAGTGCTGTGTATTCAATAAGAAGATCATCAGAGAATGAGCCATTTTTCCCGTGACAGATTAGGCAGGATTGCTCAAATATCGCATAAGCCTCTTGCGCCAGATTCTGTTGTGCATCAACACTGCCAACTAACATCAACATCAATATGCAACTGATTTTTATGATATTTATTTGTTTCTTCAATTCGCTGTTCCCTCTCTAATTTATTGCGTCTATTTCTGGTTATGAATATTATTTAATAACGTGAGTTTGATAATTAGATTGAGTATAGATGTAGGTTGGGTAGAGCAAAGCGAAACCCAACAATTCAAACACCTTGACAGTCCTAAAGAGTTGGGTTTCACTCATTTTTTCAGAAATATCAACCTCAAATGGGCAACAACTTCTCTTTAGGTCTGTTTTTATTGTAGATTTCCGTTCTACCTAACCTACGGGATTTATCTATTTTCTGGTTATGAATATTATTTAATAGTATATCTGAGTTATTGAAGTATTGTCAAGTAAACAGTTTTAAGACCCAGGGTTATTCAGTTTTCGAAATTTTCGATGATTTTTTGCTATTACGTTAATGTTATATAGTAGTCTCTTGTCCGTGTCTGTAGTCCCGTATGACGATTAAATAAATATTTCGGTAATTTCATTAGTCCCGTAGGGACGATATGTTTATAGAAAAATGTTACCCACTGCCTCTTGAGTTCCGTAGGAACGGCATAGAAGACTTAACATCTCGTCCCCACCAAATCAACGCTATGAATGCGTGTATGGCATTCAGCGGGACTAAAGAACAATGTTCATGTTTATGGATATTAACTTTCAGTAAATCTCAATACCAGAAAACTCTTAAAACTGAATAACCCTGTTTAAGACCTCAGAGCCATTCAATTGTCGAGTTTTCCCTTTAATTGTATTGTAGGAGGGAATTCCGATTCCCGACTATCATTGTGTTTTGTCGCTTTTTCTGCAAACTTATTGTTAATATATTGGATATCTATTGTGCCTAACGCCACAAAAACCTCTGATCACTCCACACAACTTGGTATAATATCAGTATGAAAAGAGAAAACCGACCCCCAAACACACCGAAAAGCGAAAGTAACTCTCTAAATGCAAAGACGACAACGCAAAACTTATCAAAATATATCCAGCAAAGGAAACCCGTGTTTCTCAACGCAGATGAAAAATATAAAACTTAAATAAAATGTCTATAAACCCTTACAGATACTGAGCTAATAGCGAATTTCAAAAAGTTGCCACGGTATGAAAAAAGTTACCAAATGGTAACTTTTGAAGTAGGAGCGATCTCCGAATCGCGACCCATTCTTGTAGGAGCGAGCTCCAGCTCGCTACTATATACCGCTAACATTTCCTGCAAACTTATTGTAAATATATTGGATATCTATTGTCCAGTAAACCACGAAAACTTCTGATCACCACACAAAAACAGGTATAATATCAGTATGAACAAACAAATGCAAAGACGACAACGCGAAACTTATCAAAATAAAACATGGACAGCAAGAGAAAAACCGTGTTCTTCAATGCAGAGGAAAAGAGAAAAAATAAAATTTAATTAAAAACAAGAAAAATGCCTATAAACCTATATGTAGACTGGTTTTATAGCCAATTTCAAAAATATACCACGGTATAAAAAAGTATACCGTACGGTATACTTTTTGGAGAAACGATCTCCGAATCGAGACTCATTCTTTGTAGGAGCAGCCGCAGAATCGAGACCGTTCTTTGTAGGAGCGATCTCCGAATCGCGACCTTTACCCGCAAAATTTCGGTAGACACTCAACTATAGTAATGTCTATGGTAGTTCATAATAATAACGGCTGCGATGTTATCCCAAGCACCCGCGGCAACCAAAGACTTAAGTCCGGGATATAAGTTACAAGGATTAAGGCTATCAACAACAAACCGATAAACAGCAACACGGACCTATAAAGTAACACAACCGATTTATCAAACTTCATGCTTGATATAAACAGATTTAATCCTATTGGTGGTGTGAGATAACCGATTTCAAGATTTGTTAGAACGATTATACCAAGATGTACTTTGTCAATACCAAATTCTTCGGCGATCGGAATGAGTAATGGAACAACGATGATTATCGCAGAAAAGATGTCCATCAAACATCCAACAATCAGTAGAAAGATATTAAGCCCAATAAGTGTGATGATTTTGTTTTCTGTAATCGACTGAATCCAATCAAGAACAATGAAAGGAACTTCCAATGTGGTGAGGTAGCCAGTTAACCCTAAAGCAATGCCGAGGATGATAAGGATTGCGCCAACAAGCAACATGCTTTCTTTGACAAGACGCGGTAATGTTTTCACAGAAATAGATCGATGGATGTATATTTCTACGATACAGACATATATAACTGTCAATGCTGCAACTTCATCAAGTGTAACAAAACCTGAAAGAATACCACCTAATACCAAAAATGGCAATATCAATTCCCATTTTGCTTCCCATAAGGTTCGAGCAAAAAGCGACAAGTCAAACGGAGTTGTTTCTGCACGTTTTAAGACGCTCCATCCACTGCAGTAGCAGCTCAGTATAATGAGAATAAGTATCCCAGGAATAATTCCAGCAAAGAACATTGCGTCAATTGGCACTTGTGCAACAATAGCGTAAAGTACAAGTGGAATACTCGGAGGGAAGAGGAGACCGATGCTCCCAGAGGCTGTTATCAAACCGAGTGAGAACTTTTCACTATAGGTTTGACGCAGAATCGGATAGACCAAACCGCCAAGAGCAATTATGGTTACACCAGATGCCCCCGTAAAAGTCGTAAAGAAAGCACAAGTCCCGAGCACAACCACTGCAATCCCGCCCGGTAGCCAGCCAACACTTGCACGGGCAAACGCTACCAACCTTTGCGGCGCTTTTCCTTCTGCAATGATAAATCCCGCAAAGGTGAAAAGCGGGATTATCAGGATAGTCGTATTCTTTACAAGTTTATTGATGTCAATCAGGATTGTTGAAATCGGTTCACCTGCAGTGGCATATCCAATAATTGATGCGCCACCAAGTAAAACAAAAAGTGCACCACCGAAAAGTGCGAAAACTACTAATCCGATGCCGATGATTAATCCCATTAGTCTGATTCTCCCCTATCATCATCTTGAGGGTTTTCATGTCCAGTCAAACGGATGCAAATCTGAAGCACCAAGTGAATCCCGATGAGGACAAACCCTATTGGGATAATAGTTTTCGCCCACCAAAGTGGAACAGATCCTATCAGTGTTGCAGGACTTTTCTGCTCTTCTATCAGAAAGCCAAAACCGAAATATGCTAAAATGCTTACGACAATCAGACTCAGCACATCAATAATATAAGTACTATAACGGAGGGCGTTTTTAGGTAAAATTCGGCTCAGCACATCAATGCTAATGTGCCGTCTTTCAGCTGAAGCAAGCGCAGCCCCAAGAAAGCACAACCAGAGTGTCAAATTCTGAAGCATGATGTGTTTCCACAATGAACTCATCTTGAAGCCGTAACGCAAGACAATTTCAAGCACTGCAAGCCCAATCATCATTGCGACAATTAGACATAACAAACCGGTCTCAATTTTACCGAGGAAGGTGTTTATACGTTGTAAATAGTTTCTGAAAGGAGATTCCATTGGATTTTTACTGTTTTTACGAGTTGTGCTAAATAACTACTATAGTTTGGACAATTTTTCAAACATGGGTTTATATAAGAAATTGTTTCGCCCTTTATGTCACCAAGCGAACACAACGGACAAAACGGTAATCCACTTTGCTCCAGCGGAGCAATATGTTTATAGCCCATTGATGAAACGACATCTCCGCTCCGGGGAATGCCTAAATGGCATTCATACCGTTGATTTGGCGGAGCGGTATGTGATTCCGACACATAGCACTCCGCATGAAGATTTAGTTATTATTCGGGTAATTTTTCATTATGCATATTCGGAACATTTTAAGGGATCTTCAGTTCCGTAGGAACGCTATGTTTATAGCAGCGCGGACGACCTCATCCCCTTAGTCCCGTAGGGACGATATGTTTATTTTTTATGCCGTTCCTACGGAACTCAAGAGGTGCGTTTATTTCGTGTTTCTATAAACATTGCGTCCCTAACGGGACTAAGGAAAATACCGGATTTATTTTTTAATCTTCATACGGGACTAAGGAAATTACCCAAATATTTATTTAATCTTCATTAGGGACGATATGTTATGTTACAATATCCGATATTTGTGAAAATAGCAAAAACAGTTAATTAACGGGCACAAGTCGTTATTTTTCTTCTGCTAATACCTGGATTCCTGCTGAAGGTAACACTGCAACTTTCGCTTTTGCTGGAAGTTTTTCAGCAAATAGTTGAATCAGTTGTTCCAAGTCACGAAAGAGGAGGGCACCTGAGTGCTTTTTGTAAAAATCGTCTACCATAAAATGCTCCGACCAGACGTGCAGTTGGTCAATGTTTCCGAGTTTGGGTTCGGGGAGTTCAGGTGGGATTCTTTCAGCTCTCTGTTCAAGAAAGCGGACATAATCAACTTGATCAAACAATCCGTGGTAGCAGATACCATCACTTGCAGGATTAAGTGCCAATTTATATGCCTTCTCAAAGTAGGCGTTTGCCCACAACGCTTTTCCTGTTTGGATAGGGTCGCTATCAAGTGGATAACAATTTAGAACGACCAAATCGGTTTCTTTTCGGGATTGCAACGGTATCTCGGTGCCGTAGGTTTCTAATGCGAAATGCGCACCAATCCGATGTGCCTGCACAAAGTCTCCGACAAACAAACCGCAAATCTCACGCCGAGAATTAAGCACAACATTTGCGATTACATCAAGACCGATGACGTTGGCAACTTCTTCGGCAAAATCACGATGATCGGGTGTGCTGCTCTTTCTTTCAATGACAGCATGTCCCCGACTCGGTGAAAAGGAGTGAAAATAAAACATTGTAGCGAATCCAGAGACACCGGGAACAATCAGCTTTGCACCGCCGCCAAACCCTACGGAACCGTGCGGATAAATTCCACCCAAGCAGATCTTGAAATCTGCATCTGCAACAACGCTGTTGATATAGATAGGCATGCCATTTTTGAGACTTCCATATCCCCGCAGGTCACCGCTCATAAAGTTATGACTTGTTACTGCATATTCTGCTGCGATGTCAGCACCGACTTTTTTCGATGCTTCTTCGTCGGTGAGAGGTCTGTGCGAGCCACCGCCTACGACAAATCGGATTTCTGATTTCGCGATACCTGCTGAGGTAAGTTCACGTAGTAGAAACGGAATAACTTCTGCTGCAGGAGTAGGACGACTCAGGTCATCAACGACTATAGCAGCACTCTTTTTGCCTTTCGCAAGTTCAGCAATACGTGGTGTGCCGATTGGTTCAGCAAATGCGCGTTCCATCTGCTCGTAGGAAAGTGTGGGTGCGTCCTTTGGTCCTAACATTTCTACTTCCCATCCCGTTGGAAAATTCAGTGTCAGCTCTTCATCGCCATACCAAGCACGGGAGTGGACTGTTGCAGTGTTGTTCATGGTTGTCCTCCATTTCTAAATCTGGAATCCAAAAAGATGTGTCTTATTCTATCAAAATATTAACCTGTGTCAAGATATTTGTGTTCCGGGTGTGGCGTTTTAAGATTTTAGTAAAACCAGCAATTATATGAACTCGGTGGATTTGATTTCCCACCAAATATGAAACGCTATTCAGCACCCCAATCATGAGTTTTCGTTCCACCAAAGTAAGGGACTGCATGACCGTTTTCTATCATTTTCGTTCCAACATCAATATACGCTTCGTCGTTGAAAAGTATGATATCTGCTAAAGGGTCACCATATTTCGAGTCATAGTAAACTCTCAGTGCGAATCCTATGGTTTCTCTATGTTTGTTGTATTTAAGGAATAATCCCTGCAGAAACTTTCGTGCTGTAGCAGCTCGTTCTTTTTCTCTGTTTCGTGATTCTATCGAACGACCTTGTGCAGCTGGTATTCTCTCTGGCGCATCTATCCCTGCTATTCTTATTTTTGTTACAGCGAAAATTCCATCTTTTCTACATTCAATACCTAACCAGAGATCATTATCAAAAACTATTCCAGAATCACATTCAGGGTATATTCTCACAGATACACCGTGAAATTCACCACTGATTGTACGCCCAATCGTGTCTCCATCGTAGATGTGATCAACATCTACGATTGTTCCGTAGTAGAGTTTCTCTCTAATTTTACCCTCTTCGCGAAGCAACGCAAATAGTGGCATCAGAGGATTGTCAATTGATTGAAGTGTCGTTGAATTTAGTTGATTCGCCGTTGGTGAAACGACATCCATTTCATTGCATCCGATAGACATTATTGCTATCAGGATAATGAATATTCGCAATGCTTTATTTTGCAATTTTCCTCCTTACTCACGTGCACTGCATAACTCACCAATACCTTGTCGCGTCGTTCGTCGTGTAGTTTTAATGGGATTCCAACTTTAAATGCTTAATCTTCATGAAACCGCACCTACCGAGGGAGTTCATATATTTCAAGATTTACTACTATGGGATTAATTGGAGGTTAATACCTGAATTCCAGCCACAGGTAAAACAGCGACTTTAGCACGGGCGGGAAGTTCATCAGTTAACAATTGAATTAACTGATCTAAGTCACGGAAGAGAAGCGAGGAAGGATACTCCTTGTAGAAATCATCTCTATCAAAATGCTCGGACCAAACATGTAGTTGAGATCGTCTCCCAAGTTTTAGTACAGGTGATGGTTTAGAGGGTATGTGTTCTGCTTTCTGCTGGAGATACTGTGGATAATCAAGTCTGTCAAACAGACCGTGAAAGCAAGTGCCATCAGTTGCGGGGTAGAGGGCTATAGTATAGGCATCTTCAAAATAGGAAAAAGCCGCAAGTGCTTTATCAAGTTGAATTGCATCAGCATCAAGCGGGTAGCAGTTAATCACAACAAGATCGCTTTCCGTTCGCGTTGATTCCGATATTTCCGTTTTGTAGATATCCTTAGCAAAATGTGCGCCTTTACGGTGTGCTTTAATGAAATCTCCAACAAACAACCCACAAATTTCACGGCGGCTATTAAGGACAACATTCGCAATGGCGTCAAGACCAAGAACAGCGGCTGCCATCTCAATAGTATCGCGACGATCCGGTTCATCGCTTTGTCCCTCAATCACTGCGGGACCTCGTCCTTCTGGGAAGGTATGGAAATAGTACATAGAGGAAAATCCAGCGGTACCGGGAACAATAAGTTTCGCGCCACCACTAAAACCGACTGAACTGTGAGGGTAAATACCTCCAAGACAAATTTTAAAGTCAGCATCTGCAACAGTCCGATTGATATAGACAGGTGTGCCGTTTTCAAGGTGTCCCAACGCACGAAGATCACTACTCAGGAAATTATGGTTGGTAATCTCATATTCTGCTGCGATGTCAGCGCCAACTTTCTTTGCCATCTCTTCTTCGGAAATGGGACGGTGCGCGCCTACACCAACTACGAATCGAATTTCTGATTTTGGTACACCTGCTGCGAAAAGTTCGCGCAGCAGAAATGGAATAACTTTAAATGCAGGAGTAGGACGGCTTAGGTCATCAACGATAATGGCAGCGCTCTTTTTACCTTTCGCGAGTTCAGCGATGCGTTTTGTACCGATTGGTTCTGCGAATGCTTGTTCAATTTGCGCGTCAGAAAGTGATAGTGCGTCCGTAGGGTTTAGCATCTCCACTTCCCAGTTGGTTGGAAAATTCAGCGTCAGTTCGTTATCTCCGTGCCAAGCACCGGAGCGAACTGTAGCAACGTTGCCCATGATTCCTCTCCCTAATCATTTTTTGCCTGTTGATATGATAATACCGCTGCAATAAATTCACGGAATAGCGGGTGTGGGTCAAGAGGTTTGGATTGAAATTCAGGATGGAATTGTGAACCGACCATCCATGGATGATCCGCTACCTCTGCAATTTCGACGAGATTTCCATCAGGTGACACCCCACTGAAGCTGAGTCCCGCGTCTTTTAATTGTGTGCGGAAACCGTTATTCAATTCATAGCGATGCCTATGCCGTTCTAAAATAATAGGTTGCTGATACGCTTCATAACTCTTGGTATCTTCTTTGAGAACACACGGATAATGTCCGAGCCGCATTGTTGCTCCTTTATCGGCTATTGAACGTTGTTCTAACATCAAATCTATGACAGGGTGCGGAGTTTTCTCATCAACCTCTGTGCTGTTGGCGTTTTTTAAGTTTGCAACGTGCCGTGCAAATTCAATCACGAGGCACTGCATGCCGAGACATAACCCAAAATAAGGGATACGATTTTCACGTGCATATTTAACCGCAGTTATCATTCCTTCAATGCCACGATCACCGAATCCACCAGGCACTAAAATCCCGTTAATGTTTTCAAACAATTCATCAAGATTGGGATGATCCGTCAACGACTCAGCTTCTATCCATTCAATATGGACCTCTGCTTCATTGGCAATGCCACCATGTTTAATAGCCTCTTGGACACTGATATAGGCATCATTCCCTGTAGTATATTTTCCTACAATAGCGATGTTAGTCGTGTGCTTAGGATTTTTAAGTCTTTCCACCATGGCTATCCATTCGGCATCTAATGTTGCGCGTCGCTCAAGACCTAATTTTTTGGCAACGAGATGCCCCATACCCTGTTCTTCAAAATTGAGTGGGATTTCATCAACGCATTTTGTATCTAAACCTTCCAGAATAAAATCTTCACTGATACCACAAAGGAGCGCAATCTTTCTGCGTACACCTTCCTCAATGTGTTGACTCGTGCGGCATAACAACAAATCAGGATGGATACCTAACTCTTGGAGTTTCCTAATGCTGTGTTGAGTAGGTTTACTTTTGCTTTCCCCGCTGGGTAAGGTGTAGATCAGCGAAACGTGGAGGAATAGAGTATTTTCGCGCCCGACCTCAACAGCCATTTGTCGGATAGCTTCAACAAACGGAGGTGTTTCAAAATCCCCAATAGTACCACCGATTTCCGTAATGACGATGTCAACATCGCTGTCTTTTCCAATCTGATAGATACGGCGTTTGATTTCATCCGTAATATGTGGAATCAGTTGAACCGTTTGTCCGAGATAATCACCACGCCGTTCTTTCTCAATTACTTCCTTATAAACAGAACCAGTGGTAAAGTTAGAATGTTGATTCAGGTCAACACCGAGAAAACGTTCATAATTTCCTAAGTCTAAGTCTGTTTCAGCACCATCATGCGTTACAAAAACTTCACCGTGTTGGAAGGGATTCATTACCCCCGCATCAACATTCAGATATGGATCAATTTTTACGACATTCACTTTGAAGCCACGATTAATGAGCAATCTGCCTAATGCTGCGGTTGTAATTCCTTTGCCTATTCCTGATATAACGCCGCCTGTTACGAAGATATATTTTGTCATTTTCTTCCCTTCAAAAATGAGGGCCTCCCTTTTCTAAAATCTGTTTTACCCGTTCTAAGTCTGCAGGTACATCAACTCCTATAAGAGGTATGTCGGTTTCAACAACATGGATAGGAACGCCGTGTTCTAAAAAACGTAACTGTTCTAAACCCTCAGCAATCTCATAAGGGGTGCGCTTCCAAGATGTGAAAGCGAGTAGTTGCTCTTTTCTAAAGGCATATAATCCGATATGCTTATATACTAAAGCATCTTCATCAAAATTATGCTGCTTGTTTGCAGGTGTACTGGGAATAGAACCTCTTGAAAAGTACAACGCATCGCCTTCAAGATTAGTAACAACTTTAACAACGTTCGGGTTGTGAAAATCCTCTATAGTGTGAATTCGTTCTTTTAATGTGCTGACTTGTACAGAATGTCTTTCAATGAAAGGCTGCAGCATCATATCTATCTGTTGGGACTCAAGTAAAGGCTCATCACCTTGTATATTAACAATAACATCACATGTCAATTTTTCCGCCACGACTGAGACTCGGTCAGTTCCAGTAGCACATTCTCCTGTCATCTGAACGTTTCCACTAAAACCTTTAACAGCATCATAAATACGTCGGTCATCTGTAGCGACAATAACTTGACTTAGCATTTTTGACTTACAAGCACGTTCGTATACATGCTGTATCATCGGTCTTCCCAGAATATCTGCTAACGCTTTTCCTTCAAAACGGCTTGAGGCATAGCGGGCTGGAATAATTCCTACACTTTTCAAATGTTGTTTCTCTCTTTGCGCGGTAAATTTTTATACATTATTGCCCCACTAATAATTGCGATTAATAGAAAAATTAATCCAGTTCCGGTAAAACCTAATAGCAGTTTGCCAATGCTGAATAAAAATGAATAAATGAAGATTACCCCGATAACCCAATTAACCAATGCGGGAGTTTTAGAATCTGTTTGAAGGTTTTGTCTATTTGTCCCGTCTTGTGCTTCTTTTGCCTCCCCTGCAATTAGTGTCCATCCTCTTTTACTCGGTCTAACTCTGTCATAAAAGTTTGTTAACGTTTCAGTTGAAACAGGTTCTGTTAGGAATGTCACAACTATCCATACCACAGTAGAAATTGGCACGATAATCAGCATTTGAAGTGCGAATTCGCCCTTTGTTTGTGGAAGGGTGAAAACAACGATTGAAACAACTAACGATGCAAACATCGCAGAAATTTCTGACCACGCGTTAATTCGCCACCAATACCATCGTAAAATCTGCACGAGTCCGATGCCTGCGTTTAGTGCGATGAGAAATTTCCAAGCACCTGCAATGGAATTCATTAAGAAACTCGTCCCACCTGCAATTAGCATAATCAGGATTACAAAAAGGCGTGAGATAGCAACGTAATGTTCAGGTGTCGCTTGTGGTTTAAAAAAGCGTTTATAGAAATCGTTAACGAGATAGGATGCTCCCCAGTTCAGATGTGTGTCAATCGTTGACATGAACGCTGCCAAAAACGCTGTCAGCATGAGTCCCAGCAATCCGACTGGTAGATAATCAAGCATCATCAATGGATAACCAGCTGCGGGGTCTCGCAGGGTAGGGTTAGTATGTCCAGGATCGCCAATGCCAGGGTAAACGACCATTGCAACTAATGCAACGAGTATCCACGGCCATGGCCGGAGTGTGTAATGTGCAATATTAAACCACAAGGTAGCGAGGAGTGAATGCCGTTCATCCTTCGCTGCGAACATCCGTTGAGCAGTATATCCAGTTCCATCTACACCATTTGATGCCCACCACTGTATACCAAGATAGACCCCAAACGTTATAATAGCCATTTTGCCGGCACTGAAATCGGGAGTAAAATTCAGTATGCTATGTTCTGCTCCGTAGACATTAATCAGTTTTTCTTTTAGTACACCAATACCTCCAATCTTGTTGACAGCAATGATTGCAAGCGCAATTGAACCTACCATCGCCATCCCGAACTGCACAATGTCCGTCATAACAACACCCCAGAACCCTGACAACGTGCAGTAAACGCCAGCAATTAGCAGAAATCCCAAGACAACCAATATCTTTGTGGTTGCATCATCCTGGAGGTCAAAGGTAATTACAACAATTTTCTGCATTGCGAGGATAACCCAGCCCATCGTAATACAGTTAATTGGTAGTCCGATATACAGGGCGCGGAAACCACGTAGGAAACTTGCTGAAGGTCCTGAGTATCTGAGTTCAGTAAATTCTACATCTGTGATGATTTCAGAACGCCGCCATAATCGGGCAAACAGGAATGTAGCTAACATTCCGCTCAAAACGATATTCCACCACAACCAATTACCTGCTATTCCATCTTCAACAACCAACTCAGTGACTGCCAACGGTGTATCTGCAGCAAAGGTTGTTGCCACCATAGAAGTGCCAGCCAACCACCATGGAAGATTACGTCCAGAGATAAAAAATTCGTCAATATTTTTCCCAGCGCGTCTGGAAAAATAGACACCGAGCCCAAGCGCAAAAAGGATATAACCGACAACAATTGCCCAATCAATAGGGGAAATATTCATTTTGTTTCTCCAAAGTTCTTTCAATTTAATTTATCTTAATACATCTTAATAATCAAGAAAAAACTAATCGTAATTTTTGTTGCAGAGATCAACAAAATATGATATACTATAAATGGCACGATATAGCAATCAAGAAATTGCTACCATTAAATTTTTTACAAAGGAGTCTCAGATGCAACGTAGTATAGTGATTCTGGTATGTCTACTATTGACATCTCAAGTAAGCGGTTTGTCCGCTGATGTGTTAGATCCAGATTTAATACTTTATTTTGACTTCGAAGTTTTTGAAGGTGGAAATGTATTAGAAAAATCTGGGCATGGTTATGATGGTGAAATCATAGGAAAAGTCACACAATCCGACGGTGGTAAGTTTGGAAAAGCGGGGCAATTTGCCGCAACAAGTTATCTGGACTTAGACGGTCCTAACGTTGATCCTGAACATATTCCGACTGAGGGAATGAGCATTTTAGCGTGGATCAACGTTGAGTCTATCGCTGATATGGCTATTTTCAATGCACGCGCAGGAGATGGTACGTGGCTTGTACACCCCGAGGCGCGAGGGGACGGCAATTATCGTTGGCTCAATCGTGGGCATAATCCAGGAAAAACGCTATTTGATATCAAGGCTGGCAAAAACGTGGCAAAGGAATGGGTACATTACGCTGGTACGTTCAGTCGTGAAGAAGGCATGGCTTACCTCTATATCAACGGTGTCAAAGTTGGTGAGGAAAAAGCACGGCTTCCAGTTCCAATTGCAGGAGATTGGGGGCAGGGCGCGCGCGTCGGTTTTAACATTGACAATAAACGTCCTTTTACTGGACTCATGGATGACTTAAATGTCTGGAAGCGCGGACTCACACATGAAGAAGTTCAAAATATTATGAACAATAGCATGGCTGATCTCTTGGCTGTTGAAGCGCGTGGCAAATTGACGACTACATGGGGAAAACTGAAGTCTTCTCAGCGTTAGTCTACAGTAAATCTGAAAATATATTACCCTTCGTTGTAGGCGCGGTTTCAAACCGCGCCTACTGTTTTTATAGAAAAACCAATAATTATTACTCACTACGAATCAACGCCAATGCGCGTGTGGCAATTGGCGTTGATTCCTCTTACATTCTGTAGGAGCGACCTCCTGGTCGCGACCAGGAGGTCGCTCCTACAGAAGAAATGTGAGTTGAGACCTTACCTTCCAATGTTAAACGGACATTACACTCACAAATTGACACCCGCTGAATCATGCAGAATGCCATACGCGCATTCTGCTAAAGGCATTCATAGCGTTGATTTATAGATTTCGCAAGTTCTACCCGACCTACGAACAAATGAGATACAATCACTTAGAAATGCCATTACGCTGTTAAACGCGAATGTGCTGTTACATGTAAAGGCAAGAAGAACGGACGTTTTGACGAAAGCACTTCCTCACGGATTCTCTCACCTAATGTCCCTATACCTACCTGTTCCGCTGTGGCAATCCCGTATTTTTCAATAAGTGGCAGGAGACTTTGAAAGATAGTTACCATATATCGGTATCCTGTCCATCCTTTCGCTGCACCGATAGGAGAGTGAAGATGAATCTCCGGCGGTGGTAAACCTACCTTAACAAAAGTTGGATATAACCCGATTCCCATATTGAGATGCGCGCCTGAATGTTTGAATACATCCAAAATCCACTGGTAGAGTCGATTCATAAGGGGGGTATCTGGATGTGCGTACGCGGGATAGAGCGTGTATTCCGGCTCTTGAAACGCGATGATCCCACCCGGTTTTAGATGTGTGACGAGTTTTTGCAGTGCATCTACGGGGGCAGCCATATACATCAACACAAACCGACCAACAAGCGCGTCAAATTTGTCTTCAAAAACAAGTGTTCGCGCGTCACCCGCTACGAATTCAACGTTTTTTATACCTGTATCTGAAGCGCGTTGACGTGCCGTTTCCAGTATTGCTGGGTTAATATCAACGCCGACAATCTGCCCTGATGTGCCAACAAGTTCAGCAAGCATGAAAGCAACATCGCCTGCACCACTACCGATCTCAAGTACTCGCATTCCTGTTTCAATGCCAGCGCGTTCACAGAACATTCTTGTTGACTCCCCATAGATTTTTGATTGCTCAATGAGTCGCGTAGTTTCGTGTGAGGTTCGCCCTAAGGTGTAGGTGGCATCGCTATTTGATGCAGACGAATTCTGTAAATGGTTTTCTACCATGTGCTAAACTTTTACGCTGGAAGGGATACATGTGCTGTGACATGTGGAGGCAGCATAATTGGTCGTTTTGATGCAGCGACTTCTGCTTGTATCCTTGTTGCGAGCGTGTCTATATCTACTTCATCGGCAGTTGCAATCTCGTAAGCCTCAATCAACGGCAGGATACTGCGAAAACTATTCTCAAGATATGCGAATCCGGGCCAATCTTCGGGGCCGCCCATGGGTGCTTCAAAATGTAGTGCAGGTTCGGGCAAACCAGCATCAACAAAGGCTTTGTAGAGTTCCATACCCATCTCAACATGCGCGCCTGATTTTTCAAACACGGTGCGTCCCCATTTAATTAAATCGTTTATCAAAGGCGTATCTGGATGTACAGCAACAGTGTAAGGTGAAAAATCAACCTCTTGAAAAGCGGCAATTCCACCGGGGCGTAAGTGCGTTGCCAAATGTTTGAGCGCATCTGCGGGGTCCGCCATATACATCAGTACGAGTCTGCCGACAACGGCATCAAAATCGTTAGGGAGTTCAAGTGTTCGGGTGTCACTAGCAATGAATTCTATGTTTGTAAATCCTGCAGCGTCTGCGCGTGTTTTCGCCGTTTCAAGGATATCAGCGTTAACATCTACACCAACCACTGCTCCCTCTGAACCGACAAATTCGGCAAGTGTAAGCGCAACGTCACCTGCGCCACTGCCAACATCAAGCACTTTCATGCCTTTAGCAATACCACTCCTTAGTAGGAAACGCCTTGTTACATCGTCATAAAGGACGGACTGTTCAATCAGTCGATCCGTTTCAGATTCGCTCCTGCCCATTGTATACTCTGCATCTCTGTTTTGATTGCTCATATCAGTTTATCTCCCCTTTCAAAAGTATGTGAAGTGTTGAAAACTCACACTATAATTATATAATAAGAAGTATTATGGCGTAATAGATTGATGAAATTGTATCTTTCCATCTTTAACTGTGTTAATCACTAAATTCTTGATTGCATATCGATTTTCATCAAAATAGGACACTATCATTGCACCGTTATAGTTCTGTGTTGCTTCTATTTCGTCTCGGATTGCTGTCGGTGTCAAATCTGTCGATCTTCGCGTTGCTTCAATTACAATATTCGTAGAATCAAATCCAAGGGCAGCGGGTCCATTGGGAACAATTCCGAATTTTTCGGTATATAAGTTAACGAATAAATTTCCAAGTTCACTTAATTGTGCATCAGGAGAAAAGTGATTTGCAAAAAAACTACCTTCAAGTGCTGTTCCTCCGATTTCCACTAAGTCAGGACGATCCCAACCATCACCACCAAGAAAAGTTGCTGTAATACCGAACTCTACAGACTTAGCTTGTTTTACTGCTAATGGAAATTCAGAACCCAAACCTGCCAAAAAAACGATGTCTACGGCAGGATCTACTGTATTAATTGCTGTCAATTGTTCAGTATAATCTATCGTCCCCATTTCGTAAAATTGATGCGTAGCAATCGTGCCACCTTGTGCTGCAAAGTCTTCAATAAACGTCTCCGACAGTTCTTCTGAATAGGAATCACCGGTTTCTGTGAGGACAGCGGCAGTCATTGCGTTCAATTCTTGTGCGGCAAACTTAGCTATTATTCTTGCCTGGTCCGGATCACGGATAGCCCCCTGGAATGAGAAATTCCCGTTTCTTGTCACCTTCGGATTCGTCGGATAGGTTGTCATCATTGGGATGCCATGTTCTTGGGCAACTACACCTACCTCTACAGCCTCATCACTGTAATCTGGACCTAAGATTACTAACACTCCCGCATCAATCAGTTCTTTTGCATGTTGGACGCTGAGTAAAGGTTCTCTGTTACTTTCTCTAATGAGAAGTTCTATCGGCGCACCGTTGATTCCACCCGCTTCATTCGCGAGTGCAACTGCTAACTCCACACCGTTGCGGGTAGTTCCCGGATCAGTAGGACTATAGATTAAACCAATTTTGACTGTTGTATCTAAATCTTCTGGTGGGATGGTTCGTGGTATTCGCTCACAGCCTGAAAAGAGTATACTTGTTATAAAAAATGAGATAAGAAAAACAAAAAATGGAATACGACTAAACACTGTCCTGTTCATTAGAAAATACATAAAATTCTTTTCGTTTAATTTTGGTATGTGTTAGGAAGCGGCTTCAAACCGCTCCCTATTGAGAGGCAATAACGTTAGAAACTATAACCAATTTTGGTATACCAGAAAGCACCGCCGAACCCATAAGGACTATATTCACCGAAGGGTCTACCAACGATTGAACCTGTAAAGTTTTCAATATTCGGGTCTGACCAAGTAACATTATTAGGTTCAACATTGAAAACGTTATTCACACCAACTGTAATTCCCAAATTTTCAGCAAATGGGTAATTAATTTCAAGGTCTACCAAAAACACATCATCGTAAATTTGTGCGCCCACAGCGTATTCATACCAAGGGCCGTAGTAATTGACACGCCCTAAAACACCTAAATTACCTACGATATTTTGTGTTAACGTCACGTTTCCTCGATGTTTGGGTAGCCCTTCTTCTAAGAGGCGAACACGCGTATCGTCTAAAATATCCGCGTTGCGTTTGGTAACTTCAGTAGTCGTGTAGTTATATGCAAGACTCACGGCACCTTTGGCAATAGGTGCTGTCAAAACAAGATCAATACCTTGTGTGCTTGTTTCAAATTCGTTGGTAAAGAATCGGAATTCTTGCAAGTTCCCAGCACTCGTGATGCCTTCATCAACGAGTTGCTGAATCTGTTCCTCAGTAATATCTTCGCCGCGTTGGAAGTCTTTAGTGGGTGCCAACCGATCCTCAACCTTGATATTGAAATAATCTATTGTAACACTAACGACATCATCACTGATAACCGTTCCAACAGTAAAGTTTTTTGACTTTTCCGGTTCAAGCGCTTTACCACCTACTAATTCTGCGGCAGCATGCGTAGAAGGGATAGTCCCTTTGTTAACCAACGTATTGTTTTCACCGAATTCCGTTGTAACGTTAAAGGCGTTCTGTTGTCCTGGCGTTGGCGCTCGGAAACCGGTGCTGTAACTGCCACGCACTCTCAAGTCAACCTCAGGATCAAGTGTGAGAAATTCCATGAGGTCGTCGCTGAAAGCATAACTCGTTGCGACTTTGTAGTTGATAGTGCTACCAAAATCCTCAAAATTTTCGGCTCGAATAGCCGCACTGATAACCCATGGGGCAATCGGTGTCAATTCAGTTTCCAAATATCCAGCAAAATTGGAACGTGTCCAGTCGCCTTGCGCAATATCGCTGAAACCGGGAAATCCATTGGAACCTGAACTAAATCCTTGACTTGCCAGCGGGCCAATTTTCCAAGACTCCTCCTGCCCCTGCACAATTTCAAAAGTCTCTGTTCTATATTCACCACCAGCAGCAAGAAAGACAAGGTCGTGCAATGGATAGGTCAAATCAAGGTTAATGTTTGTATCCGCTTGGATATAATCACCCGGATCGAATTCGGTCGGGGTGTCCGGTCCAAGAGACGCGTTCACAGTGTTTTTGATAAAGAAGTCAGAGGCATGCCGTCCATAAGATGCACTCAAATCCCATCCTAAATCCTCAGCGACTATTCCTCTTAGCCCAACAAGGATAGAAGCATCTTGTGTGTCAGCACCGAAACGTGGGGTAAACCCACCGGGAAAGAGTTCTTGGAATGTGAAAAGTTCATCATCATCAAGAACTTGTTGTAAAGCCTCTGGGTCTGGCACATTATCGGTTATCTTGACCACAGGAACTTCACCTTCTCCAGACAAACGTCCGATAAGCAAGGTTTCCCCACCATCATTACTAAATACAGCAGGTCGAGTATTGGGATTTCGGAAATAGAATCCACCTTCAACCTGTTTCTGTGCATAGTTCGCATGTCCGTAGAGTTGAATGTTACTAACGATGTCAACACCGTAGTTTGCAAAGAACTTGATGTCATCTCTAATAATCGGATGTCCCCAAGGTTGAGCAGGATTAGCAACATGACTATTCCCTGCACCGGAAAGTGCTGCGGCATCGTCTCGTTGTACGGAACGATCTGTTTCATCTGCGTTGCCATATTCCAAACTGAGGTTTGCCCAGATATCTTCTCGTCCTAATCCGATATTACCCGCGACAGAATATGTTAGTCCGTCACCTGCTTGATAAATACCGGGTTTAATTTCTAAAGAACCGCCTTTATAACTATCTTTCAATTGTAAGTTCATCACACCGGCAATAGCATCAGAACCGTATTGTGCCGACGCGCCATCTCGTAGCACTTCCATCTGTTTGATCGCTATGGAAGGTATTGGTGACAGGTCTGCACCTTGTGAACCATCGGATAATCCGTTACCGAGCCAAGTGATTACTGAAGCACGGTGACGACGTTTTCCATTGACGAGCAATAATGTGTGGTCAGGTGCTAATCCTCTCAGATTTGCAGGACGCACGACGGTTGCTGCGTCAGCGATAGGCTGTGCATTTACATTGTAAGAGGGCACCAAATTTCTTAACAAGTCTGGCAAATCTGCCCCGCCCTGTTTGGCAAAATCATCGCTAAGCACAACATCAATCGGTACAGTGGATTCAAGAACAGAACGTGGTTTTGCACGCGTACCGACAATAACCAATCCTTCAAGTTCTACAACTTCTTCATCAGATTCATGGTTATCTGCTTCAACAACAGGTAAAAAGACGATAGAAACCGCTAATGCTATGTAAAATACAAGCAGAAGCGGTTCTTTGTTAATTGTAACTTTCATAATTTAATCTCCCCTTATCTTATGAAAATACTTGGTTTACAGCGGAACTTACAAAGTTAAGTAGGCGTGAGTTGCAAATTTACAAACACGCCTACCGAGATTATGTTACAATCTTAGAAACTGTAACCAACTTTAGCATACCAGTATGCCCCATCAAAACCGAAAGGACTAAATTGCCCATATTTGTTGCCGACAGAATCAGCACCATTCGGATTTTCATCGGGATAGGTATTAAGGATATTTCTTCCACCGAGCGTGAGTGCCAATCCGGAGGCCACGGTGTAAGTGGTTTCCAAGTCAACAGTAAACTTTCCAGTGTATTCTCCAGTACCTTTGGGGGGTTCGCCTGGTACATCTGGATCTTGTAAGTAATCTTCAGAATCGAACCAACCACTGAAATAATTGGCGCGCCCGATTACTCCCCACGCATCTGTTATGGATTGCGCGAGCGTCAGGCTGGCGCGATGTTTGGGTAAATTCTCTTCCAGTTCCCTGGTTCGATGATGGTCCAGCGTGGCATTATCCCAACCTTCATATTCAGGATCATCAAACTCATCAGTTAATTCGACGAGTTCTCCGTCGACTACGATATGGGTGACCTCAGTTGACGTGAAGTTATACACGGCAACAAGCGTACCATTCGATATTGGTGCAGTGGCGACAAAGTCAAGACCTTGGGTGCTGGTATTGAAGTCATTGATAAAGAACTGGAATGTTTCCAGATTCGCTGCACTGGTTACACCTTCGGCGATGAGCTGCGCCTTCTGATCGTCATCCAATGTATAGTGTTGTGACACCGATAACCGGTTTTTCAGCCGAATATCAAAAATATCAGCGGTGAAGTTTACCCCCAGAATATCGACGGTAAACCCAGCAGTGAGGTTATTTGATTTTTCCGGGTCAAGCGAGTTATCTTCCTCACCTGTCACAACACCAACAGCCTCGTTGGTGGAAGGTATTGTCCCTTTATTAACGAGATCACCCTTCTCAAAATCGTATTCAGTGGTAATGTTGAAAGTATTTTGCTGTCCGGGTGTCGGTGCACGGAACCCACTACTATAACTTCCCCGTAAGCGCATCGTTTCCGTAACCTTGTAGTTTGCAGCGGCTTTGTAGTTCAGGGTGCCACCGAAAATCTCAAATTGTTCACCGCGCACAGCCAGCGCGAGCAGGAGCGGATCAATCGGTCTAATTTCAGTTTCCAGATAGGCGGCAACGTTGTAACGGTGCCACTTGCCTGCCGCAACTGGGCTGAACCCCGAAAATCCGTTGGAGGCAGCCGTGAAGCCTTGCGCCGCGAGGGGCCCGATCTGATGCGACTCGCGTTCGCCCTCTATGATTTCAAATCCTTCGTCCCGATATTCCAAACCAGAAGCGAGGAACACCGTGTCGTTGAGCGGATAGGTTACATCAAAGTTGAGGTTATAATCCGTCTGGATATAGTCGCCCGGATCAAAATAGGTCGGTGTATCTGGGCCGAGCGAAGCATTAACGGTATTGAAGATAAAGAAATCGGCATGGTTGCGTCCAAAAGAGCCACTCAGATCCCAAGTTAAGTCGTTACCCAAGGTGTCTCCGAGCGCGGTGCCTTTCACGCCAATGACGACAGAACTATCCAACATGAATGCACCAAATCTGGGGGTGAATCCGCCTGGGAACATCTCTTGAAAATTGAATAGATTCGGGTCATTCTTAACGGCTTGCAACTTTTCGGGATCCGGAAGGTCATCGATTATTGGAATATCGTCAGCATCGTGAGGTGACAGTTCAGTAAACTCCTCTCCAGCAGCCTCCGCTGCTGCCTTTCGGGCTTCCCAATCCGCCATCTCATCTGTCAAACCTCGCAAATCCCCGACGAGCAACGTATCATCTCTCCCAGTTGGGCTAAACACGCCATTGCGAGTGTTTGGGTTTCGGAAATAGAACCCACCTTCGACGCGCTTACTTGCGTAGTTGGCATGCCCATAGAAATCGATGGTATCTGTGATGGTAGCACCGTAGTTGGCAAACAATTTGACATCATTCTCTATAATCGGCTGCCCCCAAATTTGCGCTGGATCTTTCACACTAAAATTGCCTGCATTAATCAACCTTATGGCATCATTACGTTGGACAGACCGGATGGTCGGATCTGCGCCACCGTATTCAACACTGAGGCTTGTCCACGCGTTTGGATTCCCTAAACCGATGTTGCCAGCGAGCGCAAATTGTCTACCGTCACCGTATTGGTAGATACCGGGTTTAAATTCAATCGAACCGCCATCATAATTGTCTTTCAATCGAAAGTTCATCACGCCTGCGATTGCATCAGAACCGTATTGTGCGGATGCGCCATCGCGTAACACCTCTACCTGTTGCAGAGCAATTGCGGGAATAGGTGCCAGGTCAGGTCCCTGTGAACCATCAGACAAACCGTTCCCGAGCCAGTGAATCACTGCGGCACGGTGGCGCCGCTTGCTATTGACGAGCACCAGTGTATGGTCTGGGGCGAGCCCCCGTAAATTCGCCGGACGGACCACTGTTGACGCATCACTAATCGGCTGCGTATTGACGTTATAAGATGGAACCAAGGTTCTCAGCAGATCCGGCAGATCCGCGCCACCCTGTTTTTCAAAGGCATCATTTGATACAATATCGATCGGTACTGCTGAATCCAGAACGGAACGCGGCTTTGCCCGAGTACCGACGACCACAACGCTTTCAATTTCAACAACTTCTCCTTCAGACGTAGCCTCAGTTTCATCTGCTTCTGTGTCTTCTTCCTGTGCTACTGCTGTAGGTAAAAATACGATACAAACTGCTAAAGCGATGGACATCGCAAGCAGAACTGTTCTAAAAACTTCTGTGATTTTCATAAATCAGACTCCTTAGGTCTTTTTTTTTAATAACATAACATTTTCCCATAAAAATGAGAAAACGTCTCAAATTTAGGTTCTCCCTTGAAAACATTATATCATTAGACTTGAAAATACGTCTCAAGTTTAGAATAAATCGGAAATATGATACTTTCATACGACTGATTTACCTGAACCTATATATACGTAATATTTTGAGTATAACACAGTTCCACTTGAATTCAAAAGAAAAATTTGATATATTTATGTTATGTTACTCTTATATTTGGTAATTGCATCGGCAACAGTGATGCTTGGCGCTGTAATCGCGATGGTTTTTCGGGAAAAACAGGCTGCATTCCACATCATTTTCGGTATTACCGCTGGTGCAGTCCTCGGCTTTGTCTTGATGCTAATGATTCATCTCTTCACGGAAGTAGGTTACCCCACAATTTTAGTAATGTGGGGTGGTTTCTTGTTAATTTGGCTGTTAGAACATCTCACGCATCGGATGCAGGAACGCCTCGGTAATCATGTAGAAGTTAAAAAGAAACAACATTGGGGTGTCAACTTAACAATTATCGGGTTATCAATCCATTCAGTTGCCGATGGATTCAATCTCAGTATCGCAGCAGAAGAGGAGACAGTGGGTATCGCCCTTGCACTTGGCGTATTACTTCATCGCTTTCCAGTAGCAACAGTGATAACGGCAGCGTTACGTCGTGATTATGGCGTTGGAGAGACATTATTTAGACTTATCCCGCTTATTATTGCGCCGTTTATCGGGGCATTTATGGGTGAACGACTATTGCATGGTGTTCTTAGGGAGTTAACGGAGTATTTAACTGCTTTTGCTGCGGGAACACTATTGCACGTTGTGATGGATGGTTTGCGAGGCGGTTACACGCCTTCAGAAGAAAAAGTAAGTAATGTTACAAAGATTGCATTTGTTGTAGGATTGATTTTAACTATATGCGCTATGTATTTTTTTCCAGGGTTTGAGCATGAGCATGTGCATTAAATTCGGCGTTGAGAACTCCTCTACAACTTTAGTTTTTATCCCTCTTGTAGGTCGGGTAGAGCGTCAGCGAAACCCGACATGGAAACATCCATCAATCATACGTGTCCAAATCAACGCCAATTGCGCTTTTTGGCATTCTACATGATTTGTCGGGTTTCGCTTCGCTCTACCCGCTGAATGCCAAAAGCGCATTCATAGCGTTGATTTGGACCTACAGTTTATTATGACAAATTGTCAATTTGAAATGGTATTATTCTGTCTTTTAATATTAACTATGCACGCGAATGCGGCAGAAATACCGATTGTTGTATCGGGAGAACCTCGTGCAACGGTGCAAATCGGTGCAAACGCTTCAACCCAAGAGCGGTTTGCTGCATCCGAAATCCAGACCTTTATTGAAAAATGGACAGGTGCTCAACTTGAACGGCACACCAATCAGCAACAGACGGCAACGCAGACGGTTATCGTTTTAGGCACACTCACCTCAAATCCGACGATTCACTCCCTTCAAGCAAAGATTGATTTAAACTTATCAGAAGATCTCGGTGATGAAGGGTATCAGATTAAATCCGCTGACCTTGGGACAGAAATTGTTATTGTTGTGGCTGCACATACCCCGCGCGGTGTGATTTATGGTGCTTATGCCTTTATTGAGGCATGTATCACCGCGTTGACAGGATTCGAACCTGTACATCCAGAGATCGCAGTAGCGCGTACACCTTCACTTTCCGTACCCTTTTTAGACAAAACATCCCGCCCATTTTACCCTGTCCGAGCAGTATTAGAGATTGATGACCCCGATTGGCTTGCAAGACAACGCGTGAATATGAGCGGGGGTGAAGGCGTTTGGACGGGAACCGGTATTGAAGACGGATTTGGCACTGCTTTCAAATATGTGGACACTCCCGCATTTTCTGAACTGCAAGATGAACCTCGCTCACAACGATTACAGAGGATTGAGACACTCCAAAACCGATTTGCTGCACTTAGCGACCGCGGCATTGATGCCTACCTATTTATGTATTTAACAGGTGAACCGACAGAAGCACTCATAAAAGCACGTCCCGACCTATTGGGACCAGAGGTACTGTACGGTGCATCAAGGAATGAAGTATCTTACCGACCGTTTTGCTGGTCAAAACCGGAATTCCACACCTTAGCACGCCAATTAACTCAGGAAATTGTGAAAACCTACCCCGGTTTAGCAGGATTTCATCTGCGATCTTGGGGACATGAGACGCGGGCGTGCAACTGCCCTGAATGTGGCGACCGTTCCCCAGAAGGACAAGCGAAACTCTGGGCAGTCTACTTTACGATTATCAAAGCAGCACAAGAAGTCCGTCCCGATTTTAAGTTCTACATTTCGGGGTATAACAGAAGTTGGCTCCAAGACCCAGATGGCGACTATGCACGCCAATTGCCCAAAGGCACGATTTTCTCACAAAAATGGGGTGCTGATGGGGAACCGGTCGTTGATCCGAATATTCCAATTGAACAGATGAATGCGCTCGGAGAGATGGGACACCGATTCATCGTGCTGTCACATGATGTTGAGGAGGTCATGCCGTTCTGGATGCTTGAAAGTGATCTGTTCGTACAAGGTGTGCGCCAACTTGCAAATTCGCCTGAAGTTGTTGGGTTAAGTGGATTCACTGTACAAGGTGCAACGCAAGGCTTAGGCTACCTTGACCGACTTGTGAGCGCTCGTATTAATTGGGATATTCAGCTTGATCATCTACAATTATTGCGTAATGAATTGGTGACACGCTACGGAAACGCTGAGGCAGCAACGCTGATTCTGAGCGCACTACGTATCAACGGTTGGACTTTGGCGAGTTACTTTTCAGATTATGCCAGTTCGCTTTCCATCGGCGGCACTTACGGCAGCGGGTCCGCGGGTTTAGCCACGCGGTTTTGGAACTTAATTGGTCGTAAGGCTGTGCAAGATACATTAGCAATCCCTGAATTAAAAATAGCACAGACTGCTGTCCACCGATTCACAAATCTTCTTGCACCGCAGCAACGCGCAGCAAATGAGATGCGAGAAGCTAACGAAATCGCTGAACCGGTGGATATTGAAGCAGCACATGATTTGAACGATGCAATGCACCTGATGAGGTTATGGGTGTTGCTATTTCAGAGTCGCGAAAAACTGGTGGAAGCGATTACGCTCGGCTATGAAGTGAACACCGGTAGTAGGATTAACGCTAAACTTGCCAGTGCAGCGGAGTTCTCAAAATCTATACAACCTTTAATTAAGCAGTTTGAAGAATTTGGTCCCCTTTTTGGCTATTCGCACCAGACGAATGAGGTGGAATTGGTGAATACCTTAAAAGAAGAGGTCGCATGGCTTGCCAGTTTCGACTACCGAACGCTCCAAAAACATGACGAAAGTTTTTCACCGGAAGAAACCGAATTCCGTATCTCTGAAGTGCATAATTATCCCAATCCACTCAAGCGTAAGACGACATTTACCTATCAGTTGACGCTTGATGCTGATGAGGTGAAGATTACAATCTATACGTCAGCCGGGCGGCGGATACAGGTTCTGAAAGATGTCTCCGCGAAGGAAGGGTATAACGAGGTGACGTGGAACGCACAGGATGCGGAAGGCACACCGCTCGCGAACGGGGTTTACTTTTACAAAATTCGTGCTGTTTTAGATGATAAAAAGGTTGAAAGTATTCATCGATTAGCAGTGATTAGGTAGTGATAATTTGTGTCTATATATGATATGTTCTATATGCCTTTCGCCCCTCTGGGGCTTTAGCTCTCTATCAATGGGTTTCTATACATCTTTCGTCTCTCCGAGGCTTTGGTAAATCACATCTCAGTCCCCGCTGAATGCCATTAGCAGCGTGAGCGTTTGGCATTCGGCGGGTTTCGTTCCTCAACCCAACTTACAATGTAAATTTTAGTAAACTGTTATAACTAATAATACTTAAAACTAAATGATTTTGTCTAAAAAGAAAAAAATGTTGCATTAAAAACGTAAATGTGGTATAATATATAAAAATGTCAGAAATTACTTGTAAAAGTGATTGACGTTTTTTGTAAAGTTGTGTAACTTTACACAAGGTGTTAGGAATGCACGGAACGCGTGTGTTACACCTGGGCACGCTAACCCCCGAGTGGGGGCGCGCCGAGAGTGCTGATCTTCACAAAAGCACAATCAGCGCGTAGCCATGCCATAACTGAGGTATGACAGGGCTGGTTTTCATTTTAGCACAGGTATTACACTTACTGCTATAGAAATATGGAAACCAGCGAGCCCAAAGGGAACAGTTGCCAGCAACTTCTCGTTTTTTTCCTGCCAACTTCTCCTTTGTGGTCTGTCAGACAGATTAACTAATTCTGATTTCGCTGAACTCAGCGGAAAGACTACTTTTATATAAGGAGAAAACCAAATGAGGTATCAAAGAAAGTTACAAACACTATTCGTTCCACTATGTTTACTTATTATATTGTGTATAGGTTTTTCAATTGCCAAAGATTACTCAAATCTGACCCTGGATGAGTTGATGACTGCAGCAAGTCGCACTGCACAGGCGATGGAATTGTTTAGAGATGAGGACGAGTTAACCAAAGTTCGTAACCGTATAACTCAATTAGAAGCAGATTTAAGATTACAGACAGAGCATTATGTTTTAGCTGGGGCTGTGAGACTGTCGCTTGAGAATCAAATCAAACCGTGGCAAGAGCTATATGACACAGCAAGCAGTCTGTACAATCAGGCGTTAACTGATATAATTACTGCACAGGTTTATATAGGAATAGCAAATATCAGAATGGCTGAAGCTGAAAAGGGAATGAAAGCCGCATTAAAAGAAGGCAATTCAGAAAATTATCGTTATTGGTTTGGTGTATACAAAAATTGGCAACAGCATAAAGAAGATGCTGAAGCTGACGAAAAAGATGCTCAAAGCCGTTTGGATACTGCGCATACAGATATGATTCGTATTTGGATAGTGCTCGAGCCACTGAAGAAAAAACTTCAAGTTCATAATACTTTTACGTATGACCCGCTTGAGGCTGAAAGAAATATGATGAAGAGTGAATTATCAACTTTGAACGCTCGCGTTACAGAGCTTGAAACCTTTTATAGAAACCTGGAATTGACTGCACAGGCTATACAGAATGAAATTAATAAGCGAAAGGAAAAGAAGCCAAGTGGCAATTAATTTATAGTAAATTATGTAATAAGCTTACATTTATTCCGTAGGAGCGATCTCCGAATCTTGACACGTTTGCAGTCGGGAATCGGAGTTCCCTCCCGCTGAATCATGCGGAATGCCAAACGCGCATTCCTCCAAGCGCATTCAGCGTTGATTCACAGTTCATGTGTAAAGTTAATTGTAGAATTCACTATAAAGATTAATTTAGAGGTGGTAAAATGAGAAAAGGTGGATTGTTTTTTTGGTGTAGTATATTATTTGTAAGTATACTCATTTCGGTTGGGGTATTTCAATTATTAAATACGCCTAATGATAATCAAAAACCGAATGAGAATATTGAAGATTCAGAAATTGTTGAAGTTTTAGATGATGCTGATGATAAGGTTGATGATGTAGTACATCCAGAATTAGAATTAGACCCAAAGCATCAAAGTATATCGCCTGCTAACATACTGTCGCAGATAAGCCCTGCAACTTTAGAACGTGCTAAACAGAACGGTGTAGACCTTGAAAAACTACGGGCAAGTTCTATTGTAAATATTAGCGAAAGTGATATTTCTAAAACATTTAAAGAATTGGGTTTGGATATTGATGTTTCTCAAATGTTAAAAGAAATGGGTTATGAAAGTTTAGATGAGTATATGGCGTTTATTGAGAAAACTCGACTACCGACTGACATTAACAGTATTCCGATAGAACTTGACAATCGGACGCCAGCTGAAAGAGAAGCATCTATTGAAAAAGTTAAGTCCGATATGAAAGAAGCGTTGTTATGGCTGCAAGAGAATCCGGAGTCGAGACCCGTGTCAAGTAAATACGATATTGCCCATAGGCGTGAGATTCAAAAAAACTTCCAGGAACAATTATCCAGTTATTTTATATTTGATGAAACTGGCCGAATTGTTGGGGAAACCGATCTTGCCAAACAACTTCGCGAAATGGATAATCCATCATCTGATGAGATAAACCCGACACCCGCATTAGAGAATCCTGTGACACCGTCGGGGGACTCCCCGCAGAAATGGAGTCCTGATACCTTCCGTACGACAACGCGGTCAAATCTGTCGCAATGGGGTGGGAACATCAACCGGCAATACTTTGATGTGATTTTATCCCCCTATCTGACACAAGATGAGTTTGACACGTTATATCCGACTCCTGCTGATCGACAGCGACTACAACAGCGGCAGGCAACGTTACAGTCGGAACTTGCCAAACATTTTCGCAAGTTGTTGTCACCGAATACGGAGAACCGATCACAAAAGGTCAAGATTATCCAAGAGTTATTGAGCAACGATTATGGCAACGATATTGCCGATGCCGTTATCAAACAGCTTAATGAATAATGCACACCTTGTTTCAACCGAATAGGCAGGTAACCCCGCGTTACCTGCACACTCAAAGGCGTTTATTAGGAAAAGTGACGACTCGCTGGGGATATTTGAAGCAAAAATTAGCACAGTAGAAAACAAAAAACCGATTTCTAACACAGGCAGGTACCCATTTGGGTATCTGCCTATTTCTTTTTATTCAATGTAAACCTGAAAAAGTGATTTACGTTAAAATATGTGTTATAATAAATATAGGGAAAAATATTAAAAACATATATAAAGAGGAGGTGCTATTTCATAAACTTACCTACACTAGGCCTTATGAAACTAAGCATGCTTTTATGATTAAATATTTCGCGCTACTTTTTTCGGTAGTTTTCTTTCTGCCAACCTCAATCTTTGCGGGTCCGGGAAGGACAGGTGCACAAATTCTGAACTTAGGGGGTGGTGCACGTGCAAGAGCCTTGGGTGACGCATTTTCCGCTATGTCCGGCGATGTGACCGCATCGCTTTGGAATCCAAGTGGGTTGGCAGAGATGCCAGAAAGCAAATTACGTGCTGGTCAAAAAGGGGCACAAGCCTCTATGTTTTACACAGATTATAGTGCACCATTTGGTGAAGCTGGCGAGGGATTATATTACACTTTCATTTCGGGTGCAATGCCGCTCGGAAACGCTGGAACTGTTGGTGCAACCCTTCAGTTGCAGGGACAAGGCACTATTCAAGTAACGAGCGATTCACCCGATGTCCTTCGCGAAGAAAGCCTTGGAACTAACATGGCGTTGACCTTCTCCTATGCTGATAGAATAACAGATTCTTTAGTTGCGGGAATTAACGGTAAAATGATTCGGATGGTACTCGGCCGAGAAAGCGGAAGTTCTTATGCCGTTGATTTGGGAATGCAGTATCTTCTGCCTTTCGATCTGATACCTACAACTTTAGGTGTGGTCGTACAGAACATTGGACCCGGTATCTCTTTTATTGATGAAAACCAAGCGGACCCATTGCCGAGAATGCTCAGGATCGGCACTTCCACGAGTCTCTACCATGATAGGTTTAATCATCTTCGCTTTGTAAGTGGAATTTCAGCGTATATTGATAAGTTGAGAGAAGATGAGGCGGAATTGCACGCGGATCTGGAACGGCTTAACGTAGACAGAGCTGAAAAACTAACGGAAGAACAGTTACTATCCGATAGAGGTGTTGGACTACGTGCGTTTGAATGGCGACATCTGCAAAAAAATCTCGGCTTAGAATACTGGCTTGGTAATCTATTGGCATTAAGGGTTGGCTACAAATCCGAACCAGGAATTAACCTTCCTGAGCTAACAGATTATATTACTTACGGTATTGGAATAAAGTTATATCTATTCAATTTAGACATAACTTACGGACCCCGTTTTGGTCCCAGTCAAGCGCGGCTTATTGAAGCAACAGGAGTCGTCGCTTTTTAAAATTATTCAAGGTCAAGTGAAAATACAAATATTTGTATGAATTACTTTGAGGTAACATCAATAAAGTGAAACCTAACTTTACTATCATTGTATCTCTGATAATTTTCTGTCTTTCGTCAGGTATGTGTCTATCGTCAAATGAATCTCAGACAGATCCATTAACATATTTCCATCTGGATTCTAAGCTTGGAACCCGAGTGTTGGCGCAACAATCTACTGTTTCAGCGGCAACAACCGAAAACATTGTATCCATGAAGTCCCCAAATGAAGCATTTCTATATTCGCTTGCTATTCCGGGCATGGGGCAGCTGTACACTGGTGCCAAGCACGGCTATATCTATACGGCTGCAGAGGTCGGTTTGTTCGTTACCTATTTTATCCTACGTAACAATGCCGTGAACACTCGTGACGAATACCGCGAGGTCGTCAGGGAGAATATAATCTTTGAAGGTCCTGGGAATTTTGAAGCGTGGGACCCAATTGAAGATTTTGAACACGCCACACAATATGAAAACTGGAACCACGTCTATGATTCAGAGGAAACGCATAATCGTACAGGCAAGTGGTACTGGAAAGACCTTGATCCGTCATTAAAAAATGAACGGGATAGCACCATTGAGTTTGATTCAAAATATCGGTTGGAGGCTTTTGACTTGAGACAAAAAGCGAATGACACATTTCAAAACGCACGTACAGTTTTAGGTTTGGTGATTTTAAACCATGTTTTCAGTGCGGTGGAAGCGCGTATCACGACTAAACGTTGGAACAAAAAGCAAGAACAGACTCGTTCACTTGAAATAGGTATGCAAACTGATACGTCTACAGGGGCACTCACAGGGATACTCGTTTTTAAGAAAAAGTTTTAAAAGGAGGAACTTATGCCATTAGCGTTACCACATCTTTTGGATGCTCTAAATTCCGTCACAGCAATTCCAATTATTCCTTTCAAAAATGGCAAAATTGATTACGTTGGACATGCAAAGAACATTGATTATTTAATGACCAACAACTACCTTGATGAAGGGCGAAAACGCGTCATCGCCATTGCAGGAACAAGTCTAATACACCATATCGCTGAAACGCAGCAGTTACGACTCATTGAAAAAACAGGTCAACAGATGGGTGATGACGGTATCCTCATATCAGGAATCGTTCCGAATCCAATTAGACAAGCAGGACAACTTATTGAAGCACAGTCTGAACTCAATAAACCACCGGACGCATATCTGTTAATGCCATTAACTGGGGTTTCTAACCCCGAGGGAATCTATGAAGAATATATGAAATTAGGTGAACATTACGGAAGCAAATGTGATGCAAGGTTTCTTTACTATTTTCGGCAAAAACGCGACTTAGAAGCAGTTATCCGACTGTTAAACGATTCGCCGCATTTTATTGGTGTAAAAATTGGTACTGATGAAAATGATGTACAGCCACTTATTGAAGGTGTTGGCGACAGTGGAATTGTGATGTGGGGTATCGGGGACAGGTGCACACGTCCAGCACAACTCGGCACAAAAGGACATACGTCCGGTATTGCAGTCGCTTATGCACGCGCTTCAGACGAAATCAACAATGCCCAACGGCGTGGTGATTATGAAACTTCTGCGCGCATTGAAGCCGACATTGCACCGCTTGAAGAGATCCGTTTTATGAACGAGCGCGTTTATAACTATTCTGCTGTTGTTGAAGCGATGATTTTAAGCGGTTTTGACGATGTTGAAGCAGGAGCCGGAGGCCCATTTAATCCGCGCGTCCCACCAGAAATTCATAAACAACTCCGTGGAGTGACACAGGATTTAAAACGGTATCATTAGGAACAAACTGTGCAGTTGCTTGTTTAATGTTTCCTCAAATTTGTCAAGTTTGCAGATTTTATATTACTGCTTAGGAATCCACAAAGAGAGACTCCTCCCATGTCGTTTGATAGTTTAACCCTTCACCTTGTTACACACGAGTTACGCCAAGCCCTCTTAGGTGGCACAATTCGCCATATTGAGCAAGCAAACCCCAGTGCTTTTTCATTTAAGATTGGGCAGGGCACAGATACGCATTGGTTAACTGTATCTGCACATGCCGTGCATGCCCGCGCACACCTAATCCAGAAACCGCCTTCCGGGCAAAAACAGTCCTATTTCGCTGATTTTCTTTCTACTCATCTCAAACACGGTGCTATCACCGAAATTGAACAACTTGGTTGGGATAGGATCTTGAAAATAACCGTCCAGCCCAAATCTGACGAACCGATTCAACCGCCGCGTAAGGCAATTATTGCTGAATTTATGGGAAAACATAGTAATATCATTCTAATTGATGCTACCGATGATAGAATCTTGGAATGCCTGAAACATATTGACGAAACAATGAGTCGATACAGAGAAGTGTTGCCCGGTGAGACCTATTCGTTGCCACCTCAGCAGACAAAGTTAGACCCATTGAATCTGAATAAAGAAACTTTCTCAGAACATTTTTCAACGTCAGATATAACTTGGAAATCTCTTTTTAATAAGATTGACGGACTCAGTCCAACGCTTGCGAAGGAAATTATCGCACGCACAGAAAAAATGGAACTATGGGAGGCATACCAACAAGTAGTTGCATATTTTGACCCTAACCATGCTTCTCCGCAATTGATTATGGATGCAAAGAGTCCTTTGGCTGCCTCACCAATACCTTTACATCAATTTCCAAGTGCCTCCTCTCAAACTTTTAACACAATGAGCGAGGCACTCACAGCCTACTACGACGCGATTACTTTGAAAGAAAAGAAGGTATCAGAAAAACATACGCTCAGACAGGCATTGGAAAAACAGAAAAATCTACTGCAGCGAAAAGAGAAGGGACTATACGATGATTTAGAACGAGCGGAAAAATCTGAAGATTATCGTATCCAAGGCGAACTTATACTTGCAAATCTACACAAAATTGCTCGTGGACAAAAACAGGTTGAACTCCAAAACTACTACAGTCCTGATCTTGAAACCCTTACGATCCCGCTCAATCCAGAACAAACACCATCCGAAAATGCCCAAACTTTTTTCAAAAAATACACGAAAGCAAAACGCGGCTATTCTCAGATACAACAACGACTTGCTGAACTTGAAGCAGAACAAGAAGTTTTACGTTCCTATGAATCCAAAGTAGAATCGGCGGATACGCTTGAGTCACTAAACCATCTCCATACTGAATTTGTTGAAAATGGATATCTGAAAACACAACAACGAAACAAGCAGCAACAAGAAAAAAACGAGGGGCCTTTCCGAAGATACATCTCTACCAACGGATTTCATATCTACGTTGGTCGTAATAGCCAATCCAATGATCTGCTTTTACGCCAGATTGCTAAACCGCGTGATATGTGGCTCCATGCCAAGCAAATTCACGGGTCACACGTTATCATCCGCAACCCAGAAAACCGTCCGGACATCCCAATGCCAACCTTATTACAAGCCGCGCAGCTTGCCGCATACTACAGCAAAGCACATCATTCAAGTTATGTCCCAGTAGACTACACATGGGCACGCTATGTTGTGAAACGTAAAGGCAACGTTGCGGGTTATGTCCACTACACACACGAAAAGACGTTGTATGTGGAACCTGCGGTACCCACCTCAAAGATCAGAAAATAGATGCTTAATCCTTCCTACCCATCGGATGGACACGATTCTATTTGTTTTTGTCTCCTTAATACCTACAATACTTGAATACTTTGAAAGTTTTAAAATAGTTGACACTATTTACAATTGTAATTATACTGCATGCAATAAAAACAAGGAGGAATTAATTATGAAGTTAGTTAAGTTGCTTCTAATAATTACAATGTTTTGTGCTGTTACACTTTTTGGTGTAGAACAAGCACTTGCATTGGAAGAATTCGTGCCTATTGACCTTGAACCACACTCAAACACGAAACTGGTAGGACATCAATGGTGGACGTTAAATGCAGGTGACAATACCTACTCACTCCTACCTATAGGTGAAATAGGAGAATTTGAGGGACCTGACAAAAAGGTAAAATTTCAGATTATAGACGGTGGTATTGTCCTCTTCGGAACTAATGCGCAAAGATGGCCGAAGGCTGTTAATGACATCGTTGTTGAAGGCGTAGCAAAATCTATCTATTTTTTCCACGCAACCGGCTGGTCGCATGGTGGAGGACCAAGTTACAAGTTTGTCATGAATTACCGAGGTGGGAAACAGGAAACTCTTGAGATGACAACAGGTTTTAATTCCCATGATTGGTGCCATATTGAAAAGAATTTTCAGGATAAAAACTCTGTATGGGGATGGACAGCAAACGAAAAACCGGCTTGCAACAAAGCTGGATTGATTACCACGAAATGGGAAAACCCACATCCAAATACAGAAATTGTTTCAATTGATGCAATCTCTTTAGAAACGGGAGCGGTCCCGATTATTACATCAATTTCATTAGGTGAAGGATCACTTGATGTACATCCTGTTCAAAAGTTGTCTCTCACTTGGGGTAATCTGAAGCAATCATTTGGACAATAAATTTACTCAGTCTATATCCAATAATGGGTATGTAAAGTTTTTGGCGAAGTCAACACAATTCTGATTGTAGGGACCCTGTGCCTGCCCGATATTTAGAAATTTCACATGGGTTGGGCATAGGAATTCCCTCACAATTAGAAGGGTTGTGGTTCCTGACAAATATATATACGCCTACAGAACGCTAAAAAATTGACTTTATGCTCCGTGCATGTTATAATTTAAATATATCAATAAAACACTACAGAGAGTTATTTTAAAATTATTTGAGGAGGAATTTAATGCCAGCAAAGCAAATAATCTTTGACGAAGAGGCGAGGGTTGCACTCAAACGCGGTGCCGATACGCTTGCCAATGCAGTAAAAGTTACACTCGGTCCGCGTGGGCGCAATGTCGTGATCCAAAAATCTTTCGGTGCGCCGCTGGTAACATGCGATGGTGTCACTGTCGCAAAAGAAATTGAACTTGAAGACCCGTACGAGAATATGGGTGCTCAATTGCTGGAATCTATCGCAACGAAAACAAACGATGTTGCTGGTGATGGAACGACCACTGCTACGTTGTTAGGTCAGGAGATCCTTCACGAAGGTCTTAAAAACGTTACCGCTGGGGCTGACCCGATGCAGCTAAAAATCGGTATAGACAAAGCAGTAAACGCTGCTGTAGGTGCAATCGCTGCCCAAAGCCGCGAAGTTAACACGCATGAAGAAATCTTGCAGGTAGCGTCAATTGCAGCCAACGATCCCGCCAATGATAGCAACATTGGTACTCTCATCGCAGACGCAATAGAGAAAGTTGGGAACGATGGCGCCATAACCATTGAAGAAGGGAGAACCTCTGAAACGACCGTCGACATTGTTGAAGGAATGCAGTTCGACCGAGGATTCCTATCACCTCACTTTGTTACAGACCTCCAAGCACAAGTCGTTGAATTTGAGAATCCGTTTATTCTCATTAATACTGGAAAAATCGGGGCGGTTATGGACATTGCACCGATTATGGAAAAGGTCATGCAACTCAGCCGCCCCTTGCTAATTATTGCTGAGGATGTAGAAGGTGATGCTTTATCTGCATTAGTGGTGAATAAACTACGGGGAACGATAGAAGTTGCAGCTGTTAAGGCACCGGGATTCGGGGATAGACGCAAGGAGATGCTGGAAGATATTGCTATCTTGACAGCGGGGCAAGTGATCTCTGAAGACGCTGGCATCCGTTTAGAGAATATCGTTATCGGTATGTTGGGAACTGCTCAACGCGTTACGATTGACAAAGATAACACAACTATTGTCGGTGGTTTCGGCGCAAAAGAGAGCATTGAAGGTAGAGTTGCACAAATACGCACACAGATTGAAGACACGACCTCCGATTATGACCGTGAAAAACTGGAAGAACGTCTTGCGAAACTGGCAGGTGGTGTGGCTGTTGTGAACGTAGGTGCAGCGACTGAAGTAGAAATGAAAGAGAAAAAGGCACGTTGTGAAGATGCTCTCTCCGCTACCCGGGCCGCTATTGAAGAAGGTATTGTCCCTGGCGGAGGGATTAGTTTATTGCGAGCTATTGCGGGAATTGAAGCGCTGGAACTTGATGGTGACCAAAATACGGGACTCAACATTGTTAGAGAGGCTTTACGTTCTCCTATTCGGGCAATCGCTGAAAATGCTGGATTTGAAGGTGCTGTTGTCCTTGCACAAATTGAGGGAAGTGAAGGAAACTACGGATTCAACGCCGCAACAGAGGAATACGGTGATATGATTGAATACGGTGTTATTGACCCGACGAAGGTTGTTAGGTCAGCACTACAAAACGCCTCAAGCATTGCCGGATTGCTTCTGACTACTGAGACGTTGATTACAGAGATTGAAGAACCACCCGACTTCTCTGAAGCGGCTGACCCTCATGATGACCACATGTACTAATATCAGTTAAAAAAGGAAATCCCTCACGAAAACCGACACACTTTAAGCGCGTTCTTCGGAGCGCGCTTAATCATTTAAGTTTCCTTCCTGCATGTTTACTGTCAAACTTTAATGCTTATAGCAAAGTTACAATCGGTAGCGAGCAATCATACCACTATCCCAATCACAATCTAAACAGAACATTTCCGTAGGACCCAAGTACTGGATTTTTTTTCCACCGCATGTCGGACATTCGGCTATTTTTCCCACCGTTTCTGGATTTTCCGATTGCTGAAATATGTTTAGATGGTAAACTTTCATCATACCTGAATAACGGTGTCCAAGCGGACATCTAATCAGATTCGTCTCTTCATTCTCAAAACGTTCGATCAATTCACGGAGAAACTTCAGCGGATGATGGCAAATTGGACAAGGGTTTGGCACCAATTCTTTTACAACGACAATATCGGTGTCCTCCGACTGAACTGAGATAGGAGGCAATCCGAGTTGATGTTCAAGTCTTTGTGTCTCATCAGATTCTGGTTCTGATGCTTCAAGGAGTTCAGCGACAACTTCTGCATAACTTTCAGGGCTGAGTACCACTGCTGTCGGCACCATTGTTCCGCCCTTTAAACTCGAAATAAGCCTATGAATACGTTCTAAAATGGCTGGTACCTCCCATATTGGAAAACCTCATCATGATATGACTCAAACAAAATTAGATGGGTTGATCTTCCCGAATTATACTTTTAGCAAACAAAACGCTGGTAATATTTGGAAATTCCTTATTCTCCAGTTGGTTCAGTTGCCAACAATTCTTCGCGAGAACGCGCTAATGAGGAAGTGCCTCGTTGTGATCGATACGTATCAGCTGACTGGCTACGGATTATGATAAGGTCATCACCATCTCGCTCGATGCTATCGCCCGCCATTAGTGCGGTTTCCAATTTTCTCATACTGGTCAAGAAGTTAATTATTACTCGTCCGGATTCAAGTATATTGATAACCCAGCCATTATCTGTTTTGACGCGGTTAAATTGAAGTGGAATATCAATGGATTGAATCTGATCCACGTTTACAATAAATCCACTTCCTGCAGCGTTTTGATCTGTATTTTCAGCAATTTCGTTCATACCATTTTCGTCTGCCATTTTTGTCCCCTTTTGTAAGAAAATAGGTTATTCTTGTAATTCTACCTAAAGATATGAATGTTTGTCAACCTATTTATCAAAATGCGTCAGAACCATCCAATTTTCCAATAATTCTACCTTCTCAAAAAAACCTCTTCCTATAGGAGCGAGCTCCAGCTCGCGACCTTTCGATTAAAACCGGTCATAAACTGACAATTGAATACCTCTGCATTACACTAAAAATCTATTGACAGAGACCGCTATGTCAAGATATAATTTAATAGATTATATAAAGAAAGCACTTACCGAATGCAGTTCACATACTATTGGCCGGTGTGGGCAGTAATACTTGGTATTCTCATTACTGTTAGCATCACAGTATATGGGTATCTCAGGATAGGACACCCATTACGCCGCGTACTCCGATATTCACTCATCGCTTTACGATTTTTCGCCATTGCAATTTTACTTTGTTGTCTGTTAGCACCTGTGATTATAGAAAAGAAAGACGTTACACCTATATCCCATCTATCTATATTGGTTGATACCTCACGGAGTATGCAATTAGAAGGCAATTATTCCGGCAAATCTGATACCTCACGGCTGAGCCAAGTGAACCAACTTCTATACGATGAATCAAGCAATTTTTTAGATGCCTTGAACAATGATTACAATGTCCATCTCTACCGTTTCGATTCAGTTCTCCACCAAGGTGCAACCACTGTGGATAATTTTGAACCGAAAGGCACACTTACCGATATTGCCTCTGCTGTCCGTGAAGCAGCACAAATGTGGAGAGGACAACCAAACGCAGGGATCGTGTTAATTACTGATGGTGCACATAACGCCTCTAAGTTATTAGTAGAAGATATAGTTGCTTTAAATATTCCAGTTTATGCTTTAGGTGTCGGTTCACCGCAACCACCGAAAGATATACAAATCCAAAACGTTGATGTTTTGCCAGTTGCCTATACTGGACATGAAACTGTTATCCGAGTGACAGTGGCGCAGACAGGGTATGCTGCTGAATCAGTTCGGGTTTCCCTTCGTGAATCGGGGAACAATCGCCTCGTTGATGCATCAATGATAACTTTTCCGCAAGTTAGTTCAGAACAATCTGTTACTTTGAATGGACAAAGTGTTGTAAATGGCACACAACATGTCGTTGAACTAAAATTGACGCCTGAGACCGAAGGCAATTTTCAATATAAAGTGATACTCCCTGCCCTTGAAGGTGAACTTACAAATGCGAATAATGAAAAAACCTTTACTTTGAAAGTTGTGAAAGCAAAACTAAGTGTCTTTTTTTTAGAAGGGAGACCACGTTGGGAATATGCATTCCTCAAACGCACTTTGGAACGTGACCCGAATATCCAATCAACTTTTGCTGTTCTGTCGAAAAAAGTTCGTCCTGAATCAGTACTCGAGCGCAACGATGGGTATTATCCACAAAACCTCAATACACAACTTTTGCAGTTTCCAAAAACTCGCGAGGAACTTTATGAATACGATGTGTTAATTTTAGGAGATTTGTCTGCTGAACACCTAACTACCATGCAGCAACAGGCTATTGTTGATTTTGTGGAACAACGCGGGAAAGCGGTTATCTTTCTACCATCGCACAACGCATTAGACATGAATGGTTTTAGGAACACACAATTTGCGCGGATACTTCCAATTCAAATTCCTGCTAATGGATGTCGGGAACAAGAGGGAGAGTTTTCACTTGACCTTACGCAAGCCGGCACATTTCACCCGATGCTGCAACTTACAGACGATATAGAACGCAATACTGAGATTTGGCAAAATCTACCTGCACTTTCCCGCATATTTCTCGGTTTTCAACTGAGAGCTGGTACTACGACACTCATCAAAAAACAGAGTGGAGAACCAATTCTGGTTTTTCAGCGAGTTGGTCTGGGAAAAAGTCTGCTCTTCGCTGCTGAGGGAATATGGAATTGGGACTTTGGCGTAAATGCTTTTAAAGGCACAACTTATCAAACAGTGTATTCACGTTTTTGGGCACAAGTGATCCGATGGATGGCACAGCAATCCGATGAAAATCGGATATATATCACAACCACTGCACCAACTTATGCACAAGGTGAGACAGCGCAGATCAATGTCCGGGCATACTCGCATACCTTCCAACCTCAAGATGATGCTGAAATTCAGTTGTCGGTTACATCTCCCAGCGGTTCAACATTTCCGCTTAAAACACGCGCTGCCGCTACTGAAAATCAGACAACAAATTCTGGCAGCTATACTGCTCAGTTGAAAGTAGAAGAAAAAGGGACGTATCGGATTCAAGCTGCTGGCGTAATAGGCAATATACCTTTGGGAAAAGATGAAATGGAAATTTACGTTCATCCACAATTGATTGAATTAGAAGCACCACAACTGAACGAACCACTACTCAAGGAAATCGCAGAGCAAACTGGAGGTGTTTACCTTACAATTGAGGACGCTCTCTCACTCCCTGAAAAGATTGATACTGTGCAGAACCCTGTCTTTGTTGATACAGAACGCGATTTATGGGCACATCCGCTCATCCTTATCACAATTGTCGGATTATTAAGTACTGAATGGTTTATACGAAAACGCATCGGACTCGTATAACTCCATTTCTGCACAATTTGCTTCTGATTAGCAAACAATGTGTTTGTAATCGCGCAATTATTGTGCCGCTTACATTACGATTGCAAACTTGACTATAATTGAAAAAGAAAACTAGATTATGAATGTGTTGAATAAGATTTGGAAATTGATAAAAAGATATACTTCAAAACCTAAACTTTTTGTTTGTTGTTGCTTACTATTTTGTGTTGTAATTAGCACACAACATGCAGGTGAACTCTTTACGATTGCGCAAATACAATATGGCGGCGGTGGCGATTGGTACGGCGATCCTTCTACTATCGGGAATTGGCTCCGACTGCTCCGTGAACGAACAGAGATTGAAACCGCAGATGATCGGGTAATTCTCAAATTGACCGACCATGCACTTTATCAATATCCTATGCTCTATCTTGTCGGACACGGCAATATCCGTCTCACTGAACAGGAGGTTACAGCACTACGACAATATCTTACAAATGGTGGTTTTCTCTTTGTCAATGATGATTACGGGTTAGACAAAAGTTTCCGACGAGAGATCAGCAGAGTTTTTCCTAAGCAGGAGTTACAACCGATACCAAACTCACATCCCATCTACCACTGTTTTTACGATCTACCGGGACTCCCAAAAATACACGAGCATGACTCTGAACCAGCACAAGGTTTTGGAATTTTTCACGATGGGCGAATGGTCCTTTTTTACGCATACAGTGCTGATATCGGCGATGGATTGGAAGATCCAAGAGTACATCCAGATGACACACCAGAAGTCCGTGAACTCGCGACAAAGATGGCTGTAAACATAGCAGTATATGTTTTAACCCATTGAGTATCTTAACATTTGGAAGGAGTTTTACAATATGAATCGCATCAGAAATATCAGTATAGTTATTATTATCACTTCAAGTGTGATGATTATACTGTCTGCAACGGATTTGAGTGCTCTTATAAATGTTTTTCTTATTGGGATAGGAGTGCTCAGTATCGTGGCGGTCTTATGGTGCCTTGTGGAGATGTTAAACCGGCGCAATTATAAAATAGGAAAGATATTTACATCCCAAATTATGATGAAAGTTCTATTTGTCCTTCTAATAATTACGGCTTTTACACTTTACATAAGTTCTAAGATGGACTTATGGGAAGCAAGGCAGATTGAAAAAGCGCTGCTTCAGCAAAACCCGGCACTTATTGAAAATCATCGGCTCGATTAAAAAAGCATCCTTCACGCCAAAGGTGTACTATGTCTACAGAAGACTTTACAGACCTTAAAAATAGTAATTCCATAGTCTGTATAGAGACGACGCGTATCCCTTTATTCGGTGGCAGTGGGAGCGGATTTTTCGTAAAACCAGACATGATTGTGACCAACATCCATGGCATCGCACCTCGGAGGCCTGTTTTCGTAAGATCGTTTGACAAAAAGATGGCTTGGAAAGTTGAAGGTGTTGCTGCGTTTGATGCTAAAAACGATCTTGTCGTTTTAAAAATTGCTGGTGAAGGCACACCACTTCCACTCGGCAACAGTGATATTTTGCAGAGTGGTGAACCTATTTCTGTCGTAGGATTTCCCGATAGTAAATATGAGGTAACAGAAGGCACTGTCCATAGCATCCGAGAAAGTGACAAATTGATCCGAATGAACGTCAACACATCTTATGGAAGTAGTGGTAGTCCTGTGCTAAACGATAAAAGACAAGTTATCGGAATTGTTGTTGGTTCATGCAATTTTTACGGTCATGCTATCCCTTCAAGCCCGCTCAAGGCCCTGCTTGGTCGGTCAGAGATAGCAGAACCTTTGGTAAAGTGGCGCAAGCAAAAACCTATCCGTTCCTATGCAAAATATGTTCAAGGGGAACAGCACTATAGGAAGAAACGTTATCGCAAGGCGATAGTTGAATTTGACAAAGCCATCAAACTTAATCCTGAGTTCATTAGGAACTATTTCGAACGAGGAAGTGTCAAGGCTAAACTTGGTGATGTTGAAGGCGCTATAACAGATTATGATAGAGCTATCCAACTTGATGCTGATGCCTTTCCTGTTTACAGTAATCGGGCGTTGGCGAAGGTTGAACTTGGCAACTATGAAGGCGCAATAGCCGATTACGACAAAGCCATAGCACTAAACCCAGAGGTGGAAAGGCTCTATTTCAATAGAGCGCGAGCGTATGCCTTGCATGAAAATTATGAGGCAGCCATAACCGATTATGATAAAGCCATAAAACTAAATCCTAAGGATGCAGGTCTTTACAATAATAGAGGTCTTGCGAAGGTTGAACTTGGCAACTATGAAGACGCAATAGCCGATTATGATAATGCCATAAAACTAAAACCTAAGCATGCTCCTTTTTACAATAACCGTGGTGTCGCGAAGTCATGGCTTGGTGATGTTGAAGGTGCGATAGCCGATTACGAGAAAGCCATAAAATTAAATCCTGAGAATACTTCTGCATACAAAAATCGGGTTGTTCTACGGACTAACCTTGGCACCACCGAATCCGCCCAAGGAAATGTGGAGAAGGCAGAAAACTTGTATCAAGAAGCAATTGAAGACTGTACTGCCGCTATCAATATAGAACCGGAGAAAACTGATAACTACCACAGACGAGGGCATGCAAAATCCGAAATCGGCACCCTCAAGGCAGATCAAGGCAATGCTGTAGAAGCACAGCAGCACTATGAAGCGTCAATTGAAGACTGGACGCAAGTCATCAAACAAGACCCAAAGGATGCTATTGCTTACAACAATCGCGCATGGGTGAAGCATCTCTTAGCGAAATCTCACGCAGCATCTGGTGATACAGTAGAGGCACAAGCGTTAAACAAAGCAGCAACAATTGACAGCGATGAAGCCATCAAACTTAATCATGAGGTGGCTGTCTTCTATCACACTCGCGGGGCTGTGAAGGCAGCTATGGGTGATTCTGTTGGAGCGATAGAAGATTTTGATATAACCCTCGAAATTGACCCTAAAGATGCCAAAGCCTACTTTGACCGGGCACTTGCAAAAGAGGCATTTGGACAACATGATGCAGCAAAATCGGATTTTGAGAAAGCGAAGGGGTTAGACCCAAATGTTGAAAAAGAGTATAGATAAAAAATCCAAAGTCGTAAGTCCTATATTAGTGTTACGTTTTCTACTCTCACAATAAGGAAATCAACATGTCAAATCAAAACATAAATCAGGTCTACCAATCCATCATTACCAAACTTAGTGCTGTGCGGCGAACATGGCGATGGCTTATTTTCTCGGAAAGCTTCCTCAGATTGATCACAACACTTGCGTTGGTGATGACTCTAATCCTTTTCTGTTTTCAACTTCCACTTCACAGCCTTATCCGCAGCAGTATTGTGATTCTCTCGGTTGGTATTGCTATCTACATCACCTTTCGTATTCTTATTCGTCCACTATTGCGCAAATTGCCACATTCAACAGTTGCGGCATACCTTGAAAAAGCCTATCCGAACATTGAAAATAGAATCCTCAGTGCTGTTCAACTTAAACCGACTTTAGAAAACAACAGACTGGGATATGCACAAGAATTCGTTGAACAGTTGATTTTTCAAACGCAACAAGATGTTAAGAAAATTGAATCGAAAAAGATTTTTCAGAACGAGTTTGTAAAAATCAAACGGAATGCAGGGATTACAGTTGTTGCATTAGGAGTGCTGGCACTTACGAACTTTCTTTTACCTTCTGCGTTGAAAGGGTTTACCCAAACAATCGAAACTTTGCCAAAAACACCTATGGAAGGTTTTACAGCACAGATAGAAGAGGTCCGCCCAGGGAACATCCAAATTAAGCGCGGTGCAGATGTTACCGTCACTGCAAAAGTCAGTGGACACCTTGACGCATCAGTTTATCTCTATTACTGTTTGGCACAAGCGGATAGTGAGTCAAAAAATGACACAAATGTACAGGAATCTCCTGATACAGACATGAATGCAGGACAAAATGAGCAACAATTACCGCATCTATCGGATAGCGAGACATGGCAATCCTTACTGATGAACCGAGAACCGACTGAGATTCCGTATAGTGCTAAAATTGAGAACATTGACCGATCACTACAATACTATGTTTCAACTAAAGACGTAGCATCTGAGCATTATCAAATTACGGTAAGCCATGAACCGATTGTCAAGACCTTTCAACTTCAACTTAACTATCCTGCATACACACAACTACCTTCTCAAACTCTTGAAGCAAACACAGGTGATCTGGAAGTTCTTTATGGAACAGAAGTTGTCCTTACAGGAGAAAGCAATAAGCCACTTACAGAAGCACATCTGATTTTTGAAGAATCTGATCTTGTAAAGCTCGAAATCGAAGCGGAAACACAAATGAAGGGTAGTTTTATAGCAAAAGAAGCAGGTACCTACCACATTCAGATACAAGACACTGACGGTTTAACAAACTCTGACCCGCTTTCCTACACGCTCAACGTTTTCAAAGATAGTGTGCCTCAAGTTGAGATTATTGAACCCGGCAAAGACCTTGTTTTAGATAACGATATGCTCGTCAAACTCAAAGTTGAAGCAACTGATGATTACGGCATTCAGGCACTACAATTGGTACATCGCATTCAAAAAGAGAATGCTGATGACGTTACTATCATGCTAAAGCAAATCCCATCAACCACATCACCGCCACAAACATCGCAATTTCTAACGTATAGTTGGGATATTGAGCCGATTGGACTTTTTCCGGGAGAGGCTGTCTCCTATTATGTGCAGGCAATTGATACCGACGATGTTTCTGGTCCCAACATCGGAAAATCGCGTACATACACAGTCCGTTTTCCAACACTTGATGAACTATATGAAAACCTCGCAGCAGAACAGGAAACTGAACAACTCGGACTCGACGAACTATTCGACGAACAGACCGAAGCTACCGGAATCGTTGACGAACTACTTGATAAAATCCGAAAGTTCAGGGAATTTACACTTTCTGACAAAAAATTAATGCAGCAGGTCGTTGAATCCCAAAAAGAAATTCAGCGGAAGGCAAATGAACTTATCACGGAGATGGAGCAGACAGCGGCTGAAATGGAGAAAAATCAACTCTTTGAACCTGAAACCATTCAAAAATATCAAGAACTGCAAGAGTTGATGAAGGAAGCACTATCTGAAGAACATCAGGAGCTTTTGAAAAAATTGAGTGAGGCATTAGCACAACAACAATTGACTGAACAAGAAAACGCAATGGCTGAAGCCAATTTCAATCAGGAACAGTTTCAGCAGCAGCTTGAACGTTTGAAATCGCTTTATGAGCAGCTTATTATGCAGCAGAAACTTGAAGCAGCTGCAAAACAGGCGCAAGAACTTGCGGAGCAACAGAAGCAATTGATTGATTCTTTAGAAGACACATCTGTATCAAAGAATACGGAGGAATCTGAATCTACAAATGCGACGCAGGCACAGGATGAACAACAGGAACAAGCTAATAATGTATCCGAACTCAATGATGCTGCCCAAAAGGAAGATCGGATTAAACAAGAATCTGATAAACTCAGTGAGAAATTGGACACACTCGGTAACGAAATGTCCGAGATGGCAAAATCTCAAGAAAATGCCGCACCACAAATTCAGAAAGTCGCTGATGAAGTTAAACGCCTCAACCAATATGCACAGGATCAGCAACTTTCCGAAAATCTGCAGAATACGAGTCAAAGTCTACGGAATGCACAGAGGCAAGATGCCCAGCAAACAGGTAGACAAGCCGAACAGACCATGACAGAATTAGCACAAGGTTTAGATAACGCGTTGGAATTTATGGAAGGTTCAAATGCTGAACAAGCATTAACCGCTATGCAAGAAGCAGTAAAAAGTGGTTTATATTTTTCTCATCTTCATGAGAAGGTCATCAATCAAACGAATGAATTGGTTACTACAAATACGCATGATTACATCGCGAGTGAAATCAGGCAGCTACAACAACTTGCCGCTGAGGAACTCAGTGCTGCCAAAGGCATAACACAACTTGCAGATAAACTTTGGGAACTTGGAAAACAGCAGATGCAAATTGATCCAAAGATTGTATGGAGGTTGAACGCTACAAGCGATGCGCTCAGTCGTGCTGCACGCGCGCTGGAAGATAGAGAAACAAGCCTTGCCCTTCCCATCCAGAGAAAAGGTCTCGCTGACATCAACCAGGCGATTTTTGACTTGATCAATGCTATGGCACAAATGAACCAACAAATGGGTGCAGGTGGACTACAAGATATGCTTGAACAACTGCAACAACTCGCGCAAAGCCAAGAGCAGCTCAACGAAATGGCACAAAACCTCAGTCAGCAGATGCGCGAACGAGGACAAACACCGGGCTTACAACAACGACTTGAAAGAATCGCTGCGCAACAACAACTCATCCGTGAGGCAACGGAAAGACTCGCGGAAATTACTGAAAACGCTGCGGAGATGCTCGGAAGTCTAAAAAATGTTGCTGAAGAAATGGCAGACGTTGAGAAAAAACTTGAGCAAGGCACACTTGATGACCAAGTCATTGATCAACAGGAACGAATTTTGACCAGAATGCTTGATAGTTTAAAATCGCTGCAAAAGCATGATGTCGGTAGACGACGTAAGGCGCAAGTTGCGAAAAAACCTTCTGCCATGCCGCAGGAAGTACCAGCACTACATCCAGAACTGTTAGAAATCGTCCGCAAACTTGAAACAACACCCAATGCTAAGGAATTGGAAAACATCCCATTTCAATATCGTGAACAACTTCGCCAGTATTTCAAAGCACTCTCGCAAAAGACAGTGGGAGAATAGGTTTACATAATAATTGGAGCGCAAAATGTATAACAAATACAAAATTCTCTTAATCTTTTTCCTAATTTTTTTTGCTACGAATCATGCCGATACCCTCACTGATGCTGAAATAGAGGCACTCATTGATAGAATGTCAGTTGAAGAAAAGGTTGGACAACTTCTGATTTTTGGCGTTGGTGGTAGGGATGTAGGTCCAGTTGCCAAAGCACATATTACCAAACGTTTTGTCGGTGGGGTTGTTCTGTATGCTCGGAATATCAAAGACCCAACACAGGTAGCAGCGTTAACAGTAGGTTTACAACAGGTTGCTCAAGAAACCCCAAACGCCATACCTCTGTTCATTGCGATTGACCAAGAGGGTGGAATAGTTACACGGTTAGATAAAGGGGCTACAGTTTTACCCGGGAACCTCGCTTTAGGTGCAACACGATCTAAGATGTTGGCTGAGAAAGCGGGAGAACTCACGGCTATTGAATTAGCAGCAGTAGGGGTTAACCTCAACTTGGCCCCAGTTATGGATATTAACACCAATCCACGTAATCCGGTCATCGGAGTCCGTTCCTATGGGGAATCTCACGATCTCGTCTCGCAACTCGGAACCGCTTACATCCGTGGATTACAACGAAACGGTGTGCTTGCTACAGCCAAACACTTCCCGGGACACGGCGATACTAACGTCGACTCGCACAAAAAATTACCTGTTGTTACACATAATAAAAAACGGATCAATACGATTGAATTGGCACCTTTTAATGCTGCGATTAAAACAGGTGTTGCCGCTATTATGTCGGCACATGTCCTCTATCCTGCACTGGATGCCGAGATGCCAGCAACCCTTTCATATCCAATACTTACAAGACTACTCCGACAGATGCTTGGCTATAACGGACTTATCATTACTGATGATCTTGAGATGAAAGCGATTGATGACCAATACGAAACAGGCGAAGCTGCTGTCTTAGCGATCCAAGCGGGTGCTGATATGATTCTCGTCCCGTGGACTTTGAAAAAGCAGCAACGTGTTTATAACGCACTCCGCCAAGCTGTACGTCGACGAGACATCACTGAAACACGACTCAACGATTCCGTGCGCCGCATCTTAAAAAGCAAAAATGATTGCGGTGCTTTTGAAAAACCGATAATCCCTATAGAAAACCCGAATGCTATCAATTCGCCTCTTGCCGTCGTAGGAAGTCTAAAACATAGAGAAATCGCGCAAACTATCGCAACACAAGCAATTACCCTCGTCAAAAACACGAAAGGGATACTCCCTTTAAGCGCGGAACCGCAGGAACCTGTTTTACTCATCAGTTCATCACGCCTGTTTTCAAATACTTTTCTTAAAGCACATACCGATCTCACGCATATCGACTCTGTTTCTATGCCCGCTCAGGTGAACGCGAAAGAATTACTGCCGCTGCTTTTGATGTCTAAACCTTCGATTATCGTTGCTGGAATTGTCAATGCACAGCAAGCGGACCTTATTCATCAGTTGAGCCAAAAAACTGAGGTGCCAATTGTCGTTATTTCACTTAAATCGCCCTATCTACTTGGAAAATGCCCTGATGTTGCGTGTGCAATCGCTGCCTACGATGGCAACTACCATTCCATTGCTGCTGCTGTGGAAGTGTTGTTGGGCAAAAAGCATGCATTAGGCAAGTTACCGGTTACAATTCCATAAATCCATAAGGTCAATTTACTATACGTTATCCTGTTTATGGTAGAGATTAGAATTAACGCTACATTTCTGAACTATGAATCAACGCTGAATGCGCGTATGGCATTCAGCGGGAGGGAACTCCGATTTCCGACTGCTCCTAAGTTTCTGTCGCGATTCGGAGATCGCTCCTACAGAGGAGATGTAGAATTATTTCTATAGTCCACTATATACCATTTCTAATTGACAAAGTATCATTCCGATTTTGAGTTTCTTTGTAGGAGTGCCCTCGCATCAACGCCAAATGCGCGTTTAGCATTTGTCGGGTCGCGACCAGGAGATCGCTCCTACAGAAGAGAATATTGCATTCGGACAACCGATTAATGAAATAATGTAATATCATCATTTAGAAATGGTATTAGTTGGTATTGAGAAAAAGAAAAGACAGATACCCAAAAGGATACCTGCCTATAAGGTTATTCGGACAACGCTACTCTATTCCCAACACTTCTTGCCATTTGCTTTCCGCCAGGGTTTATTGCATATCGGTGCGCCGCCGTTACAATTTGTCCAAGTTTGCCGGCACTCACTAAATCTGCATGTTCTTGTTCTATGCCGCCCATGGTGCGATCCTTTACATGACCAATACCCGTGTCCTGCGTCACAGGTTACCCAATGCGCGTCTGTGTTGTCCACGAGGTCATTGCAACCGCCTCTTCGACACAAAACCTGGATCGGCTCGGGCGCTGGATACACATGCGTGTGCGATTGACACGCATAGAAACTTGACACCGTGCAATATTGCCCGCTGGCATTCGTTGTCGTGCAACTCGCTTGCAATGAATGATCTGAACCATCACACACATAATGACCCGAAACACCGCACCCCGCAGCAGAATGAGTGCCAGATACAGATGTCTCATGAACGCCGCAAGGGTGGTAAGAGGGCGTTGACGTTTGTGTCTGCTCGGTCTGTAAGCCCTGCGTGTCCTGTTCGGTGTCGTCATCGTCATCATCGCCAGAACTGCTGCTATCAGGAGTGTCAGAATGCTCGGTTTTGCCCGGAAGAGCGGGATGATGATCAAATGTGCGCTCCATGCACCTTCTGTAGCTACGACCACACGTATATTCCACAAGTTCATATAACCCAGAGTCCTCATTATTTTTATATGCTGATTTGGCACAGGTGCGCTCTTTATGTTCTGCTACCTTACCACCGTCACAGGTATAATACGGACGACCACAACCCTGTTCAACGGATCTTCCATCAAGGATGTCTTGAGCGGAGATTGTTCCCGTCAATCTTTCAAGGAGTGGAATGTCCATATATTCATCTATGTACGACTTTTCTGCAGTGCCACAACTCGTGCGATGTTCAGAGAATGCTCCATACGGAGACCTGAACTTGTCAGAGCAGCTCCCTTTACACTTATAGTCATGCGGGAGATCGCTCATATCCCATTCGTCCTCGTCATAAAACGGATCAATAGAATGCTCCGTTTCAGCAGAGGGACTTTGGGTTGGATGATACCATCCGCGTGTTTGTCCTGGATTGGATTTGTTGACAGCCGTATCGAGCTGGCTTTTACTATACACGGCACTTGCGACATTACCGTTATAGCGACATAATTGATGACCCGCACACACACCCAAATACCTATCATACTGCGATTTATACTCGCTATATGCCGTTGCTATATCAGCAACTGCACTTTCAACTGCACTGTCAGCGGTTGACATCGCCGATACATAACTATCCGATGCACTTATCGCCATCCCCCAATCCACAGCCTTTCTCAAAGTAAGAAGCCCTCCGGCAACGGAGGTTATCGGTGTGGATTTAGAGAGGGCAGTGGCAAGCACTGTGGCACTCGTCGCAAAAGCACCTGATAATGTGACCTCAGCGTTACTGCTTATTTTCCTCTCATTGCCAGCCCATTTCCCTATCAGCGAACTCAGGGCATCTTTATATCTGTCCAGTTTCTTCTCCGCACGGCCAAGGGCGTTATACTTGTTCTCCAATTCGTTGTCCTCCGTGCGCCACTGATTAGAGTATCCAAAAGAGAGATTCTGCCATAGAAAGAGAGAACACACGCAAACGATAAATGTCAATTTTCCAACTTTATTTAACATGAACTTAAAACTCCTATATTCTAATATATAATGTATAAAACAAACACTGTAATAATGAGACCGCAAAAACTGCTATGCTCAAATACGCTTTTTTAGATAGCCGTTTTGACTCCTGTATACTTTTTATAGGTGTTTTCACCAAAAGTATGGGGCAGGTTTTCGCGGAAATTAGCGAAACAACAAAACTCGTGAGAATGGCAAAAACACATGTGCTATGGAACAATTTATAATCCCTTTTAAATGTGCCGCTATTTCAGATCAGAAATATGGCTCGGAAAATAGTCTGAAGGATATATTTCGTATCCTGTCCTCGGATCATAATGATGCACACGAAAACGAACTACAGTCCATGTGATTTTCATTAAATCACAGCGGCGAGCATCAATATCACGGCTGTCAGCATCAGACGGGTACTTGTATTTGAGTTCCCTTAACTGATCCATCTGAGCCTTCGCGTACTTGTGGTATTCGGGATGCGTATCATCTAAATATGTGGAGAGATATGTGTTCCGTGCAAATGTTTGTGCTTCTTCGTCATCTGCTGGAAATGGAGGTATCCATTCTGCACTCCAATGTCCGCGTTCTTCTGCTTGTAGGCGGAGTGCCTCCACTGGGTTTGTTTTCAGCAGTTCCTCATGAAATGTCAAGGGACCATCATAAGTTTGGGATACAGGTTCAAAAAAGGGATTATCATAAGTCTGTGCTACAGGTTCATGCGGTTCACCCTGCCACACATCAGGTGCGTCAATCGGCACTTCATGCCAATGGTCACCGTGCGGCACCATCTTGAAGCCTTCCCTTGCGACTGGCGGTTTATTTTCTGCAACCGGCTTATCCCTTTCTTCAAGCATTTTATTGTCTTGTGCAAGCTCCTCTTTGAGCTGCTGCACGGATGACCACTGCCAATACATAAAACCACCAGCAGCAATCAGGATTATAACAAGGGCTGCGATGCCCCAATAAGTTTTACGGTTCATTTCAGTTCCTCCTGTTCAAGCTTGTTGTTATCCCTGCTATGCGTTATTTCCAGTGGGCAGGGCTGTCTCGGACTTGGACAAATCAAGCCCGGTTTCGGTGATCCTTTTATCGGTGAGCATTCTCTTTTAAATTGCTGTTCGCAAGCAGGTGGATCTACCTGTGTAGCATATATGGTGCTAAACAGCAATAAACCGCTTGTGATGATGCATGCGAAAACAATAATTGAGGTGAAAAGGACTTTGTAGTCTCGTCTCATCTTGTGCCTCCTCTATCATAAATGAGTAGGTTAATTGTTTGTGACAGACTACAGAAATAGGCGGGTTTTTGTACAGTTTTACTATTCCTGCAGAGGCTGCTGGTTTCTATGATATGCATTGACGCTATGATAGGGTCTCTGATAAAATAGAAACCAGCCTGTCATTCCTATACAATGGCAGTGCTTTAGCATCGGCAGTGAGTACGATCACTGTCGGTGCATTGACAAGCACCCCTGCCGTTAAAAATCCGCATATACTGCATATACTGTGAATTTCTAACGTATATTTAGATATTATAAAACGTTTTACATATTTTGTCAATACTTTTTTGATTTTATCAAAAAAAGTATAATTTACCATCAGCAATCTAATGCTTAGTCAAGTGTTATAGAGAATTAGAAAAATAAGTTTACACTTCTTCTGTAGGAGTGATCTCCTAATCACGACTCAACCTATTAACTGTCGGGAATCGGAGTCCCCTCCTACAACTCAATAATGTAAAATTAATTGTAAAATTCACTATAATTGGTGGGTCTTGAAAGAAGTCGGGAATCGGAGTCCCCTCCTACCATAAGTAGCTAATCGGTAGGTGGCGATCTCCGAATCGCCACTTACAATAATATCTTGACAAAATCCCTTATTGCAATTTCCCTACAAACATGCTAAAATACCCTAAACTATTTATGATAATGGAGAAAAATGAAAACAACTGTCAGCATTGTAGGTGATGCATTTTACATTAACGGAGAAATTACATACTTGGGCCGTTCCTACGAAGGTAACAAGATTGAAGGTTTGCTTCTTAACAGTCGTATGGTGCAAGGCATCTTTGACGATCGAAACTCAGAAACTATCCATCGCTGGGAATATCCGGACACAGGAAAATGGGATGCGGAGCGGAACACACGCGAATTTTTAGCGGCGATGCCAACATGGCGTGCACATGGTGTATTGGCATTCACGATTAACTTACAAGGTGGCAGTCCGGAAGGCTATTCCAAAGCGCAACCTTGGCACAATTCGGGTATAGAAGCAGATGGAAGCCTAAACACAGATTATCTTTCTCGACTGAAACGTATCATCGATTTTGCGGACGAACTTGGGATGGTGGTCATCCTTGGATACTTCTACTTCGGACAAGACCATCGACTCACCGATGAAGACGCAGTAATCCAGGCTACGGACAACGCAACCCAGTGGCTTTTTGATAACGGTTATACAAATGTCATAGTTGAGGTTAACAATGAATGTAACGTTAGATATTCCCATGAAATTCTGCAGCCAGAGAGGGTTCATGAACTAATTGAGCAAGTGAAATCTACAACGCAAAACGGAAGGAGATATCTGGTTGGGACAAGTTATGGAGGGGGTCGCGTGCCTTTAGAAAATGTTGTTCGCACATCAGATTTTCTGCTTGTTCATGGAAACGGAGTCAAGGACCCGAACAGAATCATTGAGATGGTACAACAGACACGCCGAGTCCCAGGCTACCGTCCAATGCCGATCCTTTTCAACGAAGATGACCATTTCGATTTTGATAAACCGCTTAATAACTGCGTTGCTGCTGTCAGTCAATATGCTTCATGGGGTTATTTTGACCCAGGTGAAAATGACTACCACCACGGTTACCAATCAGTGCCTGTACAATGGCAAATCAACACACCGCGTAAACGCGCCTTTTTTCAGAAAATTCGCGACATCACAGGACATAACGCTTAGAAAGGAATACTAAGAATGCCAGAAGGAATACAACCATACCATTTTGCCATTGCAATTGGTGTTATTATTATGCTTGCTACAAGTATTCGGATACTCAAAGAATACGAACGCGCTGTTATTTTTCGACTGGGACGCTTTACCAGCACACGCGGCCCCGGACTCGTCCTGATGATACCGTTCTGGATTGAGCGGATGCAACGTGTTAGTCTACGGGTTATCGTCAACGACGTTACCCCGCAGGATGTGATTACAAAAGATAACGTATCCGTTAGTGTTAACGCAGTGTTGACATTCAGAGTAACCGAACCCGACAAGGCGGTAATTGAAGTTGAAGACTTCGGTTTTGCCATATCGCAAATCGCACAAACAACACTCCGAAGTGTGCTTGGACGCGCAGAACTTGATGACCTATTATCCGAGCGAGACAAACTGAATCAGGATTTAGAGGAGATCATTAAAAAGCAGTGTGAACCGTGGGGTGTTGAAGTACAATCAATGGAAATCAAGCACGTCGATCTCCCAGTAGAAATGCAACGCGCGATGGCAAAACAGGCGGAAGCGGAACGAGAACGTAGAGCAAAAGTAGTGCATGCTGAAGGGGAATTTGAATCTGCTGATGTGTTAAGCAATGCCGCTGAAATCCTAAGTAAAACGCCTACCGCTGTGCAACTGCGATTTCTTCAAGCATTAGTAGAAGTTAGTGCAGAGAAAAATTCGACTCTCATTTTTCCAATTCCGATTGATTTATTGACACCATTTCTAAATAAGGAAACAGAAAAGGAAGGAGAAAACAAATAAGGAAAGGATATGATATTTTACCAGTCTTCGTCAAAGAACGGTGTGCTCGGATAACTGTAAACATTGTCCTCATAGTTGCGAAGTTGGATTTCATCGTCATCAAAGGCGACGATAGGATCAGGGATTAGGGCAATTTTACCACCGCCACCTGGCGCATCTATGACATAGTGCGGAACACCGAGTCCTGAGATATGTCCCCGTAATGCAGCTACAATATCTAATCCAGTTTTGACCGCTGTTCGGAAATGATCAGTACCGACCACAAGATCTGCCTGATAGATATAATAAGGCTTTACACGTATTCGCAATAAACCCTTCATCAGTTCCACCATCACTGCTGGATCGTCATTCACCCCTTTGAGCAGAACTGCTTGATTACCGAGCGGAATCCCCGCATCGGCTAACATACCGCATGCTTTTTCTGTTTCGGGTGTAATTTCTCGTGGATGGTTGAAATGGGTGTTGATATAAAAAGGGTGATTCTGCTTCAAAATTGCGCACAACTCAGGTGTAATCCGCTGTGGCAACGTTACAGGGACTCGTGAACCTATTCGGATGATTTCCAAATGTTCTATAGCACGTAGTCCGCCGACAATCGTTTCAATTTTTTTATCTGTCAACATCAGCGGGTCACCACCGGAAATGATGACATCCCGAATCTCTGGGTGAGAGCGAATATACGCCAGTCCAGTCTCAATATTGTTTTCTGAAATTGAATGAGGATCACCGACCTTCCGTTTACGAGTGCAAAAACGGCAATAGATAGGACACATATAATTGACATAAAAGAGTGCCCGGTCAGGGTAACGATGTGTGACGTTAGGAACTTCGCTGTCATCTTCTTCGTGAAGTGGATCTTCTACGCCTGTACTGATTAACTCACGGGTATCTGGGACTACTTGTTTCCAAATAGGATCCCCCGGTTTTTCTATAAGACTCAGATAATATGGATTGATGCGGATCGGAAATTCTTTATGAATCCGCCGCATCTCATCTACATCAACGTCAAATACAGCCGCAAGTTTTTCAGGCGTGTTAACGGTATCCCTAACAAGTTGTTTCCATTCTTCCATATAATACGATCCTCTAACAGATATAAGACTGAAACGTTTACTGAAATGCTTCCGGAGAAAGTTCAATTATTACGTTTCCATTATCTGTTTTAAGCGTTACAATAGGTAATTGAGTAATCTATATCAAAATGTTCAAGACAAAAAATAATAAAACAATTTCTGTATAAACGAATTCATGATACATGCATTTATGCCAGAAGTCAAGTGAAATGTATTCACTTTAATTTTATAAAAACTTGACAAAATAACAATTGATATAATATAATTACACATCATAGTAATTTTTCGAAAAGAAAATTCCCCTAAGATACCCTTGACATTATACAATTTAATGTGTTATTTTTAACTGTTACAGTGGGAGATGAGAGTTGTGTTGAAAATTCCAACCGAAAATCAGAAGGAACGGGAACTTGTCGCCACCTTAAAACTACTATCTCCTGGGACCTCTTTAAGAGCAGGTATTGATTATATTATCCAAGCCAAGACAGGCGGTTTGATCGTTGTTGGAGATTCCCCTGAAATCCTTAATTTGACAGAAGGCGGTTTTCGGATAAATTGCCAGTTTACGCCTACGCGCCTATCTGAATTAGCAAAGATGGATGGCGCTATTATCCTCTCATCGGATATGAAACGTATAGCGCGGGCGAATGTCACATTGATGGTGAACCCATCTATTGTGTCTAATGAAACAGGATTGCGCCATCGTGCAGCAGAAAAATTCGCTAAAGAAACTGGACATCTTGTTCTTGCTGTCTCAAGACGCCGTAATACACTTACCTTATACACGAAAAATCAACGTTATCTTTTTCGTGATCGTCCAGTTTTGGTTTCAGGTGCTAATCAGGCTATGCTGGCGTTGACGCAATACGTCAAAACCATGCAGCATGTAGTTGCAACACTAAACTGGGCAGAACTAAATGGGACAGTCACGCTGTCAAATGTAATTATGGCAATTCAAGTATGTGAACGGGTTAGACGTACTGAACACGAATTAAATAGATACCGAATCGAATTAGGCACAGAAGCACAATCTCTCCAACTTATTCCTTCAGAATTATCCACAGAAATTGAGAGAGCACTATTCATTATTAAAGATTACTATAGAGAAAAAGAAAGAGACGAATATCAAACGTATGAACAGATTTTTGGACTGAGTGCAACGGATTTAGCAGCAGAGAACAGTATCACTGAAGCACTTGGCTATCCAAGAGATTTTAATGATAGTTTAGAAACATTAGTACCGCGTGGGTATAGGATGCTTAGCCAAATACCACGTATCCCGATGAACATCGTTGAAAATATTGTACAAAACTTTAAAACGTTAGATGCAATCATCACATCTAATATTGATGCGCTCCAAAACGTTGATGGTGTTGGTAAAACGCGTGCAGCAGCAATTAAAGAAGCACTTGTGCAAATGAAAACAGGCACTTCACAACCACAAGTTTTAGCACTACCCATCTATGATTGGGATTGAAGGGAGTCTTAATTTTTTAGGGGGTAGAAATTACCTGCGTGGTTCACAACAATAGACATAAATATCTTTCAAATTAGAATTACTACTGAAAAGGAGTCTAAAAAATGAAACAATTCTGTGTTTTATTTAAAGGGGAGATGTTCGTAAAACGCTATCAGTTATTAACTCATATTCTTTTTTCTTGTTTATTAATTTTACCTATATTTCTAAGTGCTTGTGGCGGAAAACTTGGAACTATTGAACACGAAGATGTTGACGCACAACTGCTTCAAGCAGAAAAGGCAATCAAATTAGCCCGTGAGGTAAATGCCCCCTCTCTCGCATTTGAAGAATTTGAGCAAGCAGAAACTTATCTTGATAAGGCAAAAGAGGCTCTCAATGAGAACAATGGGATTGATGCACTACGCTTCGCTACCCAAGCGATCACGCATGCAAAAATTGCGCAACGAAAAGCAGTGCAAAACACAATGAATGCCGAATTAAACGCTACCATTCTGGAAAAAGACGCTCTCATTGTTGAACTTAGAAAAGACATCAATACGAAAAAAACTGAAATTACGGGTTTAGAGAATGGAGTCCAGCAACTTCGTGAGACTGAGAAGGAACACCTGCAAACCATTCGTACACTTGAAAATGAAAAACAAGAACTAAGTAACGCTCGAAATGTTAAAGAGCAGAAAGTTACTGAACTTAGTGAATCCTTAAAATCGCTTCAAGCAAATGCCGCGCGTTTGGAAGGGGATGTCCGTAATTACGGTCTGCAAGTGAAAGAACTTTCTCGGAAACTTGAAGTGGCTGAAACAATGGCAAAATCTGCAAGTAAGCAGAAACGTGCATCAGTTGCTGAAGCAGAATCTCTTAGAAAGCAGTTGCGCGAACAAGCCAAGATTTATACTGACATGTTGGAGAAAGCCAAAAAGCAGAACATCGCAGCTGAACATCAGGAATATCTCAGAAAAACTGCAGAACAGGCACGTGCTTATGAAAAGCAGCTGCATAGCAATGAACCGAAGCGAACAGGGAGGACATCACTTTCAACTCAGCAAATCAATGCCGGGAAAGCAGCATTGAATAAGTGGGAAAGAGCCTGGAATAGTAAGAACGTAAATGCCCATTTTGCATTCTATAGTCCTAATATTGCGGTCAATAAAATCGTTACTCAAGAAAGCAAAGAAAATCCGAGTACTATCAACCGCACTGATTTTGAGACCGCGCTCCGTGAGATGAACGCTCAGTCTTGGCAGAAAGCAGAAAGTTTCTCTGAAGTTGAACAAGAAAGTGTGATTGGAACATATAGATTAAGCCGGTTAGTTGCTCCTGCGGAAACAGAAGATGATACCGCTTTATACGATATCTGGATTAGGGAAGTATGGGTACATCAAGTTCAAGGTGCATGGAAAATCTATCGGGAAACTTGGCAAATCTATGAAAATGTTCCCAAACTATAAGGAGGCGAGCTGATGAGCGATTTTCAAAACAACGCCCTAAACACTTCAAAATTTTCTTTGTCAACTTCCCTAAAGTGGGGAGCGATCATATTAATTGTTATTTTGGCTGTTTGTGGTATCCTGCTCACCCGATCAAGTGAAACGCCTGCCGGTTTTTTGGCAAAATGGAAAAATGCGGTTGAATCAGGAGATCTACAAAGTTATAATGCGCTCTGGGTTAAAAAATTTCAAGAGCAACATACTTCAGGCTATCATAACACCACACAGTTGTTTGAAGAAAACATCAAAATTGAGGTCAATATCGCTAATGCTGTAAATAGGACACGCAAGGATCCGCAGGATCCGAGTTATTTGCGAATAGAAGAAATCCCTATGCTTCTCCATACCATTGGCGAGCCACTGATTCAATCAAGAACTCTGACTGTTGCCAAAACAGGACTCATTCGGCAACGCTGGAAACTGGTCAGTGAAGAAGTCGTTAGTGAAGAATTTGGCTCCGATCTCAGTGCTTTTGAAGCGGACAGCCAAGAAAGTCCTGTAGATACTGTTTCTCAATCTAACAGTCCTGTCGCTCCATTCGTATTAGAATGGAAAAAAGTGCTTGAATCTCAGAATATAAAGAAGTACGATTCACTTTGGGATAAATCAGCTCGAAAAAAGCGATTAGAAAATTATCGACTTGCTCGCCTACATATGGATCAAGAATTAGATGTTGATTTAAACCAGGCAACATATACGCCTGTTGCACACTCAAATACACGACACGTAGTTGACAATATCAGTGTTACGGTCAGTAGCAGTGGAACATTCATAGAAACACATCCACGTACACTAACGATTGAGAAGAAAGGTTTCTTTTTCAGAAGGTGGAAACTTATCAATGACGAGGTCGGAAGCGATTATATTACAGATCAACCTATTTCTCAACACGACCAACCAGATGTTGACGCTATATCAGAAGAATCTGATTTAGGTATCAATGACGGTGATGCACCGATTGATACGCAATACAAAATAAGGCAAATTCTCGGCAAATGGCAGAAAGCATGGGAAGAGGAAGACCTTGATACCTATATGTCAATCTATGCTGAGAAAGCCTTAATTACGCGTGTCACTGTGCGAGATGGAAAGGAAATACCATCCTATCTTAGAAAAAAAGAACTCCATCAGAAAATGAAACAGTTAAACAGACACTATGCTGATATTCAGATTAGGATTAAAAAATTGGAGATCAAAGGGGATAGAGCTGTTGCGGATGCCCAATTTTTGCAAGAATTCGAGGGGACACCCGCATCAGGCAACCGACCCGCATATAAAGATATCGGCGTTAAGAAGTTAACGTTAATGATAGATCCGTCTGATGGGTATTGGAAAATATATGCCGAATCTTGGAGTCTTTATGTAGATGTTCCAGAATTTCCAAAAAACTAATATGTAACATTGTGAAATCCGTAAGCGTCAATTTCAAACAAAATTACCAATAATAGAAACCGTGATTTGACACCAATGCACACTGAGTACCGAACAAAACGGAAGATAGAATTTTCCGATACGGATATGGCGGGCATCGTCCATTTTTCGAGGTTTTTTATCTTTATGGAATCTGCCGAACACGAATTCCTACGTAGTTTGGGCACAAGTGTCGCAACTGAATGGGATGGGAACAAAATCGGATGGCCCCGACTTACCGCTTCCTGTGAATATCTTAGTCCATTACGATTTGAAGATGAGGTGGACATCCGACTGTGGATTTCCAAAAAAGGAACGAAATCACTCACATACCAATTTCACTTTACCCATGAAGGTAAAGATATTGCACGTGGGCAACTAACCACAGTCTGCTGCATAACAAATCCGGGTGAAAAAATACGCGCCATTCCAATACCCGAGTTCATCATTTCTCAAATTGGCACAAAATAATACTTGTATTTTCCAAGTACTACGCGTGCCTTAATCCCCTTCTGATTTATCTCCCTACAAATATGAAAGAAACTACTGATAAAGCACATCAGCTTAAAATTTCAAACTTGTCTAAAGATTTTGGAAAAATTCAGGTCTTACAAGATGTTTCATTTAGCTTCAACGCAGGGACGTCAGTGGCAATTACTGGACCTTCTGGCTCTGGCAAAAGCACGCTCTTGCATATTATTGGGACATTAGAAGAACCCTCTCACGGTCACGTTGAGATTAACGGAACCGATCCCTTTAAACTTTCTGAACCTGAACTTGCTCGCTATCGGAATGCTGTAGTTGGGTTCGTATTCCAAGATCATCATCTTCTTCCACAATACTCTGTGCTTGAGAATGTTCTAATCCCGACACTTGCCTTTAAACAGCAGCCGGATGCGACACAACTTGCGCAAGAACTCCTGAAACGCGTCGGATTGACTGATCGCATGTCGCATCGTCCTGCAGAACTTTCCGGTGGTGAACGCCAACGCGTTGCAATTGCTCGTGCCCTCATCAATAAACCAAGTATCCTCCTCTGTGATGAACCAACTGGCAATCTTGACACGACCACTGCTGGAACTATAGCGGATCTACTTTTTGAACTACACCGCGCAGAACGAAACATCTTAATTGTCGTGACGCACAACCTTGAACTTGCGGGTAGGTTTGAAAACCAACTTAAACTCGCTGATGGTGTTTGCACTTTAGAAAAGGGGAATGGCAGGTAGCTTAGAATCACGGACACATCTGAGTAATATTTACAATTATGCGAACATTTTGGTCAACTGCAAAACATTATTGGCAAATTCATCTTATTGTTGCCCTCTGCACCGCAGTCGCGACCGGCGTTCTTGCAGGTGCTTTAATTGTGGGCGATTCCATGCGCGGCAGCCTACGCGACATTACCTTGGAACGTCTCGGTTCAATTCAGCACGCGCTTATTGCGGATCATTTTTTTAAACCAGAGTTATTAAACCGACAGAATATGGTGCCAGCAATTCTGCTGAATGGGACAGTTGTCGCAGCAGAAACCGAAACACGCGCGTCAAAGGTTAACATCTACGGTGTTGAAAATACTTTCTTTAGTCTATGGGAAGATCATGCTGTTCCAAACTTGAATAGCACTACAGATTCACCTTTTGCAAACATTGTGATTAATGAGGCACTTCAAAACGAACTGAATGTCCAAATTGGTGATGCGATCCTTGTTAATTTTCCGCAAGCAGTTGAAATCCATCCAGAATTCCTGCTCGGCAAACGAGATGCAGCCGACGTTATCCAAAGGTTGCGCTTGATCGTCGGTGATATTATCCCGACTGAAAACGCTGGCAGGTTTAGCCTTCAGACGCATCAAAGCCTTCCGCTAAATGCATACATCTCGCTCCCCGTTTTACAAAAAGCACTTGCGCAATCAGGTAAAGTGAACGCGCTGTTTACTGCTGATCCTGCCATTATCTCACCAGATTCGTTAACTTTAACATTTGAGGAACTTGGCTTATATATCACGGAGCACAAAAACCACATTGATCTCCAAAGCCATCAATTCCTTTTAGAACCAGTGGTATCAGAAACTGCCCTTTCCGTTGCATCACAAAACGAGATACCAACTCTCCCAACACTAACTTATCTCGCAAACACAATATCTACCGCCGATTCGTCACAACAAGATGAATCAACAAGTGCCACACAGCAAATCCCATATTCAACAATCTTGGCACTTCCTATTGAAAAAGAAATATTTGCAGATTTCGTTAGTAGATACACTACTGAAGAACAGCTAATCCAATATGCTCAAGCATTAGAGCAAGAACTCGAACAACGTAAATTAAAATATAGCGAAGAGGCCAAAAAACTTCGTATAGAATTTAATAGGATAAAAAAAGAGGTAGCCGAATTAGAAAAGAAAAAGCGAGAACTGCGAGGCACGCCTGAATTTACACAAAGATTAGCCGAAGTGAAAAGGGCACTCTCAAAAGTAGAAAGCAAAACAAATGCACTCAGATCCCCCATTCACCTGTCTGAAATTTATCTTAATAGATGGGCAGCAGACGATCTCGGTGTGAAAGTAGGAGATAAATTTAACGTCACCTACTATAGCGTGAGTGCAGACGAAGACTATATCACGGAAAACGAAGAATTTATACTGAAAGGTATTGTGCCAATTGAGAGTATTGCTGCAGACACAAACTTGATTCCAAAATTTCCGGGTATCCATGACACAACTGACATATCCGAATGGGAACCCCCTTTTACGATTGACTACAGTCTCATCCGTAGTAAAGACGAGGATTATTGGGATAAATACAAGGCAACACCGAAAGCATTTGTTTCGTTAGATGCTGGTAAACGTCTATGGCAGAATCGATTTGGTGACCTTACCACTATTCGGATGGGAGCAGCACCAGAACAAGATATAAGTACAACCAGATCGCTTTTTGAAACCGAATTCATTAAAAAGATTAAGCCAGAACAGATCGGATTTCAATTCTTGTCTCTCCAACAAGAAGGTCTTAAAGCGTCTTCCGGTTCTACAGATTTCGGCATGCTGTTTAGTAGTCTGAGCGGTTTTATCATCATTGCAGTAGCCTTGTTAGTTGGGATGGTATTCCGAATCGGTGTAGAACAAAGATCACGCGAAGTCGGTATCCTTCAAGCGGTTGGTTATCCACTCGCCAAAATCCGCCGTAATTTTCTTTTTGAAGGAATCTTTGTTGCAAGCATCGGAAGTTTATTAGGGTGTCTAATTGCGGTAGGGTATGCTCAGTTGATGATATATGGATTACAAACGTGGTGGTTACCTGCTATCGGTACTCCTTTTATAAAATTACATATAAACCTATTGAGTCTGCTTAGCGGAGCCTTCATCTCACTTGTCGTTGTAATTTTCTCCATTCATTCAACTGTCCGTAAATTAGGGAAAGTTACGACCGTATCGCTTCTTACTGGTCAAACCGATTTTAGTGAAGCAAATTCAAAACCGAAGGCGAAACATGCCAATGTGTCGAAAATTAGTACAACAAGAATTTCAATATTTATCATGGGGATCTTTTTTGGCACCATGGACAAAGGAAAACTCTTTACTGGAGATTGGAGCGGAATTATTATTGTTATCTTACTGGTAACTTGTTGCTTATTTGGTTTCCGTTTAGCACGTAAAAGAGACGATGGAACAAACCCTAACCTTACCCTCAAAAACGTTAAAATAAGCTCTATTTTCTTTTCTATCGGAGTTGTTGCAGGAGTATTAATAGCTTATTTTCCTTTCGTAAGAAGCATTTCTGACGCGGTGATTACATTTTTTGAGCATGCAGTAGTAAAATTTATAATATTCACAATCACAATCCTTTCGTTTGGATGGGGAATTTTTGCAGAATGGTTAAGTTCACAGAAAGATGGCAAACGGTTAAGCAGAATGCAATTTGCACTTAAAAATGCTGCGCGACAACCTGCAAGAAGCAATACCTGTGTTACGACAATTAGTTTAGCATGCTTTATTATCGTTGCAGTAGGAATAAATCGGCATGATGCACTACCTGAGACTGAATATGCTTTTGTTGCCGAATCTTCTTTGCCTTTACATCACAGTTTAAATACACCAGATGGAAGGGATAAACTAAATTTCGATGTAAAAGATTCTGAATTGTTGTCAGAATCAGAAGTATTTCCCTTTCGCGTGCTTCCCGGTGAAGATGTAAGTTGTCTTAATCTCTACCAACCTCAAAAACCGCAGATTTTAGGGGCATCGGATGTTATGCTAAACGAGGCTCCGTGGGAAATTTTAAAATTGGAGAACGATCAACAAGGTAAAATATATGCAATCGGTGATGAGAAATCACTACGTTGGATTTTACATCATGACCCGAAGGAAGATTTTCTTATCCAAGATGAATTTGGGAAATCCTTATATCTTGAGCTTGAAACGGTCAGTAATAGTCTTTTTCAAAGTCAATTAATCATATCAGAATCCGATTTTACGAAATACTTTCCAAGTCAAAGTGGATATCAATTTTTCCTCATCAAAACCCCTCCTGAATTACGGGAAGAAACATTACAGATTCTTGAAAAAACATTAGAGGACTACGGATTTGACGTTACGTCAGCATCAGAACGATTGGCAAGTTTTCGTGCAGTTGAAAACACCTATATCTCTACATTTCAAAGCCTTGGGGGGTTGGGAGTATTACTCGGTACTTTTGGTTTAGCACTGGTTCTATTCCGAAATATCATCGAACGTCGTGGCGAATTGGCAACGCTGCGTGCCTTCGGTTTCCGGAAACAATTGCTTGCAAAAATGTTGTTCCTTGAGAGTTGCTTTCTCCTGACAATCGGTATACTTATTGGGGTTGTCTCAGGGGTCGTTGCGATTCTTGGTTCACAAGGACATCTTCCATCATTTCCATGGTTGTCGCTCACGATTACCTTGTTATTCATCTTTGGATTTGGTATAATTGCAAATAGTATTGCGGTTGCAGTGGCACTCCAAAGTCCATTATTGTCAACCTTGAAAACAGAATAGAAAACTGGATTTAAAGTGTCTATGTCGGTGGTTTATGATGCGCTCTGTTTTTACAATTTTCGCAATTTTTATATATGTTTTTGTACTGCTAACACAGATTGGTTGTTCAGATGACGTGGGAACTGGTGCTGCCACTGCCTCAAATCATACGGAACAGGGATGGCATGCATACAATTCGGGAAACTATACGCAGGCACTGCTCAGTTTTGAACGTGCGCTCAATATTGATCCAGAATTAGCTGATGCACATAACGGTATAGGATGGAGCCATCTAAGCCTTGCGCTGCCGCTACCATTAGCACAAGAGGCTTTTCAAAATGCTGTGCGTTACGATGCATCAAACGCTGATGCTTGGGTCGGTTTAGCAAATGTGCTCTACTTGCGGTACAAAGATAGTTCTGATTTCAACGCTGCTATCCGAGCAATTGATAACGCTTTACAAGCAGATGCAAAATACCTCTATCGGCATGACTATCATTCTAACGCAGAACTATATGCGCTGAAGGCGGCGTGTTATATCTATCTTGGTGAGACTCAATTGGCAAAACAAGAGATTGACAAAGCATTCCAAATTGATACGGAAAACAGAACTGTCATTGTGCTTCAAAATATGTTAAAGGAATAATCTATAATTTAAATTTGGGAGAGAAATATGTCACAAAATGTTATTACGTCTACAAATTTAACGAACTACACACCAGCACATCGTGGCAAAGTCCGTGATCTTTACGATCTCGGAGATGAGTTTCTGATTGTGTCAACGGATAGAATCTCAGCTTTTGATGTTGTCTTACCCAACGGTATTCCAGATAAAGGTAGAGTCTTAACTGGATTGTCAAAGTTCTGGTTCAATTACACAAAATCTGTCGTAGCAAATCATATTATTGCAACCGAAGTAGAAGAATATCCGGACGCGTTACAGACTGATGCAGAACTTTTAGAAGGACGTTCAATGCTTGTCCGCAAAGCAAATCGTGTTGATGTTGAGTGTGTTGTGCGTGGTTATCTTGCAGGTTCGGGATGGTCTTCATATCAGAAAACGGGAGAGATATGTGGACAGAAACTGCCAGCAGGTTTACGCGAATCGGAACGCCTACCGGAACTTCTATTTACCCCAACAACAAAGGCGGAACAAGGTGAACACGATGAACCGATTACTATTGACCAAATGCGTGATGAGGTCGGCACCGATCTGACTGATCAATTAATAGACATCAGTTTCGCGCTTTTCAGGGCAGCGAGTCAGCATGCTGAAAATTCAGGTATCATCCTCTGTGACACAAAATTTGAATTTGGACTGAGTGATGGTGAGTTGATACTAATAGATGAGGTATTTACACCAGATTCATCGCGTTTTTGGCCAGCTGATCTATATGAACCTGGTAAGCCACAACAGAGTTTTGATAAGCAGTTCGTTCGGGATTATCTCTCTGAAATCGGTTGGAACAAAAATCCACCTGCACCTGAGTTGCCAGACACCGTAATCACAAAAACGAGTGAAAAATACAGAGAGGCATATCGCCTCATTGTTGGAGAAGAGCTTCCATAATCCTTCTGAAACCTATCTACAGCGGTGTCCACTATTCCACATAGAAAAGATGGCTCCTTTCAAAGAGACCATCAAGGAAAATTTCAACAAACCATTCGCCTGTTGCAAATTGGTCACCGCTTAACCCGCCTGTTGGTGCGTCAATGTAAAACCATGTAATTTTTTCACCAGTTGTTGAAGAAATAGTCCTTTTTTCGTTCCAAAATGGCGGGTCGTCCAAGTCGTCTTCAGGTGAAAACCACGAAACTTCAACTGTATGCGACTCCTCAATATTTTCCCATAATAGCCACAAATACACTTGGTCGTTTACTTCAGCACTAAATGTATCAGTGATGCCATCTGGTCGGTCTTCGTGAACTGAAATTGCCAACACTGATTCTACGATATTCGGTTCCCCGCGTCCGAGGTCAATCGCGCCACTTCCACCTGATTTGCTCTCCTCACAACCGTTCAAAATAACTAAAAAAGGAAGTAGCACTATTACTAATAATGGTATGTATTTTTGCTTCATCATAGATCTCCTTGCACATATATAATTTAAAGTAATTCTTGATAATTCTTATATTAAAACGCTTGTATGTAAAGATATGTTTACACTTCAGATAAATTCCCCATAATTCATAGGAAATAGTATACCAGAAATAAAGCCTGCATTCAAGGAACTCATTCAAAGGCTCCTATTAAATGATTGACAAAGACGACAATAACATGTAAAATTATAGTCAAAAGTGGTTATAATTTGAAACGCGTGTCGTCAGATATTCATGTGTCTGATTTCAGGTATGTGATGCCCATGTTTTCAATCAGTAAGGAGTGTATATGTCAACAAAAACAAAAATCGTTTTCGTAGCGGGAAGTGCAAGTCACGGCAGTGGATCACATGAGCATCCAGCTGGATGTGCCTTCTTAGCAGATCAGTTGAATGATGCTGTTGAAGGAATTGAGACAGTTGTCCATCAAGGATGGCCTTCGGATCCAACAATTTTCGCTGATACAGATGCTATAATAGTTTATTCAGATGGTGGCGGCGGACATCTTAGCATTCCACACCTTGACCAGATTTCTGAATTAACAAGTCAGGGCATGGGACTTGCAATGCTGCATTATGCAGTTGAAGTGCCAAAAGGTGAGCCGGGAAATTGTTTTCTTGATTGGATTGGCGGCTACTTTGAAACTCATCTCTCTGTAAATCCGCATTGGACAGCAACATTTACTTCGTTTCCAGACCATCCTACAACGCGCGGTTTAATCCCTTTCTCATTAGATGACGAATGGTATTATCACATGCGATTTCGTGAAAATATGCAGGGTGTTTCGCCGGTGTTGAGCGCAATTGCACCAGAGTCAACGCTGCAGAGACCCGATGGTCCTCACAGCGGCAATCCGCATGTTCGGGCATCTGTTGCGAAAGGTGAACCGCAGCATCTTGGGTGGTGCGTAGAACGTCCAGATGGTGGACGCGGATTCGGATTTACGGGTGGGCATTACCATAAGAATTGGGGAGACGACAATCTCCGCAAGTTCATTCTGAACGCGATTGCATGGACAGCAAAGGTAGAGATTCCGGAAGATGGCATATCTACGTCAACACCGACAGAAGCAGAGTTGAATTCGTATCTATAGTAGTAGAATTTGTGATTCCATGGATGATGTGAACAGAAGAACGATGGCTACTTGAGGAGATAGAACATGGAGCAGGAACAACTTGATTATCTGTTTGACTTGCAAGGATATTTGATTTTAGAAAATGCGATTTCAAAAGAAGACCTTGCTACCATAAACGAATGGATTGACACACATTGGGCTTATATTGAAGAACCGTGGGAACCAAATTCCGAAGATAGACGAATTCCACGCTGGATAGGCAATATTGAAACGCATACCTATAATATTGAAAATGGTGTCAATTTCCAAAATATTATTGAGGGTGGGGATGTATTTGAAAAGTTAATTGACCACCCCGCATGGATAAATCTGGTCCGGAAATATATCCATGAAGTGAATGGCGTTTCTATTCATGAGAATTTTCTGAACGTGCGTGGTCCTGGTGGTTTCATCCATATCCACTGTGGCGGACATGTCCCGTTGAGTTATCTGACGTTCCGTCAGATCAATACCGGCGAATGGTTGGTAGGACAGATAAATGTTCTGATGGCACTCAACGACATCGGTCCGGGTGATGGCGCGCCAGTATTAATACCCGGGAGCCACAAATCTGCTGAAATTCACCCGCGTTTGAAGCACGATGGGAAAGGCATAGTTTATGACGGTTATACTGGTAAACCTGCTGGCACAGCCTTTGCAACACAGGAAGTGCATTTGAAAGCAGGTGATGTGGTCATGTTTACAGATGCGATTACACACGGTTCAGCAGAGCGGACTAATCCTGGCTATCGTCGGTCAATTGTTTATCGTTATTCTCCAAAGTATGTCCGTGAACGTTTTGACTATCCGCATTCAGATGAGTTGTTAGCACGATTGACTCCTGATCAACGCAAGATTATCCAACCGAATGCACCGCGGAGACCGCCACAGGTTGCGTAGTAGACAAATTATGTTTTATCTTTCTTTCAAAAGCAGAGGAGATTAATGATGCGAAAAGATGATTTGCAACAGCAGGCAGTTAGGTTAATCAGGCAGCTCTCTACTGAAAAACTCAAATCTGCTATTGATTACCTCGTTTATCTTCAGGATGTAGAGGCGCGAAACGTCTCTTCTGATCACGAAGTTCCATCACAGAATCTTGGAACGGCGATCCACGAAATTTTCAAACCTTTTGGCGGGGTGGAACTTGAGATACCTCCACGGGAGCCAATGCGAGAACCCCCTCGCTTTGACTAAATATCAACCATGATTGTTCTTGACACTAATGTTGTCTCGGAGCTCATGCGGGACAGTCCACAACAGACAGTTCTGGCTTGGTTTGGTGCCCAGCCTGCCAGCAGCTTGTTCGTGACAACTGTCACCGAAGCGGAAATTTTGACAGGTATAGCACTTTTGCCTTATGGAAGGCGACGGCACGGTCTCTCGGAAGCTGCTGGCCGCGTATTTGCCACGTTGTTCGCTGAGCGCATCCTTGTTTTTGATAGTGATGCAGCGAATATTTATGCCGAAATCTATGCCCAGCGACAGACAATAGGTCGACCCATCAGTCAATCTGATTGTCAAATAGCTGCAATTGCCCGTTCTCGAGAAGCAGCTATCGCGACCCGCAATGTTACTGATTTTGAAGATGTAGAAGTTGAACTTATCAATCCTTGGTCAGCCCTATAACACATTCTTGGAATAGATGTGTTCTTAGGAGCAACGAATATGCCAACCCCACAAAAAACGCTATGGGGCGGACGTTTTAGCGCAAGCCTCACCACAGACACAGTGGCTTTCACACACTCCATTGAAGCAGATACGCGCCTCATCATATACGATATATGGGGAAGCCAAGCACATGCGATTATGCTTGCACGACAAGGGATTATCGCTGATACTGATTTACGAGAGATTTTGCGCTGGCTTCGCAAGGCAGAGGAGGATTTCCAAAACGGAGACTTCACTCTTGACCCGAATAAAGAAGATGTGCACATGAACGTTGAGTCGTATCTGATTGAGAACGCTGGCCGCGAATTCGGTGGTAAACTCCACACCGCGCGTTCTCGCAACGACCAGGTACTCGTTGACGCACACCTCTATATACGAGAAGAGATTCTCAATATTCAGCGAGGCATCTCAGCGTTGTGCGATGCATTTCTAAGTATTGCAAAAAAACATGTTGACACTGTCATGCCTGGCTATACGCATACACAGCATGCACAACCGATTAGTCTCGGTTTCTGGGCAACTGCATACATTAGCATGTTCCTTAGAGACCAGAAACGGCTGCAGGCTGCTTACGAACTTGCCAATACGAATCCCCTTGGTGCATGCGCCTTAGCCGGAACGACTTTTCCTATTGACCGACACCTGACAACGAAATTGCTCGGTTTTGACACGCCGCATGAACATGCCCTTGATGTCATCAGCAGTCGTGACTTTATTGCAGAAACTCTCTTCGCGTTGTCGCTTGTGATGGCAAACCTATCACGGATTAGCGAAGAACTGGTTTATTGGACGACCTACGAATTTGGGATGGCAGTGCTTGATGATGCGTATAGTTCGGGGAGTTCCATTATGCCGCAAAAAAAGAATGCGGACATTGCGGAACTCACGCGGGGTCGCACAGGACGCGTCTATGGGGCATTATTAGACCTATTGACAAATCTCAAAGGCTTGCCGATGGGGTATAACCGAGATTTTCAAGAAGATAAACCACCCTTATGGGAAGCGTTTGACATTGTGAAAGCATGCCTCAGTATCCTACCCGAATTGCTCAAAACAACGGAATTTAAGACCGAACGAATGGCTGAATTGGTGAATGCAAACTTCGCTACAGCGACAGAGTTAGCGAACTATCTGGTTAAGGAGCATCAGATTAGTTTTCGGGAGTCCCATGAGATTGTCGGTTGGCTTGTTGGAGAATTAGCTCAGCAGGAAAAGACGTTTATTGATTGGGAGTTAACGCAATCTCTCATGAGACAAAAAGGTATAGACATACCAATTTCACAACTGAAACAGATTCTGGACGCGGAATTGGCACTACAGAATAATCAAAGTCTCGGTGGCACATCATCTAATGAGGTGAGTCGAATGATAGAATGTTTTGAAGAACAGCTAAATGCAATTGCGATAGGTATTTATAACTGTCAGACACAAATTGAAGATGCCAAAAAAGAAACACAACAAATAGTTGACGATGTTTTGGAAGGTTCAACGACACAGACAGATGGAGATTAGAATTGAAAAATAGATTAATTGTCGCATTGGATACAGATGATGGTGAAGAGATTGACTGGCTATCTGGAACGCTTATGGATATAGTCGGTTGGTTTAAGATGGGCTTTCAAGCGTTCAGTGCGCTTGGAATGGAAGCTTTTCCCTGGTTCGAGCAGAACGGATATAAAGTCTTTGTTGACCTGAAATTTCACGACATCCCGAACACAGTAGCACGTGATGTCGGCATGATGACGAAACATGGCGCAAATATGATTAACATGCACGCTTCCGGTGGGCTTGAGATGATGCAAACTGCCAGAAACAGCGCAGGTGATGCCGCATACAAAGCAAATATTCCGAGACCTATTCTGCTCGGTGTGACTATTCTGACAAGCATAGATGAGACCGGATTTCAGCAAAATTTCGGTTCAGAACGGCAACTTACAGACCAAGTAGTTTATCTTGCTCAATTAGCACAGGCAGCCGGATTGGACGGTGTTGTCGCATCACCTTTGGAAATTGAACCGATACGCAAAGCGTGTGGTGACAATTTTTTGATTGTTACACCAGGTATCCGTCCGAATTGGGCAGACCCAGGAGACCAACGCCGTATCACAACACCTGCAGAGGCAATTAACCGTGGGGCTGATTATATCGTTGTCGGCAGACCGATTATTGAAGCGGAAGACCCGTTAGAGGCAGCCGGTAAAATTTTAGACGAAATGAGAGGTATGTAACATTATGAACATTGTTTGTATCTGTTTAGACACTTTTCGGGCAGACATTATCGGAGAAGGCAAGAAGTATAGCCACGTGCAAACGCCGAACCTTGATTCATTTGCATCGGAGAGTGTGCGTTTCACCCGTGCATTCGGCGAAGGACAACCGACACTTCAGATACGCCGTGGAAACTTTACGGGGATGCGGAGTTTTCCGTGGAAATATAACTTTGATCGTCGTGGACATTGGCATCACGCTCCCGGTTGGCACAAGATTCCACCGGAACAGGATACGATTGCTGAGGTGCTATTGGAACGTGGTTATCTAACGGCTCTCATAGCAGATACGTATCACATGTTCAAACCGACAATGAATTTCTCACGCGGATTCGCACATTTTGATTTTATCCGTGGGCAAGAATCGGACAATTGGCACAGTGGTGATCCAAGGTTGATTGAAGACTTACTCAGCAAACATGTTCGTGAACCGATCAATTGGAAACGGCATGCTGGTCTTGTGAATTATTTGTTGTCCCAACGGCATCGTCAGTCGGAGGATGACTACAGTTGTGCGCGTGTTTTTCGGGCTGCAGCTGATTGGCTTCAGGACAATCATACAGTAGGACCGTTTTTCTTATGGGTGGATAGTTTCGATCCGCATGAACCTTGGGATCCCCCAAAATCCTATGCGGATATCTATATGTCGGACTATTCAGGCAAGGATTTCATCACACCGGGCAGTGCAGGTGAAGGGGGCGGACCTACTGAAGCGGAACGCGACCGAATTGAAGCACTCTATCTTGGTGAAGTGACGTTCGTTGATAAGTGGGTTGGAGTGTTATTGGACAAAATTGAGGCATTAAATATCCGTGATGAGACACTTATTGTGGTGATGTCTGACCACGGCACGCAGCTTCGTGATCATGGAAGTTTCGGAAAGGGTGCGAACAAACTCCATCCGTTCAATACCCAGCTGAACTTGATGATCCGTCACCCAGAGGGACCGCATGACAAGGATATTTCAGCGTTTGTGCAAAACCATGATCTGATGCCGACTCTGTTAAACCTACTTGGTATTCCGTGCGGTTGGACAGATGGTGAGGATATGTGGCAACTCGTTACGCAGGAAAAAGCGTATCTCCGCGAACGGATTATCAATGGATGGGCAGGTTTTACAACGGGCAATGCTGTGGGCCGCGTGAGTGTGCGCGACAACCGTTGGAACTTCTGCACTTCGGTTGGCTATAAAGACGAAAAGGGTGATGAACTTTTTGACACACGGAATGATCCAGAAGAAAAAGCGAATGTTGTGAGTGATCATCCAGAAATTGTAGCAGATCGGCGGCGAGACGTTGAGGCATTGATTGGGCAGCCCTTACCAGGACATTTTATTGAGGTGTGCGATCCTGGGCATGCACCGATGCGGGTGTGGCTGCAGAAGAAATTAGCGGAGATGTAAAAATTTGTTGTAACCGGGATCCCTGTGGTTATGAGTTTAACTAAAAATAAGATTGGTTTTTATTATTTTCGGTTTACTTGAGAAATTTTCTCCCAATCCCATAGTAGAACTGTCCCATCCCGACTTCCAGTAGCAAACGTTTTGCTATCTTTGGAAAACGCAAATGCTATTATACGATTCGTATGGCCGGTATGTGTTGACAATAACTCACCCGTTCGACTATCCCACAATTGGAATATTCCACCGTCATCTTTACTGGTGGTTGCAGTAACCCAACCACCAGTTGACAACATGACTTCATGATCTGCAAATTTGAGGACTCTTGCACCGCAAGCACTCACGAAGATTTTGCTATCTGGAGAAAAAACTAACGTCATACTTGTGGTAATACGCTCTGGAATGCATACGCCGATCTCCTTTCCGGTTGCAGTATCCCACAAGTAGATAGCTTCTCTACTTCCACCTGCGAGCGTTTTCCCATCGGGTGAAAATGCTATATCTTCAACAGTATTTAACTGTGGTGTGAACGAAAATAGAATTTCACCAGTCTCTAAGTTCCAGAGATGAATTATTTTATTTTCACCACTTGCCAACATTTTCCCATCAGGTGAAAATGCCATTGCCTTAATCCATTTTGTGTGTCCTTTTAGCGTTTTCCAAGCTTTACTCATCTGAGAAGTGTTAGCAATCTGCCACAAGTGGACGACATAATCTTTACCACTTGCTGCAGCAGTTTTTCCATCTAACGAGAATACGAATTTACCACTTAACGCATCTTTTTCAATCTCTGTGATGGTAAACAGCGTATTTTTCGTTTCAATATCAAGCATCTCAAATTTGCCATCTTTTTCCTTTATGATAACATTTCTACAATCGGGTGTTATCGTTTCAACGCCTTCAAACTCCAAAAAGTCTGCTGATAACATACCATTCGTATTTATATCCCAATGCTGAAGATACGTGTCGTCTGTAAGCCATCTGGAAGCAAGTGAATTGGCAGTAGTGAGGATTTTTCCATTTTCAGAAATTGCCAGATGCAAAATTTCCCCGACATGTCCTGTTATCTTAAAGCGCTGGCTACCAGTCTCTATATCCCAACCTTGTATTGTCCCATTTTGAGTTGATGTAAGAAGTGTTTTTTCATCCGGTGAAAATCTCATGATAAAAATATTCTCTTTGAGTTCTTTAAAAACCTGGCTTTGTGGCGGTTGTCCTTCATCAGAGGAAATTTCCCAAAATCGTATTGTATTATCCATATCAGCAGTAGCAAGCCGCTTCTTATGCGGAGTAAACATTAAAGTTCTAATTTCTTTTTTCTTTTCTTTGATAGTAAACCAATTTGCGCCTGTGTCCACATTCCAAAAATTAATTTCTCCGCTGTGATCTGCAGTTATCAATGTTTTTCCATCAGATGAAAATTCAAGTGCCGTTATACGTGGTTCTTCCCCATATAGTTTGAACAACATCTGTTGAGTCATCGTATTCCAAACCTGAAGTCTGAAATTTTCTACAGGTCTATCAGAACCCGAATGATGCGGTATCTTAGTCGCTGCAATTATTTGGGCATCACGTGATATTTCAATACCATTAACACTTTGTTCTGTATCATCTACAAGTATCGGTTCGCTCTTAAGGTCGTTCAAATCCCAAACTCGGAACCTATCATCAAGGTTCACAGTGACAAGTCTTGTGCCATCTGCTGAGAGAACAACCTTCTTAACGATGTCATTGCCGTCTGTTAAAATGGAAAGTTGTTCACCCGTAGTTGCGTTCCACCTACGGCTTTCACCGTTGGAGTCAACACTAATAAGAGTGCGTCCATCAGATGAAAATACCGCCGACATTACCTCTACTTCATGTCCAGTAAACAATGAAAGCTCTTTACCACTCTCCGCGCTATAAATCCAAATGCCGATAGAGGTTGCAACAGCAAACTTAGTACCATCAGGAGAAAAGACAATATCGTTTATTCTCCCTTTGCCAAGACGGGTTTTTGCCCCTTCAGGTAACTGCCATTGTGTGTAATCCTGAGCAGAGCCAATTACTAAAAATGTTGCCATAGTTAGCAGTAGTGCTATGCTCAGTAGTAGTATCTTTTTCATTTCTAACCTCTAATCGTATCCATCTCTTAAATATATAAGTTTTCAATTTAGTGTATCACGCTATTTCTTAGAAAACAAGAGGTATTTATACATTACGTCGTGCCATTTTTGCCATAAACATGTTGTATAATCCACTGTTCAAAAAATATTTGATAAAGATTTAGGTTTTAAGTATAATATAAGTTAGGAAATCAAACTCCACTATTTTCTATTATTGAAGGAAACGATTATGCAAAGAAAAAGTTCCAGATCGCGATACTGCAAAGGCGAACTCATTGAACGTGAAGATTTTTCAGAAGATTTAGCTGCATTTAAGTTCAAAACCGATCAGCAACTCCCTTTTATTCCTGGGCAATATGCGACTATCGGTTTTGAAGTTGATGAAAAGATCGTCCAACGTCCCTATTCTATTGTGTCCTCACCTCACGAACCATTTATGGAAGTTTTCGTAGAATTAGTGCCAGAGGGGGCAACCACACCACTGTTTTGGGAACTAAAACTTGGAGACACAGTTTTTATCAGAGACCGCCTCGTTGGCAAATTTGTGATGGACACCGAGAGCGGCATGACACGTCACGTCATGGCTGGGACTGTCACGGGGGCTGCACCATATATCAGCATTGCTCGCACGCAGAAAATTGAGCAGGAACAAGGCAAGTCAAGTCCGCATCAGATTCTTGCGATTGTCGGTGCGAGTCGTTCATGGGAACTTGGATATTACATGGACGAACTTAATGAACTCGCGGCACAGGAAGAGTGGTTCTCGTTTGTGCCGACAGTGAGTCGTCCTTGGGAAGATGCGGAATGGCAAGGTGAAAGTGGGCGTGCGGAAGATGTTGTTCGGAAATACGGTGATCAGATGGGTTATGACCATACGAACTCAGTTGTTTATGCATGTGGACATCCGCAGATGATTGAGAATGCCAAAGCGATTTGGGCGCGTGCGCGTTTCCCTGAAGAACGGATTAAAGAGGAGAAATTCTTTGTGATTAAGGAGTAGTGTGGATAGTTCGATACCCACATACAAAAGATATTGTGTAATTGCGGGATAGGAGAAAAGAACCATCTTCACCTATCCCGCTGTTTTTGTTACAAGATGCTTTTTATATGCAATGTTTAGGAAGCAGGGTTATTTAGTTTTCGATTTTTCTGGTATATTTTTCACATTTTCATATAAACTAATACGTATGCAAAGTAGTAGGCACACTCCATGTGCCGTATACCTAAAAATGTAAAGCGGACGGCACCAAATCAACGGTATGAATCATGGCGAATGCCATACGCGCATTCGTCTTTAGGCATTCCCCGCAGAGCGTGCCTGCTACCTTTAGATCAACGTGTAAGTTGACACATAAAGGAAGAGCACAAGCAAAACCCGACGGACGATATAAATTATCAGTAATACTCATTAACTGGAAATTCTTAAAACTAAATAACCCTGTTAAGAAGACTTTTCACTTGACATAGGCGGTAAGATTCTCTTAAAATAGAATGAACATTGTCTATAGGAACTCTACTGTATGTTCACAAAAAACAAACCAAAAGTCGCCACGCATCAGATAAAAGAAATCCGTAAAATCACGATATGGGGAGTCGGCTTAATAGGCGGTTCGCTTGGGTTGGCACTAAAGAAAAACGAATTTCAGGGACAGCGCGTCGGTTTGGGACGGAACATACACAGACTTGAAAATGCCCGACAACAAGATGCAGTGGACTCTGTGACAACTGATGTAGCAAAAGGAATTCAAGGCAGTGACCTTGTAGTCCTTTGCACACCAGTGAAACTTATACCAATGTTTGTAAAGCGCATCATTGAATCTGTTGCTGACAACCAAAAAAAGCAGATTGTAGTTACCGATGTAGGAAGCACAAAATCGTTATTAGTCCAGTCTGTTGAGACACAAGTGCGGGCAGTTCCATCATTAGGTATCTCATTTGTTGGCGGACACCCTATGGCAGGATCACATGAAACGGGGGTTGATGCTGCGCGGGCAGACCTATTTGAAAATGCTAAGTGTCTTTTAACACCGACAAAATATACGGATGAGGCTGCCCTGCAATTAGTTAAGAACCTCTGGGAATTTGTTGGGGCACAACCGTATTTGTGTTCACCTGCAGTGCATGATCAACTTATCGGCGCTGCAAGCCACTTTCCCCATCTGATCGCAAGCATTCTTGCCAACAGCGTGGCAAACGTAGAAACACCAAACGGCAAGGCACTGGATTTTACGGCGACGGGTTTTCGGGATACCACACGCATTGCTGCAGGGTCGCCTGAATTATGGACAAGTATTTTCACGCAGAATGCGGATGTTCTTTTATCCTTAGTGGACGCGTTCTCCCAAAATTTAAACGAATTCAGAACCTTTCTTGAGACATATAATCATGCTGAAATTGAACGCGTACTTTTGGAAGCCCAAGATATTGTAAAAAAACAGAGAGAAAATCTATAAAAGAAATGAAACAGATTGGTGATCATGTGACGATTGCAATAGATGGACCTGCCGGATCAGGGAAAAGCACTGTTGCTCGACGGGTCGCAGAAAAACTCGGATTGCTTTACCTCGATTCCGGTGCAATGTACCGAGCAGTAACAGTGCTTGCAATACAAAATGAGGTTGAAAATGACATTCCTAAACTTATTGGACTTGTGAAAACATGTCGTATCAATTTTGAGGACAATGGCAAAAAAATTCTGCTTAATTCTGATGATGTTTCAATTCAGATACGGACTCCAGAAGTAAATAAATTAGTTGCGGATATCGCGAAAGTACCTGAAATTCGAAATGAGATTGTTAAACATCAACAAAAAATCGGAGAAGAGGGAAGTATCATTGCTGAAGGAAGAGATTTGACGACTATTGTGTTTCCAGATGCTGATTTTAAATTTTATCTCGATGCCTCTGTAAAGGAACGCGCAAAGCGAAGGTTTGCAGAACTTCAAGCCCAAAATGTGGATACGACTTTAGAGGCAGTGGAAACGGAAATTAGCGCGCGCGACGAAAAGGATACATCCCGAGAACATAGTCCACTACGAGCGGCTGAGGACGCGATTCACGTAGACACCACTGGCAAAACGATTGAAGAAGTTGTAGACTTTATAGTTGATCAGATAAGTAATCAGAAATAATCATGGTTGATATTTTCACGGAGGGTTAAAGCACCAATGCTATAACAAAGATTCATGTGGTATACCAATAACCAGTTCTGGTCATCACGCCGCTTGTATCGGTGGGGGCATAGACTTACAAATCTGTTTTGTAAAGTAATGGGACACCTTGAAGCACGCGGTGTTAAACATATTCCAAGGGGAGGCGGAGTTTTGCTCGTCTCAAATCATATCAGCATTTTAGACCCGGTGATTATAGGATCTGCTGCGAATCGTGAAATACATTTCATGGGGCGTAGCAATCTTTTCAAAATTCCCGGTTTAGGTAAGTTAATCACTGCATTTAATGCTTATCCAGTCAATAGATGGTCCGCTGACTTCGGTGCTCTACGAAGAACAATTTCTCTTCTGAAAGAAGGAAAAGCAGTTCTAATTTTCCCAGAAGGCACTCGGAGTGCTGATGGCACTATGGGCAAAGCACATGATGGTGCATGTTTTATTGCTCATAGAGCAAATGTCCCAACAATTCCGGTATATCATTGTGGTGCAGGGGAAATGCTACCGCGCGGGAGTAGTCGTATACGGCGTGCGAAATTGAATGTAATTTTTGGCGAACCAATTGATTTTAGTGGAATAGGTGAAACTGAAGTGAAACGGGAAATGTATCAGCAGATGGGGGTAAAAATGAGAGAAGCAATCATGAAATTGCGGGATGAGTTGTAGGATTAAATTGTAAATAATATATCAACAAAATAAATAAACCTGAAATGAATTATCAATCAATTAGTTGCATTTGCTAAAATCGTTAAGACATCACCCTCTTGAACCTGATATGTTTTCCCCTCCGCTCGAACTAATCCTTTACTACGCGCTTGCGTGTAGCTGCCACAAGCAGCTAAATCTTCCCAGTTGATGCACTCTGAACGGACAAATCCACGTTTAAAATCGGTATGAATTAGTCCTGCAGCTTCCACAGCGGTTTGTCCACTCCGAAGTGTCCATGCCCGCGTCTCTTTTAGACCACCTGTAAAAAATGTGATCAATCCCATTAATTGATATGAAGTATGGATGAACCTCTCTAATGCGGATTCATGCAATCCCATTTCAGCCATAAATGCTTCAGCGTCTGCGGAATCAAGTTGGGCGATTTCCATCTCTAATTGTGCTGCGAGTACAATAATACCGGTCTGTGGTAGTCCCTCATATTTAGCAAAGCGTCCTAAAATTTCATCTGCTTCGTCAAGTTGCGTTTCACTGATGTTGCAAATAAGTAGTAGAGGCTTTTGTGTTAAGAACCCGTAACCTCGTATTAACTTTTCTTCAATTTCTGATATTGTAAGAGAACGAAGCGGTTTTCCTTCCTCAAGGGACTGTTTGCATTCTTCTAAAATCCGCAGTTCATTTTGATGTTCAGCGGACTTCTGGTTTTTCAGCAGTTTTTCAAGTCTATCAATTCGTCCTTCGATGATTTGGAGATCGGAGAGTGCAAATTCCAAATTGACAGACTCAATGTCTCTTTCAGCATAAACGCTACCATCAACATGTGGTACTGTTTCATCTTCAAATAGCCTGACGACATGAGCAAGTGCATCAACAGTGCGGAGTTCACCAAGCACTTCAGGGTCTAACGCTGTGTGCTCAAGACGTTCAATATTAGGATTTATTGCTGAACGCGAGGTGCCGCCACCATCCATGTAGTCAATCGTCGCGGGTATAATTTTCTCAGATTGAAACACCTTTGCCAAAGGTTCTAAACGTTCATCTGAAACAGATACAGTGCTAAGATTTATCTGTTTTTTGCTGGTGTAGCCCCCAATTTCAGCATTAGAATGTGCTAAAGCGTTGAAAACTGTCGTTTTTCCTACGTGTGGTCGACCTACAATACCTATTTTCATAATGGTTGTTGGTTAATTGGTCCTAACATCAAGATGGATTATAACTAACTTGATGAACATTTGGTTTTCTATTGACAACATTCAGGTGAGATGCTAATATATCCTATCGTATTTAATAATGCAATTATATTAGTGTTGCGAAAATTAAAGAGGTAAATTCAAAATGAGCACAGAGAACCGCAATTGGAAACGTCGTCTGACCAAGGTGTTAACTATTTTGCTGATATTCATGGTTTGCCTTTCTATTTTCCAATGGTTTATCATTGCTGCACTTTTCGAATTTGGTGCGGAGACGTTGAAGGATGCTATGGTTAGACAAGCACCCGAAGGTGTAAATCGCAATGACATAATAAATACATTTGAAAGAGTTAAAAGCGCGGCACAGCGAATACCATTTAGTTTTATCACAGGAAAAATCAACCTTCGTAAAATTAAAGCTGCAGGTGAATACGCTATTGAAGCGAACAACGATGAAAGCTGGGACGCAGAGGAAATCAATACCCTTCTGAGGATGCTCAATGCTGCTGTAGGATATAAAGAAGAATTGAGTAATTGATATCAATGCTATTAACACCGCCTTATGAAAAATTTGCCTACGCTTATGACCGGATGATGAAAAATGTCAACTATCCACGATGGAGTGATTATATAGAATCGCTTTTTAAAATGTACAGTTGTGAACCACGGAATATCCTTGATTTGGCCTGCGGAACAGGAGCATTAAGCGTCTTATTAGCATCAAAGGGATATCTCGTGACCGGGATAGATAGGGCAAAAGGAATGCTGAACATTGCTCGTAAAAAAGCCAAAGATCAAAATTTGCAAATCACATTCCATCAAGGAGATATGCTTAATTTTCGGTTAGATCAGCAGTTTGATGCGATCCTTTGCACCTATGACAGCATAAATTATGCAGACAACGAAAATGAATTAAGTGGTATGTTTGAAACTGTGTCTAAACATCTCGTGCAAGACGGATTATTTATCTTTGATGTCACGACTGAACGGAATATAGTAGAGCATTTCCACAACAAAACATTTTCCGAAAACCACGAAGATTATTCCTATATTTGGAAGAATAATTATCTCTATCACACCAAAATGTGTCGCACTTTCCTAACTTTTTTTATTCGTGAAGGCGAGTTGTTTAGACGTTATGAAGAGATTCACAAACAACGAATTTATGAGGTAGATACGGTCAATAAATTACTCAAAGCAGCAGGCTATAAAATGCTAAGTGCTTATGATATGTATACCTTCAATAAGTGGACTCGGACTTCAGATCGAATCAACTTCACTGCCCAATTGATATAAATAGCGTCGTTGAAATTGTAGTTATACCAAACTCAATTTACAAACCTTGTGCGATTAGGTCTCCAACCTCTTCAGTAGTGTGCCCCATTCTTCCAGCCCCGAGATCTTTAATTTTTCCGCTTGCGAGTAGATCACTAATAGATTTCTCCACTTTCTCAGCTGCGTCAGAGTGTCCAAGGTGATCCAACATCATTCCTGCTGCACCTACAGCGGCAATTGGGTTAATCTGATTTTTACCAGTATACCGTGGTGCTGAACCGTGGATTGGTTCAAACATGGCGACACTTTCTGGATTCAAGTTGCCTGATGCTGCGACACCCATACCGCCTTGAATCATCGCCCCAAGGTCAGTGATGATGTCCCCGAACATATTACAAGTTACAATCACATCAAACCATTCCGGATTTTTAACCATCCACATTGTTGTCGCGTCCACGAATGCGTATTCTTTTTTTATATCAGGGTAATCTTCTCCGACCTCGTCAAAGACACGTCGCCACAAGTCATGTGCGTAGGTAAGTACGTTTGCTTTATCACATGAGGTTAAGGTATTCGTCTTGTTGCGTTTTCGGGTGAGTTCATACGCATAGCGGACACATCGTTCCACACCTTTATAGGTGTTAATCATCTCTTGGATTGCGACTTCATCCTGTGTGCCGCGTTTCAAATAGCCACCGATTCCGGAGTATAAGCCTTCTGTATTTTCACGAACAATGATGAAGTCGATATCTTCTGGACCTTTGTCCTTCAACGGTGTTGGCACACCAGGATATAGTTTTACAGGACGCAGATTAATATAGAGATCAAGTTCAAACCGAACCTTTAATAAAATCCCTTTCTCCAAAATGCCAGGTTTGACATCGGGATGTCCAATCGCACCAAGATAAATTGCATCAAGTTCCCGGAGTTCTTCAAGCACCGAATCTGGTAGCACTTCGCCTGTTTCCAAATATCGGTCTCCACCGACATCGTACTCAACAGTTTCGTATTTAATTCCTTCTTGTGCAGCTGCTGCCCCGAAGACTTTCATTGCTTCACGCGTTACTTCGGGGCCAATTCCGTCTCCTGGAATGAGACCGATTTTATACATCAATTTCCTCCAAATTGTCGCGTCATAGTTTTTGACTCTCTATATTTTAACATATTTGGGGTGATATTGCAAATTAGGAGTCTTGTTGGGGTGTGTAAAGTTTTTGTAGAAACAGTGATATGTAAAGAGATGAGATGTTGCGAGGTATATAAAAAATGGTATCCTATCCTAATAATTACTATTTGTAGGATAGGATACCAATGCTCAATATAAATATAAGTATACCCTCAGATACCCCGAAGTCAAGGAGATTTTAGAAGAGATCGCTGAGGTTTGTGGCGAACTTTTATCGACCTCTTGTGTCCCGTTAGAAGAGACAGAGACCCGTGTGCATCGTTGGGTGTATGAATGTCCGTCGGGTCATTATCATAGACCTTGGGGTGTGTGTCAAAGGTTGAAAGGTAAATCGACGCGTTGTGTTATAGAGCGGATATGTTATTTGGCAGCACATTTTGACTATAGAGCAGCAGCGAAAGCGTTATCTTTTTTGGGATAGAAGTGAGCCATACGCCAATGCGCGCAAAAGTGCTTGAGTGGTCATCAGACTTGAGCGTTTGTGAACAGGTGGCAATCCAAAAACTTTTGGAAAATGAGCGTTAGTATGTGAGTTGTGATGGCACTCATACCAACTCACCTGATGGCTGGAAAGAGACGAAAGTGGGTTGTGTTTACAAAGATTATCCACAACTGTTATCTGGTGGGACACCGAGTGCCCGGACATCAAGTATCCGTTATGTTGCGGGGCGTGAGGATGCGGCACAGTTTGGTCCGCAGTTGTTTGCGTTAGCGACAGAACCACTACTTTTTGATGGGGACATCACAGCAGTGGTAGCATGCATTCGTGGCTTCGCAGCACAGCAGTCGGAAGTTTTGGATATTTTAGAAAGAGAAGCGAGGTATTTTGAAAAACATACCGAGCGTATGCCATACAAGGTGTTTCGTGAAAAATGGGGCGTGGGACAGATATTGGAATGAACTCAAACAAGCAGCATGATACTTATAACCAAAACTTTACACACCCGGACTTAGGATATATAAGTTTTTGACATTAACAGCAGGCATCAATTAGCGGACAAATCTCGTCACATATTGTAAGGTGGAGACCTTGTGCCTCGCCTTACATGAGGAAACAAAGGATATTTGTAAATTAAACTTACGCAAATTGCTGATTCCAGTCATGATGTGATTTCGCAACGCTCTCCGGGTTTTTCTCACTCCGAGCAACAAACCCCGGAACTTGCGGACGACCAGTGGGCAGACCAATTTGGCTATAGCGCGTATCTACACTCCATCTAACAGTTTTGCCACGGTTCGGCAATCCACGATGTACCACCCGCTCACTCGTTAGCAAAACATCACCAACATCAAGTTCAGCAGTAACGATGTCGCCGGGTGGCAAATCCCCTTCACTGATACCTTTACCGCCCGTATGACCCTGTGTCGGATCTTGATAGTTGTGGTTAATTAGATTGAAGCGGTGTGAACCTCGGATAACTTGCATACATCCGTTCTCTTGATATGCTCTAACCATCGGAAGCCAAACGTTTACAACCAACGTTTCCCCTGCTTCTTCAGGGATAAGATACGCTAAATCTTGGTGCCACGGAATAACAGTTATATCCTGATTTGGTAGTTTCGCACGATAATTAAACTGCGGATGTGCAAAAATCTCTTGACCAATAAGTGCACCTACAACATCAAGCAGTTCTGGTGCTGTTCTAAGCGTAAACATGCCAGCTGTACGAATCTTCTGGTCACGGAAAAAGTTGCTCCAAATCCAGTTCGGCTTGGAACAAGCACTTGATACCATTCCCAGCCTTGTTTCAAAAGGTTCGTCATCATACGTATCCGATGGGTCAAGAACTCCCTCTTTCACTGCCGCTTGAGTGCCCTCATCAACTTTTTTAGATAATTCGTCCATCAGAGGTTGAAGTGCTTCGTTTGGTAACAGATTTTGGATATGCAAAAATCCATCGTCATGAAATTGTTGTTTCTGTTGTGCTGTAAGTCCGCCTTGCTCTTGTTGTATAGACATTGCCATTCTCCTTTTTGAACTTATGCAATTGGCTGAATTGCAACGGCACTGCCAATCTCACTGGACTTCATCGCTCCATCCAGCATCTGCATGAGCATCACCGCTTGCGAACCTGAATTGAGCGACTCATCCTCTTCTCGGATCGCTCGTATGAACTCTCGCGCCTGAAGTGTTATCTCATCAGCCTTTTGCGGTGCTGGCTTCATCGGTTTGACCTTAACACCATCCGGTGTTCCCACCAACAGTTTCCCATTTTCAAGTCCTGCCTTTGTACCGTAAAGGTGAAACTCCTGAATCTCACTTTTGACAAGGTCGCTATCGGCTGCCGGCGTGTGTCGATTTGTCGTATTCAGCGAAAATGCGACAGCAAAATGTAGGGTACAACCATTCTCAAACCTTACGAATCCACACGCGGCATCATCTGCCGTGTAGGTCTGCTCAGGAGGCGCGAGGTGAGAGAATGTACAGTATAACCCCGCCATAACTTCTGTAGGACGCGGACAATCCATCATAAACCAGACATTGTCAATCGCGTGGATACCGAGATCAAGTAGAACGCCTCCACCTTTTTCTTTATCATGCCGCCATCCTCGTGCGGAACACCATCGTGTTCGTATCCACCGAGTTTCAGCGTAATATACTTCACCGAGTTCCCCTGCTTGCACAAGTCTGCGACCTTCCATCAATTGAGATGTGAAACGCGATTGACGGACAAACATATAGGTTAAGCCCTTGCTTGCGGCAAGTTGTGTGACCGGTATTAGTTCTGCTGCATCATTTGACGGTGGTTTTTCGCAGAGCACATGCATCCCACGTTCCACTGCTTCCTGTGAAACGGGGGCGTGCATCCACGTCGGAAGCCCTATGCAGACAGCGTCCAAATCGCACGCATCAAACATCTGCCGATAATCATCAAAAACACGTACCCCTTTAATATCACCCAAGACCCTTTGCCTACGAGCTGGGTCTATGTCTGCTAAAGCGACAAGTTGTACATTCGGTTCTCCATTGAGAATCACTGTTGTACTACTGATTGTTCCACCAACACCAATGATTCCAACCTTGACTTTATCTTTCATCAACACCCTCCATTTTCACAAACTAATGAATTCCGCTATGACACTTGCTTCACTATTCCAGCGCCCATTCCATCAAATTAATAAAGTTGACAATTTTTGTCTGTTCCTATAGAGTATATACAAACAAGCTTGAAGATAAGATTAATTTCGTTTTTTTAACTGTCCCAGATATTTATCTCAATCCCGGCGTATTCCAAGTGCTGTTTTCAGGTTCTACACATTACCAAAACACATACCAGAAGGAGGAAACTCTTACTATGTATCGTCACATTTTTTACCCCATTCTTATGTTACTTCTGTTAACAAGTATTGCTATGGCTAAAGGAGAAAAATTGGCTCTCGTAGGATCCGGGGCACCTGATCCGAAGGACAATCTTCTCATTGAAAACCTTGAAAAGTGGGGTTACGTCGTTGAACCTCACGCGCACGGTGCGAAACATCCTGTCGATCTTGCTGGCATAGATCTTGTCTTTATTTCAGAGTCAACCTCTAGTGCTAACATTCTGGGCGCTTACACAGATTCAACCGTCCCTGTTGTTAATGCAGAATCATTCACTTACGATGATATGGGCTTCTCACCAGATGGCACATTCAACTCCGATGCAGGTGATAAAATAACAATTATTGACACAGATCATCCCATAACCGCAGGATTCAAAGGAGACATCACGGTCAGTCAACCCGCAGCGCAACTTATGACGTGTAGTGGCTTAGACGGTGATGTTGATATATTAGCTGTCCGCACAGACAACAACGATCTCGTTGCCGTTTCCGTCTATGAAAAAGGCGCGAAAACACTCAAAGGCACTACGAAAGCGATACATATCAACATCTGGCCCCACTCTACCGCTTGGCAAATGGTAACAGAGGACGGATGGGAACTCATTCACCGGTCTATCCTCTACGGTTTAGGTCAAATTGCGGCTGATGTTGCTCCAAAAAATAAACTCGCTGTCACTTGGGGACAGATCAAAACGGCACACTAAGTCAAATGTTATAAGGACAGGGTTTCAACCGTCCCTTATATAATAAATTATGTAAATAAGTTTACATATATTCTGTAGGCGGGGAATGCCTAAATGGCATTCATACCGTTGATTACGATCTCCGAATCGCGACGAAACCCCTAATAGTCGGGAATCGGAGTTCCCTCCCGCTGAATGCCAAAAGCGCATTCAGCGTTGATTCACAGTCCAAATGTAAAGTTAATTGTAGAATCCACTATAATAGAGATGCTGACCCCGCATCCAGATATACCGTACAATCTGGATGCTTTTGTAAAATAGAGGCAGGGTGCATCGGGGTAATCTCACCGTGCAAACAATTCTGCACCGCCTCTGCTTTTCGTTCATCTGGCACTGTACAAATTATCGTTTTCGCCTTCATAATTTGACGAATGGACATTGAGATCGCATGAGTTGGCACATCATCTAATCCATTGAACCATCCCTCACCTACTTGCTGCAGACGGCACGCCTCATCTAATTCAACTACAATATAAGGGTCCTCTGTTTCAAAATCAGCAGGCGGATCGTTAAACGCAAGATGACCATTTTCACCGATCCCCACAAAAGCCACATCTATTTGGTGTTGTGAAATAATCTGATTCAGCCTGTCACATTCGGATTGGGGGTCGTTTGTTTCACCGTTCAGGAAATACACCGTTCCCGGTTGCACGATATCCACTAATCGCTCCTGTAGATATTTACAAAAACTCGCTGGATGCGTATCTGAAATCCCAATGTACTCATCCAGATGAAACATCGTCGTTTTTGTCCAATCAATTGATGCATTAGAGGTGAATGCACTGAGAAAATCGAATTGTGATGCTCCCGTTGCAACAATGAAGCGGGCATGCTTATTGGCAGAAATCGCTTCTTGCAGTTTTGTGCTTGCGGCTTTCGCTGCTGCTTCACTTGTTTCCTTTTTAGTATCTGCTTTGAATATCTTCATTTTCTCTAAATCAAGTCCTTGGCTTGCAAGATGCTGGTAAAATCTTTTTTCCAACTCGGAGAGAGCGCAGGTAGTTTTCTCGCTTTTGCTATCTTTTCATGGTTATCTGTATTAAAATAACGTAGATTGAGAATCTCTTGAACGCTCATCGGTTCCGATGCAATTTCAATACGTGAAATTGCATCGCCTGCGGTAATCTCACCTTCTGCGAACACACGGAAGTAGAAACCGACTCGCCGACTCTCCAAAAACTGTTTCGGAAACTCTGGCAACCCCATTTTATATCCCAGTTTGAAACAGGGAACACGAGGTTGTGTAATTTGAAGTTTTACTGTTGTCCCTATCTGAAAAATATCCCCAATGTGTACTTCATCTTCCAGCATGCCCTCAACAGTCAGGTTTTCACCGAATTGTCCATAAGATAAGTCATCTCTGTTTAATTCCTGCTGCCAATGCGAATAATGTTCAATTGGATAGCCGTAGGTAGCTTTGTAAGTGCCGCCATGCACCTTCAGGTCGCCTTGGCCATCACCGTCAATATTTTTTTCTCTGAGCATAACAGTACCGGATATCGGTTCTTTAAAAATCCCCGTATGTACGATTTTACCATTGTAGGTAATAGGTTTCGGTTTTGAAACGTTTATGGATAAGAGTCTCATCATGTGGTTAATATATATGTTTCTTTAACGCGTGTCAAGGGTAAACCCAAGATTATTTAGTTTTAAGAATTTTCAGTTAATGAGTATTACTGATAGTCCATATCATCCGTCGGGTTTGCTTGTGATCTCCCTTATGTATCAACTTAAACATTGATTTAAAGGTAGCAGGCACGCTCGCGGGGAATGCCTAAATGGCATTCATACCCGGGGAATGACTAAACGTCATTCATACCGTTGATTTCTTGATTTGGCATATTTGGCGTTGATTCACGGGACTAAAGCAGTTACTTATATTCAGATAGGACTTATATTTTACCTATGGTTTTCGTGTAAACCTTACCTACCCACACTATAACTCTAAGTAATACACATCAACTAAAATGCCTAAAACTAAATAATCCTGTCTATCTATCAGAGGCATTCAATTGTCGCGTAGTGCTCTTGTAGGAGGGGTTTGTAACCCCGATTTATTTGTAGGAGCGATCTCCGAATCGCGACGAAAACATTGGGGCCGGGAATCGGAGTTCCCTCCTACAATATAATTAATTGGGAGAAACTCAACAATTGAATGGCTTTGGTCTATCTATAAAATTTATTGACAAAAAACATTAAAATTTGGTATTATATCTTTTAAGTGTATTGTTACGATTATCCACGCCCCTCAGTGACTGTTGATATTGTGTTATTGACGGATGTCTTTCCGCATCCCAAAGTCTTGTTAATTCGGCGTAAGAACCCTCCTTTTAAAGACTTGTGGGCACTGCCGGGCGGTTTTCTGGAAATGGACGAAACACTTGAGGAAAGCGCACTACGCGAGTTAAACGAAGAAACGAATATATCAGACGTTGAACTGACACAAGTTGGAACTTTTGGACATCCCGACCGTGATCCACGCGGGCGTGTTATCACTATTGCTTACGTTGGAATCATAAATTCGGAACAACAGAAAGCTGTAGCAGGTTCTGATGCTGTGGAAGTTGCTTGGTTTTCAACATTAGAATTACCGCAGCTTGCATTTGACCATAGTGAAATAATCGAAAAGGCGTTGGAAGGATTAAAATGAAACACTTCGGCTTAACCTTGAACCTAAAAAACGATCCAGCAATTATTGAACAATATAAGGCGTATCATAGAGATGCTTGGCCAGAGACATTGGCAGGTCTAAAAGCGGTTGGCATAACGAAAATGAATATCTACTTGTTAGGTCGGCGTTTATTTATGGCAATGGAGACTGTGGACACCTTTGATATAGAACGGGATTTCCCGCGCTATCTTGAAGAACATCCGAAGTGTAGAGAATGGGATGAATTAATGCGAACTTTTCAGGAACCGATCAAAGAGGCACAACCAGGTGAATGGTGGGCACAGATGGAACCTGTATTTGAATTATAAATTGGCATAGAACGTGAACATATAAGGTGTTGACAATCTTGTTTGTATGATTTCAAAGGTTGAAAAATGACAATCAGTTACGACTTCATAGTATTCAGTGGTAGACTTTCAGAGAACAGTTGGATCCTTGGGATGAAAGCGATTCAAGGCGAAGTGCCTCTGGATATCGTCATACCGAGTTTGCATACATCATCAGATGCCGAGGATAAGGATATAATCGGAGTTTTGACAAAAGAGGGTATCTCGCGAGAGAGTTCCGATGTGATGGAACTTTACCGATATCTTCGGCAGTTAAACCCCAAATCGAATCAAGCATTTGGATACAATGAAGTTGCAATCCGCAATATCCATACCCGCCTAAATTTGCTAAAGGTTGACGAAGAGCTTCGCGTCCAAATTACTTATACCGAACGTAGAGAAAACTATACTCCCGTCGCATATAATATTAAATTGTTAGGCATCTTCCAGATTACAGATGCCGATACATTCGATTCTGAATCGGAAACACCTGAAATCACTGAAACAGATACGGCTGAAGAAAATATACAAGATGTTCCTGAACAAGATGAGAAAAATGTGATTCCAACAGAATTCCCTCAAACGGATCCAGAAATACCGGTTTATAAAACGACGAATACGCTGGAAAAATTAATCACTTTTACGCGAACACTACAAGCCGAGTTAAAAGAAACAACGGAAAATCTCGCTTTAATGACTGAAAGAGTGCAATTATTGGAAGAAGAGCGCCAACGCTACCGAGAGCAAGAAAACTTGCTGCAAGATATTCTTGATCGTCTCAACCAATTAGAAAATTTAAACAACCGAATTGACTCCCTTGAAGAAGACCGTCATCAGCTTGGCAAGTTACAACAAACTTTAACAACGTATTTTAAAACTTCTAATCGGCAAACCCAAGCATTGCTTAAAGAGGTCAGTGATGAAACGGACGATGTCAACGCAGAAATTAACCCTCGATCAAAAAGAAACGAATTCTGAAAGGAGAACCGTTTCATGATAAAAATTGGCACGATGTCTTTGAATGTCAAAGGCACCACAGCAACCGATTTTGCCCAAATCGTATATGATCTCGGCTTTGATGTAATTGAACTCCATTCCAGTGCTTTTGAATCTACTGATGCAACTTATCTACGGGACCTAAAGATGAACCTCATGCGAAAAGGTTTGCCATTAGGTTACATCGGAGTCAGCAATAATTTCGGTAAACCTGTTGCTGAACATCCCGAACAGATTGCGCTTATTAAGCAATGGATTGACGTTGCAGCCTTTATGAGTTGTCCGATTGTTCGGGTTTTCGCTGCCTACGTACCTGCAGATTGCGATGATGAAGAGACATTGTGGCCTCCTATGATTGAAGGCTTTAAGGAGGTAGCAGAATACGGATACGAATCGGGGATTCTCGTTGGTCTTCAAAATCATAATCACAACAACGTTACACGCACTGGGGATGCCGTTTTACGTGCTTTAAATGAAACTGACCACCCATATTTCACACACATTTTGGATACGGGGCAGTATGCAGGTTCCCCTGGTGCAAGTGGACATCGCGGTTCCCCTCATCCAGATTACGACTGCTATGCCAGTATTAAACAAACTGCCCCTTATGCTGTTTACGTCCGCACAAAGTTTTATGAGATTGATAGCGGTGTAGAGGAATGGCTGGACTACCCGCGAGTTTTGGATATTTTGCGAGGTGTTGGGTATAACGGTTGTCTTTCAGTTGTCTATGAAGGGCAATCTGATCCGATTGAATCGATGCGTAAGGCAAGAAGTTATTTGGAATCTATATTGTAAATCACAAGTTGTAGAGGAGAAAATGAAAACACGCGCTGCTGTCATGTATGAACACAATCAACCTGTGGTTGTTGAGGAGTTGGAGTTAGAAGAACCGAGAGCGAATGAGGTTCTCGTCCGCACTGCTGCAAGTGGGGTGTGTCACTCCGACCTTTCTGTTGTCACGGGTGCTATCTACTACGATGCGGCTGTTGTGCTTGGACATGAGGGTGCGGGTGTAATTGAACATGTTGGAAGCGATGTAACAGATTTTCAGGTGGGAGACCATGTAATCCTCTCATTTGTCACCTATTGCGGTGATTGTTACATGTGTCAGATGGAAAAAGTGTGTCTGTGTGAAAGTTACAATGTGGAGCGCGGTTTTCAATTAGATGGGACTTACCGCTTCTATAACAAATCAGGTGATGGAATCCTACAAATGGCACGGATCGCAACGATGTCGGAATACATGGTCGTGCCGCAACAAAACCTCGTCAAAATTGACCCTGATTATGCGTTAGAGAAAGCAGCACTTGTAGGGTGCGGTGTGACAACAGGCGTTGGTGCTGTCTTGAATACTGCAAAAGTTGAACCCGGTAGTTCCGTAGCGGTTATTGGCACAGGGGGAGTCGGTTTAAATGCTATTCAAGGTGCTGCGCTCGCACAAGCAGAGAAGATTATCGCTGTTGATATTGCAGAGAAAAAACTTGACTTTGCCAAAAGTTTTGGCGCAACGGATGCTGTCAATGCTGCTGAGATTGATCCGGTTGAAGGAGTTCGTGAGTTGACAAATGGTCGCGGTGTAGATTATGCGTTTGAAGTAATTGGGAATCCAGAGACTATCGCTCAAGCATATCGTATGGTGCGTGCCGCTGGTACTGCTGTTATTGTCGGAATAGTACACCATCAAAAGGAATTTAGTATTCCAGCCCAACACTTTGTCACCTCTGAAAAACAGATCATCGGATCGTTCTACGGTTCGTGCCAACCGCGGGTAGATATGCCGAAACTTCTCAGTCTTTATACGGAAGGAAAGTTGAAGTTAGATGAACTGATTACTCGCCATTATTCTCTTGATCAGATTAACGAGGCATTTGCCGATATGGAAGCAGGTGAAAACGCCCGTGGTGTAATCCTCTTTAATTGACATCCTTCCTTTTATCACAATGAATACGCAAAAATGAAATCCATCCACACCTCCGTTCGCGAACAGTTTAGCCAACATGCTGACTATTATGCACAAAGCAGTGCACATGCCAAAGGCAATACCCTTGAGGTTATCCTTGATTTTGCCGATCCGAAAGGAACAGAAAAGACACTGGATATTGCGACAGGTACAGGATTTACAGCGTTTGCACTTGCACCTAAGGTAGCACATGTAATCGCCACGGATCTCACGCCTGAGATGGCTGTAAAAGCATCCGAGTTAGCACAGGAACAAGCAATAGAGAACGTCACGTTTTCCGTTGCTGCTGCGGAGTCTTTACCGTTTGCTACTGCTTCGTTAGATTTAGTTACCTGCCGACTTGCCCCTCACCACTTCCAAGATGTTCCCAAATTCTTGAGCGAGGTTCACCGGGTTTTACGAACAGACGGGCTTTTTTGTCTCGTAGATTCCGTTTCTCCCGAATTAGAAAAATTAAGAGCATGGCAAAATCGCGTTGAAAAGTTACGCGATGATTCTCATGTATATGGATATCCGCCATCTCAGTGGGATGCGATGATTTCGGATGCCGGTTTTGATATTGAGAAAACAGCACACACGCGAAATGCGCTTATGTCGTTTTTGTGGTGGGTGCGTCCACAGAAAAATCCGCCGGAAGTAGTACGCGAAATCCGTGAAGCTTTTGCCCAACTTTCACCTGATGATGCAAAAGAGCATTATACAGTTGAACCCGCAGGCGATGATTTCTATTTTTCGTGGCCGATGTATGCAGTTAAAGCGCGGCGAGGGTAAAATCTCTTAGATGTGGTAGACAATATGTTTAGACATATTTTAAGAAGTAGTGACAAAGTTCTCTAATCTAATTCCTTATTAATATCAGAGTTGATCTTCAATCCATTCGTCATCGTGGTCAGGGTTATAGATTAGCCCTTTTTTGATGTCAAGACAGAGATCAAGCATTTCCAAAATCATGTTTCCTACAAGCACGGGCACATTTTCTGGTATATCTGTCACCTCAATTATTCCGCTTCTTTCAAGGACTGTAAATTGTACTGGTGAATAAATAAATCTGTCCACAATACCGTTTGTGGTTTGCGCTTTCCTACTACCAACAGGTGTCAAACCGAGTTGTTCAACGAGTGATTTCGGTAAAAACAATCGAGAAGCACCAGTATCAACGACTGCGTTTTCAACAGTTATACGCCGAACCTCCTCAGGATCAATAACGCTTGCCTCTGCCAGATTCAAGTCTTTTAAATTTACAAGCTCAATTCTCGTTGTATGTTTCATTGGTCCCTGATTGTCCTCAGCATAAATTGATGGTGTGTAATGTTCAGGATATGTTTTAAGGATAACATATAGATTCTTGAATAGCAAGTGATACTTGATAGTATTAACGTGAGTTTGATAATCAGATTGAATATAGATGTAGGTTGGGTTAAGGCACAAAACCCGCCAAATGCCAAAAAGCGCATTTGGCGTTGATTTGAACATGAAACGCTTTTACAGACTGCAAATGTTGGGTTTCACCTGTGGTTCAACCCAACCTACGGGATTTATCAAACTCACGTTAACCTAAGTTGCTACTTACGGGATTATGAGTGGGCAGCCGTTACTTTTTACTAAAAAAATAATGGATTTTCCACTGTTTCTGACGGTTTCCGTTATAAATCGTGGTTAGAAGACCTCCTACAAGAAGTTTCACAAAATAGATAGCAACTTGAGTTAAAATAATTGGCTTTAGAAGTTCTGAATCGCAGAGGGCCTGCCATGGACACGAAACGCCGCAGAAGTTTCCAGTTAGAAGATGCTAAAGGGAATAAACTTGCCACAGGTGTTATCTATGATGAGGGCAATGTTCAGGTGTTATGGCGAATAGATTGCGGGTACACCGCTGAACAATATGCTTCTCTTAACCCTGTTTTAGATTTAATGCCTGAAGTCGCTGTGCTGCGCCTCCAAAATGTTGACTGAGACATCTCACTTTTTAACGGAGTCTGCGATCAGCTAACTTTATGATTTGCCCACTTTCCTGCGCAATATACATATAGCCGAGTCCATCTAATGTTATCCCTTCTTGATCATCTCCTGGTAATAGGTATCGCTGAAGGTGTGTACCATCTCGTTTGAGTTCAACAAAAAGGTTTGTTGTATCGCTGATTAACACAAGAGAATCTGCTTTGGCATTGTAGGCGAGTCCAGAAATATCCAAGAACTCCATCTCAAAGAAACGGATAATATTGGCTTCCGCTTTTTCTGCTTCGGAGGTGAGAAGCGGTGCAACAACTTCACATATAACTGAAGGTTCTCCACCAGGTTTGCGACTAAATGATTGATTGCCAATCCAAAAAGTTCCTCCCTCCGGGTGTGAAGCATCCGGAACAAAGGTGATTGCCTCTATTCCCATACCCCCTTTTTTCAGAAGCGATTTTCCCTCAAAAGTCCGATTGACTTTAAACTCCCGATAGACCGTGAGCGTCTGCGGATCAATTTCCAAAATAACTTCTTCATCCTCAACAGCAGCATAAAGCCATCCAGTAGTCGGGTTAGTCGTAATTCCTTCAAGGTCACGCGCTTGCAGTGCCTTCGTTTGGATTACCTTCCCATCTGGACGAATTTCATGAATATGTCCACCATCATCCACCACGAATAGGGTACGCCGTATTGGATGATAAGTTACGCCAGAAGGTTCAGCGATTGTTGTTTTGCTGATGTTGCCTACCCAAGTATATGGCAGTTCAACTGGTATAGCGGCAGCTTTCTTTTTCCGCTCGGCGTCTTCTATCCTTATAAGAAAGTAGACCATTAACGCACTGATAAACATAAAGCCGAATAAAGCAAAAATTTTGTTATTGCGCATCGGTGTTACCCTCTATCTTTTTGTAGAAGATATATCAAATATGGAATCGCGAAGGAACAGTCCGAGTTTTATTTACTGTTAAACTTGATTTTCAAAAAACCGATAAAGAAACCTTCCTGATAAATAAGGACATTTTTTTTACAACTATGTTGTAAAAATCTAACATATTTTTTCTGGGTTGTCAAGTGCAAAATTGCACCGTTTTTCTTTTCTGATTTACCCCCAGTTTTTGTAGAGACAAATGTACATAAGGTTTTTTAGATGCTTTGTGTGAGGAAGTCAATGCTGAACTGGCACGAACTTTATCCCTCACAATCGTTTAGATTAAAATATGGGTCAAGGAAAATGTCAGGTTTCCAAGTTATCTCTAGTATCCTTTTTATGACAAAAATGAGCGAATATGTTTTTGTATCAGGGTTATTCAGTTTTCGGTTTTTCTGCTATATTTTATCACAACTGTTAATATGTTATAATAGCATTGTAGGTCGGGTAGAGCAAAGCGAAACCCGACAGGAATCAAACGTGTCGGGTTTCGCTTTGCTCTACCCGACCTACAAGATAAACTCACAGTAAAATCTATTAACCGATTATTTTTAAAACTGAATAACCCTGTTTTTGTATGAAGTCATATTGAGTAAAACCTGAGGATGTGGTAAAATAAAGAAAGAAAAGGATGTACTGCCATCGGAAATTCGGTCCACTCTCTAAGACAAAATTGTGGTATAATATCCATCTACTTGAAGGAGTATCCGATGGCGAAACGAAAACGAAGAAACTTCACTCCCGAGTTTAAAGCCGAAGTTGTGCTTGAGGCACTGAGTGGTGAAAGTTCACAAGCGGAGTTGTGTCGGATGAAGATTAATAAATTAATCGGGTAATAATCCGACATATCGTAGGAGTTTTTCTGAACCGCCTTGAAACTGTTGCATGAATGCCATGACCCGCTGTTGAAGTGCTTGCCAGTCATCAGCAAGCCAATGCAGATGTCCGACCGACTGCCGCACCCATCCCCACAACTTTTCAATCGGGTGCGTCCATTCAGGTTTCCGTTTTTTCAATAGACCGCTTTGTGCAACCTTATGCGAAGATGTCCCCGCGGCGATTTTCAACAACGCAGCGGCACGCTCCACGTAAATACGCCGGTTCACCGGTATCACGGAGGTGGCAAAGTTCTTCTAACTGTTCATCACTGAGATGAAGTGTGTGGCGTTTAGCCATAATACTTTCCTCCTTTTTAAACAGTATAGTAGACTTCACACAATTACCCAATTTATTTTTTAATCTTCATTAGGGACGATATGTGTATGCCAACGACATATTTTGGACATATCGTCCCTACGGGACTGAAGAGGAGTTGTTCAACGTTTTTCTATAAACATATCGTCCCTACGGGATTAAAGAAATTACCGAAATATTTATTTAATCTTCATTCAGTTTGTACCGACCTATCCCATACCTCAGAAAAATCGGTAATGCGACATCAATTTTAGAAATGGCATCAGGATTGAAAGTATCCACACAGGATAAAGATAACCCTGCAAATCATGGTTCAGATAAATACTGACCCACCTACCAACTGACAACTATATTCTGCAAACTTATTGGAAATATATTGGATATCTATTGTTCCAAACACCGCAGAAACTTCTCATCACCACCCATAATCTTTTAAAATATCAGTATGAAAAAACGAAAACGATCTCTCAAACGCAAAAACAACCAGACTACACATCTGGAACTAAAACTATTCCGCGACATGTTGAAATTACTTGACGAATCATTTCAGAGAATACTACTGGAACCAGACACCCCTGAAAAACGCAAAAAACTAACCAGATGCAAAAATGACTACACAACACTTCTTAAGACAAAAAATATACTATTTAAGCAAAAAGGTTGTACCTCAATACAACTTAAAATATTAAAAATTAATTCTATTTTAAGAAAACTGCCCTAAATCCTTACATATACTGGGTTTAGGGCGAATTTTAAAATCATACCGTGGTATGAAATTTCATACCGTACGGTATGATTTAATGAAGGTGATCCCAATGAAATTAGAAGAAAAACACAGACAATTTGCCGTCAAATGTTTCGCACAATTCATGACACGAACAGAAGTCACAGACGCATTTCTTACAGAATTTGCTGATGACCTACCGCAACCACCTCCTATGCAACAACTCCCAATGCTTCATGAAAATCAGGAACAGCATGAGAACGATCAAAGCATAGAAGAGCAACTTGACAAAGATGAGTACTTTGCAATCGCCTTTGATGAACTAAAAGAGAAATACGATTACCTATACGGCAACGAGGCAGATAACAAATTCAACCAAGACCTGCCCAAACTCCAAGAGCAGATTGAGATTGAGTATACGCAGCTAATCGAACAGAAGTGTAACACATTACACGCACAACACCTCGCTGCATATCAGAATCAAGTTGATACACACGAACGAGATATCAGAATAGAAATCTCAAATCAACTACGAAGGTACAACATAAAGAATCCTCAATTTCCACAAAAATATCGTGAACTATTTAACCAAACTCGTAATGAATACCTGGGACGTTACCGAAACGAAAATCTAAAAAACGATGACATCGTCACAATAGAACTCGAAACGCTCTACGGATATATCAAACAGCAGATATTTGAAGTAAGTGACAAGAAAGGCGCTACCACAAATGTCCGACTCGCACACAATATCCTCAAAACTATCGCAACCCACAATCTACTCAAACAAAACGAACAAATTGCAGATACTAATCATCAGGATACAAAAGCACTAACAGATACATAAGACTACAGGGTTATTTAGTTTTAGGTTTTCTGGTATATTTTTTCACATTTCTATAAACTATCTGTAGGTCGGGTAGAGCGAAGCGAAACCCGACATGGAAACCTTATCTAATCCTACGTGTCCAAATCAACGCCAAATGCGCTTTTTGACATTTAGCAGGGGCTAAGATATGATTGACCTTAGCCTCGGAGAGGCAAAAGGTGTATAAAAAACGGTGTCAAAACTTTTTCGCATTTTTTTAAACCGTTTCCCAAAATATTCCCCTCTTTATAACCGAAATCTAATTGGGAGTTCTGTTTATGAACTACAATTTCGTCAACCCAAACAATTTAACAGATGCAGAACTGGTTCGACTTGTTCAAGCTCGTGATGAACCAGCATTCACTGAATTAATGTCCAGATATAGTCCACGAATTTGGAACATCATTGTCGAAAATTCAAGACAAAGACGGGATGCCGAAGAAATTCTTATGGACATCTGGATGGCTGTTTGGGAAAACATCATCGGTCTACGAAAAGCTGAAAGTTTTGGCGGATGGTTAAGGCGGATTGCTTTCACCGCTTGCAATAGATATTATGCCGCCAACTTACATCGGCAAAACGAGATTATGCTCAGTTATGAAGAGTTAGCTTTGCAGATTGATAGAGAAGCAGAGCAGCGTTTTAATGAAGCAAGACTTAGGGCAGATGCAAGAGAGGCAGTACATCACCTACCACAGAAAGTGCGTTCTATAGCAATATTGTACTACCTTGAATTGTGGAGTATTAAAGAGATTGCAGATGAACTCAACTTAGCAATTGGCACTGTCAAGACGAGGCTAAGCGAAGTGCGACAACTTCTCCGCAAGGAATTTGAGGTAGATGTAGAACCTATAAGGAGGGGAACTATGACTCTTGAACAGGATCAGAATCAGAGGACACCAAATAAATTAAAGATCATCGGTATCGGCGGAGCGGGTTGCAATATAGTTAAACAAATAATTGGTGATCGTTGGAGAGAGACTGAATTCTACGTTGTGGATACAGACGAGGAAACACTTAACACTTGCAGCGAAGCAACACAAGTGCAAATAGGCGTCAACACCGTTCAAGGACAAAGCACGGACGGGAGTCTGGAACTGGGAAGAAGAGCGGCTGCGGAAAACATGGATAAACTCCGTTCCACTGTTACAGATGCCGAGATGGTTATTATCATCGCTGGCATGGGTGGAGGAACAGGCACTGCCGCTGCACCTCTAATTGCCTCACTTGCACGAGAACAGGAGGCATTAACAGTTTGCTTTGTAACACGTCCGTTTGATTCTGAAGGAGAACACCGATCGGAACGAGCAGAATACGGAGTGAGAGAAATGCAAAGTGGTTCTCACACTCGCGCAGATGCTCTCATTGTGGTGCCGAACCAGCGGATATTGGACTTGACTGACCGAGAATTATCAATGCAGGAGGCTCTCGAAGAAAGTGATAATATTCTACTACAAGGGGTGAACACAATAACAGATATTATTATAGAATCCGGTGAAATTAATGTTGACTTTGATGATATTCAAAGTATGCTGCGCGACCAAGGGACTGTCCTTATGAGTATAGGAAAAGCGAAAGGTGAAAATCGTGCAAAGATCGCTGCAGAAAACGCAATTACTTCCCCTCTACTTGAAGAAAACAGCATCACAGGAGATACCGTGATGATTGTTAATATCGCTTCTCCACCAAATTTTACGATGCATGAATTGGACCAAACCATGAAAGTAATTGTTGAAACATGTGAGAATGCCCGACCTATTTTCGGGTTAGCCTACAAAGATGAGTTGGAATTAAGCGATGAGGTGTTAGTGACTTTACTTGCGAGTGGGGTTGATTCACCAAAAGGACAGAGTTCTACAATTTCTAACACCGAACATGGCGCATCTACCAAACAAGGTAATATGATTTCACCTGCAACCGCTTCAGAATTTGTCCATCTGCACAATCACAGTGAATACAGTCTGTTGGACGGTGCATGTCGGATACCAGATATGGTGCAGTGGGCAATTGAGAACAGTTCCCCTGCTGTTGCACTTACAGACCACGGGAACATGTTCGGTGCATGGGAATTTTACAACACTGCAAAAGCAGCCGGAGTTAATCCCATTGTCGGATGTGAGGTATATGTCGAAACGGAAAAGGAAAAGTCAGATGCCAATTCCCGATATTCACCGTCCCATCTCACGCTCCTTGCAGAAGACGCTGAAGGATATCACAATCTTTTAGAATTAACATCGTTGGGATATACACAAGGTTTCCATAGAAAACCATGCATCAATATGCAAATGCTACGTGAATATCATGCTGGTATTATCGCTCTGACAGGATGTATCAATGGAATAGTGCCGCGGCTAATCTGTTCTAATCAAAGAGACGAAGCAGTCCGAAACTTGTTAGAATTGAAAGACATCATGGGAGAGGACAACCTCTTCGTTGAACTCCAAAACCACTATATTGATAAGGAGTTAGCAGCATATCCAATGATGGTGGAACTCGCAAATGAGTTTAATCTCCCTATCGTTGGAACAAACGATTGCCACTACCTCCAAAAATCTGACCACCGAATGCATGAAATTCTGCTCTGTATTCAGACAAAGAAGACCGTTAACGACCCTAAACGGATAAGATTTAACAATCACTTTTACTTTAAGAATGTTAACGAAATGCAGGAAGCACTGAAAGATTATCCATCTGAAGCAATTATCAATACAGTTGAAATTGCTAATCGGTGTAATCTGCAACTGGACTACAGCGAAAGCGCTATGCCGATATTTGAGATTCCCGAAGGATATACACAGGACAGTTATCTGAAAGAACAGTGCTACGAAGGTTTGCGTGAAAAAATTGGAGGACATCTCTCCGAGCCAATTCGAAAACAATTGGAATACGAATTGGACATTATTCAACAAACCGGCTACGCCAACTATTTCCTGATTGTTGGGGATTACGTTGGCTACGGGAATCAACAGGGATATTTACCCTCTGCTCGCGGCTCTGCTGCGAGCAGCCTCGTGCTTTATGCACTCGGTGTAATCAATTTCAATCCGATGGACCACGGATGTTTGTTTGAAAGGTTTTTAAACCCTGATAGAATGAATCCGCCGGACATTGATATAGATTTCGCTGATCATGCCCGTGACGATGTGATTGATTATCTCGTGAGAAAATACGGTCATGATTCTGTCGGTAAAGTTGCTGTCTTTACTACGTTGAGGGCAAAAGCCGCTATCAAAGATGTCGGACGTGCCCTTGAAATCCCTCTTGATAATATAGAAACGTTGACAAGACTGATTCCAAACCAGCCGGGTATTACGCTTGGTGAGACGTTAGAACAAGTGCCTGAATTCCAGACGCTTGCTGAACTCCCTGAAAATAGAGAGTTAATCGAAATAAGTAAAGCAGTAGAAGGTATGAAACGGCATGTCTCCTGCCATGCTTCTGCTATTATCATTTCAGACGGGCCTCTTAGCAATTACGCCCCACTTTTTAAGGATAGACAAGGACAAGTCGCAACACAGTTTGAAGGAAAAACGGTTGAAGATGTTGGCATCATTAAGCTTGATACGCTTGGTGTGCGAAGTCTTTCAGAGGTTGCGGACTGCCTCAATATGATTTGGGAGAACCACGACCACAAGATTACACTTGAAAACATTCCATTCGACGATAAACAGACATATTCACTCATTAGTCAAGGATTGATTGCAGGGTTGTTCCAATTAGAAACGTCTGCTGGTATGTATAAGGTGGTTACTGAGCTCAAGGCAGATAACTTTGAGGTGTTTTCCGCGATTCCTGCGCTCTATCGTCCGGGGCCATTGGGAAACGGTGATATGCAACAGTTCATTGATCGCAAAAACGGGGTTCAACCAGTAGAATATAATCATCCTTTATTTGAAAATGCGCTCAAAAGCACTTTTGGTGTCTGTATCTATCAAGAACAGATAATGCAGATTATGTCTGATTTAACTGGGTTCACGCTTAGTGAGACAGATATTCTCAGAGACGCGATGGGTAAAAAGAAAGTGGATGTGATCAATGAACAACGTCCGAAATTCATCAATAGTGCAGTTCAAAAAGGTCTCTCCACCAAAGAAGCAGAGGAGATATACGACCACCTTGAACAACTTGGCAGATATGCTTTCAACAAATCCCACTCTGTCGCTTATGCTCTATTAGCCTACCGTATGGCATATTTGAAAACGCACTATCCACATGAATTTATGGCAGCAATGATGACTGGAGAGGCAGCGGATAAGGAAAAGATCAAACGTTACCAAGCTGAATGTGCAAAACTCGCTGATTTCTTGGATGTAAAAATAAATCTGTTACCGCTTGATATCAACACCAGTGAAAGGAACTTCATCGTAGATGGAAACGATATCCGTTTCGGGTTTGTTGCTCTGAAAGCCGTGAGTGATGAAGTGATAGATTTACTTCTTATGGAAAGAAATCATGGCGGTTTATTCACATCTATTCAAGACTTCCGTGATCGTTTTGATTCTACAGAGATGAACGAACAGGTTATTGAAACTCTTATCGCATCAGGTGCGTTTAACGCTCTTCCTAAATAATACATCTTCCTAACCGATCCTAATCTACTGCTTAGTCAAGTGTTAATTGATGGTTCTTGAATGAAGTCGGGGAATCGGAGTTCCCTCCTACAAGAAAATACATTCCATTAGGAGCGATCTCCGAATCGCGACCTACAATAATATGTTGACAAAGCACTACCCTTACCACTTCAGAGTTATTTAGTTTTAAGAATTATCAGTTGATGGGTGTTACTAATAGTTTATTTCGTAGGTCGGGTGTCGCAGGCGAAACCCATAAGTGTCAATTTAAGAACATGTTTCTTGTTTGATACCTTTGGAAATCCGATCTTATACCAGACATCTTTCGCACCGCTGGTGCTGAGATGTGATTGACCATAGCCTCGGAGAGGCGAAAGGTGTATAGAAAACGTTGATCCCACCAGGAGCAAGCCCCAGAGGGGCGACAGGTGTATCAGATACACAAACGTTATTCACTAAATTGATGCCCGGGGAATGCCTAATGGCATTCATACCCGGGGAACGCCTTAATGGCGTTCATACCGTTGATTTCTTGATTTATGGGTTTCGCTTCGCTCTACCCGACCTACAGATAGTTCATAGAAATGTGAAAAAATATACCAGAAAACCTAAAACTAAATAACCCTGGTTACCACTTACAAATTGATTGACTTTCCATACTTTATCTGATATACTTACAAGAAAGACCCAATTAATAGTAGAATTCGAATCTATCTTCGTCCAGTTATTATTCAGGAGATGGTACGATGCAACAAAAAATACACTCGGCACCAGCAATCGTCTATCCCGAAACGGACGGTAAACCTATGGCAGAGACCGATTTACATAGAAATTTAATGTTTGATATCATCAAAATGTTAACACACAATTTTGAAAACAGAAATGACGTATATGTTTCGGGAAATCTGCTGATATACTATGAGGAAGGTAACCCCAAAAAGTCAGTTGCGCCTGATGTGTTCGTCGTCTTCGGCGTATCAGAGAAACCACGTCGTACCTTTTTGACATGGGAAGAAGGGCAAACCCCAGACTTTGTGTTAGAAGTAGCAAGTGCAAGTACACATCAAAACGATATTGGGCATAAGAAGGATCTTTACGCATCAGTGCTTAAAGTTGAAGAGTATTATATTTACGATCCGTATGGTGAGATAAATCCGAACTTTATAGGTTATCGCTTGGTAGAAGGTGCGTATCAAGAGATTGAGTTTATTGATGAACGGTTTCCTTCCCATGTGCTCGGTTTAGAACTTGGTGAACGTGATGGTGTACTGGGTCTATACAATCCAGACATCCAGGAATGGTTGCAACCACCTGAACAACGTGCAGAACAGGAATCCATTGCTCGAAAACATGCTGAAGCTGAACTCGCAAAAGCTTTAGCCGAACTTGAACGGTTTCGCGCAAACACTAACGATTGATTTATAGTAACTTTAGAATTAACGAGACATTTTGAGTTGTAGGAGGGAACTCCGGGGAATGACTAAATGTCATTCATACCCGCCGAATGCCAAAAAGCGCATTCGGCGTTGATTTGGACAGATGCCTACAGGCATGTGGCGTTGATTTGGGGGAACGCCTATAGGCGTTCATACCGTTGATTTCTTGATTTGGATTCCCGACTATCAGTGAGGTTGTCGCGATTCGGAGATCGTTCCTATAAAAAATGTGCAGGGTTATTCAGTTTTATAGAATTATCGGTTAATAGGTTTACTGTGAGTTTATATTGTAGGTCGGGTTGAGTTTACGAAACCCGACATGATCGCACTGTCACACTAAGATTGTCGGGTTTTGCTTCGCTCTACCCGCTGAATCATGTAGAATCATGTAGAATGCCAAAAGCGCATTCTACCAAGCGCATTCTACCAAAGGCATTCATAGCGTTGATTTGGACCTACAATGCGACTATAAAATATCAACGTTTGCAATTAAATGCCCAGAAAAACTGAAAACTAATAATCCTAAAAAATGTGTTTCTTTATTTTCAAAGTTCGCTATAAATGTGAATACTCATACGGAAATTTGAAGAAATAAGATGGATAACAATAAATTGTTTAACAACTACACCCAAGCCGAATTGCCGCAAGGTTTTAGAGAAAGACTTGATAGAAAACAGATAAACGAAATCGCGTTTTCAGCAAATGGTTCTCGACTTGCTGCGGGCGGTGCGGAACGAATCTGGATATACGATTTAGCCAGTGGAGCGCAATCTGCTGTGCTTTCAGGACACACAGATAGAATCCGTGCGATAGCATTCGCGCCAGATAATCACACCGTCGCCAGTGCAAGTGAGGATAGTACCCTCCGACTATGGGACGCAGATACTGCTAACGAAATAGCAACACTCGCTGGCGAATCTTCAAGCTTAGTCAGCGCGTTAGCATCATCTCCAGACGGTGTGCCACTGACCGCGTGGAATGAAGAAACAGCGCGTATGTTGAGCGGCTCAACTGCTGACCCCGCCAGAATTAGAGCGTTAACCTTCTCATCAGATGGAAATACGGTTGTCAGTGGTGGTGCAGACGGTAAGATACGAGAATGGGAAGTAGAAACAGGTCGTCAATTGTCATCTATTGCAGCACACGATGGATTAGTGTTGACTTTGGCGTTTTCCCCTGACGGTAAATTACTCGCCAGTGGTGGATCAGACACTACAGTGCGGCTATGGGACCTGGACAGTAAACATCTTCTTTCAACCTTTAATGCACATTCAGATTCAGTAAATGCGTTAGCGTTCTCTATTGATGGAAAAATACTTGCAAGTGGTGGGAGAGATCCAGAAATCCGGCTATGGAACGTGAATGCACAGGGTCTCATGTCCACTATACCTGCACCAGAAGGCTTTGTGTGGGAATTGGCGTTCTGGGGCAGTGATCAAACCGATAAACAGCAACTTGTCAGTGTAAGCAGAGATGGTGTACTTTCTATCAGGGAATGATATAAACTTAACCTCTTTTATTCTCAAATTGATTATTGATTGACATTCCTTAGATGAGCATTAGAAAGATCGAATTCGTTTATGGCATATTTTATATGTCCTTATCTGGGTAATGATGTTGAACTAACTGACGAGCGAGAGTACCATATTACCCTTCGTCATCCCGATCTACTGCCAGAACATCGGCAATGTATCAGTGATACATTGGCTTTACCAGATGAAATTCGTAGCAGTCCTCGTTTTGGGAACGCACGATTATTCAGTCGTTGGTTTGAAGAATTACGTGGAGGTAAGCATGTTGTTGTCGTTGTAGTCAGTGATTCAATTCCGTTAGTACGTCATTGGATTATTACGGCTTATATCACAAGAAGACTGTCGAGGGAAGGAAAAATTGAATGGAAACGAAACTAACATTTCAGTATGATCGAGATGTTGATATTTTGTATATAAACACTTGTGAACCTTATCCTGAACAGGAGAGCGAAGAACTTGATGACGAAATTATTGCGCGTTTTAATCCGGATACAGGTGAAATAGAAAATCTTGAAGTTTTATTTTTCTCTACGCGTTTATTACGGGAAGAACTATTTCAACTACCAATTGCTGCACGCTTACAACTATCCGGAACCTAAACTGCTCTGCAATCCACCGAAACTGACAATTCGTGCGTGCCACTTCCAAAAACAACTCCTTTGAGCGGTGTTACGTCTGAGTAGTCTCTACCCCAAGCAACCGTGATATGTCGGTTAGTCGGAATTTGGTTGTTGGTCGGGTCAAAATCTATCCAGCCAATGTCCGGCAGATAAACTGAAAACCACGCGTGCGACGCACTTGTTCCTACTAACTGTTCTTGGTCTGGTTGTGCTACCGTTTCAATGTATCCACTGACGTATCGCGCTGCCAAACCCATCGAACGCAAACAACCAATTCCGAGATGTGCAAAGTCTTGGCACACACCGCGACGGTATTCTATCACTTCTGCCAGAGGTGTAGCAATGGTGGTAAAATTTGGGTCGTAGGTAAAATCTTCGTAAAGACGCTTTATTAAATCTTCTACCACTTCCAGTAAGGAACGTCCTTTAGTGAATGAACTATCCGCGTAAGTGTGAAGTCCGGGCATATCCTGGATCATTGGAGAGTCAAGCATGTATTGCCGTATCTCCAAAATTTCAGCATTCTGATCAGTATGTAACTGCTCTTGAACAGTTTCCCAGACTATATCCTTCACAGCATCCGTTTGTATTTGGGGATCTTTCATCTCCACATGGCTTGTAACCGTAACGCTCAAATCTTGATGTGGACGTTGGATTGTGAAATAACAAACAGTATTTCCGAAGAAATCCTTTCGTTCACGGTAACTTGTTGGTTCCGGTTCAACAGTAAATTCACTTTGTGTGCAGACTTGTTGGGCGAAACTTCGTGGCATCAGTCGTGCTTCGTTATGACAAAGGTTGACAAGACTGTTATAACTGTACTGAGTGTTATGTGTAATCTTATAATTCATTGTTAAATATGGTGAATTATATATAGAACTCATAGCGAGTCCGGGCTAAGCATCGTTGAAAGTCACACGAAAGTTTATCATTGAATATGCTAAGTTACCAAAACCTAAACGGGTTTCTTTCAGTTTATCGTAGCTAAGTGTGAGTTTCCGATAAGTATCTTGCCAACCGAAAGTTCGCTCTACTTTATAGCGGTCTTTGTAGATATCTTTGCGAAACCATCGTAACCTGCGAGCGATGACAATAGGTGCTTTGGCATTCCGTCGGTTCGGATAGATCACAGGAACCAGACCTTGTTCTTTGATAATGTTATGATGCGCCTTGGAGCCAAAGCCGGAATCCAGCGTTAGAGCAGATGCATTGAGTTTCATGCCGATGCGATTGGCAAAGGCGATGAGTTCGGTGAATGCTTCGGTCAAAAGCGTTGTATCATGTTGGTTGACCGGTTTGATGGTTATCGGACCGATGATGAACCCGTGATTGTCAGTGATGGTCAACTCTTTTTCACCTTTTTGATGTTTGTGCCCCGAATAACCGATGCTGTCACCCTTTTTTTACGACGGTATTTGACCCATCTCCATGAAGCACAGAGGTATCAAGTTGGTCGGTGTCAAGCAGATGTAGAACCGAAATATACAAAACTTCCGGGTGCTGTGCTTCTAATACTAAATTAACAAGATTAATCTTGTTAATTTGGTATTACAACAACTCTACAACTCGTATTTGTACAAAAACTTTACACACCCATTTCTTGTCAGGGTTATTCAGTTTTAAGAATAATCGGTTAATAGATTTTACTGCAAGTTTATATTGTAGGTCGGGTTGAGTTTATAAAACCCGACATGACCGCACTGTCACACTAAGATTGTCGGGTTTTGCTTCGCTCTACCCGGACTAGAATGCGACTATAAAATATTAACGTTTGCAATAAAATGTGCAGGGCTCATGTAAAGAATGAGTGCTAATGAAAACATTCAACCCTTGTGGCCATTGACTTCATTAAAAATAATCGCATACATCTTTTACATGAGCGAATGTGCAGAAAAACTGAAAACTATAGTAAAGTTTAGAATTAATGATACATATTTATGATTTCATCTATAGCTATAT
>JAPPCZ010000029.1 GCA_028824685.1 Candidatus Poribacteria bacterium
GACTCGTCCAACCAGAAAAAGCGATCGCGCCTTCGGCGGCAGCACCCGCTTGTTGAATTTCTGCTGCAGTCAAATCAGGAACAATAAGTTGGACAGTGTCGGGGATACCCAGTTCCCCAGCTTGAATGATAACCTGCGTCATCTCTACTGACAGTGCAGAGATAAAGAGGGCATCAGGTTTCATATCTTTTATGCTGGTTAATTGTGTACGAAAATCTATATCTTTGGTTTTAAAGGTTTGCTCAGTCAGAATGGTGACACCGTTTGCCTCAAGTGCTGTCTTCAACTCATCGTTGCTACTTATGGAGTAGGTGTCAGCGGCATCGTATATCAGTGCAACTTTCTTATAGCCAAGTTGCTCGTGAGTGAGCATCACACCACTGGGATTCACTATGTCTACAGCGAGACCGGTGCGGAAAACAAAATCCCCAATGCTGCTCAAACCCGCAGCGGAGGATACTGAGCTAAAAGCGACCACCCCCGCATCTTGCGCTACCGGAAAAGCATCTTCAAGGTAATCTGAAATGGCAATCCCGACAATAGCAGGGACATCTCTATCAACCAATTTTTGGACGGCTGCAATCGCTCCTTCTTCGGAACTTTTATCATCCTCAAGGATAAACTTTATGCTCCCACCACCGTGCATTGCGTTGTTAATCTCATCTCGTGCCATGATAAAGCCGCGTTTCATTGGAAGACCATACGGTTGGGCATCTTTCCCTGTCAGAGACACGACAACACCAATAGTAATGTCTTCATCCATCATCTCAGGCATTTCACCATCAGGTATCATCGGTGCGATCCTTTCGCAACCTACAAACCCTACAGCCAAGGCAATAATTGCCAAAATAGAGGTGAATATTGTGATTTTTTTAATGTACATTTTGAATCTCCTTAATTTTAAAATTAAAAAACCAGGAGGGGAATTAATAATTGCGTTACTACCCTCTCCCTGATATGTTAACGCTGAAAAATATCCTTTGTATCAAGTATTTTGATACCAAAGAACCACATGAAGTCAAATGTCCTAATCTAAAGTTTAATGTTAAGGACTTGACCTTATCTATTATTCCATAGTTGTTAGTTATTGTCAAATAAAAGCGTAAGATGTGCATTCGATTGTTTTACGCTTGACATAGGGCTGCTCTTTTTCTATAATCACAATTGAAATGTGTTGAAATTCATTTGGGCGTACTTTAAGAACACCCAATGATTTCCAATAATTAAGCAACCAGTTTGTAGTTTGGTAGAATTTTGTGAAAACTAACAGGATTATATCTATGAGGTCTATTCTATAAACCCGATTTGGGAAGGAGAAATATCATGGATGCCCTCAAGAAAGTTATAGGCGTTGTTCTCATCATCATTGCGGCAATAGTTGCGATCCACACTGTCATAGAACCTTTATATCATACTTCTGATCCCAACAGTGATAATCCGTATAGTTCTGTTTGGGGTTACATTAACGTGCTCTCTGCTATTTCAATAGTGCTGGGGTTAATATTTAGTTACATTCGGCTGAACAAAGTTGGGGATAATTCGAGCGTGCAAGAGTTTATAGCGGCTAACACGTTATTCTACGGGTTCATGTTTGCAGCTATAATATTCTTCTGGAACTGGTTTGGGATTCTTAATGCTACAACCTTTACTGCTGTGGGAGCCGAAACCCGATCAACTGTATGGATTATTATTGATGCTCTACTTCCGCTATTGAATGGTGCTTTAGGGGCACATTTACTGCGATCCAAAGCGAGTGAATAACCAAAATAGTCTGGATGGTCCCTTCTGCGTTCGCTTGTCGGACGCAGAAGATACCTATGAGCGAATCAGTTCAAAGAAATGAAACTTTCTACACAAACTCATACTATAATCGTATTGATTAAATAAATAGAAATCTGACTATCTGACACTGTGACGGTAGTTACAAATAGGAGAAGTTTATGAACACAAAAATTTTTAGGTTAACACTCTGTGTGTTCCTTACACTCTCAGTCGCTTGGCTTTCTGGGTGCGAAAAAATGATGGATATGATGCCTCCTACGGACGACGAAATGGTGTCTACGCTTAAAGTAGGTTTGATTCACCCACATCCAAATTACATCACTTTTGGCAACGGGGCAAAACTCGCCCAAGCTGAAATCAACGCAGCTGGTGGTGTGCTTGGCATGCAGATTGAACTTGTCTTTAAAAAGGAAACAACAGATACCGTGGTTCAATCTGCAACAGATTTGGTTGAGATGGACAATGTTGTTGCGATATTAGGTCCTTTGTTTTCGAGTCATGCGGTGAAAGTTGGTCCGGTTGCAACTGTGCCTGTGCTTTTGGGAGCAACAAGGGCAGAGGTGACAGCAGAAGCCACTGACCCAAACGATCTTATGTTTCTCATTGGAGGTTCCAATGTTTTACAAGCAAAACTTCTGGCAAAGGTTGCCGTAGAGCAACTTGAAGCAAAAACCGCAGCAATGATTTGGCAGGATAAAGATGTTTATTCTGAGGGTTTTGTCGGAGCATTTAAGGCAAGTTTTACAGAACTTGGTGGAAGCGTAGTTGTAGAACAAACATATTCTGGGAATGACGGGACGATGTTTGATTCCCAACTTACTGCAGTTAAAGAAGCAAATCCTGATGTGCTTCTTCTCGCCAGTTTTCCGAAATCGGTACCGCGGATAATGGCACAAGCACGTGCCATGGAAATTACATCTACCTTCATTGGTAGCGATGGTTGGGACGATCCGCTGATATCTACAACTTTAGAGGATAATGAACCTGTTGATGGTTACTATTGTACCAACTTAGACCCTGATGCTGTAGGTTTTATTTCTGCTTATGCGATGGAATATGGTTCTGTTGACGGGATTGCTGCAACTGGCTATGATGCCATGAAAATTTTGGCAATGGCAATTGAGAACGTAGGATCGGCAGATGATCCGGCTGCGATTCGCGATGCAATTGCTAAAATCACAAACTACGAAGGTGCGACAAGTATTTCTGGGTTTGATGATAACCGCAATCCTATCAAAAGTGTCGGTGTGCGTCAAATTCTTAACGGCATGCCGCAGGATATGATTATTGAGGCAGCATCAGAGTAGCCACAGGACAAACAACACAAACCTATTTAAAGCAAAGACGAGTTTCTCATGTGAGAAACCTATAGGTGTCAACTTAAGGATTTTCCAATCATGTTTGGGTGGTTCTATCCCTCTTGTAGGTTGGGTTGAGGCACGAAACCCAACATAAAACGCTTTTATAGGCTCAAAGGGTTGGGTTTCACCTGCGGTTCAACCCATAAACTTAAGCAATTTTCAAACATGGATAAACCTCTTGAGTCCCGTAGGGGCGGTATGTTGTCGCCTCAGTCTACCAGTCAGATATGTCGTTCCTACGGAACTCAAGAGGCGGTAGGTAACATTTTTTCTATAAACATATCGTCCCTACCAAATCAACGCTATGAATGCCTTTGTGGCATTCAGCGGGACTGAATATAAGACAGTCTCAATCTGCATGCCGATTTAGAGGTGTTCACAATAACTCAGATATTTTCTTAAATTGACACCTATGGGTTTCTCATGTGAGAAACCGTCTTTGTTAAATGACCAGACAGGCTATCCTACTCAAATGTAAACTGTGCAACAACACCAGCATGATCAGATGGCCACAATCCAGAGACTAACCGATCTGAAGATTTATCCCCTACGGTCTGTGTCATGACGGAAGTAGGTAATTGCAGATTACGCACAAAAATTTGGTCAATCCGGACAGAGAGATCGCTCATCTCGTTTAGAATGTCATCATCTTGACAGCAAGTATTACCTGTCCCCTCCGAATCCATCTGCCAAACATCAGCGTAACCCGCCGATAATAAAATTTGGTATCCTGTGCCGTCGGGTGCTCTCGAATTGAAATCACCTAACAATATAATCGGCATTGTCTCGCTGCTAAGACTATCCACAAGTTCTTGTGTTTGTGCAACGCGATTTTCCTCTGTGAGCCTCTCTAAGTGTGTATTCACAACGCGGTAAGTAACGCCAGAAACAGTGGCATCTACAGCAGCATAACCTCTTTTCACAGCAAGCCCAAGCATTTCAATTGTAAGCGAATTTTTGTAGTTAGCTGCCATCGGATTTGATATTTCAACATCGCTGCGAGAAAGTATCACATCATAGTCGGTTAATCTAACATCAACAATGCCGGCAGCAGTAAACATAGGCATTTCAACATCAATGTTTTCAACTTGAGCCGCGATTTGATAATTTAAACCCTCTGCTTGAAGTGCACTCATCAAAATATGGAGATAATCGAAGACGACCTCTTCAGCGAGGGTAGGATTGTCCGGAATAAAGTCCCCAGGACTTTGACGGCGAATTAATGAAATCTCTTGTAGTCCAATGACATGTGGCTGATGCGTCTTTATGATTTTTGCGATTGCCTTAGCACGTCCGGGGAAATCAGAAGCCATTACGTTATTATACATCTTTGCAACTTCTGCTGGCGCTTGTAGCACATTTTCTACGGACAGAAGTGGTTCAGCACTGCTGCCGACATAGACATTATAAGTCATCACTGTGAGAGGTTGCGTATCTGAAGTATCGGCAGGCAATATTACTGTATCTGTTATTCTTTCACATCCTGACACAGCAAAGAGTAGGACAAATAATACAAAAATGATTTTTAATTTTGACAAAATGTTTCCTCCAAGGAAAAGATAATATAGGGCGAGGTTTATGCCCAATTTTTTATTAATAGGTGTTGTTAACACATTCCGTAAACGAATTCGTCATCTAAAGTTGTTAACTTAACCCTAAGAATTTGATTTATCGTAGAATCTGGGGCATCTAAAAGCACGCGGAGATAGTTATCTGTAAATCCCGCAAGAAAGTTTCTTTTGCCTTCCCAACTCTCTTCTACCAACACGTTTCTTTCTTTGCCCAGCATCCGCTTTCGAAACGCAAAATTGAGTTGATTTCCTAATTCGATCATCGCACTGCTTCGCTCTGCGGAAATGTGTGGTGCAACCTGATCGGAATAAGTGGCTGCAGGGGTGCCTTTACGCGGGGAGTACCGAAATACGTGCAGCTGACTGAATCCAATTTTTTCAACGAACTGCAGTGAATCCTTGAAATCTGTATCTGTCTCGCCGGGAAATCCGACCATTATATCTGTCGTTATACCAACATCATCGGTAAAACGTGTACGCAGCGTGTCAACAAGGTGTGCAAACTCTTTGGTCGTATAACGCCGGCGCATTCTACGTAAAACATTATCTGATCCCGATTGAATAGGAATATGGAAGTGGGGCATACACTTTGGCAACGCCGACATCCGATCAGAAAGGATATCTGGAAAATACATCGGTTCTATTGAACTGAAGCGGATGCGTTCAATCCCATTAATTCCGTGTATCTGTTCTAAGATGTCTGCAATGTCTTTGTCTCTTCCTGTATCTTGTCCATAAGCACCAAGATGTACGCCGGTAATCACAATTTCCTGGATTCCGCTATCTGCAATCCGCTGCGCTTCATCAACTATTTCTGAAAGTGGACGACTTGTCATCCTACCCCGTACATAAGGGATGATGCAATAGGTGCAAAAAGCACTACAACCATCCTGCACCTTTATTAGGGCGCGTGTGCGTTTGCCAGCGTTGCTTACCCCGCTGCTAAATCGCGCGTGTTCCCGTATGGCATCGTGCTGAACAGGTTGAATTTGGAGAGGTATCTCGGCTTGCAACTTATCAAGATAGGTCTGAAAATCTGCTTTCTCACGGTTCCCGAACACAAACGTCACACCCGGTATTTGTTCAATTGCCTTTCGATCACTTTCAGCATAACATCCGGTAACCAATACATCCGCGTTTGGATTCTGTCGGATAGCCCGCCGAATAACTTGGCGTGCTTTCTGATCAGCAGCGTTTGTAACCGTGCATGTATTTACGAGATACAAGTCTGCAGATTGTGTTTCGTCTACAACGGTGTAACCGTTGCGGACAAGTGTTTCCCGCATTGATTGCGTGTCGTATTGATTAACCTTGCAACCCATTGTAATGAGTTTTGCTGTCTTCATTGTTTTTTGTGTTAAATTAAAGTTGGTATTCATACGCGGCAGCGGTTATTCCTGCAATTGCAGCGGTTTCTGTTCGCAAAATGTTTGAACCAATCTTTACGGGAATACATCCTTTTTCAATTGCATCGTTAACTTCTTTATCGGTAAAACCACCTTCTGGTCCAACTAAAAATGCGATAGATTCTACCTTTGTTTTTTCTCTCAATACTGTTTTGATGTGTTGTTGCTTCTCATTTTCCCAGAAGATTAGACTGAGCGCGTATTTTTGCATCATGTTCAGAGATTCATCGAATTCTTGGACATCATGAAGTTCTGGTAACCACGCGCGTTTGCACTGCTTTGTTGCTGACAGCACTATACGATGCCAACGTTCACAACGATTTTCACTCGGTTTCTGTAATGTGCGTTCTGTTGACATAGGGACAATTCGTGTCACGCCAAGTTCGGTCGTCTTCTGCAAAATCAACACCATCTTATCGTTTTTTGGCAACGCTTGGAAAAGCGTTAAAGACGGTGTATTATTTCTATGAAACTCGTAGTTAAGGATTTTTGTATCCGTTGACTCTGCATTTATTTCACGTATTTTTCCGAAACAGACGCTTCCTTTTCCATCAATAATTCGGATTGTGTCGCCAGGTTCCAAACGAAGTACATTTCGGAGATGGTGTTGTTCTGAACCAGTAATCGTAGCAATGTTTTTATTAATTCGAATTGAAGGAACATAGAACGTATACATCTTTTTCTTATGTCAATCATATAGGAATTCATGTTTATACTACAGTTCGTAATTTTTCTATAACTGCTTCTGGTTGTTCGCTTTTAAAAATTGCTGTACCTGCCACAAGAATTGTAGCACCATGACGGACAGCCTGTGGACCTATATCTACTGTTACACCTCCATCTACCGAAATGTCAGGCGAATTATCAATATCTTGAATTTTATGATGCAATTTTTCAATTTTCTCAAGGGTACTTGGTATAAATGATTGTCCACCGAATCCTGGTTCAACACTCATTGGTAACACAAGATCAATATATGACAGGTAGGGGATAACTATCTCTGTTGGTGTTTTCGGTGAAAATGCCAAGCCAGCCTTAATATCATGTGCCTTAATTGCGGTAATTGTCTCATTGGGATCATCTTCACTCTCAATATGGAAGGTAATCAGATCTGCCCCAGCAGAGGCAAGGGCATCTATATAACGCAGCGGACGGGTTACCATGATATGAACATCAAATGGCACTTCAGTTTTTTCACGTACTGCAGCAATAAACGGGGGACTTATACCGAAGTTTGGGACAAATTCGCCATCCATTATATCAAAATGAAGCAAATCGGCTCCCGCCTCAACAACTCGTTCGACCTCTTCACCAAAACGGCTGAAGTCAGCAGCTAATAGAGATGGTGCTATTTTGGGTTGTTTGAAAATTTGAGCTATCCTCCGATTTACAATTAATGATGCTCCGCAAGATTATTGATAACGACGTTCATACAATTTTTTTCCATCTTCAAACACAATTACGTGGGCAGGACCAAAAACCTTGATCCTTCTCTTTTCTAAGTCAATGACGACTCCAGGTGCAAAAACTGCATCAACTACATCGCGTTCACTATAGTCATCAACAACAACAATTTTGACTTTAAGTGACCGATCTCCTCCCTCACTGACAGTGTGTCTATGTGTTAACCACCTGCCACTGTTTTCTGTTTCACCTCTTATGCCGCTGACTTCCAACGTTATCAAATCGCCACTTTGGACAAGTTTTTCGTGACTAATTATTCTCCCCTGTTTGATTTTTGGGTGTGGAATGTTTTCAATTTCAACATTTAGACCAATCGCTTCAAGTGCTGGCAAAACCTTATTTACAGGTTGATCCTTCAGGTCAGGCAGTTTAATTTGCAGGGGTTTTCTTCCAAGACTTACCAATATGTTCACCTTGCTATCGCGTTGTCTTTGGCTACCCTCAGATGGGCTTTGAGCTATGACGGTATCCAGCAAATACTTTGCCGAATGGACATAAGCGACTGAATTTAGGTGGAAACCCGCAGACTTAAGCGTTTCGTATGCCGTATCTCTCGATTTTCCAATTACTGATGGAACAGGCGTTAGATCTGGCCCAATACTCACTGTAAGTTTAACGGTATGGTGGGGGTTGATACTGATATTTGCAACGGGGTCTTGTGAAACGACATTTCCCATTGGTTCTTCGTTGCTACTGGCTTTCAGAATGTTTTTTTCTGCCACCAGCCCAGCCTTGGAAAGTGAATTCAAGGCTTGGTAATAGTGTTTACCTACAAGGTTTGGAACCAAAATCTCTGTTGACTTAACCCACTGCGGAATCACAATAAAAACCGTCAAAAAACCTATAATTCCAGTTACAATTAGACAATAGGTTGCAATCTTGACCATTCCCCATAAGGTCTTATTAAGTTTGTTCATCCCCATTTCTGAATCCTTATGCGGCTATTACCGAATTATACACCTAAGTTGGTAAACTCTCACCGCTTTTTATTTGATACCCATTGACAAAATCGTATATTTCCATAACCTTTTTAGTTGCCGGTTGAACTTGCAATAATTGGAGTTCACCTTTACCTGTCACAACAAACATTTGTCGTTCTGATGTAATTTTAATGGTTCCAGGTAGTTCATTTGGAATTTTTTGTTTCACTTCGTGCGTATCTTCATGCGGCAGTGCTTGAATAATCTTAAGGAGCGTTCCTTCTCGAAAAAATGAATATGCGCCTGGCCATCCGGTAGTTCCTCTAATTAGATTGTGTATTGTCGTTGCGGGTTCATTCCAATTGATATGCCCAACGGTCTTAGTTAAACGTGGTGCATGCGTTGCCTCAGCATGATTCTGCGCTGTCGCTACTGGGGGTTGTCCATGTGGCAAGTTGCCCAGCACTTTGACTAAAAGCCTTGCCCCAATAATCGCTAATTCATGGTGCAATTTTTCTGCCGTATCTTCAAGTTCTATAGGTATCTGCTCCCTGCAAATTATGGCCCCCGTATCTTCTCCGGCATCCAAGAGCATAAGTGTTACACCAGTCTCCTTCTCGCCGTTAATTAATGCCCATTGAATTGGGGCTGCACCTCTATATTTCGGCAACAGAGAAGGGTGTAAGTTTATAACACCACAGGGCGGAATATCCAAAACTGTTTGCGGTAGAAGTTGACCGAAAGCAGCTACGATAATAACATCTGGAGCAAGTTGTTTCAGCGTCCGAACAAATTCTGGTGCTCTAACCTTCTCTGGTTGAAAAACCTTAAGGTGATACTCTGTTGCAATCTGCTTCACTGGTGGCGGAGTCAGTTTTTTGCCTCTTCCACTTGGGCGATCAGGTTGAGTTACTACAGCTATAATTTCAAAATGATGGGCAATAAGTTCTTTCAGTGCGGGAATTGCAAATTCACTGGTGCCCATAAAAAGAACACGCATTCTTTGTATATAACCTATCTTCCGTCAGTTATTGAGTGCCAAGAAAATGATTAGAATCGTATTTCAAACAGCGGGATGACTAAACCAACAGGCGGTTCTGTAGACCACATATTCAATTGAGTATTTACCGTGTATCGTCCTTGTTGTCCGAAATTTGTAGAGATGCCATATACGTTCGCATGTGGACCGAAAAAAGTGCCACGTGCAATACTCCCATCAGGAGGAGCTGCTTCGTCCGTTGGACGTGTTGGTGGTTTGTATCCCGGCACACTCGGCGCTGACCTGTCTACATTACGAGTATGTAGCCAATCCCAAATACCGATGAACAGTGAAAAAGAAACGGCACAGATACCCATCACGCGGTAATTCTGTGATGTCAATTCCGGTGCAATTTTATTTGTCTGTATCATTTTTACACCGCGAACTCCCAAATAACTGTGTACCGCCGTAAATGGGAGGGCACTTAGCGTAATAATCTCAAATCTACGTAATGCACTTTCGTGATATTCCTCCTGATGTGTTCCTTGAGTTTGTTGTGTTGGAGGACTACTCTGGTTTTGTGCTTGTGAGTGTGGCACTAATATGAAAATAGCTGCTAAAGCGAGTATAAATATGCGACTTCTAAATCTAAACATAATTTTAACCTCTTAACTTGTGTGTGGAAAGTTATACCATTTCTAATTGACAAATTGTCATAACATATTGTAGGTCGGGTTGAGGAACGAAACCCGACATGACGCTATAAAAAGTCGGGTTTCGTTCCTCAACCCGACCTACGAAATAATGTAATATTATCATATAGAAATAGTATTACTACAAAACAAGACACAAGATATAAATTGATTTTGTTAAGTATAGAAATTTATATTGCTAACTCAATTAACGTTTCGATGCTGAATACGAAAGAGGTAAACAATAAGCATCCCCGCGCCTATACACACGGACACATCCGCTACATTAAAAGTAGGCCAAAATAGATTTTTGCTTTCTATGCCGAACTGCAGGAAATCAACTACTGACCCCAAGTAGACACGGTCAATAAAGTTACCGACTGCTCCGCCAAGTAGAAAACCGAGCGAGGTTTGCATCCATCGACTATTCTGGAATCTAAAGGAATAGATAAAAATAAATATTAACGCAGCGATTGTAATTATAATCAGTAATGTACGTTGATCTGAAAAAATTCCAAATGCAGCACCAGTGTTTCTATCATGTCGTAGATTAAAAAAACCTGGAATAATAGAATAACCCCTACCTTCCGGGATGTGCATACGTACAAACCATTTAGTGATGATATCAAGCAATAATGCTGGAACAGCGACTATTACTAATGGTAAAATCTTTTTTAAGTATTGAATCGGAGAAATCACTTCCTGCTTTTTCCCATTGATGTTAGTTTGTTGATTGATAGATTTTCTTCAATGATTCCCATTCAACCTTCGCATCAATTTGCCCAGAAATTTCTGGCAATTGACACCACTCACTTAGAAATATACTTTTAGAGAAGATATTTGTCTGAGCAAAAATTTCCTCAGCTAAGAAAGGGTGAATTGGGGCAAGGCGTTGTAAAATACTCTTGGATATTAATAGTAGTGCAATTTGGACAGAGTCTGATCTCTTTTTCGGAATTTTACCACAACAGAATTCTATATAAAAAAGAAGTTCAGTATGACAAAAATCGTATAATAAACGCCACATTTCATAGAAATCTTTTACATAGTATGCTGCCTCAACATCAATCAAAAGGCGATTAGTTAATGAAACCGCAAGGATGTCAGGTTCTTGCAGTGAGGCAGTAATGTCCTCGTTGAGTCCTTTTGAAAAAATAGTCTGTACAACAGAATTTCCCTTCTCTTGCAAATCTGCCAACAATTCGACTGCCTGATATAATATCTCTTTAAGCTGCGCGTATTTGTGGTTGTATTTCGCTATCAACTCTTCAAGTTGTTTAGCACCATCCCCTTTTAGTTGAACTTGATGTAAATCTGGGACTATTGAGATCAACCGTAAAACATCCGCAGGGTATTTTTGTAGGATTTTTTCCTGCACTTCGGTATCCCAAACCTCTTCAGCAATATCGTTTAATTTTAGGAATTTAAAAGGTTGGCTCTCTTTCGTAGAGCGGCTCAGTTGGAGAGATGCTGAAAGTACACTCAATTCTCCTAACCATTTCAAAAAAGGAGTACGCGGCACAAACGCAACATTCGTGGACGCAGCAATAGTTGACTTCTTGAAATCCGAAGTATCAAGCGTTTGGAGTAAGTTCGCAAAATGGCTTTCAATATATGTTAATTCTTTTCGGAAGTCTTTTGAATGACAATTCACACAGACCGTATCAGCAGGTAAGAGTTCTTCAACGCTCAGGCGGAACCAGTGTTCGGAACCGCGTCGAATAGAACTACGAACGGCACGAAGGATTTTTTTATCTGTAATAAGACTGTTACAATTATCACACCTCAAAACTGGAAGCGGAATTCCCCATTGACGTTGTGATGAAATTGGCATATCGGAGACATTCATCATTTCATTTTGAATGTTCTCACGTATTTCGTCGTCGTAATGGTTCCAGTACTCGGGACAATTTGAGAGTTGTTCACTAATGTCACTTGAAGTTATGGAAAACATCCAGTGGCGGTATGGGCGTGCAACCGATAAACCATTGCAATGTTGGCATTCAAGTTGTTTTACTTTTTGTTTACGCGCTTTAATTAAGCATCCGCGACCTTCCAATTCATCAATGATAAACTCAATAGCGTTTGACAAATTTAATCCGCACAAAGTATCTGCATCTTCTGTGAACCTGCCAGTTTCATCAAAAACCGGTGTTGTTGGTGTAGATGATATAGAATCTGCTTGAGTAGAATTGTCGATGTTTGGTAATGTCTTGTAAATATTATAACTAAGCGAATGATGTGCAGGGTTTAGTGGGATAATTCCTTCCATTAATTCTTTTTTTTCAGAAGAATCAGAGATGCTTTCAACTATTTTCTCCGGTATTATAAAAAATGGCAGATCAGTTAACGAAAATAGTGGATGGGAGACAGTGCAATTACTAAACTGCCTTACTTCTAATTCAGTAATGGGTTTTGGGTATTTTTTGCGTTTGGCGTTTGGATCAACAAGTTTATTGAATTGCCGTTTAGAAAAAATAAGATATTGATTTTCAAATTCAGTGAGCAAAAAATTACTATTTTCATAAATACCTATTGCGATCATCCCCACGATCTCCGACAATTGTGAAAGAGGAAAACGGACTGCAAAATAAACATCTTTTCCTAATTCTTCAAAACCGGTGTTGAATGGGAACTTCACATAGGTATCTAAAACGTTATTTGAAACAGATGTCACTGTTTTGCCGACTTCCAATGGCGACATACATTTTGGACACCAATGGCTGAGTTTTAGTTCATCGCGTAAAAATTTTGCGTCCCGTAGTCTATCAAAGAAGCCAAAGAGTTTAGTCTCATGTCTTGTCTCTAATGTTTTTTCAGCGGAAGTCCAATCAGCAAAAATTCCGAGTTTCTGTAATTTCTGCTGCTGTATTTTCAATTGTTCGCCATAAAACTGTTTACACTGTTTACGCAAATTGATGATATTTCCCGAAACTTTAGCTGTACTCTCCTTAATTACGGTCGCTTCAACACTAAAAGGAAAGGTTTCCCAAAGTGGAGAATAAACTACAGTTTTTCCCTGCATCATTTCATATTTCAAAAAAATATCTTGGTAAATTTTCCTTCGAAGTGTATCAACACTTAGTCTGTCAACAGGGGTCGGCATTTCTCTGACCACATAGGTCGGTAATTCTGTAGCCTTTTCATCAACCTTGTAGACATTTTGGGTTGCCCACAGTTTGAGAATCTCTGATTCGTGGGGACTGTGTCCAACGTTCTCGGTAGGAGCAGATGTTAGGGTTCTTTTCTGAGATTTACCCTTGGAACGTTTAGTTGAGGTGTCCTTTGATGGAGAATTTGCCTTTTTCATAATTTAATGTTATTCCGGCAAATGTATTCACAATGTACACCGGATATAAATTGGGCAGAACTGTAGAAACAATTTTATGTTTAAATTTATAATATACTGGTGAGAATGTACAAAAGGAATAACAACACCATTGGTGAAAAATCAATCCCTATATTTCGACTCATCGGTTGAAGCACATTCCGAATTGGTTGCAAAACCGGATCTACAATTTGATTCGTTAACACATAGATTCGACGGACGGTTAAATTTTGCGTACCAAATACTATCCATGAGAGAAACACATTTACGAAAACAATCAGCATATAAATTCTAAGTAACCGACTGATAATAAAAGCAAGGAGATCCATTACGTTATATGTCTTTTCCTATTTTGCAGTGTCGAGTTGTTTTGCCCGTTCTGTTGCAGCAAGTATTGCCTCTGCAAGTGTTGCGCGCAATCCTCCTCGTTCAAGTGCATGGAGCCCAGCTGCTGTTGTCCCGCCGGGTGTTGTCACTCGGTTTTTGAGGACAACTGGATGATCTTGTGAATGCGACAACATTGTTGCTGCTCCCAAAACAGTGTGTATTGCCAGAGTTTGTGCGTCCTGACGAGGCAGACCAACATGTACGCCCGCATCCGCAATTGCCTCTACAAAAAGGGCTACATAAGCAGGACCACTACCACTGACCGCAGTAACCGCATTCAGGTGGCGTTCCTCCATTATTAATGTTGTTCCACAAGTGTCAAATAACTTCTTTGTAAAATCAAGGTGCTCCACTTCTGTAGTACTACCTGCTGTTAAAACAGATATAGCTGCTTCAACGGAAGCCGCTATATTCGGCATCACACGAACAATTGGAGGTGGCGTTTCAAAATACGATTCAAGGGTTTCAGTTGTAACCCCTGCTGCTATACTTACAATCCATTGTGGCGGTGATAAGTTGTGCGCTACTTGTGGTACGATGTGCGGTACAGCTACAGGTGGAACTGCACATAGAATAACATCTGTCTCTTGTATTAACTCGTCAATATCTGATGCAGCGTTCACACCCTTTTCATCACACAGTTGGGTTACCAGATTTTTGTCCAGATCAGTTATCCAAATCTGTTGTGCTGGTAGCAAGCGATCTACTATACTCCTAACAATGATCCCGCCCATTTTCCCAACACCAATGACACCCAATTTCTGGTTTTCTACCACCATTTTACTCCTATACAAATTCTAATCAAGATACGTAAAGATTAAACTGTGGTTTCAAAGATTGCCCTACCAATCCTAACAAGATTCGCTCCTTCTTCAATTGCAACTTCAAAATCGTCTGTCATCCCCATGGAGAGATATTGCATTGTTATGCCTGGATATTTCTCAGTCTTTATCCTATCCGAAAGGGTTCTCAACAAAGCAAAAGCTGGACGATTTGTTTCTGGAGAAGGACTTAACACCCCCATTGTCATTAACCCAACAATACGTACACTGGAATACGACAATGACTTTTCCATAAAATCGAACACATCTTCCGAATCTAAACCAAATTTGCTTTCCTCACCAGTCGTATTTATTTGTATTAAAATGTCTGTCTGTTTTTTTAGGACTTCTGTACGGCGCGATATCTCAGCTAAAAGTCTCAAACTGTCTACTGAATGGATCAGAGAAAATATTTCTAAAGCAGACTTCACCTTATTTCTTTGCAAGTGTCCAATAAGATGCCAATCACACTTTCGTGTGTTTGATGCTGCCAAAAAACTATGAATTGGATCGTATTTCTGTTGTGCTTCCTGTATACGGTTTTCACCTATATCCGTAGCACCAGCAGCAAGGAGCGATTGAATCTCTGATATTGAACGCCCTTTTGTAACTGGAACAAGCTTAATTGAATCTGGAGGACGACCACTCCGTTCTGCAGCTGCCACCATACGTTCCTTGACACTTGCAAGGTTTTCAGCAATCCGATTCAATTCTCATTCTCCTCACGCTGTAAGGTCTCAGTTTCATCCGTACCCGATAGATTCTTCTCTGTTTTACCAATTAAGCGTGAATATAGATTTTTCCAGTCGTCAACGTGAAAAAGTGTTCCTATAACGGCTATCAATATCCCAAAACAAACGATTCCGATGCCGACCACAACAACATGCGTAGCCTCAGTGTAAACTTGGGTTACTCTCACAGCGGTTGATGTTTCCTTAGACAACTCCTTGTGATATTTCGCAGGATGAACACAACCCCGTATGATAAAAATAAGACCTATTATACTCGTTAAGATAGATAACGATGTGAAAATGGAACGCATTTCAATTCTCACTTTGATCCCAGACCGAAGGCGTACTCCGGTCACTTAATGATACCATTTTTTTGCCAGCAATGCAAATTTGTTTCACTCCATAGCCCGAAGTATTCTACAGCAATTTGCCTTGACAAAGGTTTAGTAATTTATCAAGTAATAGGAAGATTTTTCTTAATTTGCGTGGATGAGTTGTATAAATGAAAACATCCTTCCTGTTTGTCCCCCCTCTGCTCGATGTGAATAAAAATTATCTGTGCAACAAGCGGTACAATATGGAGATATTGAAATTGATTCGGATGTTACGCCAACATCAACTAATTGGCAAAAGTTGGCTGTCTGTAAACTCAAGTTTAGCCCGTTGTGTACGGCTTGACCGAAATGTCTTACAAACTGAGAAATTAAATCTGGACTAACGGTGTAACAACATTTCTGAATAGAAGGTCCTAAGTGGATAAGACAATTTTCTGCAATAGTGCCAAATTGGGCTTTCATTTCTGCAAGTGTTTTGGCGGCAATTCGTGCCAAAGTACCACGCCACCCAGCATGTGCAATTCCGATAGCAGGTGAGGCTACATCCAAGATAAAAATCGGGACACAATCAGCCGTGAAAATACCTAATGTCTCGTCCTGCTGTGCTGAAATTAAGGCATCTCCTATTTTTTCAGACACATTTTGGTTTTCAACGTCCCAAAATAATGTTGCAACTGTATCTGCATTTATAACAGCATCACTATGAATCTGTCTGCAATATTTTAGCGTCTTAATACCGGTATGGTCTGAAAAGAGTTGCTGATTTTGAGAAACCGCATCTGGATTGTCCCCTACATGCGAAGCTAAATTAAGAGAGGTGTAAGGTGTCTTGCTTACTCCTCCACAGCGGAGACTTATTCCCGCATGGACAAGGGATGTCTCAGTTAATTCATCAATTGTGTGATACAACTTTGTTGTCAAGATATATAATCTTCCCGAGGTGGGCTAAAAATATCCAGGGCAATTGCCATCTTGTCAAATGCCTTAGCACTGTGTTTTACATGTGAGGGAATAAGGTAAGTGTCCCCTTTTTTCAGCATTCGTGATTCTCCGTCAATAGTCAATTCAAATGTGCCTTCTAAAACCATACCCATCTGTTCATGCTGGTGGCTGTGTTCTGCAACTGTGCTATGCGGTTGCAAATAGACATAGGACATCATTAGTTTTTCACCATGGATTGTCCGAATTGTCACCCCATCAAAAACCTGTTTTTCAGGTTGAACATTAATATCAACAAATGGCATCAAGAACACTCCACTCTACTTGACAAACGTGAAAATCAGTAATAGGGTTTCGCTATGGAAAAGGTGTATTTGGATCGGAGGGTTCGACATAAAGTACTCGCTTACAATTGGAACAATAAACCAATTTTTCATATTTTTCTGCTTCTTTTAGGTTTTGCGGCTGAATTGTAAGACGACAACTTCCGCAAGTTCCATTTTTGCCCAATGCAACAAAATCGGTTTTATGTCGTTCCATCCACCGATGGTATTGTGTGCTAAGTTTCTTGTCAATTTTAGGCAGAAATGTGTTCCGCTGCTCTAATTTTTCATTTATCTCGGTTTGCAAATTTTTCTGTTCTGCACGGAATTCAGTTGTTTTTTCAGTAGTCTTTGCATCTTCACGAACAACCTCCGCCTCAAGCTCTGTCAATTCCGACTTCAACTGCTCACCTTTTTCCATCAGTTCCAATATTTCTTCTTCTGTCTCAAAATCCTTCTCATCAAGATATTCAATCTGATTTTCCAGCGCGGTATAGGCTTCATTTGAGGTAACTTCGCGCTGTTCTTCCTTATATTTCTCACGTTGAACAGCATTCATTTCTAATTCCGCGTTTTTGGAACGCTGTGCTTTTTCAACTTCGGCAAGTTCATCAGATTTTGCCTTTATTTCATCTTTATATTTTGTAACACTCGCTTCTAATTGTGCAATGTTTCGAGGGATAGTCTGTAGTCGTTGGTGGAATGACAACAACTCTCTGTCATGCTCCTGTAACTTATAAAGCAAAGCGAGCTGCTGTCTTAAAGATTCGTTTGCCATTATATTTCTGCCTCCTGTTCAACGAGGAATGCGAAAAAAATACCGAGTTGATACAATACAAAGAGTGGAATCGCCATCAGTAGCATTGAACCTGGGTCTGCAGGAGTTAGCAAAGCCGAAATTACACAAATGCCTAACAACGCATGTCGCTGTTTGCCACGAAAACCTCGCGAATCAATAACTCCAATACGCGCGAGAAATGCCATTACGATCGGTAATTCAAAGGCAATTCCGAACCCTAAAATTAACTGTGTTACAAAGGTAATATAAAATTTCAAATCCCAAAGATTTTTTAATTGAAAAAGACCTGCTGCAAATTGCAATACAACTGGAACTACAATGAAATAAGCGAAAACAGCACCAAGAATGAAAAAGAAGATGATGGTAAAGAAAAGTGGCACCGCCAATCGTTGTTCAGACCTATTCAATGCGGGAAACACAAACATCCAAATCTGATATAGAATTATCGGTAATGAGAGTAATATGCCAGTCGTTATTCCAATTGTTAGGAATGCCATGATACTTTGAAATGGGCCTGTTAGGATGAGTTCAGCTTCCACACTTGATGTCCCGCTGTGCAGCGCAAGTGCTAAGAAACCGAGGGTTGAGCCTTCTGAGCCTGCACTCGCGTCAATCGCGTTGGCGACCATACTCATCATAGGACTCTTCATCGGGAGCTCAAGGACATATTTTATTGGTTTAGTGAAGGATAAACCCAGTACTGTAAAAACACCTAAAGCAATAAGAGAAAATATGATACGCCGCCGGAGTTCCTCAAGATGTTCCCAGAAGGTCATTGCAACATCTTTAGATTTCATAGTAATTGTTGCTCACGAAGTTAGCCTGATTTAGGAGGTTTAATAGTTTTATCCGGATCAATATCTATGTCGTCCGTTGCCTTTGTAATTTCATCTTGGATATCGTTTCCGACACTTTTAAATTCTCTGATAGCTTTACCTAAAGATCGCCCCATCTCCGGTAATTTTTTTGGACCGAAAATTATCAAGGCACCCACCAAGACTATAAATACCTCCATTGGACCTATTCCCATGTTCTTGGTCCCTCCTCTAACAAGGTGTTGCAGACTTATATAAATTATAGTATATCACAAACGAGACCCATTTACAAGAAATTTTAGTGGTTTTTGGGAGTTGAAAAGTTGGAAAAATACACTTTTCCTATATGCAAAATTCCAAATTCAGTTGACCTGTCCTACTTAACTTGTTATCATGTCAACGGCGTGGGAAAAAGGTATCAATTCCTGCTTCAACGTCTTCAATAGGATGCCCATACTGTGTTTCATAGTTTTCGTGAGTGTTGCGTTCGGTTTCGGTTAGTTCGGTCAGAGGGAAAAGCAGGGTCTCTCGGCTACGTTTGCCGGATTCGTTCATAGCGATATTCATTTCCTGATCTTGCCTTGCAAGAGCGGCTCCATATTCAGGGTCTGTATCATCAAGTACTGCTTTGGCAATACTAAGAAGTTCATCTGCTACGGCAATTTGTCCTTCTGAAAGTGGGTAGTTCTTTAGCGGATTTTCCCAAGTCACTGTTTGTTCTGGGAGTTCAAGTTCAATCTTATCTATTACATCAACACCGTTGACGTCAATTGTTGTACGTTTGGCACGATGCGCAATGCCTTTAGCACCAGACTGCAAGTCAGCAGCGGGAGTCACGTAAATATCTTCACCGACGATTGTACCTTTACTACCATCAATTTGTGAGATTCCCGTTTGTCCGCGTCCAAGAGAACGCGCATGGATGACGTTAGAGTATACCATAAGCGCAGTTGCATTGTTGTCAAATTCAATAAAGCCAAGACTCCAATTTTCGCTGGTATGATTTCGTTTCATTCGATCAATAATAGGAATCACCGGACTTGATTGCGTAACACCGAGCGCGGATTTCGGTTCACCGCCCGCGCGGAGACGGAGCATACTCATGCCGTGATAGCCGCCTTCATAGAAAATTCGGTAAATCCGAGCGACATCACCGATAACGTCCGCTTCAATAACCTTTGATAGAAATCGTTCCCGCGGTGCGCGATAGTAATTTTCTGCTATCTCAAGTTTAACGTTGTTCGCTTTTGCAGATTCAATCATCATATCTGATGTTGGAAGGGTTACTGCAATAGGGGTTTCACAAAGGATATGAACACCAGCATCTGCCATAAAGCAAGCAATAGCATGATGTGCAACTCCTGGTACCGTAATATCCACAACGTCAAGTTCTTCATGCTCAACAAGATCGCGGACGTTAGTGTAGGGGTTTGCACCGTATTGTTTTGCGAAATTTGTTGCGGTTTCTTCGTCTATATCACAAATAGCAACGAGATTGTACACATCTTTGAGTTTGGCAATAACAGGTAAATGCGAACCACCACGACGACCAGCACCGACTAATGCGATATTGAGTTTGGACATAGTTTCTCCTAAATTTGCAGTGATATTCTTAAAGGTATAAGATTATGTATGTAAAAAAATACCATCTCTGTGAAAATCCGTCAATGGAATTACGCATAATTGATTCAAATAGTTTTCAGGTCAGGAGTTGAAAATTCAATTCTCAAACACACTATTATGTTAGCAATAATCCTTAAAGACCTTCGTTTTTACACCAATGCACGTAAATACAAGATAATCCAATTTGTCATTTTATCAGTGCTTGTATTTATGCTCTTTGTAAGTACAATGGAGTTCTATGCGCAAGGAACGGATACGCAACTGGACAGAAGTCAAATTGATGTTGGGAGACAAACTTATGCACTTTTCATCATCTGCCTTTTTATTGTTCAGTTTCTCGTGCCAAGACATGCTGTTGAAGCGGTTTATATGGAAAGGCCCCTAACTTTTTTCAAAGATCATCAACAGGGAGGTGGTAAAAACGCTGCGATGTTAGTGCTGACCCCTTTATCAAATTGGCAAATATTGGGTGGGAAGTTAGCTGCAGTAATGATTTGGGCATTATGGGGTATATGGTTTGCGATTCCGTTATTTGCGCTTTCAAGTTACATCGGTGGGTTAGCAATATGGCAGTTAGTCAAATGTGGTGTGGTGATATTGATAAGTTGTATTTTTTTCGCTCTGATTGGAATGGGTTTCGCGTTGTGGCACCCTGCTGTCCGCGCAAAAGGTATCAGTTATGGATTTATACTTGCAATTACTTTCCTTCCACTGCTTCCGATACCACCTTTTGCAGACCTTCCAATGTTTGAAATGTTGAGTCCACTGTGTGCAATATTGTCAATCCTTCAGCCAGACTCAACGTATTTGTGGATATGGAACGTATGCCTGTTTTGTATACTTTGTTTCTTGATTTTTCCTATTTTGTGCAGACGAGTGTCCTAAGTCATATTTGAAAATAGATACAATACTCCCTTCCATGAATTCGCTAAAAAACACAATAGTCGTAGTACACTTTAAATCCTTACCTTCATTTCAATCTATCTTATGACAAAAACACCAACTATACACTCTGAAAATCCTCAAGAAATTGCACAGTCTAAACATCCAGGTGTAACCTTTCGCGCGATTCTCATAGGTATTATATTAATCCCGCCTAATACCTATTTCATCATGGCTAATCATCTCCGTTTTTGGAGCACTTTGCCCACAACGATGTCTCTGATTTATAACGTCGTGGTAACGTTGGCAGTATTGACAGGTCTCAATTTTTTACTCAAACTGCTCCTGCCGCGTTTCGCACTTCGGCAGGGAGAGATGCTTACAATCTACGTTATCCTTTCACTTTCATCCGCTATTGCAGGACACGATATGATGCAAACCGTTGTACCTGTCATCCCGAACGGTTTTTGGTTTGCAACACCTGAAAATGAATGGCAACAACTCTTTTGGCGATATTTACCCAGTTGGATGACGTTGAGCGACTTGTCCGTTTTGCAAGATTTCTACGATGGGGACACAACTTTTTACTCCAAAAGGTATCTTGCTGCATGGTGGGAACCAATTCTATGGTGGACCTTATTTTTGTCAGTTGTGATCTGGGTGATGATTTGTATTGATCTGCTTTTGCGGAAACAGTGGATTGAACGGGAACGGCTGACCTATCCGATTGTACGTCTGCCGATAGAAATGACACACTCGGATGGAAGGCTCTTTAAAAACAAAATGTTGTGGGTTGGTTTTGCGATTGCAGGCGGGATCGATCTGATTAACGGTATCCACGCCTTTTTTCCTGCTTTTCCAGAGATTCCAGTTCGTAAGGCGAATCTCGGTATGTACTTCACAGAAAAACCGTGGGATGCTATGGGTTGGACACCTATCTATATTCTTTCATTTGGTGTGGGACTTGCATTTTTAATGCCGTTAGAAATGTCCTTTTCACTTTGGTTTTTCTACCTATTTTGGAAAGGTGAACGTATCTTGGGCAGAGCAATGGGGCTACAAGTGTTGCCCGGTTTTCCTTATGACGGACCCCAAGGTGTTGGTGCATATCTTGCTATTGCCTGTTTTGCGCTTTATGGTGGACGCAAACATATTTTTAATGTACTCAGAAGTCTAATAGGCACATTCAAAATGAATAATGTTGTGTCTTCGACTGGGAATCTCACACCTGAGATGCGAGATTCAACAAATTATCGGTGGCCGGTTGCTGGGTTGGTAGCAGGAATACTATTTCTGTTTATCTTTTCAGGTTATGGTGGGATGGCTGTGTGGATGATTGCGCTGTACTTCCTAATCTATTATCTTCTTGCTTTGGGAATTACCCGTGTGCGGGCTGAAGTTGGACCTCCGACACACGAGATGTTTGTTGCAAATCCACGGCAGTTTATCTTAGATGCATTTGGTTCACGTAAGATTCCGCCACAGAGTCTAACAATGATGTCGCTGTATTATGCTTTTAATCGAGGGTATCGGGCACACCCAATGCCCCATACATTGGAAGGATTTAAACTCGTCGAAGTAGCAAACATGAAGGCGGGGAGAATGGTAATAGCCATGATGTGTGCTGTCTTTTTCGGTATTCTTGTCTCATTCTGGTCATATCTGGTTGTGTCCTACGATATAGGTGCAAATCCGGGTTTGGGGAACGGCGGTTATAACAGGTTGCGTACTTGGCTTTATTATCCAAGCGAAACAAATGTACCTGCCGTAGCATTCATGGGGGTTGGTTTTCTTTTTACAGGTTTGTTGTGGTGGCTCCGCACCCGTTTCCCTATGTTTCCGTTTCATCCAACTGGTTATGCAGTAGCAAGTAGTATGTGGACTTTTGGGTGGCTCTGGTTTTCGGTCTTCATTAGTTGGGGTATCAAAAACCTTATTTTACGATTTGGCGGAATCCGCCTCTATCATCGGGTGTTACCTCTGTTTTTGGGACTTATTTTGGGCGAATTTATTGTTGGCGGGGCATGGGTGTTGATTCGACTTATCTGGGGTGTGTCTGTCTATTCGTTTTACCGTTGACACAGTCCTACTCCAGGGTTGCACACCTACAAGAAGCGATTGGTTTATAAGAGTTTATCCTCCATAGGCATCAATTTAGTGAGTAACATTTGTGCATTTGATACACCTTTCGCTTCTCCGAGACTTGGCAAATTGCATCTCAGTACCAGCAGTGCGACAGGTGCATAACACAATATCGGGCTTACAAAGCCCTCTCACAAGAGAGATAGTTCTTAAATTGACACCTATGGTTTATAAAAGTTTATCCTTCCACCACGCAACGTAATCAACATCACTTATGTCAGGTGAAAGACCTCGTTTCTCCATATTTTCGCTATACTTTTCCGCCATATTTTCATCCCAATAGGCAGTAATTTCATCGGATTCAGGAGTTTCACCCATGTCTCCTGTTGAATCTATCCATGCGTCTAAATTTTCTCTTAGATCGTTTCGCACCGCGTTATATTGTTTATCACCCGCGAGGTTGTTAACTTCATGTGGGTCTGTCCGTAAATCATACAGTTCTTCGGCAGGACGCGTTTGTTGTAGGAAATGCTGTTGTGCTTCAGACAATTCACCTTTTTCTGATAAGATGCGGATCAGTGTCCACAAAGGATATTGCAGCTTCTTATACCCGTTGAATTGCATATAAGGTAGTTCAGGATGATAGTTTCGGATGAGTTTGTATTGATGTGTACGGATGCAGCGGATGCGGTCATCTGTTCCATCACAACGGTCACGTGCAGCGAAGATTGCATTGCGAGATGTTGCCTCAGAACCTAAGAAAATCTGCCCTTGAACATAACTTGGTATTTCAATTCCCGTGAGAGAAAGTGTAGTCGGTGTAAAATCAACACCGCTGACAAGTGCATCGCTGACAGTTCCTGCTTCAACATTTCCCGGCCATCTCACAATAAGAGGGATATGAATACCTCCATCGTAGAGGAACTGTTTGCAGCGGATATGGGCGCGTCCATGATCGCTCATAAAAAAAACAATTGTGTTTTCAGAAAGACCTTCATCGTCCAAACGTTTGAGGATTTCACCCACTTTCCTATCTAAAATCTGAATGCTTTCAAGATAGAGTGCCCAATCCTTACGGATAAGCGGATGGTCAGGATAGTAGGGCGGCAATTCAACATCATCTGGATTGATTGGACGTTCAGGATCCGGTTTAAATACGCGATGTGTGTCAGGGATATTGATTTGAGCGTAGAAAGGTTGTCCCGCTGTTCGTTCAGACCAATCAATTCCATCAAAAGGCTGCTCCCGTTTGAAGTTAAAATCTGTTTTTCCACGACGATTATAAGGCGGTCCAGGGCTGTTACATGTGAAATATCCTGCCTCACGAAAACAATCGGTGATGAGTTTCATATCATCCCGTAAAGGTTTTTCGCGGTTGCTGCGATGATTGTGTGCATCAAAATGGGTTTGATACGTACCCGTAATCAGCGCGGAGCGGCTTGGTGAACAGACTGGACAAGTCACAAAAGTGTTAGAAAATCGTGTTCCCTCTTCTGCGAGTCGATCAATATTAGGTGTCTGTACTGCAGGGGTGCCGTAACATCCTAAATCTGGTGACAGGTCTTCACCGTATATCCACAAAACATTCGGTTGCGTTGTTGCCAAAATTATCTCCTTTCAATAAAACTATTCTACACCATTCAAATTGTCCACGACATACCGATTACGGAACAGAGTCCGACGCAGCGGTGGCATCTCTTCAAGCAATTTTGGATGCGGTTTGTAAACCCTTGCATAACCACTATCAACTGGGCTATATAGGTTGAAAATCGCTATTCTATCGTTGTCGGTATTTGTCCACGGATTCGCACTGTGCGTCAGTGCTTCAGTAAAAAAGAGTAGTGAACCCGGTGGACATCCATAAGTACTCCAGATATCTGACTCTGGATTTTGAATTTCAGGGGGTGCTGTATAAACAGATTTATGACTACCTGTTACCAATAATGTTCCACCCTGCCCTTTTTTTACCTCATTCAGCTCCCACACAATGCGGGTATGCGGACTATATCCTTTGCCGGGGAAAGCGTTGTAGTAATGAACATCACCAGGGAAACGGAGCAAACCGTTGCCGTTATGCGGACCGAATCCGCCCATACCAGGCGTTCGGTAGAAAAGATTTGTGCTTTCTACTGTAAAACCGTAACTCTCCCGACTCGTCACTGCCGGATGTGCTGTGAATTCATTAAGAAGTGAGACAACAATCGGATGATCAATTAATTTTTGGAGGGGACCGCCAAGCGTACTGCGTTCATGTTCTGGGATAGTATCGGGTTCATGGTGAAGTCTGTAGCCGAAATCACGCATTTCATTTAATTCGCTGCCTGTAAACACTTCCGGTATTAAAAACCAACCGTGTGTATCAAATGCGTATATCTGTTCAGATGTCAATTCTGGGATAGCTATACCATCAGCGTTATGAGTTGGCAGCTCACATGTTCCTGCTGGCAAAGATGGGTTAAGAGTGTTGTTTTGCAGTTTTTCCATTTATGTATACCTTCGTTAAATCTCCATAGGATATGCGGAAGTGCGATTGCCAAAATCACCGTTGACAACATTTCCACCTGCGTACGTCTCTCGAAATAGCGTTTGTCTTTTAGGCGGCATTGCTTCCAGAAGTTCGGGGTGCGGCATCCAATTAGACCAACGGCTTGCCACAGTATTATATAAATTTGAGACCATCACACGATCTCCACCAGTGGAATGAGATGTTGCATGTCCAGTCATCTGCATTATTGATTCCGTAAGGAGAAAAAGCGATCCTTGTGGACATTCATAAGTATCCCAGAGCGGTGAATTTTGATCACGCACTGCCTCTGGTGCAGTATATGCAGCTTTGTGGCTACCTGTTATAAACCGAAAATTATTCGTTTCCGCATTAACTTCTGATAATTCCCAAATCGCGCGCGTTAATCCACTCCATGCACGTCCCGGAACGCATCGGTAAATATGAGAATCACCGGGTAATCGGAATAAACCGTTTCCTTTCTGAAATGAAAACTGATTATCAGTTTTTCTCTCTCCTACACCACAAATCACATCAGTCTCTTCCAGTCGGAATCCGTAGCAATCCTCACTGGCAGCGGGTGGATATGCCAAAAATTCATTCAAAAATCCAACAACTACCGGATGATCAACAAGTTTTTGCAAGGGACCGCCAAGTCCACAACGTTGTGGTTCAGGTATGTCATTCAAACGTTCGCAAAAATCACGCATCTCAACTATTTCTGCGTCAGATAAGACACTTGGAATTAATAACCATCCTTTACGATCAAAGTCATATTTTTGTTTTTGTGTAAGGATAACAACAGATAATCCGTCTCCATTGGTCTGTGTCAACTCTTCTGGTTCTACCTCAACAGCACTACCAAGGTTTTTGTTAACAATAAATGGTTTTTTCGTTGCAAGTTCTTTATAAGTCATTGAATAATCCTCATAATACAAAGTTCACATGAAAAGTTTAACACGTAATCAAAAATCTGTCAAAAACTTACAACCTATCTCAGGGTTATTCAGTTTTAAGAATAATCGGTTAATAGGTTTTACTGAGAGTTTATATTGTAGGTCCAAATCAACGCTATGAATGCCTTTATGGCATTCAGCGGGTAGAGTTTACGAAACCCGACATGATCACACTACCACACTAAGATTGTCCAAATCAACGCAGCATGCGCGTGTGGCATGCTGCGGGTTTCGCTTCGCTCTACCCGCCCTACAATGCGACTATAAATATTAACGTTTGCAATAAAATGCACAGAAAAACTGAAAACTGAATAACCCTGAACCTATCTCATAAATCATTGTAGGGCGAGGTCCCTGTGCCTCGCCATGTCTTGAGGATGGGACAACGGGCGGGCACAGGGACCCGCCCCTACAATAGAAGTGAACTTCAGTGCGAAAAATCAAAATCCGATTTATGAGATGAACTCTAGAATTTACGGGTGTGTAAATATTTCTGCACTTGCTGTTCGCTGATTACACGGTTCCTGTAGGAACGACCTCAAATCAACGCCAAATGCGCCAAATCAACGGTATGAATGCCTTTTGGCATTCCCCGTATGGCATTTGGCGGGTAGCGATCGAGAGGTCGCTCCTACAGAAGAAATCTGAGTCAATACCCAATTTGTCTGTGGCAATTGAGAAATCGGGTCGTAAACCCTCCAACAAGAGTTGTTGTGTTCATGCAAAACTTTACACATCCGAATTTACTACCGAGGCATTCAATTTTCGTCTAATTATCCGTTTTTGCCGAAAGTTGGAACCTTATAGTGGAAACCATAATTACTTGCACACGATTGTAGCGTAACCTGTTAGGTTGCGTACACTCTGCACAAACTGGAAAGTTTGTGCTACGGCACAGTCCAATAGGTCGGTTTAAGTCCTACAGACCAAAAGTGTGCATATATTTTTGTATTTCACTATAAAATCGCTCCCCAGATGCACGAATTGATTGTGTTTTTCTTTTCATTTTATTGGAATCATCTCCTTAAAAAGTTACCATTTGGTAACGTTTTTGTTACCATGGTAACTTTTTGAAATTCGCTATAAACTCAGTATCTGTATGGGTTTATAGACATTTTAATTAAATTTTATTTTTTTTATCTGCGTGGAGGACACGGGTTTCCTTTGCTGGAGATATTTTGATAAATTTTGCGTTGTCGTCTTTGCATTTAGAGAGTTACTTTTGATTTTCGGTGTGTTTGGGGATCGGTTTTCTCTTCTCATACTGATATTATACCGAGTTTTGTGAGTGATCAGAGGTTTTTGTGGCGTTAGGCACAATAGATATCCAATATATTCACAATAAGTTTGCAGGAAAAGTATGGGTTCAAGCGTTTTTGCATCTTGGATGCGTGTGGATTTTGTTGTCAGCCTGTTGGTTGACGCGATTTTTTGGAGCCTTGGAAAAAAAGAATCATTGCAGAATTGAATGGTTCTGATTAAACATTAATTATTTGAAATTACAAAAGCAAAAATTGTTGAAAAAAAATTTGTAATTCAGAAATTTAGAGGTTAAAATTACTCAACTAAATTTCTAAGGTATATTTTGAAATCAAATATGATCTTATAGTGGATTTTACAATTAACTCTACATTATCATTCGGCACTTACAAGGTATTCGAAGTTTTTAAAGTCGCGACCGGGAGGTCGCTCCTACAAGAAGAGGCGCAATTAATTGCCCGACTACAAAGGCATGTAACCTATAAAAAACTGTAAATGTAATTTAGATTTCACTATAAATTATGTTTTACGATATTCAAAAATTCAGAAACCTATATAGTAGAATCACGTTGTTAACCAAAAAGTTAAATGTTGATGCATGAATAGATTTTGATGTTGAAAACCTGATTTATGGTTTTTCACTCTAATGTGCCTAAACATATACTTTACCTAATAATATTAGGTTTACCTATTTAGTTAGGAGGTTGTTCCCAACCCAGTGCTCGCGTACTCAGCATTGTTTATTGTTCAGAAAAATGTTCCACTTGAACTTTGTGCATTAACGTTTTAATGTTCACTGAAAGAAAATCACGGAAGTGGAGTAAAGCTGATTGTGGAAAGATTCCATGATAGTGACATGCTTTGCTGTGAAGTGCATCTTGGCGATTTTAAGGCCAACTCATATAGACTGAGCCAAGCATGCAAGCAAAGTTAGGTCATTTGTACCGACACCAATAAATATGCATACGCTAAAAGGTGAACAAGGAGAATTTGCTCACCCAATAATATTAAAAGAAAAATGTTTAATTTTGTTTGTAGCAATATTCTTAGTAGTTTTTTCAATGCCAGCGGAGAGCCAATTTACTGACTTACCGAAAAATGTGAAGTTCGTAGATGTTGGTGTTACTGGTAATGGTGTTGTACAAACGCTTTCATTGACCTCAGTGTTCCCATTGAGTAATATTAACGGTTGGGCAGGATTTTTTGGGTCCCGTGTTTCAGGTGAAGAAGGCGTAATTTCTGAAATGTTTAAATTCCACATTGAGGGGGAGATAGAAGTCAAAAAATACGAGTTTGAGATATTTTCTTATTTTGAACGTAACATTACCGATGGGAATGCATTGACAGCTCAATTGGGTGGTGCAATAGAACCGGGGAAATATGAGAAAGGTTCTTTCAGTGTTACTTCTAACTTTGGTTACTTTATTGAAAATATTCAACCCTTTGACAATTTCGCAATAAGAAGATTTGATCCAACTTCATTTAGATGGCTAATATCTTCTTCTGTAGATTGGAAAAAACTCAATACGGAATTAACTTTTACACCAGAAATAGGATTTAAAAACTATAGAGTCTGTGCAGAACCTGTCGTATCGTTTGATCTCACAACTCGTTTGGAGTTACGATTAAGTGGTGCTTTAACTTACAATAGTGAGCCATTAACAGATAATATAAAATACAATTATATGTCAATTTTGCGGATTACTTTATAGCGGCGTGCCGCTATTTGGATATTAAATCACATCAAGACATAATTTTGATGAGTTGACACTCCATTCCATTGGAGTGTCAATCTTTTTTAACTACACATTGATTGCCAGATACCATTTTGCATATATACAAGACCACTCTTTTGACATATTTCTTGACATTTAGGCACTTAAAGGATAATATATATACGTTCTTTCTCTTTGTAATACATAAATAGAGCGTATCTCGTAAATAGGATTTGTTGGTTCGTTATGAGTTGATTCTCTTTGTAGGAGGGAACTCCGATTCCCGACAGGTCGCGATTCGGAGATCGCTCCTACAGGATTTGAAATTGGGTTTTCAAAACCCTCCAACTATTTATGAGATAGGTTGTAGTTATATTATCTATAAATTTCAGAGATTGTAGTTGATCAAATCGAATAAATCTAAATAAGTGTTTAAAATCGCGTTTACATTGCTCTTTATAATTTTTTTTGTTTTACCGGCGTTTTGCCAGTTTGCTGACTTGCCAACCGATGCGAAAACAGTAGATTTCGGGATTTCCGGGGACATCGGTTCGCAAACGCTGTCTCTAACTGCAGTTTTACCGCTGAAAAATATAAACGGTTGGGGAGGTATCTTTGGCTCGCGTGCTTCTGATGATGATGGAGTGGATTCTGAAATTGTCAAGGTCCATATACAGGGCGGAATGCGTATCAACAAATTTGGGATTGAAGCATTTACCGATTTAGAACGGAACATTAGTAAAGGAAGCGCATTGACCTCACAGATCGGGAGTTATATTCGACCCGGGATATATGAAAATGGCACACTTCGTATTTCTGGGGGTGTTGGTTATTTCATTGAGAATATTCAACCTCATAAAGACCTTACAATACGTAAATTTGACCCTACTTCGTTTAGATGGTTAGCGTTTTCTTCTATAGGTTGGAGAAAGTTAAATACAGTATTGAAATTCACACCAGAAGTAGGTTTCAAGAATTATAGGTTTTCGGCAGAACCCGCTCTTACTTTTGACCTTACAACTCGGCTTGGTTTGCGTTTGAGTGGCTCTTTAACTTACAATAGTGCACCATTAACTGAGAATTTGCACTACAAATATCTATCAATTTTGCGAGTCACTCTGTAGTAGTTAAATTAGTGTTATATATTTTCAACAAATAAGAAAATTACTTGGTTGTCGTTTAATTCTTCGGATGAGGGATATTTTGACAACATCTATTGATGAATATATTTCAACAATGAAGGAAATGAAATAATGCTTTCAAAGTTAGGACAACAAGATCGAGCCAGATTTGGTGGTAACTCCACACAATCAGAAGTTGGACACGGTTTTGGTACTGCTCCTGTCTTCCTGGCATCAATTAGCACCATTCTCGGTGCGATTCTATTTCTACGTTTTGGCTACGCTGTAGGGAATGTAGGCCTCTTAAAGACGCTTGCAATCATTGTACTTGGACATCTCGTGACCATTCCGACTGTTTTGGCGGTATCTGAGATAGCAACAAACAGGCGTGTGGCTGGTGGTGGCGCGTACTATATTGTTAGCCGATCATTCGGTACGAGTATAGGTGGTACCATCGGAATTGCCTTATACATTTCGCAAGCCATTTCTATAGCGTTCTATATGGTAGCATTTGCTGAGGCTTTTGAACCTCTTTTTGATTTGATCAAAGATGAGTACACGTTAAAAATCAACTATGAGCCTCGTTTTATTAGTGTCCCTTTTACATTAATCCTTATTGTTATGATGTTGACCAGAGGGGCTAATATGGGAGTTTCAATGCTGTGGGTCATCTGTGCAATCCTGGCAGTATCACTTATCGCTTTTTTTATGGGCGGAGTAGTGTCAGATGTTACAGACACTCCCCTTGCTGAGGTTGGAAATCAGGCGTCCAAAGTTGCAGTTGAGACACCCGAAGTTGAGGACAAGATCCCTGAAATTGTGGAGCAGGAACCTGAGGAAACCCGTCCGAGCGGAGGGAGCATCACAGCAAGTATCCCAAATGGTGACAAATTCGGCATAGTTTTTGCTATCTGTTTTCCGGCATTCACCGGAATGATTGCCGGTTTAGGGTTATCTGGTGATCTCAGGAACCCTCAACGCAGTATTCCTCTTGGCACTATCGCCGCAACGCTTGCAGGCATGGTCATATATGTTCTTGTTGCTATAAAACTGTGGCAGTGCGCCACACCGGAACAACTTGCTGATACAGACAGAATCATTATGGCAGACATATCCGCATGGGGAACTGCAATTTATGTCGGATTAGGCGCGGCATCGTTTTCATCTGCGCTCGGTTCAATTATGGTAGCACCCAGAACGCTGCAGGCACTTGCCCGCGACAATGTTCTACCAATCCCAGGTTCGAACCGTCTGATGCGAACAGGTGTCGGAAAAACACAAGAGCCTGTGCCAGCAACTTTCGTGTCCGGTGCTATTGCAATTGTGTTTGTGGCAATAGGTGAACTCAACTTCATTGCTCAGATTCTCACAATGTTCTTTTTGGTGACTTATGGCGCATTATGTGTTGTTTCGTTCCTTGAACATTTTGCAGGCAATCCATCCTATCGGCCAACCTTCCATTCCCGCTGGTATGTATCACTGTTAGGCACTGTGATGTGTGGATTGATGATGTTTCAGATTAGTGTGTTTTACGCATTCCTCTCAATTTTTCTTATATTAGCAATCTACATTGGACTCCGTCGTGGACATCGAGGACAACGCGGTATGATAGGAATCTTTCAAGGCGCGATGTTCCAGTTAACGCGCTGGCTGCAGACTACCTTACAAAAAAATAGAGCGAATTTCTCGGAAAGCGGGTGGCGTCCTTCAATTGTCGGCATAACCCAATTCGGTGAACGGAGGCTTGGGCATTTCGATCTACTGCGTTGGCTGTGCCAACGACAAGGTTTCGGACAGTTTATCCAATTTTTCCCCGGAGATTATTCGTTTCCTGAAGAGATTTCAGCCCGTATTCACGTTGACGCGCTCATCCAACAATCGGAGGCAAGTGGTGCTGGTATTTATGTTGATTCCCTAATTTGTCCAACGTTCCAACTTGCTTTAGCACAAGTACTGCAGATGCCAGGAATCTCTGGCTTGCCAAACAATTCCATCCTACTCGAATTTGATCAAGACCATCCTGAAGAAATCCCGGAGGTTCAGCAAGGTGCCAGTCTTGCTGTGGAATCGCTATTTAATGTCTTGATCCTACGATCAACAAAACACCGTTTTGGCTATCGTTCATCAATTCATGTTTGGGTAACAGATGACAATATCGCTAATGTTCCAATGATGTTGTTGCTTGCTTATATTCTGGTGGGACATCCCGAATGGAAGCGGGCGAAAATCCGCCTCTTCGCTTGTTCTGCTTCTTGGGATACTGAACTTGATGCTGATGAACTCTCAACAGTCATCAAGGAAGGAAGACTACCCATTTCAATGCAGAATGTTACATCCGTGTCTTATGAAAGTGAAGAAGCATTGGAACAAGAAGTTGCACTCAGATCCGCCCAGGCAGATTTAGTTATCACGGGATTAACAGCAGATGATATAAATTCTCCTGACTTAGATTACGTGCTGCAACGCTACCAAGGGGTAAACGACGTGTTGTTTGTCCACTCAATTGAGCCAATCGCGATTGATTGAAAACATTTTAGTGGCACAGTTGAAATTGGATAGGATAGCATAAGATGGGCGATTTTTTTCAACGATTCGGAGACTTTCTTGATACAACTGCTATTACCTTAGATGAACCTGTTAAAGTCTTCCAAATTGCAAAGTTCGTAGGGTTTTTGGCAGTATCGTTACTTATCGCAGGGCTTTTACGTCGCTGGTCCCGCCGCCTTTTTAATCGGTTGAAGATGGCGGAAAACATTGAAGATCGATTACTTGCAGTTTTATTTCTGATCGTTATGATAATTGCGATAAGTTTTGCCTTCCAATTTGCTGGCATAAGCACTGGAGGTTTTGGTAAAGTTCTTCATTTTGATCTGACCACACTTTTTCAACCTTCACAAGAAGCGGTTGAAACGGATACTGGTGAAAAACCTTCGCCAGTTGGGGAAAATACAGAAAAAAGTAAATTGACCTTAGCAAATCTTTTTTACGGTTTTGCTATCGTCTTCGGCATGTTTGTCTTGTCTAAGTACGCACAATGGGTATTACGTAGGCAAGTATTACAAGCCTTTCAAATTGAGAAGCACACCCAATTTATAATACTCCGCATTTTTCATCTCACTCTGATCACAATCGGTATCCTCATCAGTCTCAAAAGCCTGGGGATGAATTTCACAAGTTTAGCGATAATTTTCGGTGGATTGAGTATCGGTATCGGCTTTGGTTTGCAGAATTTAGTATCGAACCTGATATCGGGGTTGATACTAATTTTTGAGCGTCCTATTAAAATTGGGGATTTAGTAGAAATCATGGACGTTGACATATTTGGTAGGGTAAGTAGTATCAATCTCCGTTCAACAGTGATTATGGCAGTTGATGAGAAGGAAATTATTGTTCCAAATTCACAATTAATTACGGAGCCCGTTCATAATCTTACCCATTATAACAATCGCTTTCGGATTCGCGTGCAGGTAAGTGTGTCGTTTAATTCAGATGTAGAACTTGTTAAGAACGCTTTAATTGAGGTGGCGCATGCACACCCTCAAGTGATTAAAGAACCAACTCCTGAAATGGATAATGTTACAGTACCGTTTGTACGGTTTACAAATTTCGGTGAGTCGTCCTTAGATTTTGAATTGTTAGCGTGGATTCCAGATTCGTTTGAGCGTTTTGATGTTGCAAGCGATCTTCATTTTATGATTTGGGAAAAGTTTAAAGAATGCAATATCACAATTCCGTTCCCGCAACGGGATGTGCATCTTAACTCAGAAGAACGATAGGAAGAAACTGGTGAGCAATGGTTATTGCGATTCTACGGAGGCATCTACTGTGATGTCTGAATGTCGAATGACTTCTCCTTTTACGAGGTAATACACCTCCTCACCTATATTCGCCGCCAAGTCTCCAACCCGCTCCAGATGCCGAAAAAGAAGTAGAAAACTGATACCAGATTGAATAAGTTGCGGTTGTTCGGCTAAAATGGTACAAAGTTCACGCACCATCTCTTCATAAAAAGTATTAACTTGATTGTCGCGTTCGCGGAGTTCTTTTGCCAGTTCTGCGTTCCTATGGACAAGTGCATCAAGTGCGTCTTTGACCATCTCTTGAATTATACGGGTGACAGAGGGAAGATCTACAAACGGCTGCATCGGTGGGTATGCCAAAAGTTCAATACTACGCCTGGCAATAGAAACACATTTGTCGGCTAATCTTTCAATATTCCGATTAACCTTCAGTGCCATAGTCAAGTAACGTAATTCAAAAGCAACAGGTTGATGACGGGCAATTAGTTGGATGCATTTGGCTTCAATTTCATTTTCAAGCTTGTCAACTGTATCATCAACTGCGATTACACGTTGTGCCAAATCCTCATCACGGTTTAGGACTGATTGAACAGCATCGCGCAACATGTTTTCTGCAATCCCACCCATTTTAAGGAGTTGATGCTGAAGTGCTTTGAGTTCTGATTCAAGATAATGTTGCATGATTCTCCTCGCCAGTTTAGATTAACCTAACCTGCCAGTAACATAGTTTTCTGTTCGTTTGTCTTTCGGGTTTGTAAAGATTTGTTCAGTTTGTCGAAACTCCACTAATTCGCCATCATATAGGAATCCAGCGACATCGGACACTCGCGCAGCTTGTCGTCTTTTGTTGGTAACAAAAATTAAGGTGTAACGGTTTTTGAGGCTCTGAACAATCGCTTCAAGTTTCGGTGTCTCAGCTGCATCCAGCTGCTCACACGGTTCGTCAAATATAAGAATTTCTGGAGCACCTGCCAACGCGCGTGCAATGCAGAGTCGTTGTTGTTGACCATTAGACAAAATATCAGGTGATGCTTGAAGGTCCTTATATACTTCTTTCCAGAGTTGTGCCTTTCTGAGGCTTTCTTCAACGGTGGTATCAAGTTGAGTGGACTGTTTTACGCCACGGAGGCGCGCACTATATGCCACATTTTCGTAGATGGATTTGTGGAAAGGAATAGGTTTTTGAAAAATCATGCCAATCTGCCTAGAAATTTTAGACGCTTTCAACTTTGGCGTATAAAGTTTATCTCCCTTATAGAGTATCTGCCCTGTCAGTTTGAAATTCAAAGCCAAATCATTCAATCGGTTAAAGCAACGCACTAAGGTGGTTTTGCCACTATTTGATGGACCAATGAAAGCTGTTACCTGCTTCGGTAACACATCAAAAGTGAGGTTCTTAAGTATCTGATCTTTGCCGTACCAAACATTTAAATTGTGTACTTGTAAGATAGGATCTGTCTTTCGTGATTGCATGCTTTCGTTGAATCCTAATGTAAAACTACCTGCAAAGCCTGAGAATTTTAGGTCAAATTTGCTTTCTTTTCAAGAAAACTTGAAATAACACTGGATAGCAGTGCCGACGATAGAAGCACAATTACACTACTCGGAACATTAAAAGTGTCTCCTGATTGCAGTGCAGGTTCTCTCCAAAAATAAACTACGATGATTAACGCAGAAATTGCCAACGCCCGTGAAATCGCAGTACAAATTCCAGCAACAATTGTAGAAAAAGCATTCGGAAAAACATGGTCAATGACCACCCGCCATCTGTTTGCCCCCAATGCAAAAGCCGCTTCACGAACAGATATATCAACACCTCTAATAGCCATTTGCGTTGACTGGATCGTAATTGGCATTACAAGTAAAACAACAGTTAACGCATGTGTGAAAAACGAACCCTTTTCTGACTGTAAAACAAAGAAGTAAAGTGCCAACAGTCCGTATAATAGCGAGGGGATAGATGCCAATATAGTAATTTGTTGCGCTACAATTCCGTATATCCAGCTTGTTTGTGCCAGCCATTCTTCTAAGTAAAAGGCAATTGCAATACTGAAGAATATCGATCCCAATAAAATTGGTACCATCCGATAGAGATTTTCTTGTAGAACAGCATAAGAGTCTGCAGCAGTCTCATCAAATGTTAAACCACTTTCTACAAATGGTGTTCCTTTACTGAAACTCCATAAAAGTATGAATGCAACAGCCAGTGTAATTAAGGCGATGCTTTGATAAATCAGGACTGACCTCTTCATGATATTAGCATTCCGCTGAAAACTGAAATGCCTCTCTCCGAACAGGCGTTTATTAAAATTCTGAACCTACAAAACTTTAGAAACACTCGCACATTCTAATACCATTTCTAAATGATTATGTAGCATTATTCGTAGGTCGGGTAGAGCGAAGCGAAACCCGCCAAATGCCAAAAAGCGCATTTGACGTTGATTTGGACACGTATAATTTTAGATAGGATTTCCATGTCGGGTTTCGTAAACTCTACCCGACCTACAGTTTATTATGACAATTTGTCAATTAGAAATGGTATAACCTATCCGTACCGCATCTGCACATAATCAGCTGTTTTTGGATGTTCAGGGGTTTCAAATAGTGCCTGTGTTTCCCTATGTTCAATAAGCTCCCCGAGGAACATGTAAATACACTCACTGCTTACTCGGCGTGCTTGTGCCATATTATGCGTAACAATCAAAAAAGTGTAAGTTCCAGCAAGAACTGACATCAATTCTTCAACAGCGAGTGTGCCCTTTGCATCAAGTGCGGAGCACGGTTCATCCATTAAGATAATCTGCGGTTTGAGTGGCAACAGTCGCGCAATACAGAGTTTCTGTTGCTGCTCAAGTTGTAATGATGTTGCTCGTGTCTTAAGTTTATCCTTTAAGTCATCCCACAAAAAAACAGAGGTGAGTGCTTCTTCAACTATCTCATCAGATTGTGAACGCTTCAAACTTCCAAATGGAGAATGAATGCGCAAACCGAAAAGGATATTATCATAAACTGAAATCGGCAGCGGATTAGGACGTTGGAATACCATACCCACTGTTTTTCGCAATTCTAACAGAGAGACATCTGGATCGTATATATTTTTCCCTAAAATCTTAATCTCACCTTTTGTTGTAACGTTACCGTATCGTTCATTTACTCGGTTAAAACAGCGGAGCAGTGTTGTCTTTCCACATCCAGACGGACCGATAAGTGATGTGATTTTACCAGCAGGGATATTCACACTCACATCAATAAGTGCTTGAAAATCGCCGTACCAAAGACTAAGATTCTGTGTTTCAATGCTGTGGTTATTTGTTTCCAAGTGAGATACTCCTCTCTGCTGCTATCCGAAGTTCCCATTTACATAGTCATAGGTGGATTGACTTGCTGGATTATCCGAAAAAATTACATCCGTTTCATCAATTTCTATTAAATCTCCGTTCAGCATAAATGCGGTGCGGTTTGCCAACCGTTTTGCCTGCTGAACCAAATTTGTGACGAGTAAAATTGTCATTTCATTTTTTAGTGTTTTGAGGACATCTTCAATACGCATGGTAGTTATTGGATCAACTGCGATAGAAAATTCATCAAGACACAAGATTTCCGGCTGATGTGAAAGCGCCCTCGCGATTGTCAAGCGCTGCTGCTGCCCACCTGAGAGTTTAGTGCCGAGACTATCCAATCGGTCTTTGACTTCATCCCATAGGGCTGCTTGTTGAAGGCATCGTTCCACGATTTCATCTAATTCTGATTTTTTACGCATTCCTGCGGTTCTGGGTGCAAAGGCAACATTGTCGTAGATAGACAGTGGCAAGCCTACTGGCAATGGTAACACCATTCCGATCCGTCTACGTAAGCCGTGCACATCACCAATCGAATTGATCTCAACACCATCAAGTTTCACTGAACCTTCAAGAGTTGTATCTTGGGTAAATTCCAACGTTCGATTGATAACTTTCAACAAAGTTGTTTTTCCTGATTGTGCTGGACCGATGATGCCAAGAATTTCGTTTTCGTGGACATCGAAGGAAATTCCGTTTAGTGCTTGTATATCACCATAACGAACCTTTAAATTAGAAATCTCAATCTTGTTTTGCAATGTTTCCTCGCTTCTCTATCTATTCAGAATTCTTACCCGTGTTTTTCTCAAAAAAGTGCCTAATTTTAATGTTCCTAAAACTATCCCAATAAAGCATGCTACACCAATTAAGGAGCCAATTACAGCGGTAAATATGGTGATAAGTTTTCCACCGAATGTCCAAGGAGTCAAATCTGAATAACCGATTGTTGTTAATGTAAGAAAAACAAACCACATTGCATCCGAAATTGAACCGAACGTCTCAGGTTGTCCATTTTTTTCAAAAAAGTAGAGTCCACATGCACAAAAGAAAACCAAAACTAACAACAGTATAATAGATGCAAAGAATTTTCGTATTATTCCAATTTTATTTTTCATTTTCTTTCTCTTCAATTTCATCTTGTAGTTCTTCTTCAACTCTTGCTTCAGTGAGAACAGAGGCTAACAATCCAGAAGGAATTGCGATAAGTCCAACACCAACTAAAGCGACTAAAGCTGTGAAAATTTTACCGCCAGCAGTTACTGGATACACATCGCCATATCCAATTGTAGTTAGCGATACGATTGCCCACCACATTGAATCAGGGATAGAACCAAATGCCTCAGGTTGTGCCTCATTTTCAAAGAAGTAAATGCCACATGCAGCCAAATAAACAAACAGTGAGGATAGAATTACAAGTGCCAGAAGTTCCCTTTTGACTTCCCCCAATGCATCAATCATTCTATCCACTGCCAAGATAAATCGAGTAGCTTTAAAGATTCTGAAAATCCGTAAGAATCTGAGAACACGCAACACACGAAACCCAGGAATCAGCACGAGAGACGGTAAAATTGCGAGTAGATCGACAATTCCAAAGAAACTAAATATGAATTCCTTTTTGACCGGTGCGGTGTAGATACGTAATATATATTCCGCCGAAAACAGCACCAGAAAAGTCAAATCTACAATTATAAAATAATTTTCATACTTTTCTAATGCTGGTTCTGTCTCTAGTACAAAAGCAACTGCTGAGGCGAGAATCAGAAATTGAATGATTCCGCTAAAGACAGGTCCTTCAACGATTTCACCTAACTTTTTTTGTAGGTCTGATTGTCCTCCGTTAACATCATTCAACATGGGTAACATCCTATTTTAGCCCTTTTTGGCGAGATAGCAAACTTCAGTTTGGAAACGAGGTTGCCAGTTTGTGACACCTCAAATCTTCCACATCCGAGAGGTTACCACCTCTTTCGCGTTCTAAGATATATCCTTAGTATAATTGCTGCAGCGTTTACAAGTAGAACACTACCGACTAACACAATTGCTGTGCCGTAAGGGATGCCCTCTGTTACATCCGGTACCTGTGTTGAAATCGTATAGAGGTGTAATGAAAGTGCCATACACTGGTCTGTTATATTATATGCCAAAGGGTTTCCTTCTGCAATAGCTTTATAGAATACTGCTCCTGTAAACATAATCGGTGCTGTTTCGCCTGCAGCACGAGATACCTGTAAAATAACACCTGTTAGAATACCACTAATTGAATTCGGTAACACAATTCGTCTGATTGTTTGCCAGCGTGTGGCTCCAAGATTCCAACACGCCTCTCGAAAAGACATTGGTACCGCTTTAAGTGCCTCAGTTGTGCTGGCGATGATAACCGGGAGCGTCATGATTGCCAAAGTGAGTGACGCTGCAAGAATTGATTCCCCTAAACCAGCAAACAGCACAAATGCTCCCACACCGAACAATGCATGCACAATACTTGGCACGCCTGCAAGGTTAACTACCGCCAAGTTCACAATTCGCGTGAACCAATTATCACGTGCATACTCGTTAAGATATACCGCTGCGAATACACCAATCGGTGCTGCAACTAATAACGAAACCACAACCAGATATATTGTTCCAAGGAACGGTGCCCACACCCCACCTCCACGCATATTATCCTTCGGATTTGAAAATAGAAAGTCTAAAGACAGCACCGGCAGTGCTTTATAGAATAGGTATCCGATAATTAGGAGCAATGGCAGAATCATCAGACAGGTCATTATAAAAAAGAATATTTTGAAAACGTTTTCTATAAATCTATTTCGTCTTCCGATGCCTGTTTCTGTAAACATTAATTCTGGAGATATGTCTGTGCTACTGTTCATATATTCCTTTATATTGTGTGTATTAACTTTGACGAATCCCCTTGATGACCAAATCAGCGATGAGGTTCACCACAAACGTAATAGAAAAAAGTAGGATACCGATAATAAATAATACCTGATAATGTTCATCACCCCTTGCAACTTCTCCTAATTCTGCCGCAATTGTTGCTGTAAGTGTACGAATCCAAGAAAGCGGCCCAGATGGAATATTAACTGAATGTCCTGTCGCCATCAAAACTGCCATTGTTTCTCCGATAGAACGCGCTGCACCGAGTAAAACCGCTGCCAATAACCCATTTTTCGCTGCTGGTAAAAGGACGCGATAGATTACTTGCCATCTGGTAGCACCGAGTGCTTCTGCTGCTTCACGGTAGGAATCTGGTACTGCTTTCAGCGCATCCTCCGCTATAGATACGATAATCGGAACACTCATAAGCGCCAGCATAATACCACCATTTAACATTGTTAAACCGATTGGGGCATTAAAAACCGCGATAATTAACTGATTCATCACCGTTAATCCGATGAATCCCCACACAACTGATGGGATCGCAGCAAGGAATTCTATAACGATCTTGAATGTCTCTTTCAACTTTGGACTACAGAATTCTGAAACAAAGATCGCTGCCCCAAGACCAAACGGGACGGCAATTAACATTGCTAACGCGGTTACACTGAAAGTTCCAAGAATCAAAGCGAATGTGCCGTATCTTTTATTTATTTCAGGTTCTCCAAGGGTTGAACTCTCCTTAATTGCTTGAGATGTTGGATACCACTCTTCACTTGTTAGAAACTCCCATAAATTTAAACCTTTAAAGAGGAATCCTGCTCCTTCTTTAAAGACAAAGAAAAAGATGCCAAAAACAAAAATTATTGCACTGATTCCACATAAACTAATATATACATCAATTACAGCTTCGGAAGAGGTTTCTGAGTCTGCTCCAAACTGATTAGTGCCTTCTGTGCCTTTGGTAAAACCTAATTCAATGATTGTCCAGAGTCCATTGATTATTGCGATGAGATGAATTACTGTCCACCATCCAGACGATAGCTGTGCTGACATCACAAAAAAGACGGCAATTAATGGTATGCAATGAAACAGTACCCACCACGTTGACTTGTCTTTGTCGTGCCAACGTTTTGCCGTAACAGCTAAATGTACCCAAGCAAGGATTAATAACGGAATAAATCCGAGTGATATTTTGGTAGGAAAATTGTAAGCAATTACGCAAATAGCAAAGATGACAAAGATCGGTAAATTCAGCAGCCACCATGCTGCTCTGTTGATTCTCCCTTTAAAAGAGAAACAAATTTGGAAAAATTTCATTTATGTAAGATATTCCTTTTTACTTACTTTCTAACGGCACAAAACCGAGTTCTTCAACAATCTTTTGTCCCTCTGCAGATAAAATCCAATCCAGATATGCTTTCGCTTCCCCCGTAGGTTCTCCGAGAGAATACATATACAAGGGACGCGCAATTGGGTAGGTTTTGGCAATAACGTTCTCCAAGTTCGGTGCGTAGGACGGTTCATCGGGAGCAGTTGCAACTTTTAACATCTTGACATGATCAGTTGCATATCCCATCCCGCTATAGCCGATAGCACAAGGTGTTCGTCCGATAACTTCCACTACGTCTTTAGAACCGTGTAAATCCAAGGAACCAAGTTCAAAGTCGCGCGCTTTACCAAAAAGTGCTTCCCTAAAATAGAAGTAAGTTCCAGAGTTTGATTGACGGCTGATGCGGATAATTTTATCACTTTTACATCCAGAATTTGCTATGCCAAGCTGATCCCATGTGGTTATTTCACCATCTTCACCATAGATATCTGCGAGCTGCGGAATGGTAATTTGCTCCAAAGGATTTTCTTTATGTACATAAACTGCAAGCGCGTCATACCCAACAATATACTCAATTGGTTCTTTGCCTGTGTTTTTTAAAGCTTGTTGCTTTTCCTTGTCTTTCACCTGACGACTGCAGTTTGCAATATCCACAGTGCCATTAATCAAAGCGGCAACACCCGTTCCCGATCCGCCTCCTGATACCTCAACGGACACGGTATCAGAAACACCTCTATATGCTTCTGCCCACGCCTGCGCCAAGTTTACCATTGTGTCAGAACCTTTGTTCTTGATGATACGCTGTCCCGATTCACTTTGCGTCCCGTTTGTCCTCTTATTATCAGATGAATCACCGTGAAAAACAAGACCGAATACTGAAAACACAAGTATACTTATGATGGCATAACTCATCCAACTCTTTTTTAGCATCTATTACCCTCCTGCTCAATACTCTATTAAATTATAACAACGAAATGTTACGAAAATTTGACAAATCTGGGAATAGATTCTGTCATATTATGCGAAAAATTGAATCATAACTACCGGACCGTTGTTAAATTGTCAATACTATCCAATAACTGGCTGCTATCATTGTAGACTTCCAACCCTACTTGAGTCCCATCAACCGAGAACAAGCAGAAGTGTTTATCAATCGTGAACGCTTTAACCTTGTCAACCCACGGCACAGACTTATCTTGAACGTAATAAGGGGCTCCGCATCCACCACTGATAATCTGCCATACAGGAAACTGAAAATCTGGATTGATTGATGAATCTATCAAAGTTCGACTGTAGTTATGTTCGTCACCACAAAGTACAGCTAACACTTTTGACTTGCTTGAGACGATTTTCCAAAATCTGTTTCGCATATCAATCACATCACCCATCGGGACATTTTTATCGTTATAACCTCCGAGTTCGCCTTTGCCGGGCGTTCCCCAGTACATTGCGTCTTTCACGTGTCCACCGTTCGGGAATGGTGGCTCATGAAGAATAATAAACACCCAATCAACATTTAAGTCTTTTTGCGCAGCATCCAATTCTTTCTCTAACCATCCCATCTGGTTCGGCATAACGTAACCTTCCCTATTACCACCGAGATGCTTAAGGGCAAGATTTATCGCTGTTTTATCCTGCGATTTCTGACCAAACACACTCTGATTCCTATAACCTGTTGACCAATAATTTGAGTTCAGAGAAATAAAATGGGTTCTGCCGTAAGTAAATGAATACACGTTTTCTTCATAAGACGGTCCAACATCCGCACCACCCATATCAGTGCTTCCCTTTGTCTCAGGTTTCGGCACATCTAACCAATAGCGACTACCGCGAGGATTAACAAATTCTTTTGCGAAAATTGTTTCTGCACTATCTGCACCAACTGTGCCAGTAAATTGGATGTAGTATTCGTCTTGTTTGAGATGCGGTGCTGTAACCTTATAATACTTCCCAACTTGCTCATGATTTCCAATGGATTCATAAAAAGGGATATTCGCCCCAACAGGTTGGATCGTTCGCTTCCAAGTCTCAAGTTGCCACTCATAATCTTTCACATCAGAAGTATAACCGTTGATGAGATCGCCACCGAAACAGACAAAATCTGCTTTTTTGTTATAGAGTTCTATGGCGAAACGCCCAAGGTCTTTGGCATTGACTCCATTCTGTGCCCTCTCTCCTCCACCGACTCCAGCACGTGAGTCCGACATAAATCCAAACTTAAATGGCACTCTGTTTCCAGGCGAAGGTGCTGTTTTAAAGGTATATGATGGTGTCCAGATGCCGTAATTTACTTGGTAGGTATAGACTGTATCCGGTTTCAGTTTCGTTATAGTAACTTCATGTCGGATAGCAGGATCCAAGGACAAAAACTCCCGATTATTTGACAAAACACTTCCTTTCGTAGGTGTATCAGTTTCCCAAGAAATTACTGCAGAATCATGGGTAACAAGATCAACAAATGGACCTTCTGTCAAAGTAACAAGTGATGTGTAAGTACCTGTCTTCGGTTCTCCGTCACGCTTGTAACGCAAACGTCGGTCATAAGCGCGTGTTGTTTGGACGCGCGTATCGAAAATCTCTATGCGGTAAACTATTGTGCCGCCGTTGTTTACGATCAAACCCGTATCGTAATGTACATCCTCAAGTTTGGATATATCCAATTTGATTTGATGCCGTGTTTTGTTGCCTTCAATATGCGTTCCCTTTGAAACCTTACGATATCGGGGTGTTGTCAAGTAGCCTTCTGTATGTGGAACACCGTAATATGCAACAGCTGCCGGAGCATCTATTAGCGTTTCAAATTCCACAACTGCTGATGAACCTTCAAACCCCGTTACGACAGGTTCTTTTGCTAAAAGCATGTCTTGACGGTAATCTATTGATGTCCAAGTTGATGTTTGTGCAAGGACTGCTGTGGTGAAAAAAAGCAGTCCAATACATGTGAAAATATGTTTCATTTTCGTTTCCTTTCGTTTAATGTATAGGACGATTTTACATGAATTCTCTGAATTATACCACTTTATTTTCGGGATCGCGGATTACGTTAATTTTGGCAAACCTACCGTCAAATTTATCGGAATTTAATTTGACAAAAATAAGATTCGCGTGTATAATTTGCCAAAAATGGTGAAAAAACCTAAAAATTTCGCGGTTTTTTTAGAAAAAAGGTTGACATTTTCTGAAACTTAGTTTATAATATCTACGTTAAGTCGTATAAAGTTGATAAATATAAAGAAAAATCGCACGCTATAATCTTATTTTTATTAAGGGATTTAACAGTGAATAACCGATATGTAGATTCCACAATCCAGAAAAATATCTTATCATTGGAGCGTTCATATCTTCACGGACAAGGTTCGTGGATTTATGTTAACTATCGGTTAATCACCCCCCCCCCGATTAACATTCGTTAATTTTATATATATTTATATTACAAGGTCTTATCGCAGGAATTATATGCTGCGATATTTTTATGCCCGCACGGCGTATTCCGTGGCGGGCTTTTGTTGTTGCATTGCGTCGTTCGTGGACAGCGATGCGACTTTTTTGTTTGAAAATAACACGAGAACATGGTATTGTACATCATGTCTCCTGTTATTATTCTGTAATAGTAGAAGGTGTCAAAGGACACTGCATTTTATAACGAAAATGGACTGTGGGAAGTCCAACAGTCCACAATTGATAATATAAGGAGATTGAAAATGCGTTTTAAGAATTTGACGATAACTTTAACTCTTCTACATGTTTGTCTATTGTAGCGTTGGCTGGATTGGTACTGCTGCCGATTGAAGATGTAATCAGTTGTAGTGATGAGGATCGGTCGTGGGATACGGCTGATGATAATAGGTCTGCCAGTTTCTCCGCGCATCACAAATATCCAGGGGACGAACTTAATAATCTGGGCTGGTCCGTGAGTGGCAGTGTGAATGTATCTGTAGCTTCTGCCACTGCTTCCGCATATCCCTCCATAGTGGACCCTGATTGCATCTTCGGCCTCTATGAAGCCGACAGCAATAAAACGTCCCACACCTTTTATGGGAACGCCACAGTCATGGCAGCGGTTTATCCTGCTACTTTTGATGCTGATGATAGGGAAAAATATGAAGATACACGCCATCCCCACACCTCCCTCAGTGCGAATGTTCAAGTAAAAGTACAGCGGTATGCAGTTTGCCAACTCTCGAGTAAGAGTCGCAAGAGAACAAAAAAATTGAATTTTGAAATTTCTGCAGAGGGAGCTATTCCGGCAGCATTCGTAAAGATAGAGGGAAAATCTGGTTATGAGTATACGGACGAGAATGGGGAAGTATGGACCGTGTCTATTACAGGCGAAACGACAGGGAAGATACACGAGCTGGGTCAAATTACTGATAAATCTGCCACAAAAACAGGCGGTCAGGGTTGGTCTTCAGCTTACGCATCAGTAACAAGTTTTAATATGGAAGGCTGCTCTTTTCCTGACGGACAAGTGTCTCTCTCTAAGAACGATTGCACACTTGAAGAACTTGGATGGCATAGTGGATCCTACGATAGTGGATCCCTAGAGTAACTGGACATCTGAACTGTCCGAGGGAAATCCGATTCCCGACTGCCAGTCCAGTCGTTTCGTCTCGATTTGGAGATCGCTCGGACAGAATATATGTGAACTTATTTACATAATTTACTATGAACTCATAGCGAGTACGTGCTAAATAACAATGTGAGTTTGGTAAGTCCGGTGAGTTTCACCTGCAGTAAAATCCAACCCACATCTACATTTGGATTTGATTATCAAACTCACGTTAAATAACAAGATGTCTTCAAAGGAGAATCTCATAATGACAAAGAAACATTTATTTTTTGCGGTTGTGTTTTTTCTGGTTTTCGGTGGATGCTATTTTCTTTTTTATCATGCGTCCCCGCTGCAGCAGGCGAAGAAGGCAGAGAAATCAGAGAAAGTAGTTGGTCAGTCGGGATATACTGTGGAAAGTTTACGTAAAAAATATCCGCATTTACAGCCGCGCCCGCAAGCGTGGTTTGAGCAGCAGCTCAAAAAACCGACCCGCACGTGGGCGGAGTGGGTTGACACCAACGTTGAACTTGCTCTGGAACAATTGATTGATTCGCGTTGGAATGACGGTGATCCGCTGCCGTGGGTCTTAGAAGCGTATGATACCCCTGAGAAGTGGGCAGCTGATGAATCAGATTATAGAGAGGCTTTTGAGGCTTCTGCGGCAAGATACCAAGAGCAGGGGGCAGAGGTGCCGCCAACGGCACAAGTTTTCCCGAAGGATCCTCCCAAAACGCAAGCGGAACTTGACAATCCGCATCACTTAGATATTTACGAAGGGCCTCAAGAAATCGAATCGATTATGACAGAGTTTGATCATCGGTATAGCCGGACTTTCTCAGGTGAGCGGGCGGAGGAGATAGAAGTTGCATATCCGAAAGAAGCATGGATACAAGCCTTCTTGGATAAAGGTGGAAGTTTTCGGGATATTTACGATTATGAGAAATATATGAACTCCCGGGCTGTCTTGCTGAACCGTTCTAAAGACCCTTCGGTGTGGACCTCTGAAATTGGCGGTGTGCGTCCTGCCTCTACCTTGGAAGCATATACAGATGCGTTCATTGAACGCGAAATCTGGATACAGGAGACGTGGAAACATGCGCTCAGAGAAAATCCGGACATGACAGGGATCGCCATTGAGGGAGAGCATTACCTGCCGATGCGCAAGAACCTTACCTATGTTCACAACGATGGCAATGGCGGTATAACGAGTTGGGGCGGTATGCTTTCGCGTGAAGACCATCAAAATCTGCTGCGCGGGATTGAACCGGAAGGGATGGAAATTGTCTACATAGATGAAAATTACAACATAACGTCCAAACCGTCCCCTTGGGATCCAAATAGTCGGGACGCGAACAAGTTGGTAGAAAAAGATCTGGAAGTGAGGATGCCCGAAGAATTTCAGAGGAACCGGGAGGGACAAAATGTGGAAGAGCCTGAGGAATTTGTGCGCGCGTCTTCTGATGGGAATCCAACGGATCCGAGTGCAGCACGTCGTGAGGCAGCACGTGAAGCCGCGGCACGTGAAATCGCAAAAGCGGAGTTTGAAAGGTTTCAGGACAGCATGCGGCAGCGCGAAGAGTTTAGGACGATGGCGGATAGGGAGGTAGCGCGGGAACTTGCAAAGCATTTTAGTCAACAATTTCTGTCAAAACGTTCATTGAAGCAGGGCAACGCTAAAGGTCTTGAAAACGCATTAGAAATAATGTTCCAACACGGATTTGAGGAAGGATTCCGCAGAGTGCGGAGGGATAGTCCCTCAATCGCTGACGAGTTAGAGCGTTACTTCGCTGAGACTCAGAGACCGCCTGAAAGGCAGGGTCCTCCACAAAGACCAGCACCGTCAAAGCCACCAGAAACAGCACCGCCTGGACCTGAAGCACCATAAATGAAAAAGTGGGTAATTTTCATTATCATAGCACTTTTCATAGTTGCTGCTGCGGTATCCTTGTATCTTCCCGCGACATCGGTGAACGTTCCCGATTCCAGTTGCACTCCTCTCGAATTACCTGCCACGGTAAAATTCCAGGGGGTACAGCATTGGGATCAACTTGACCTCGCCGCAATCAAAAGAGACTACCAACCGTACACCGTTGCGGAAATGCGCGAAATGTGGGAGGCAAAACTGATCGTTAAGTATGGTGGTGCTGAAAGACTTAAGCAGGCAGTAGGAGAGGCGAATCATGTTTATCCACAGGATATGTACCTTGCACGCATGCTTGAATTGGGTAGACCTTTTGTTGATTTTTCTGACTATGAAGATGCCCTTACAGATCAACGGATACGGTTGTTTTCTATGCGGATGTACTGGAATAGCATGAGTACGACAGAAAGGGCAATATATCTTAAACGGCAAGGGTTACCACCTGATGCAACCTGGAACATATATGAGGAAACACTGCTGAAGAATGACGTTGTGGACAGTATCAATTTTTGGCGTTCAAAAGAACTTGATCCTTACATAAAGGGTCCAGCCGAAGTGTTGAGGCATAAATGAAACTGAACACTATCGTAAAACACGTCGGGGCCGCTGCACTGCTTTTAATCCTCCTATTTGTGGGCGGCAGGGTCCGTGGACAAGGTCTATCCAACATTCCCACCGGTCAGTTTGCTTCTAACGACGCGCTTCTCTTTTACGCACAAGCGAGGACAATTGTGAAAGACGGCACGTTACCAAAAGTTGAGATGCATCGTTGGGTGCCGCTCGGTAGAGATTTAGGAGAAACACTGAACGGTTACCCTTACGCTATTGCTTACGCGTCCAAGTTAATAAGATTCTTTTTTTCAAACGTCACTGTCTATCAGGTGCAGCTTCTGGCACCAACTGTCTGCTTTCTCATCGGCATGGTGGTGCTGTGCCTTTTCCTCTACATCCGTTTTGGCTTTGGTGTAGCAGCCATCGCTGGTACGCTTTTGGTTATCATGCCCGGTAGCATTGAACGGAGTGCGGCTGGATTCAGCGATAGAGACGGTTGGTGCTGGATGCTCGGCACCCTGGCAGTCACTACCTATCTATGGAAGGAAGACATAACAAGCAAATGGACTCGGTCCCTCTGTACAGTCCTGTCAGGTTTATTCGTGTTCCTCGGCGGTTTAAGTTGGGAGGGGTTTGGCGGTTTTGTCCTCGCAATTGTAGCAGTGGAACTCTGGCGTTTTCTTACAACGGATGCTGAAGAACGTTTGTGGGAGTATGTATTGTGGGTCTTGATGTTTGTTCCGTTACTCTACCTTCTTTCACCCGCCTATCATCGTGGGGGCGGGTTTACCAGCCACGTAGCAGCCTTTCTGCTGTTTCCATCGCTTGTCATGCTGTTGCTCCGCACGCTGCGGTATTTTCTCACCCGCGGACATCATTCAGTTTCTAAGTTTATCTCGGAACAAATTTCTGCCCGCGCTGTTTCCCTTGTTTTTTGTGCTGTGTGTCTTGTCATCGGCATCGCCTATCTTGCACTTCAACGTGAAACATTTGTGCAAAGCATTGTGCCTTTCAGTAGTGCCACTGTGATGAAGGACGTGGGTGAACTAAAATCACCACACGATATTTTCTGGTACGGTCGTTATGGGCATGTAATGCTTATTGCAAGTCTTTGTCTCATTGTGGGTTGCATCAGAATCTGGGGGACGAAAGCACTTATCCTCGCTTTCACGGTTTCACTGTTCACGGCTGCAACCTTTTTGCGACAATATTTATACTATACGTTGTCCCCAGTCATCTGTGAATATCTTTTCTACGGGGCAGTAGCGTTCACACCGATTGCTGCGTTAGGCGTAGCAGCACTTCGTCCTGAACCGGTCAAACATGAACATATTTATGTCGCTTTTGGATTTTGGCTGCTCCTCTGGCTTGGGCTTGCACGCGATGCGCTCCGCTACGATTTCTTTATCGGCGTGCCGCTCGCTTGCTTTGCAGCTATCGGTATCCAATTCGTCACAACGCGGCTTAGTCAATACATCGCAAAATTCAGAAAAGAGAAAAGCATGGAAGAAAATACCGTGCAAGCAAATTCCAAAGAAGCAGGAAAGGATGAGAGAAAACACAAGGTAACTCGGCTGCCAATCTTTACACTACAAGGATGGACAAAGGCAGGCATAACGTTTGTGTGTGTCGCTCTCATTCTGTTTTGGGAACCACCTGGCGATAAACCACTTCCAGGGCTTGCGCAAAGAGGATACGCAACGCAGATAAAACCTGAGTATGTATTTCCCGGTAAAAATACCCCTATGGCAAACGCGTGTCAATGGCTTAGTGAACATCTCTCAACAGACAAAGTGGTTGCGGCACCATGGAGTTACGGGCACATGCTAAATGTTCTTGGCGGTGTCAAAACTGTTATTGATCCAGACCATTTCATTATAAATTGGATAGACCTCTATGAAAAACATGTTTCTGCTGCAACATCGGAACATGAAGCATTAGAATTCCTCAAAACACACCACGTGACCCATCTGCTTCTCAGCGAAGAAGATGTATTTTATATTGCATCGCAACGGACACACGTTGAAGAACAGTCTGAGCATCCGCTTTATATGGTGCCGCTTGTGTCTCGCGCACCCATCGGCAGCGCACACTATCGCATGGTACCAGCACACAAAAACACGCCTATTAACTTTGTTGAGATTGATTTCCATCACAAACCTGCTACTGTCACTGCCCGCCTCAAAAACGGCAAAACGGTTAAACTGCCGTATATCAAGTCCGATGGCAGCGTCCAATCACCTCATACTGAACATGCCCATAACCACACAGAAGAATCTGATAACAAAAACGGTGGCATCCTCCATCTATTTGACTCAAAAACGCAGCGGGAGGTTGTCCACTACCTCTCGCCACACAGTTGGAACAGTCTTGCAGTCAAATTATTTTTTCGAGATGAACACAGTAAAGCGTTCGTTCATGTTTATCCTGAACAAAAGACCGCATCCGCTAAAGTCAAAATCTGGAAGATTCACTACCCACCTGATATAGAAGAAAATCCGAAATATCTCGCCAAATCACCAAAAAAGAAAGATAAAACAAAATGAAGTGTATTTTGAAACGCGTCTGTATCTTCGGCATTGCAGTTCTCAGCTGTCTTGCACTCACGCATGCAACGTTGCACCGTTTTCAGAAGCCGATTCCTGAAAAAGTGTATATAGCACCCAAAATTGAACGGAAAAAATCTGTAAAGAAAAATGAAAAACTGTACGCACACCTTAAACCGAAACCTGTTGACCATGAGGAACTTTTCCTTCGTACAATTATTGAAAATAATCTCTTTGCACCGCTCGGATATAAACCGAAAAAACCTACTCCCACTTATCGTCTTATCGGCACTAAAATTCCGATAGGCAAAGAAATAGAGGCTACTGCTATCTTACAGGGAACAACGCAAAATGCAACCATCCGTATTGTCTCCATCGGTACGAAACTCGGTGAGGACACTGTTGTAGCGGACATCCAACCGAAACATGTGATCCTCAAAAAAGGGAAGCTGCGAACATTTCTTCGACTTACCACAACCCAGTTCCTAAAACCATCCCGAACACGTAGATAGTGCTAAGTATAGGTTCTCCACAACCACATTTTACTATAACCGAATTCCAAATATCGTTTGAATACCTTATCCGATTATGATAGAATGTAGGTTAAAGCATTCCATCCTAACGCCTTTTTTAAGGAGAATCACATTGCAATCCAAATTCCAAGAACTCAAAACCCGTCTGATTGAGGTAAATGACATACAATCAGCATCTGGGCTTTTGCACTGGGACCAATCCACATACATGCCTCCTGGTGGTGCTGCAGCACGCGCCCGACAAACTGCAACCCTTAGCCGTTTAGCACACGAAAAGTTCACTGATCCCGCCATCGGAAAACTACTTGATACGCTAACACCTTATGGAGAGAGCCTTGGTTACGATTCCGACGAGGCAGGTTTACTCCGTGTCACTCGGAGGAAGTATGAACGTGCAATAAAAATTCCCGCAAAATTCATGGCAGAGGTCGCAACCCACACATCAGAATCGTATCAGGTTTGGACAGAGGCACGTCCTGCGAATGATTTTGAGAGAGTACGCCCCTACCTTGAAAAGACGCTTGCGTATAGCCGTCAATCCGCCAATTTCTTCCCCGGATACGATCATATTGCTGATCCACTGATTGAACCGAGAGATTACGGTATGAAGGCTGCGGATGTCAGACGCGTTTTTGGTGAGCTGCGTAAAGAACTTGTCCCAATAGCATCAGCTATCACATCACAAAGCCCTGCCGATGATTCATGTCTGCATAAACATTATCCAGAAGCGAAACAGTTGGAATTCGGGATGGAAGTTGCAAAAAAGTTTGGATACGACCTCCATCGTGGACGGCAAGATAAAACACACCATCCATTTATGACAAAATTTTCATTGGGAGATGTTCGGATTACGACTCGATCAAAAGAGGATAGTCTTGGTGAAGCGTTGTTCTGCACAATGCACGAAACAGGACACGCACTCTATGAACAGGGAATTTGTATGGAGTTTGAAGGTACTCCGCTGGCACGTGGTACTTCTGCTGGTGTTCATGAAAGTCAATCGCGTCTTTGGGAAAATATCGTTGGAAGAAGTAAGGGGTTTTGGAAATGCTTTTATCCGCAGCTGCAAAACACCTTCCCTGAGCAACTCAATTCTGTTCCTCTTGATACATTCCATCGGGCGATAAACAAGGTGGAACGTTCGCTCATCCGCACAGAAGCAGATGAGGTTACCTACAACCTACACGTGATGTTGCGTTTTGACTTTGAATTAGCACTGTTAGAAGGTGAAATGAAAATAAAAGACTTACCTAACGCTTGGCGCGAACGATTTGAAGCAGATTTCGGTATTGTGCCACCAGATGACAAAGACGGTGTTATGCAAGATGTTCACTGGTATTTTGGACTCATTGGTGGTTCATTCCAAGGGTACACATTAGGCAATATCTTGGGGGCGCAATTCTTTTCGTCTGCACTTGAAGCACACCCTGAAATAACGACTGAAATTGAAAAAGGTGAATTCAGTACGCTTCACAATTGGTTGAAAGACAACGTTTACCAACACGGGTCAAAATACACAGCACCTGAAATTATTGAACGTGCAACAGGAAAACTAATGACGATTGCTCCTTATATTGATTATTTACGGACAAAATATGGGGAATTGTACACGTTAAATTAAAAATGCGGATGGCTACCATTTTGTGTCCATCCAATTTTCTTGTCGTAGGTCGGGTAGAGCAAAGTGAAACCTATAAGTGTAAACTTAAGGATTTTCTGAACATCAGAAATGGTCTTTAGTCCCGCTGAATGCCCAACAGGCATTCAGCGGGACTAAATATGGGACAGTTTCAATCACTATAAGGGTTGAGAAGCACTCATAAAAACATGAACGTATTCTTAACTTCACACCTATGGGTAGAGCGAAGTGAAACCCGACATGTGTGCTAATAAACTAACTTTGTCGGGTTTCGCAAGCTCTACCCGACCTACAATATTGTGGTGCCTTATGATATTTCGGCAAATTCTGTTTTTCTCTTTCCTTTGCTGCTTTCTTGTAGGGTGTGGTGCAATCAAATTAATTGATATTCCGAAAAGCAGTTCTGCACTTCAACTTACCGATGCACAGAAGCAGACAATTCAACCAAAATTAAAACTTATTCGTGATATTGTTGATGATTACGATTTTGAGAAGAGGCAGTTAGAGGGAGATTTACGAGAATATCGTGCTATCGCAAGTGATAGGAGACTTTACCGCTACGATGGTGGACTAAGCACAGCACAAAGGCAACGTAATCTTACCCAAATTCGAACCAAAGTTAGGAAATTCCTCTCACAAAGAAGTACATCCCTGAAAGAAATCGAAAAGCTCCTACGAGAAATTCACGCTGAACTTACCGCTGAGCAAAGAGTTGCTTTCAATGAGTTGAAAATGCCTGAATTAGAGATCCCACGTTCGTTAAGACGGGACCCGCATGCTGATCTACGGCGTATTCCAAGGCACTTGATAGGCGTGCATTAACGCCCTCTGGTAGATGCGTTTTCAAAACGCATCTACTTCTATGAAATAAATAACGGTTTAAAACTTTAAGAAAAAATTCGTTGAAAAAAATGATCTAAAAACGCATCCGCATCAACTTGGACATAGACGCTTGCATTAGGCACTGAAATTTGCCGTTCTCGCCGTCGGTCAGCAACAGTCATACCGCTTGTCAGATTACCTTCAGTTTCAACTTGCACGTAAGCATCAATACTCTCAAAAAAGTCTGGATGTGTCAGCATGCCGATGGGTAATGCATCGTGGATATGTAATCCGTAGAAACCTACGTGTTCACGATAAAATTCCATGCAGGCTTGGGTAGATTCTTTCAAAAAACTGGAAATTTTATCCCTTCGTCCTTTAATTTCATCATCAAGTCGTTCCCCCGTTAAGGCTACTTGATGTGTTACATCCAAGGGTGCGATGTGGACAGGGACACCAGAATTGAAAACTTCATGCGCTGCGTGTGGGTCTACAAAGACGTTGAATTCTGCGTTTGTTGTAACGTTACCATATTCGCTAAATACACCACCCATCAAAACAATGCTATGGAGTTTGTGCATCCGTTCTGCATCTTTTCGGATTGCTTTTGAAATGTTTGTCAAAGGTCCCAAGGCGACGATAACTAATTCATCGGGATAACGGTCTATCATCTCAAATATCAAGTCAACACCAGAGAACGTTGAAATTTCACAGTTTGCTAACGGATAACGCTGACTTCCATCGGGGTTGCGCAGCTTACTGATATTGCCCAATCCATCTGCACCGTGCACATGTTCTGCCTTCACAAGTGGTTTTACAAGCGGTTGTGCCTCACCTTGTGCAATAATAGGAAATTTAGATAATTCAAGGACACCTAAAATCGCCAACAAATTCTGTGTTGCCTGTTCAACGTGAACATTTCCACTAACGGTTGTTATTGCTTCCACTGTTAATTCTGGTGATTTCATCGCGAGAAGGATTGCCAGCGCGTCGTCTACACCTGGGTCTGTATCTATTAGAATTCTATGCATTGTTTCATTCCATCTTTTAATATGCTAAAAAGTCTTCACCATTTTACATCCAAAAAACATTTTTGTCCAATTTCCCGTTTTATCCTCCACGCCGCTTTAATATGTGCTATTTTTTTTCTAATCGCCTGTTTCCCTGCCAAAGCACAAGTCAACATCTTCACAGGCGAAACGATGAAAAAGATGCAGTTGGAACCGGGATGGTACAACAGTATCAACCTTGATTTAGCATACCGAAGTGGGAATACAGAATTACTCACACTGAGAACCAGATTCCGTTCCGATTACCTATCAAAATCATATCACGGTTTTGTTTTCGGCAGCCTTCAGCAAGGCAGAAAGAACGGAGAGTTTTTCACCAACAAAGGTATGGCACACGGACGCATAATTCGGAATCTTACAGACCACATCTTGATTGAATCCTTCGTACAGAAACAATATAATGAATCAATTCTACTTAATGACCGCAATTTATTAGGTGGTGGAGTCCGTTTCGCTGTACGTTCATCTAAATCTCGATTTAATCTCTATTTGGGCACAGGGGCAATGTGGGAATACGAACGTATTAATGACAAGATCGTAGACGAAATTACAACCCGAATTGTTCGTTCAACCAACTACGTTAATTGGACAGCACAGCTGGATGAACGTATATCTACCAGCGCAACAGGATATTATCAGGTGCATGTGAAGCGTCCGATAGATTATCGTATTCTGTTTGAGGGAAGCGTTATGTTTCGCCTGACGACGAAATTGTCGTTTCCATTTCGCTTGAATTTCCGTTATGATAACGAACCTCCTACCGGTATCCAAAAACATGATATGGAAATTTTTAACGGGTTAAGTTATACTTTCTAAAAAGCACAGTCTTAAAATATTGTAAGGAGTTCTCTCATGAAGTTTTTATGTTATACAACTGCGGTAATTTTTTGCTTAAGTTTGTGTGTTTTAACTATATCTAACATCGCTTGGACAGATGGTCATCTCCAGATTATGGAGAAAGAGAAGAAAATTGTTCTGAAGGGGCAAATATCCAAAGCACTGGGTGAATACGATTCACATCTCAAAGGAGCAGTTGAATACCTTTTTTGTGGTCCTAATGGAAAAGAATATGAAAGTATCATCGCTGTTGATGCAACTGCAAAAGAAATTTACGAAGCGATGAACAAACTCGGTGTTAAGCCCGGAAATCCTGTTGACCAAGACGAAGAAACGGAGGAAAAGATTCCTGCAAAAGGACCTACTGTTATCATCAATGTTGAATGGAAGATTGATAAAAAAACAAAAAAAGTACGTGGTGAAGACCTATTATATAATGTAAAAACTAAGAAACCCATGAAACATGTCGCTTGGATGTACACAGGTTCACGAATGATTTATGACCTTGACGGGGAGGATGAAGATGCCATGATACCGTTAGCATTTTCCAGCAACGATATTGTTGCCCTTAACCATGCTGACCCAAGCACTTTGTTTATTAACCCTTTACTTGAATCGGAAGAAGAAAATTTGTATAAAAAGAATGACGACTTATTGCCAGAACTGGGAACTCCTGTCAAACTCACGATTGAGGTTAACCGAAAAATGCAGCTATATGTTTTAATTAGCGGTAAGGTGCAAGGAGTTTACTTCCGTAATTTCACGAAAAGAAACGCCCAGCAACTCGGAATTAACGGTTATGCCAAGAATTTAGCGAATGGAAAGGTTGAGGTTGTCGCGGAAGGTGATAAGATGCAGTTAGATACATTAGTGAAGCTATTATGGCAGGGACCACCTGCAGCAAAAGTTGACGACGTTAAAATTGAGGAACGTGATTTCACTGGTGAATATAAGTCTTTTGATGTCAAGCGTTGAGTTATGAAGGAAATATCGCTTCCATTTATTTCAGGAATACTACTTGCGGCGGGGCTATCTACAAGGATGGGACAACCGAAACAGCTGCTTCCTTTGGGTGAAAGCACAATCGTTGAGACTGTAGTTGACAATATGCTTGATGCTAAGTTTAGTGAGGTTATTGTCGTTGTTGGGCATTGTGCTGAGCAAATCCGAGATTTGTTAGTGGACTACCCGGCTAAAATAGTTTATAATCCCGATTATCGTGAAGGGATGTTAACCTCTGCACAGGTGGGAATTCGTTCTTTGAACTTTGCGAATGCAAAGAATACATCTGATAGAGATGCATTCTCACTCATGTTGGTTGACCAACCCTTTATCACATCTGAATTAATTGACAAGGTGATTGACGCTTACGGACAAACAGATAAAGGTATTGTATTGCCAAGTTACAATTATAAACGCGGGCATCCTGTCATTTTTCATCATCGGTATGCAGATCAAATTTTAGCATTAGGTAGAGAAAGCGGCGGCGTTCGTTCCTTGTTTAAATCCCACAGCGAAGATATCCATTACGTCAATGTTGACACTGACGATGTGCTGCGGGATATTGATTACCGTGAAGACTATGAACGCGCCCTACGAGAAAATAGATAATTCAAAGGATATTTGAACTTACAACTCTTAAACTATGTTTGAATCAATTGAAAACGTCCAGGCTTTATGTGAAAAACAGGCATACATCGCAGATAAAGGGTTAGCAACAACGCTTTATCTTGCACACCACCTCAAAAAACCGATCTTTTTAGAAGGTGAACCCGGTGTCGGAAAAACTGAGGTTGCTAAAGTGCTTGCAGATGCGACAGGTGCAAAGTTGATTCGGTTGCAGTGTTATGAAGGTTTGGATGTGAACAGTGCATTGTATGAATGGAACTATACACGACAGATTTTGCAACTCCGTATAGACGAAGCGCAGGGACGAGACAAAAAAGAGATTGGAACAGATATTTTCAGCGAAAAATATTTATTAAAACGACCTCTACTTGAGGCGATCCAAGGGAACGGAGATGTGCCGCCCGTCTTACTCATAGATGAGGTTGATCGGAGTGATAGTGAATTTGAGGCATTCCTACTTGAAATCTTGTCCGATTTTCAAATTACGATACCTGAAATCGGTACAATCAGTGCAAAACAAATTCCCTCCGTTGTGTTGACGTCAAATCGGACGCGTGAGGTGCATGAAGCACTCAAACGACGGTGCCTCTACCAATGGATAGATTATCCGACAGTGGAGAAGGAATTGGCGATTGTTCAGACAAAACTGCCACAAATAAATGAACACCTTGCACAACAGTTATGTGAGATGATGCAAATGTGGCGTGAAGGGGACTTCTATAAAAAACCGGGAATTGCAGAGACATTAGATTGGGGTTTAGCGATTTTAGCACTCGGTAAAACACAATTAGATCAAGATATTGTTGCTGAGACACTTGGATGTGTTTTCAAATATCAGGATGATATTCAACGTGCTCGCGCCGTGGAATTAAGTGAGCAAACAGATGAACCGAAGCAATAAACACCAACGTGTGCAGAGAAAAATCTTCATCGGTATCGGATATCCACTTCTTATTGTTGCTGCTTTTTGCACGATGGTCCCACTTTTATGGTTACTTAGTTCTTCTTTCAAAACAGCCGATGAAGTTTTTGCTGTGCCAATTCAGTGGTTTCCCAAACTCCCGTCTCGTGTTGCATCTTCACCTTATGTCGTCACCAATGCCTATCGAAAAATAAAAAGACCTCCCACAGTCGATCCTGACAGATGGAAAACCTTAAAACCCAAGTTAGAATCAGTAATTTGGACAAATGTCCAAGAACACATAGCCTTAAATCCACAATTCTCAGTATCTAACTTATCTGAGGATTTACAAACCGAAATGACAAAGGGCATCTGGCAGCAGCACGTTGCGACACAGCCGGCTGAAGTTTGGGGTGGCACAACAGAGTCTATTGTCAAGACAGTAGAGAGTTCCATTATCCCTGAAACAATCAATACGCTATGGAACTCGGTTTACCGTCAGGTCACATTAGGTGCTATTGAAATTGAACATATAGAATTCAACCGAATGGAGGTAGAGTCTACAAAATGGGAATCCGATTCAGATACATTACAGCAGATTCAAGGTTCTGATGTGTCGGAACCGATTACTGCTTTATCTTATGATTATCAAGATAAGAATAACGTCCGCTTGACAACGACGATTTCGTCTCCTATGCCGATAGATCGAATCCGTAGGATTATACTTCCAGTTCGTGGCGATGCGTCGTATCATCGCCTTTCTTTAACTGTTTCGGTGAACGACACTACCTATCAACCCACATCTCCTTTTGTTTTAGACACTGCGCTACAGGAGGACACCACATGGCGGTTGCATGGTATTCCCAGTGAGTTGGAATCATCACACATCCCGATGCGGCGAATTGTGGCAAATGATGAAACGGCTAAATCTGACGGGGCATTAGAAACAGATGCTGAAAACAGGTTAATCCTACAGTTAACAATTCAGCGTCCTGCATATCTGTCGATTGTATGGAATAAACTTACCTCTAACTATCGCAATTTGTGGCAGACAGTACCATATAATCGGTATTTTATCAACAGCGTTTTCATTGCGACTGCGTCAACGCTTCTCACACTGTTTTTCTGTTCTCTTGGTGGGTATGCGTTTGCGAAATATCAGTTCCGTGGGAAGACAATTTTGTTCGGTATCCTGCTTGCGTCCATGATGGTACCGTTTCAGGTGCTGCTTGTTCCGTTGTTTGGATTGATGTATGATATTGGTTGGCTCAATAGTTACAAAGCGATTATAATTCCATTTTCTGTGGGAGCGTTTGGTGTGTTTCTGATGCGTCAATTTATTGTTACTATTCCATCAGAACTGCTGGATGCTGCACGGATTGATGGCTGTTCCGAATTTGGCATATACTATAGAATAGTTCTACCTATTATCAAACCTGCACTTGGTGCGTTGACAATTTATTCCTTTTTAAGTTCGTGGAACGGGTATCTTTGGCCGCTCATTGTTTTACGCGATGAGGCAAAATATACGTTACCTATCGGGTTAGCAAATCTCATCGGTATCTATCGTCAAGATTACGGCATGTTAATGGCAGGAACGCTGCTATCGCTGTTGCCAATCGTCATACTCTTTTTGGCAATGCAACGTGAATTTGTGCAAGGTATTACACTTGGAAGTGTTAAGGAGTAACACAATGTCTGAATGGACAACGGTCACAAAAACATCTGCGATTAAAGAAGGACGCGGAAAATCTTTTACCGTCAACGGCAGACGAATCGCTATTTTGAATGAAAACGGCAAGTTTTGTGCTGTGGATAATACCTGTCCGCATGCAATGGGTTCGCTTGGTCGTGGAAGGATACGGAACGGTATTGTTGTTTGTCCTGTTCACGGATACGCCTATAATACAGAGACAGGTGAATGTCAAACTGATCCGCGTCTGAGGATCAGAACCTATCCCCTTATCATAGAGGATGAGGAAATAAAAGTTAAAACTGATTCGGAACAACAGAGGTGAATATGAAAAGAGCGATAAAATTTGTGCTTATAGGTGTTGGGGGTATCATAGTATTGGTAGGTATTGCTGCAGTCTATATGTTCTGGCAGATGGGACAACCTCTCTATAAATTCGGTTCTGTCAGTGCGGCTGAAAACTTACGAGGCCCGTTAGACCCGCCAGAGCAGACCGATTCATCTGTGTGGCGTGTGGAATCTGATATATCCCTTCATTTTGAAGTGTACGGCAAAGGTCGTCCTGTCATCATCGTTCACGGTGGTCCAGGAATTCCTTATCCAAACGCATGGAAAGGGTTAAAATCGTTAGAGGAGCAATACGCTTTCTATTATTATCACCAACGAGGTGCGGGCAACTCTACCAGACCTATTGACCGTTTTGAGTCAAAGAACTATCCAAAAAATATGACGAAACTTGAACAAACGCTTGGCATAGGCGCACAGATTGCAGATATTGAACGTATCCGCCGTATCCTCAAAGAAGAGAAGTTATTGTTAATAGGACATTCCTTTGGCGGTTTTATTGCTGCACTTTACGCTGCAGAATTCCCGGAATATGTAGAAAAACTGATACTTGTTGCACCCGCGGGGATGCTCACACCACCGCAGAAAGGGAACAATATCTTTGATAATGTGCGGTTCAGAATTCCTACAGAAGAACAAACCAAGTATGATTCGCTCGTCAAAGAGTACTTCAATTTCGGCAGTATTTTCTCAAAATCGGATGCCGACCTTGTAGATTTACATACACAAGTAGGGCGCTATCTTTTAAAAGGGATGGGATACGATATATCTCTAATGGATGCGCCACCCACGCCTGGTGGCTGGAGTACATTTGCAGTTTACTTCAGCATTGGTAGAACACCGGATTACCGCGATGCTGTTGCAAACATCACAGCACCGACGTTAATTTTACACGGAGATGACGACGATATTTCACTGAATGGAAGTCGGGAATACGAGGAATTTATTCCTGACGCGAAGTTTGTATCTATCGGCTGTTCAGACGCAACCATTTCAGGACATTTTATTTTTGACGATTGTCCAGATCAGTTCGGTGAAGCCGTTAGAGAATTCCTTGACTGACGAAAAAACGTCTCTATTTTTGAAGCATGTTCGGTGAAGTCTCTTTCTGCTAACGATTTTAAATTTTCTAACTGCACAACAGTATCTATATCCCAAAAATCTATTGGCGGATCAATCCGTAAATAGTTATCTTTTAGTAGCAGTTTCACCATATTTGCGGATGCCTGAGATTGCAACGTCATCACATAAGAGATTAACTTTATACCACCCCATCCCGATAAAAAACCCCAACCTCGTCTTGGACGATACATAGCAGTTGAGTGTCCAGTGCCAATGGACATTATTTTAACTTGAGTCGCTTGTTTGCCAAAGTTTGTGAGTGCTTCTGTATAAGCGGCAACAGAAGGGTTGTTTGCCCATAAACCGCCATCTGCTAACAGATGCTTTTTTACCTGCATAGGTGCGAAAAATGTCGGCGCAGCACAGGAGGCAACAATCGCATCTCGTAAACAGACATCCCCGTCCGAATAATCGGATTCCCCAAGTTTTTCTGTATAATTCGATCTGAAAATGTGCAGTTCACTTTTTGCAATCTCTGAAGTTGTAATCATCAAAGGTTTTGATATTTCTGAGAGGGGTATTGTGGGGATATGTTTAGCGATTATCTGCGCGAGGTTTTCGTTTGAATATTTGCTGAAAAACAGCGGATTCCGATACCACTTTTCTCGGAATATATCGGGTGCTTCAATCTCAAAAAGTTCAACAATCTCATCCATCGGAATATCGGAGACAACAGCACCCGCGATAATCGCGCCAGTGCTTGTCCCAACGATGAGATCAAAACATTCTTTGATACGCACATCAAGCAGCTGCTCTACTTTGTTTAGGAGTTGGGCGGTGTAGATGCCGCGTGTGCCGCCGCCATCTAAAGCGAGGATGTGGAAATAATCGGAGTTGTCCATTGAGTTATTCGTCATCCTCGTCTTCAGCTTCATAGTCTGCTAAGTTGAGCGCTTTGATGCGTGGGCGAAATACTTTTTCAAACAATTCTAATTTTGATGCAAACCATTTATGTTGATTTGGCCAGTCTGCTTCATTTGTAGGATCTGTATTGCTCTTTTCTAATGCTATCCAACTAGATTCTTTGCCTTGTAATTCTTCCCACTTAAGAGAAGCACCAAGTTCTTTCTCAATTTCTGTTTGATGAGTTTTTAGCGAATGGAATTGTTTCTTAGCATCGTTCCCCCGTATAGTGAGTCGGACACGAATTTGCTTTGCCTGGCTACGCAAGTTGGCATATAGCGTGAATGCTGCCTTACCAAGAGGAAAACTTACTTGACCTACTGGCTGCGGATTTGGTGGCGAAAGTGGACTATTATTCTTACTTAGGTATTGGACAAATTCATCCCAGAATTTCTTATATTGTAATTGGATTTCGGAAAGATCTTTGATTATCTCACGTTGTGAGTTTTGAATCACTGTTCGGCTCCAGTCGTTGGGGCTTGAGACTACATCAAATTGTGGTGCACGGGCAGAATCCCCAATTTGCCAGACTTTGATTTCTACTCCGAAATACTGAAAATGTTTATCTGTTGTTTCATTTAACCGATCAAGGGCAGCACGGTGTTCATCTTTGAACTTTTTTGCTATCCATATCACCGTTTGCACATCTAAGCCAGCAGCGTAAGTCAGAATTTGGCCAAGATGAGTATGATCGGTTTCTTCCAATTGGTTTTCAATAAGCACACGCGAATCATCTTCATTCTTGCAAAGAATATCGGCACGAAAACCTTCTCCACTTATCTCCACCCCTTCAAGTTCCAGCTTCATATCCAGTGTCTCGTCAAGTAGGACAAGATTCTCTGCTTTTGCCAACCACGGTGTGAAATCCTGTGCCTCGTCAGGCCAAACTTTGCGTAGTTCAACCGCTTTAAGTTTTGCAAGTTCTTCAGCCATTAGATATTATCCTCTTTCATAAATATTTGTTGAATTTATGTTCTAATCAAGTTACCACATCTCTTTGCCAAAATCAACTGATTTTCAGTTTGACTTGAATTTGTGTATATGTTAAAATCGCTTATGTATAAAGAGAATAAGGAGTAGTACATTTATTGAATCAAGATATTCTATAGAACCCTGTGAAGGCGGTGAAATATGAACGAAAAGCTCGATCAGACACCAGAACCTCCTATAGATGAGGAGACAAACGGATCAGATAAAAATTCCGAAGTTCAACCCTCTACTGATTTATCAAGTCAACAACAATTCAACGAATTAAAGCGTGAGTATTTGAATGACCGCTCCAACTCAATGAATCGGTTGTTAGTGTTTATCTGCATAGTTCTTGTCTTTTTTACGGTTATGATTCCGATTGTAACAAGTATTGCCGCTTATTTGGTTTATCAAAAGTTTGAAAGTATACAATCCCAATTGCAGAACCGAGTGAACGAAGCAAGTACACAAGCTGCCGAGGCGAAAAAGCACGCCAATGCAGCGGCGCAGTCTCTCAAGGAAATTGAGAATCATCAGACTAAACTGAAAGAAATAGTTTCCAAATTGACCAGCAAAGACTTCAATAATCCGAATAAAGTTGAAGTTTTCAAGACTACTATTGCAGATATTCAACAAAATTCTGACTTATCTCTTGAAAACAAGGCTATCATAGAGGCTTACAGGCTGCAGAATGCTGACGAAATTCCAGAGGCGATCGAAAAATGGAGATCTATCGCTAACACTGCCAAAGGAGTCAATGACGACCTTGTTGCCCGTGCGTTTTTCTCAATTGGATACCTCCATTCAGAAGAAAATGAAAACGATCAGGCACTCTCTGCTTACGACCAAGCAATTGAACTCATGCCAGATTTCGCTGATGCATATACCGGTCGCGGTGTAGCGAAAAGCAAACTTGGAGACGCTGAGGAGGCTATCGCTGACCATGATGAAGCCATCCGCCTAAAACCCGATTTTGCTGAGGCTTATATCAATCGCGGAAGGGCGAAACGCGCTCTGAAAAAATATGAGGAAGCGATTGCCGACTATGACGAAGCGATCCGTCTCAATCCGAATTCTGCTGCTGCCTATACGCATCGCGGTGTGTCAAAAAATGCGCTTGGTAAATCTCAGCAGGCTATTGCTGACCATAACGAGGCGCTCCGTCTTAATCCGAATTTTGTTGAGGCATATATCAATCGCGGGGCGGCAAAGCGTGAATTGGGTCAAATGAGTGCGGCAGAGAAGGATATGCAAAAGGCATTGCAACTTGCACAGGAGCAGGAGGAGAAGTCTAAAGTTGGTGGTGAGTGAAGGTTCTTGGTGAAAAGGTTATTTGATACTGTGAATGGTAGCTAAGAGATTGGACAGGATGTTATTTTATGATACGATTTCAAAAGATTTGGTGCTGTTTTGTAATAGTGATGGCAACAATACTTGTGGCAGATATAACTATCCCATTTGCACAAACAAATGATGCTCCTGATCCAGCAAAAACAAAACCGAGCGATAGTCCCAACAAAGTTAATCCTACCGCCAAAGTTGAACTTGATAGCCAGTCCCCTAAGAAAACCGTAACTGAGAGAGCTGATCCAGTTCTTTCAGTTGAAATTGAACGCCGTTTTAACGAATTGGAACGTGAATACTTAGATGATCGTGCTGATTACATTGACATGTGGCTTGCTGTTATTGCCGTAGTCCTTACCTTCTTTGCAGTTGTTATTGCGATTTCAGGTTTTATCGGTTTCAGGGAGTTTCGAAGGCTTAGAGATGAAGCGAGATTGTATGTCGCAGAAATGCAAGAAGATGTTACAAAAGTGAGAGAAGGAAAAGCAGAATTTGATGCAGCTATACAGAACATGCGGCAAACTACAAATGCGGAGGTATTTGACACACTCTCTAAAAGTGAAGAATTTGAGAACTCCCTACAAGACCTTCTTCAGGTTCCTAATCTATCGTTTATAGATAAAGCAATCGCTGACGCGTACGCGTTGCAACGAAATGGCAAAATTAAGGCAGCCGTCCAAAAGTGGCGTTCCATTGCGAACATCGTGGCAGAAACTGATCGAGAACTTGCTTCTCAGGCATGGTTTTCCGTTGGCTATCTCCTGGCGGAGGAGGACTTGACAGAGAAGGCACTCGTTGCATACAATAAGGCAATACAGATTGATCCAGAGGATGCTAGTGCTTACATCAATAGAGGCGTAATAAAGGATACTTTTGGAGAGCATGAGGAGGCCATTTTGGACTATAATATGGCAATTCAATTACAACCTAATGAGGCTGGTAATTACACCAACCGAGGGAATGCTAAATTAGGTCTCGGTAATTATGAAGGAGCCATTTTAGACCATAATTTCGCTATTCAGTTACAACCAAATTTTCCTGGTGCTTATATCAATCGAGGCAATGTGAAATTGGAACTTTCCGATTTTGAAGCGGCTATTGAGGATTATAACGTTGCTATTAATCTTGACCCAAATTATGCTGATGCTTACGTCAACCGGGCCAAGGCAAAAGTTCAACTTGAACTTATAGAAGAGGCAAAGTTGGATTTGCAAACCGCATTGGAACTTGAAGAACAGAACAAAAGTGATAAACTCAAAGTTGATGTAGAACGTCTCATTCAAGAAATCGATGACATTGAATAGCAGTAGTGTATGAATATTTTAAGTCATATCATAGGTTAAAGCAATTTATAGTTGCGATTTTTTCTAAATTGTCGTATAATTCAAAGTAAGTTTGGATGGAGATTAAATTGATGTCTCGTATAAAAACAAGTTTTATTCCTTTTATTAAGACACACAAGGGTGATATTGAAAAAGCTCAGAAAGCAATTGAGGCTGTTCAAGAAGCGGTTCGAGTTTCACGTAGAGTTAACACATCCAAAGTAGATAGAGCAAAAGCGGCATACATTAAAGCAATTGATGAGGCTGTTATTAAATTCGACACTTCAAAATAGCTTTCAATTAGAAGTGCCACTTGACCTTTTCTTATAAAGGTATATCAGAAAAAAGAGCCTTAGGTTGTTAGATTGTTCGCCTTTGAAGTTATAAAGTGCTATATCGTGGATCTGCAAAGTGAGTAGTCTACTTCCTTGTTGAAAGAGAATCATTTCACCTTATCTCCTACCATATCCCTCATAACGGCTGCGCAAAACACAAAACATAACCATCATAATCCTTCAGCTCAAAAGCACGTAAACCGTCATCAGTATCTTCCAGAGGTTCATGAAATTCTAATCCACGTGATTGAAATTCAGCATACAACCCATCAGGATTTGGTGTATAAATAAATGCATCCCAGCGTGCCCACTCATGCCGAGTGTGGTTTGGCACTGGATGGATATATTCGGTTATCTCTTTCAACAGAATCTTGACATTATCACGACTCACGATGCCAAAAAAGGGATCGTCTTCAGGGACAAGTAAATCTGTTTTAAAACCGAGTTTTTGATTGTAGAAATCTATAGACTCGGCAAGGTTATCAACGATGAAAAATGGGTAGATTCTCTCAAGTGTTATCTCTTTTGGCATTGAATTTTTCCTGCTTTTTCTTTGCACAATATCCTAACAGGTTTCTGTCTGATATTCAACAGAAATTGTAAATATTGAGTCGATACCACTTGTTTTTTTGAAGGAGCGTCTCTCATCAAATAAACTTATTAGTGCCAAAATTGTTTGACTCCCACTGCCGATGCGTGTTAAACTTTAAGAACGTATTCGTGGGAAAGGACTGACGCTAACTCTATATTCGCAACTGGCATCCTTGATATGTTACAAAAGTCAGAGCAATCAGCATCCAACACCCAACAACAATATGATACTGTTTCAAAACTTCTCATTCATCAAAACCCCGAGGATTGGCTATGGTTTTGTCTCGGCACCTCTGGAATAGAAGTGATCGGTGTACTTGAAACCGAACAACCCACTGTTAAGTCCAATCGTGCGGATAGTTTTGTACACGCGAACGTCCTCGGCAAGGAAGTTATTGTGCATTTAGAAGTGCAAACGCACGACAGTACACAAGTGCCGATGCCGCGTCGTATCGCGGGTTACGTAGGGAGAGGTATTGAGTTCTTCGGTCTTCCTATCTATTCGCATGTTATCTATCTTCACCCGGAGGCAGGCAAAACAGATCCGGGTGAATATGTTCAGGAGATGCCAGGGTATGAGATCCGCATCCGATACAAGGTTATCCGACTGTCTGATTTAGAAGGCGAAGCGTTTTTAGAAGCGCGATTGAAAGGTTTGATTCCTTTTACTCCGTTGATGAAGCCACCAGCAGGTATGTCGCGTGATAGTTGGTTGCGGGAATGTGTTCAGGTTGCGGATTCTGTATCTGTGGATACATCTGCCAGGGCGGATTATTTGACAGATTTAGCGATTTTGAGTGGTTTGATATTTGATTTTGAAACTATACGTGATACCATATTGGAGGCAACTATGCAAGAATCATCGGTGATCCAACATTTCCTGCAACAAGGGATTGAACAAGGGATTGAACAAGGGATTGAGCAAGGGATTGAACAAGGGACGCGGGAAAGTCTTATTGAGGGAATTGTTGAAAATTTAGAGGTGCGTTTCCAGGTCCGTAACTTGCAAGCGGTAAAATCTGCGCTTGAGCGTATTGAAACGTTACAAGGTCTCAAGCAGTTGCGCCGTGCATCAATACAAACACCAAACCTTAATGCGTTCCTGCAAACTCTGGGATTAAACAGCGACACTAACGGAACCGAATCCAACTGAAAACACGTAACATAGCAGACGGGACACAATTCATGGCGATACTCAGATGGGGCATACTCGGTTGCGGCAATGTCGCTGAACATAAAGGCGGACCCCCGCTTTACACCGTTGACGATTCAGAACTTATCGCAGTGATGCGACGGGACCGCACGAAGGCACAAGACTTTGCTGAAAGACACGGTGCAAAACGTGCCTATACTGACGTAGATCAACTTCTATCAGATGACGAAATCAATGCGGTTTATATTGCAACGCCGCCTAATCTCCACTGCGAACAAACGATCCGTGCCGCACGGGCTGGCAAGCATGTTCTGTGTGAAAAACCGATGGCGATGACAGTTCCAGAGTGTCAACAGATGGTAGATGCTTGCCGTGAAGCAGGCGTTACTTTGATGCTCGCTTACTACCGAAACCATTATCCGAATGTCGTGAAGATGAAAGCATTGATGAATGAAGGCGCAATCGGTGATGTGGTGCTTGCACGTATCAACTGCACCAGTTACTACAACCCGAATCGTCAAGATTTGAAGAATTGGCGGATTAACCCAGAGATTAGCGGCGGTGGTGTGTTGATGGACATCGGCAGTCATCGCATCAGTCTGCTGCAGTATCTGATGGGAGACATCGCATCTGCACAAGGCTACGCTGAAACGGTACATTTAGACGCTGCCGTTGACGACTCCGCTGTGTTTTCCCTCCGTTTTGAGAGTGGCGCACATGCTGTTGCGAATATCAACTGGAATGTCGGCATCGGTATTGACGATGTTGAGGTCTACGGCACTACAGGTTGTTTACGATGCTCTCCTCTAAATTCAGGGAATCTAACGCTTGAGTCAAAATCGGACGGACGGGTTGAATTACATCAAATACCGTTGCCGCATACACACACAGGACTTGTGGAAAATTTTGTCAATCATCTCAAGACTGGTGAACCGATCCGATGTTCTAGTGAAGCGGGATTGCAGACAAATGCCATCATTGCGCAGATAATGTAGGATTTATTAATTGATTCGCTTGGATTCCAAATTCACCCACTCACCGTAGCCGCGCGGCATTTCTGCGGGTGGTTCTAATCCCGATTCCTCTCGCCACCGTAGTAATGGATGCCTTCGGTCAGCTTGTGGCAGATTAACACGCGTGCCATAAGCCGCAGATTCAAATATACCCATCATCATCTCAATGATATGTCGCCCTGCATAACCACTGCATAAGTGTTCTCTGTCCTCATCTAAGGCGTTGACATATTCCTCAACAAACCAGTAATCCGCTTCCGATGCACTACTCTTTAGGTTGTAATGGTCAGGATAGATAAGTTCTAATGTCTCCCAGTTGTCGTTGTTGCCATCGGGAAGATAGTGCGGTGTTGGTAAATGCCATGCGCCGCCGCTTTTCCAAAAAAGTCTGCCTTCGGTGCCAAAAAGTTCCATAGAATAAGCGTTTGTGTCCATCTTGTTGAAACGGTGTTGCAGCAGTGTACCAGTAACATTACCTTCATACTGCATCGTTGCGGTGATATATTCACCTGCGATAGTTCCCATGCCACTCGGTGATGGAGCGACGTCTTCGGGCGTAATCTGCTTTCCGCCAGTCGTCAGTTGTGCCAAAACACTTTCACAACGCTTCCCAAAATGTAGCATATTGTTGAGCATGTGCGTGCCGATATTCATCAAGCCGTAGCCACCGTAGTAACCTTTCCCACTGCCATACATATATCGCAATTCGCCAATCTTACCAGCATTGAAGGCACGCGCAATCGTCTGCATAGATGCGCCAACTCTACCTTGATGATGCACCGCTACTTGTACGCCTTTGTCTTCTGCTTTTGCGATGACAGCATCTGCTTGCACAAGATCGACACACATCGGTTTTTCAACCTCAATATGCACACCGTGTTCTAATACGCGCATACACAAATCGTAGTGAAACTCAGTGCCGGTTGGGATCGCAACTATGTCTGGTGAAGTTTCCCGAATCATCTCATCTAAGTCAGCGAACCGCGCTGTGACATTGACTGCATCACCTAATGTATTGCGTCGTTCCTCAATCAAATCGCAAAGTGCTACAATCTCGGTGCGTGGATGCGCGTGATATGCCCGTGCAGCTGCTGCCCCTCGTCCTCTACAACCTAAAATTGCAACCCGATATGTTTCCATAGGTTTCTCCTTTGTCGAAAATTTCCACCCGTTGTCCACAAATTCTAATGACTCCGCAGTATAGTGCCTTTTTCTCCAACGATCCAACTGGAATTTTTAAAGAGAAAAATATCCTGTAAATTGTTTATTGTGGGCGAAGCATATTGATTCCACGTAGTACCGCCATCCGTTGTATGTAGGATTGAACCTTCCTCACCGACTGCCCAACCCTCTTTTTCATTTTTAAATGCTATATCACGTAAACTCAATTTAATTGGGTTTTGCTGTCGTTCCCAAGTTTGCCCGCCATCAGCAGTATGCAGAATTAGCCCGTTTGACCCTACAACCCAACCATACATAAGGTCCGCAAAATGGATAGCAAACAAAGGTTGTTCAGCATTACTGTTTTGAAGTTCCCACTGTTTCCCGCCATCTTTCGTATGCAGAATCACACCTTCTTCCCCAACAACCCAACCATGGTCAGAATTTACAAAATAAACACCCCACAGATGTTTCTCTGCGGGATTCATCACTTTTTCCCACTTCCCACCACCATTTTGTGTGTGGAGAATAGTGCTAATTCCCTTTGGGTCGATTCCCCCAACAGCCCATCCTTCTGTTTTATTAACAAAATGCAGATCCAAAATACCGGGAGATTTCGCCCCTGCAACTCGCAATTGGTGTTGAACATTCCATGAATTACCGCCGCTGCCCGTGTAATACACTTTTCCTATGCCCACGAGCCAACCATTATTTGGTGTTGTAAAACTTACTTGAGTAAAAAAAGTATCCTTAGTTATGGATTTTGTATCTGATCCATTCCAAGTTTTACCACCATCTTTTGAGGACAAAACAACGCCATCAGTACCAACTGCCCACCCAAGTTTAGCATCCACGAAATGGACACCGTACAGATGTGCGTCTGTGCCGCTATTTACCTGTTTCCACTCGATTTGTGATGCATCTTGTGAACAACTGAGATATACAATACTTCCAATTAAAATTATTAGGATTAGGGGATTTGACTTTATCATGTGAGACTCCAAGTTAAATTTGATTGTATTTTCAATTGAATTGTGATATATTACTATAAACGATTTCATGGGTTCTGTCAATAGTCTTTTGGTTTTCCTTAAAGCCATTTATTGTAGTAGTGCAATTCTTTAAAAAGATCATTTTCTCATAAGAGATGGAACAAAATGGGGTATATCATCGGTATTGATGGGGGAGGTACTAAAACGGTTGGTCTATTGACGACAGAGACCGGTAAGCATATAGCAAAAGTTCAAGCAGGACCATCAAATTATCACGTAGTTGGAACAGAAAGGACGCAAGGAGTCCTGAAAGAAATCATCTCCCAGCTCTCCGTACACGTTGGAAAAACCGCTTTAGATTCTATCCATTTCTGCATAGGCATGGCAGGCTTAGGACGTGAAGAAGACAGAGAGGTCATTGGACAGATTTGTGATAAGATAGGAATAAGCAAAAATCGAATCCTAACACACGACGCACATATTGCATTAGTTGGCGGAACTGGGAAACAGGAAGGTGTAATTGTTATCTCTGGCACAGGTTCCATTGTCTACGGTATCAATGAACATGGTAAGGAAACGCGCGCTGGTGGATGGGGTTATTTGCTCGGAGATGAAGGCAGTGGTTACGACATCGCATTAAAAGGACTTCAGGCAGTAGCACGTGCCGCAGATAAACGTGAACTTCCTACTGAATTGACACACTTGATTCTGAATAAACTTGATTTAGATACACCGAACGATTTAATTCGGTGGACACATGCGGCAAGCAGAGACGAAATAGCAGGGTTAGCAGCAGTAGTGTTTAAAGCAATCGAAATCGGTGATACAAAAGCAGAAAAAATAGTTGATTCCGCTTTTAGCGAACTTGCATGTGCAGTAGAGACTGTAGTTATGCAATTGGAATTCGCACATCCGTTTGGGATTGTCTTTTCTGGTGGGAATTTATTACACCAACCTATTTTAGCAAATAAACTTCAAAGATGGATTGAGAAGATAATAATTGGTAGTTCCGTAATATTTCCGAAACACGAACCGGCGTATGGCGCTGTATTGTTGGCAAAAGCGTACCTATAGTCCTCATTAAAAAAACAAATAGGGCACGAAACTTTTATTTTAAAGTGATTACAGAACAACGAAACCCAAACTCAACTGACATTGATTTAAAGTCAACGTCAGAGATTGTTCAAATTTTTCACGAGGAAGATAGAAAGGCTGTAGACGCAGTTGCCGCAGAATCAGACGCTATCACTCAGGCAGTTGAGATGATCGTTGAGGCGTTTCGTGACGGTGGTAGGTTATTTTATATAGGTGCGGGAACGAGCGGTAGACTGGGTGTATTAGATGCGTCTGAATGTCCACCAACTTTTAGCACTGAGCCAAAGATGGTTCAAGGTATTATCGCTGGTGGAGATATAGCGTTACGCAAAGCGGTAGAAGGTGAAGAGGATAAACCTGAACGCGGTGCCCAAGCCGTTCGTGAATATCAACTCACGCCACAAGATGTGCTTGTTGGAATTGCAAGTAGCGGACGAACACCTTATGTATTAGGAGCTTTGAAAGAAGCGCACGCTATGGGAGTCAAGACGATTTTCTTCTCTTGTGTTCCACCAGCAGAAGAATTGAAAGCGTTTGTCAATCACTTTATTACGCCGATTGTAGGCCCTGAAATAATCACGGGTTCAACCCGATTGAAAGCAGGAACAGTGACAAAATTAGTTCTCAATATGCTCACAACCATATCAATGGTAAAGTTGGGCAAAGTTTACAATAATCTGATGGTGGATGTGCACGCCTCAAACACAAAACTTGTTGAGCGAAGTATCCGAATTGTTCAAACGGTTACTGGGGTTGATGAGACAATTGCTGACATCGCTTTAAAACAGGCGAATGGAAACGCCAAGATAGCGATTGTGATGTTGATCAAAGAAATTAACCGTACCGATGCTATTGCACTGTTAGAAAAACATAAAGGATTTCTACGTCCGATTTTAGATGATGCAGGACGGACGCATTCCCCCATTGATAAGGGGTAGGGTTAAAAAGTCGCTATTCAGTGAGTTAACCCTAAATTCCCTTATCAAGAGGACTTTAAGAGGAAATGGAGTGATTTGATGAATTTTATATGTGGACTGATGGTTGTCGTTTTGCTGTTATTTTCTATTCCCGGCAATACGTTTGCCCAGGTCGTAGACATTCCGGATGACAACCTTCGGTCTGCGATAGCCCAAACACTTGGCAAAGCAGCAGATGCTCCCATCACGGTTTTAGAAATGGAATCGTTGAAAGTGTTGCGAGCAAATGACAGAGGTATTTCTGAACTAACGGGTCTTGAGACGGCAAGCCGCTTGCGAGACCTATATCTCAACAATAATGTGATAACCGATCTCTCACCCCTTTCGGGGTTGAACAAGTTATATCGGTTAGAGCTTAATCACAATGAAATACTATCTGATCTGTCCCCTTTATCAAGTTTGCCCAACTTGAATATACTATTTGTTGAATTTAACGTAATATCGGATTTATCGCCGCTTACGGAGTTATTGACTTTGCATGATATAAGGATAGGTCATAACATTATAGAAGATTTATCCGCGATTGCCGGCTTACACAATTTGCGAGGGATAGGTATAGGTGCCAATCTGATAACTGATCTCACACCGCTCAAGGATTTAAAAAAACTTGAATGGATAGCTATGAGTGGCAATCCGCCCACAGACCTCACACCACTTTCAGAGTTAATGAGTCTGCGAAGTATTCATTCTTGGGGCACACCGATATTAGACCTCGCCCCATTGAAAGACTTACCGAAGCTGCGCGTGCTTGATATTTGTGGTGGTGAAATTTCGGATATTTCTGCTTTAGTAGAGATGACGAACCTCACAGAGATATATCTGGTAGGCAACGACATTACAGACATATCTTCGTTAGCAAACCTCACAAACTTGACACGGCTGAATTTAAGTCATAATGATATATCGGATATATCGGCACTCGTGGACTTACCCCGTTTGAAATGGTTAGCATTTTCCCACAATGCTGTTGCAGATGTATCGGAGATAGAGGGATTATTTGAGGACACTGTGATTGTTTGGCACAACAATCCTGCATTTCCGAATGGTGGCACGAAGATTGTGGGGCCGTGGCTTTGGATGCTTGTTCCTGGAGATCGTATTACCGATGGGGATGCGTTATCTGTAGCGAGTGATGGACGCGGGACAGAGCAAAAAGTCGCGACCGTGGGAGCATCGGAAGGCAAACGCGTTGGCAACAACGTTTGGACAGCGGATAATATCGCGCCATCGGGTGGAAATAATATCGGTGAAATGCTAAAACGTCAAGGCGTTGGAAACAACGGAATTGTCTACGGTTCTGCGACGATAGAATCGCCTGTTGAACAACAGACACGCATGTTCGTTGGACACCGAGATGGTATTCGCCTCTATCTCAATGGTGATGTGGTTTACCAGAAAAACAGCGGGGATTCGGCACAAGGGTACCATGTTTATTTCCCTGTTACGCTCACCGCTGGTACAAATGTGTTGTTAGTCGGGCTTGACAATCACCCAAACCATGTCCATCAATTCCATGCATCCTTTGGATTTGACGTTGGGACAGAATACACAGTGAACGCACCGATTTCACGCGATAAGGTCCCTCCTTATGATGTGAATGAAGATGGTCAAATCAGTATTTTAGATTTGATACTGGTTGGACAAGACTTCGGCAAATCTCCGCCTGTCAATGCGCGCTCAGATGTCAATGGTGATGGGCGTGTGAACATAACGGACATCGTTCTTGTCGCGGGTCATCTTGGCGAAATAACCGGTATTCCTGCTGCCCCTGAGTTGCTCACACATAAAGGTCTATCTCCAACAAAGTTATCGTTTTGGATAAAAACGGCAGAGGATGAGGATGATGGATCGCTTGTTTTCCAACAAGGGATCGCAATGCTTCAACGACTCTTGACAACCCTAACCCCGCAGCAGACGGTACTGCTCGCGAACTACCCGAACCCGTTTAATCCTGAAACATGGATACCTTATCAGCTCGCAGCTGCCGCGGATGTCACCTTGACGATTTGGACTGCGGATGGGCAGCAGGTTCGGAAGTTATCGTTAGGACATAAGTCTGCGGGTATCTATGAAAGCAAAAGTCGTGCTGTGTATTGGGATGGCAAAAACGATCTTGGTGAACCGGTTGCCAGTAGTATCTATTTTTATACACTGTCGGCAGGTGATTTCACTGCCACCCGTAAAATGCTGATTATAAAATAGGGAGGGACTTCATGAAAAATCGTAGCATGCTTTTGGTTACATTCTTTACTTTTATCCTCTGCGGCATAAACATAGCACACGCACAAGGCACACTCGGACAACAAGCCTACGCCATCTTAGAAAATAAATGTCTCAACTGCCACGGTACCGGCGGTTCTTTTACAGAAAATCTGCTGATAGCAAACAGGGACCAACTTATTGCAGGTGGCAGTGTTGTTCCGGGGAACCCGGATGCGTCACAACTCTATCTAAGGCTTATCACAGAGGATGTAGCGAAACGGATGCCACTTGCTCAACCTGCTTTATCTGATAACGCAATCGCGATAATTCGCGATTGGATCACACAAGGTGCCTCAGATTGGGAACCTGGACCTGTAACCGATTTCATTACGACGGATATGATGCTGGACACGATTCAATCCCATCTTGATACGCTGGCATCTCATGAGCGTCCTTATGCGCGCTATTTTACACTGACGCATCTTTACAACGCAGGTGAAACTCCTGAAAATCTACAAGCCTATCGGAACGCGCTTTCTAAACTGGTGAATAGTCTTTCTTGGGGACACGATATTATAAAGCCACACCCTATCAACCCTTCACAAACACTGCTTTACATTGACCTACGCCACTATGAATGGGACGAGTGGGACACGCGCGATGATGTGTGGAAACGGATTGAACAAGACTATCCTTACACCCTTGAATTCGACTTGGAAACGGAAGCCGATCGGTTCGAAAAACTCACACAGCTCCGACAAGATACCGGATCTACCGTGCCGTTTATTCACGCGGATTGGTTTCTTGCGACCGCATCGCTCCCGCCCCTTTACCACGATATTCTGCGTCTACCGGATACCGACCTCGCCTTAGAACAACAACTCGGCATAAATGTGGCACGGAATATACAGCAATCTCCCGGCATCCGCGTCGCGCGTGCAGGGATCGTTGATTCGGGTGTATCAAATAACAATCGCGTCGTAGAACGCCACACCTCTGTATATGGTGCGTATTGGAAAAGTTACGACTTCGCAGGAAGTGTCGATGCACAGAATATCCGGACACACCCGCTCTCTTTTCAACACGATGGGGGCGAGATTGTTTTCAACCTGCCGAATGGACTACAAGCATACTACATTTCTGATGACAAAGGGAACCGCATTGATAAAGCACCCACCGATATTGTTTCAAACCCTGCTGCAAGCGACCCTGCTGTGCGGAACGGACTGTCTTGTATCGGATGCCACACAGAAGGGATGAAGACGTTTGAAGATGTGATGCGAACAACCATTGAGCTCACAGAAAACCCGAACTATGATAAAACACAAGCACTCCGCCTTTATGTTGGGCAAGATAAAATGGATAAACTCCTTGAACAAGATACCGAAAAGTATCAACAGGCACTTGTCAAAGCCACTGGTGCAGGATTTGAGGATATTGAACCGGTGCATCGTGCACACGAAGTGTTTGAACAACCGCTTGACGCAACAGACGCTGCCGCTGCTTTAGGACTAAAGACAGAGGCTTTTGTGCAAGAGATACAGGATAAACAATCTTTACAAAACTTAGGATTAACGGCACTTTTAGGCGGCGGCACTATCAACAGGGACGCGTGGACGGCACAGTTTGCGGATATAGTTGCTGCACTCTACTCCGAGGATAGCACCATAGACCCGACACCTACACCAACGCCCACACCTATTGATGTTGCTTATATCCCAGATAAAAACCTATTGGTTGCCATTGCTGCTGCACTCGGCAAACCGAATGCTACAACGATAACAATCACTGAAATGGAAACATTGACGATTCTTATCGCAGACGATGCCGGTATACGTGATTTGACAGGGCTTGAGAAAGCAATAAAACTACAACGCATAGAGTTACGACGAAACGCAATCACCGACTTGACTCCCCTCACAGGACTCATCCGGCTGAATAACATAAAACTACGCGGGAACAATATCACTGACATATCACCGCTCGCAAATCTAAAAAGTCTGGATTGGATCGGTCTTGAAGAAACTAATGTTACGGATCTGTCACCACTCAGCGGGTTGGTGCGTCTCAAAAACATAGAGATTGATAACACACCTGTTACGGATCTATCACCACTCGCCAAATTACCAAGCCTCGAAGTTATCTCTGCTTGGGATACACGTGGTATCTCAGATTTTTCTGTATTAGCACCCGCACGCAGATTGAAAGAGATAAAGTGTTCTGGCAACAGGGATTTGACAACCCTTGACGCTTTACGTCAATTAAAAACATTAAAACGCTTGACAATAGGGCGCGCTGGTATCACAAACATTGAAGCACTATCCGAACTTACACAACTGGAAATGCTCAAGTTATGGGATAACCAAATCTCCGATCTATCGCCACTTCGCAATCTAAAGAACTTGAAAATACTGCATCTTTCCTTCAACTTAATTTCCGATCTATCACCATTGGCAGAACTCACACAATTGAATGAGTTAAACCTTGAGCATAACATTATATCTGATGTATCGCCATTGGCAAACCTAACAAACTTGACGCATTTGGACCTGAGAGAAAACGGAATCGCTGATTTTTCACCTTTAGAAAGTTTACCCCTGAGTGTGTCTATTAGACGTGAAAACAACATTACCTCTCTGTCAAGGGGAGGACCGAAAATAGAGGGGCCCTGGTTATGGATGACCGCACCAATAGAGGGAAAATCTCCAGTAGATGCTGTTCGATCAGGAATAGATTTTCTCGCACAGATCAGCAACGGCACTGTCACTGAAACGGAAATCGCTACACACGGTGCGATAATAGCAAATCCTGTCGGCACAAAATCGTGGATACCAGGGAAAATATCACCAACAAGTAGTAATAATATCAATGCCCTCGTGAACAACATCGGATTAGGCTCTGGTGATGTAGATAACCATGTCGCTTACGGTTCTATTCAATTAGATTCCCCAAAGCAACAGGAAACAACCATGCTCGTTGGAAGTGATGATAGTGTCAAGGTCTGGCTCAATGGGACTGTGGTTCACACAAACGCTGTGCATCGCGGTAGCGACGGTTATCAGGATGTATTTGCTGTTACTTTGAAACAAGGCATAAATGTGTTGTTAGTTGCTGTCTATGAAGGTGGCGGCGGGTGGAGTGGTTTCTTTGGTTTTGAGACTGGCACACAATACACCGTGTTACCACCTCACGATAGGTTTTCACTTACGACAGATGCAACAGACTTCGCAGTTGACAAAACGTTTACGATTGATCTGAAGGTAGCAGATGTGTCTGATTTAGCGGGTTGGCAATCTGATATTCACTTTGATCCAGCAATCCTAAAAGTAAACAGCGTGAGGGAGGGCAACTTCCTAAAACAAAACAGCGGCAGAACACACTTTAGACGCGGCACCATTGATAACACGACTGGCAGGATCAACGGGGTGAGTTCTACGCGGACCACACAAGGCGGTGTAGATGGGGAGGGCACACTGTTATCCGTCACATTTATCATCATAAATGCTGGAGAAACGCAGGTGACACTACACGGATTTGCCGCTGGCACAAGCACCGGAAAGACAATCACCGCAAATCCAACAGGTATATCTGTCGGTGTGAAAAAGATTGCGCCAGCATACCCACCCTATGATGTGAATGAAGATGGTATTGTCAACGTTACCGATGTGTTCTTAGTCGCCTCCGCGCTCGGATATGTGAACCCGGACAATCCGCGTATAGATGTCAATAGAGATGGCGTGGTAGATAAGCATGATCTCATCATTGTTGCCCAACATCTTGATGAGGAAACAACACCACAAGCACCTTTACACGCAACGCTGGGACATGATAACGCTGGTGCCGTGCAACACGCAATCGATATACTCAAACAAGCAAATGACGGATCGCAGGCATGGCAACAGGCAATAGAAAAACTTGAACAACTCACAGCTCTGTTGATACCTGAAAAGACAACACTGTTGGCAAACTATCCAAATCCGTTCAACCCTGAAACCTGGATACCTTATCAACTGGCAAAACCCGCAGATGTAACTATATCTATCCATGCGATAGATGGAACACACATTCGGACACTTGACGTTGGGCATCAACCTATTGGTATTTATCAAGCGCGTAGTCGTGCTGCGTATTGGGATGGAAAAAACCAACTCGGTGAACTGGTCGCAAGCGGTCTCTATTTCTATACATTGACAGCGGGTGATTGGACAGCTACCCGTAGAATGCTTATTGTTAAATAACCCAAGTTGCTACCTACAAGATATTAGACCTGCAAATGTCAATTTAATAGAGAAAAGTTCATTGTTGGTGAAATTTCGTAGCGCAAACTTTCAGTTTGCGTATTCATAGCACAAACTAAAAGTTTGTGCTACATAGATAGCAACTTAGGTTTAAATAGTGAATTATGAAAATAAGCGAACATTTTCTTGGCATTTGCGACGTTTGAAGTCGCGTAATTCATTGACAAATCAAGCAGCATGTGCGTGTAGCATGCTGCGCCTCAGACACTCTGTGGTAGACAAGGTTCTTAACCACGCCTACCGCAGTGTGCCGAAGTAATTCAAAATCTACAGTAAAAGGAGAATCTTATGGCTACGAATGCTACAAAAGTTGGTCTTGCCAAAACTGGCAGACGACGTTCTAACGTTTATGAGGCACTAAACAATATCCGAGAAGACATTACACCAAAAGTCCGTGAACAGGTGCTATTAAAACCGAATTTTCTCTCCAGTACGAATCAACTCGCTTCCTCACATGTTGATGTAATGCGTGGCGCGCTGGATTTCCTCCTTAGCACACCACAACCACCTGAAGAAGTCATTATCGCAGAAGGTGCGAATGAGTCTTTTTCTGGAGAGGCATTTCAAATATTCGGTTATGAAGCACTGCAGGCGGAATACGATGTCCCAATTCGACTCTTTGATCTACATCAAGAAACAGAATGGGTAGAGACAAAAGTATTTCTCTCTGGGCGGGAAGAGGATACAGTCCGTATGCCGAAGACTGTTCTGGACTGTCCATGCACAATTTCTGTTGCCATCGCAAAAACACATGACGCTGGTGTTGTGACCCTTGCTATGAAGAATATGATAATGGGAACGCTACACAAGGATGATCGGATTAAAATGCACGGCTATCACAGTCATGGTGATCGTGAGTTACCACGCGAAGCACAAACGCTTAATATTAATCTACTTCGACTTTCACGCTATCTAAAACCTGATATTGCCATCGTTGATGGCACTGTTGGTTTGCAAGGTAACGGTCCGGGCGGCACTAATTCCGTTCCACTCGGTATCGCAGTTGCAAGTGGCGATGTGTTTGCAGCAGACGCTGTTACTTCAAAAACGATGGGATTTGAACCTATGGAGATTGGACTATTCCGTTATGCAGATGAATTGGGTTACGGCACTGCGGATCTCAGTCAGATTGAGATTGTCGGACCTTCTGTTGAAGAAGTTGCTATAGCGTTTAAACCCCATGAAACTGCTGAACTCCAGTTTCAATGGCAAGATGCTGAGTCTGGTGAATATCTTGCCGCAGACTAAAAACCTATTTTACCTTATAGTGAAATCCAAAAATATGTTTACACTCCCTGGTAGGTGCGGTTTCATGAAGATTAATTTATTAATTCGGTAATTTTTCATTATGCATATTTAGAATATTTTAAGTGCTCTTCAGTCCCGTAGGGACGATATGTTTATAGCAGCACGGGCAACCTCATCCCTTAGTCCCGTAGGGACGATATGTTTCGCAGCACATCAACAATAAATATGCCGTTCCTACGGAACTCAAGAGGGTAGGGACAACATTTTTCTATAAACATTCCGTCCCTACCAAATCAACGCTATGAATGCGCGTATGGCATTCAGCGGGCCTAAAGAAATTACCGAAATATTTATTAATCTTCATCTAACCGCACGATTTACACAGGTTCGGTTAGGAAACCGAACCTACCGTCATGTATAAATAATTATGGATTCTACTATAAACAACTCTGAGAGGAGAATTATGAAACGTTTTCTTAACGTATTGATCCTGTTTTCACTTATCCTTACCACGCCCGCGTGGGCATGGTGGGGTGGCGGACACGACATCTTAATTCAAGCGTCGGTAAAAACACTACCAGACGAACTACCAGAATTTTTCCGTTCTGCAACAGCAAAAAAAATGATTGCACATTGTGGTTATGATCCAGATATATCAAAAAATAGAGATTTGCCACATGCACGCGCAGCCGAATACGGTGAACACTATTTTGATCTTGAACTTATCAAAGAAAATCCTGTCCCAACGGATCGAGACGCTTTTATTGCGTTGTGTGCAGAAATGGGACTTAAACCCAGTAAAGTTGGATTTCTACCTTATGCAGTAGCAGAGTGGACCGAGCGACTCGCCGTTGCTTTCGCAGAGTATCGCAAATGGCCGGATAATCCTATAATACAATATAAGTGTTATGTATACGCGGGTTTTCTCGGACACTATGCACAGGATATGTGTCAACCTTTACACTTGACGGTACACTTTGACGGAATCGTTCAGAAAGATGGGTCGAAATTACATGGCGGTATCCATGAAAAAGTCGATGCGTCGATTGAAATGTTGAAACTTGATCCAACTGAACTTGCTAAGAAGCAACAAGTTAAAATCGTTGGGGATTTGATGCCTGCGATTGTCCAACAGATAAAAGCTGAACACAGTTTAGTAGATCGTGTTTATGAACTTGTTGAAGATTATCAAGACTTAAAGAATCCATCTTCTGCTTTGTTTGATTTTACAAAAGAACGTTCGCGTGAAGCCGTGCGCTGGACAGCATCGTTATATCTTACTGCTTGGAAATTATCTGAGGATTTGAAACTACCGGGATGGCTTGAACGCTAAAAATAGTACGTTCATATACATACAGAATTTACAGATACAGGTAGGATTAGGTGATGCATCTAATCCTACTTGCCATTTATAAAGACACAGAAAACACATTTGGTGTAAATTGCAAAAATTTGGATTGACTTCAGATTGATTCTGTGGTATCTTTATGTGTATGGAAGAAACAAACATTTTACCTGATATTAATCCAGATGCGGTTTTCGATTTAGGAGAACTCGGATGTGGTGACCTTATTATCGCACTATTGAAATCCATGAGAACTCTTGAGTCGGGACAGATTGCACAAGTTCGCGCGGTGGATCCAGGCGCACCTGTGGACATCGCGGCATGGTGCAATATGAAAGGCAATGAACTTCTCGCAGATTGTTGCGGTGAAGACAATGCCTATTTTTATATTAAAAAAGGAGAAAATTCCTAATGGCTAAGCTGATGATTAGCATAACACATGCGAAAGATAACACGGATAAAGCGACAGTCGGTTTTGTCGTCGCGAACGCATCCGTTGCATCCGGCGTTGAAACGGTTGTGTTCCTCAGTACTGAGGGCGTGCATCTTTCGCAAAACGGTTACGCCGATGATATTCACGAAGAAGGTTTCGCACCGCTACAACAACTCATGTCAGATTTCGTTGAAGTCGGTGGAACAATTTGGGTCTGTTCCCCATGCTTCAAAAAGCGTAGTCTTGATGAAGATAACTTGGTGGATAGCGCGTTAATAGTTGGTGGTGCTAAGGCTGTTGAATTCTTGACCACTGGTGGTTCGAGCATTACCTATTGACATCGGAAAAAGGAGTTCCTGCTAACTGCAGCAGAAACATCCATCCAGGATCAGTTGAATCCTGAGCCTGATCAAAGAGACTCCCTCCCGCTGTGGAATAGGTTTTCTTACGAAAGTTTAATGAGTATGTTCATTACTTTGTTGGTACACCTACCAGGGAGGGTTTCTCATTTCAGATACTTCAAAAATAGCATATCCAAATTATAATCCATTATAACCTACCTAAAACACTTTATTAAGTCCTTCTAAAATACACAAAACTTTCATCACAAAATATTCTTATCTCAGATTTCAAAAATATAATAGGTTTAAATAGCAAATGCGAGAAGAAGACTTACAAGCGCCTGATTCACTTCAGACTCCTCATATATGCGAAGGCGGAAACCTTGACTGCGGTTCTGGACTACTTTTACTTATTCGGAAATCTATGGAAAAAGTGCCAGATGGAGAAGTGTTAGAAATTCGAAGTACAGAGATCAGCGTCAAAGAAGACCTACCCGCATGGTGTCGGATGACCGAAAATCCTTACCTTGGATGGCGACCATCACCAGAACATAACAAATACTTCGTGCGTCGTGGCGAAGCGGAACAGGATGCGGATGCTGCTTATGAACAAGCGCGAGACTACAAGTGGCAAACGCGTATCCATTGGGATGGCGGACTACAAGCGAAAGTTTTTTGCAGAAATCATTCGTGGTCGGTGGGGCAACCTGCAAGTTTTGATGTGCGAGATGCCGCGCCAAGTGCAGTGGAGTACGTCCTCGGTGCGCTTGGCGCATGCTTAGCGATGGGGTTCCAGATTCGCGCATCACAGCAGAAAATTGAAATTGATGAATTGGAAATCTCTCTAAGCGGTCAGATTGACAATATTTTCGTTTTTCTCGGCACAGAACAGGACGGACATAGCGGTTTTAAAGAGGTGCGCGGCACAATCTATGTCGCATCGGATGCGGATGACGAAGTATTAGAAAAACTTTGGGAGGAAACTCTCGCTGCCTCTCCCGTAACGAACACACTGACGCGTGATGTTGATATTGATGTTGACCTACGCGTGATATAAGATCAGAATTGACACAGGAGGAACGATTATGACGCAGCTTCTTAAAAAAGTACTCACTGAGGTATATAAACTGCCTCCCGAAAAACAGGATGCCATCGCTTGAATCTTAGGAGATTTTAATTATGAAAAAAGAACAGATTGTCTCGCGCAACCCAAAAGTGATGAACGGTACTTTAGTTTTCGCTGGCACTCGTGTACCGGTTGAGATTTTGATTCAGCACCTAACGGCAGGGGATTCACTTAAAAAATTCCTTGACGATTTTCCTACCGTATCTCATGAGCAAGCTGTCGCGTACCTGAAGATGACTTTAGAGGTTGCCGATGCGCGTGTTGCTTGATGAAAATCTACCAGATCAACTACGAGAATTTTTTGTGGACAATATTGAGGTAGTCACAGTAAGTTATCGTGGGTGGAAAGGAAAAGAGAATGGTGAACTGTTGAAATTTGCGGCAGACGAATTTGATGTCTTTATCACAACGGATCGGGGAATTCCTCATCAGCAAAACTTAGATAATTTTGAAATTGGAATTATACTGTTGGAAACTGAAAGTAACCGTATTGAGGATCTTGCGCCGTTGATTTCTCAAGTTAATGCTGTATTGAAAACAGTCAATAGTGGGGAAATTGTGCGTGTAATACCAAATTAACAGGATTTATCTTGTTTTACTGGAATCAGGTGCGGTTAGGAAACCGCACCTACCGAGAAGAATCGCGTTAATTTGGTATAAGATCATAGCGAGTAGAAAATGTATAAAGGCGAACTACAACAGTGATATAATTTTAACATTCAACGCTTGAAACTGGATTATAAGGCAAATTACATGAATGAATTTTTAACGTTGTTACTCCCGTGGCAAGAGACACCTAACGACCAGATTTCGGATATTTTTGTTTACATCATTGGTGCTTCCTTCCTCATATTATTGATTTATTTTGTTGTAAGAATTTACCTCCGATACAAATTAATTAGAAATTTAACGCGAAAAATCCGTCAATTCGAAAGACCTGCTCAACCTGCAATACTACAGGAATTGAAAGAAGAGTTTGACAAAGCACAATTTACTGAAGCATGGCAAGAGTTTTCGGATTCACTGATTACACGCCAACGCGATGAAAACCAAAAAATAGTATACAAAACAGATGAAGCATCATCCTTCTTCAGCGAAGACCGTCTACTTGATGAATATATGAATCTCCGATTTTGGAATAGTATTCCTGCTATATTGGTCGGATTCGGGATTCTTGGGACTTTTGTCGGCTTAGTTTGGGGATTGATACCGTTTTCAGATACTGATTTTCAAGAAACAGATGATATCAAGACTGCAATTGAAGGACTTCTCTCTGGAGTATCAACAGCGTTTGTCACATCCGTTTGGGGTATGGTGGCGTCACTATTTTTTAATGCAATAGAGAAGTTAACAATCGGAGGCATAAATAGTGAAATATCAAATCTGCATCGGTCACTTGATAGAATATTTACATTAACAGTCGCAGAGGAAATTGCATTTAGACAAGAAGATGAATTAGCACAACAGACATCAGCTCTTAAATCGTTTTCAACAGATTTATCAAATGTAATTATAAGTGCAATGACAGAAGGTAGACAAGAATTAATTCAGGAGCTTCGCAAGTCAACTGATATTTTTAGCTATGCAATTACTGAAAAATTGGATCCTACTCTTAATGCCTTGAATACTGCTATTTCAAGTTCTGAAAAAAATATAATAGATGCTATGAGGGAAGGTAGACAAGAAATTATTCCAGAGATCCAAAAAATTCCTGAAGTCTTCAGTGAAGCGGTGGCAAATAAGTTGCAGCCCAGTCTTGATAGATTAAATACAGTAGTTGAAAAATTGCAAAAAGAAAAAGAAGAATCTTCCACTGAAGCCATCCGAGAATTGGTTGAGGAATTTAAAAAAGCACTTTCAGGATCATTCACAAAAGAGATCGAAACCCTCGTTAAAGAACTTAGCACAGTGAGCCAAAGCCTCATTGATCTACCTACGCGTATGGAAAACATGATGGAAGGAGTCCAAAAGAAAATAGATGAGATTTGTGAATCACTAAAAAATGCAACTGACACCCAGACAAAACTGACTGAGGAAACTATCAAAGGAATTCTTGATGGACTTCGGTTTGCAATTACAGAGTTAAATGGTGCTATTGATTCAATCACATCAAATGCTGCCACAGAGTCTTCCCAAATGATTAAACAAATCCGCGACAGTGTGAACGAAGCTACAGATCGACTTAAGAAAATTTTTGAGGAAGGTGAAACACATATCAGCGTATTATTAGATCGTCAAAATAAATTGATTGAGGCAATTGATAAACCTATATCCAAATCGCAAGAAGCACTTCAGGCTGGAAATGTTCTGTTGCAAGGAGTTAATACAAGCCTAATTAATGCAAATGAAATGATTGTGACAATGCAAGCATTTTCAGATCAATTGAAAGGATCAGCGTCAACACTTACAACTGCAGGAGAGAATCTGACAAAAGCAAGCGATACATTCAATCAACAGAACGCCGAATATCTTAAAGCAAATCGCGAAACAAATCAGCAGATTCAAGAGTCTCTCCAACAATCCCAAAAATTGCTTGATGAGTTCGCTGGTAAATTTGAAACAATTCAGTCTGGGTTACAAGGCATCTTTGAGGAAATTCAGCAAGGCATGGATCGTTATTCTTCAACCACCCGTGAATCTATTGGAAAGTCTATCGATGAATTCTCTAAGCATTTGGCAGATGCTGCAGACAAGCTTGCTGGTAGTGTTTCTGCACTTGATAACAGTGTTGAGGAATTAAGTGAAATGATTGAGCAATTTTCGCGGCTCCGAGGTAACAGATAATGCCCAGAACTCTTTCTGCATCAAAATCACTTACAGATGAAAATCCGTTCACTCTATCGTTAGGCGATTTAATGGCGGGTTTATTGCTAATTTTCGTGCTTTTGCTCTCTTTTGTCATGTTGGATTTAATGGAAAAGGAAGAACGTGATAGTGAAATTAACAAAAGATTGTTAGAAATTTTTACGGACTATGTTAAGTTACGGGAAGAATTATACAAGGACCTTGAGAATGAATTCGAAAAAGACCTCCAAAAATGGAATGCTGTATTAGATAGAGAGAAACTATCTGTCCGATTCAAAGAACCTAAAGTGTTATTTAAGCAAGGAGAGGCAGAAGTACAGTTCGCCTTCAAAGAAATATTGGATGACTTTTTTCCACGCTATATAAGAATTTTAAAACGTCCTGAATATGTCAATGACATAGCAGAAATTCGGATTGAGGGACACACATCGAGTGAATGGTCAGGGATAGTCAGTCAACAAGATGCTTATATTCTCAATATGGAATTATCACAAGACAGAACAAGAAGCGTGCTTCAATATGTGCTGCATATACCTGAAATCGGTACTAATCGAGACTGGATACAGCAGCTCTTAACTGCAAATGGTTTATCTTCAAGTAAGTTAATTGATAATCCAGATGGCACACAGAATAGAGAAGAATCAAGACGAGTAGAGTTTCGCGTACGGACTAATGCAGAAAAGCAGCTTGAAAAAATCAAAGAACTTGAACACCTTATCGGAGATAAACCGTGAATTCAGCAAAAAAGCTCCTTCAATTCGATTTTAATGCCGATGAATTTGCCCGCCGTGCACTGAAACCAATTGAAATTCCAACAGAAAGATTTGCTGTTTTGGAAAAAATCATCAAAGATCATGAGGGAAAGGGAAATGGTCCACCTAATCCGGAAACCCTTCGCGAGATTTACCGACTCTTCATAGATACTCCGCCAAATAATCTCCGAAACGAATTTAACACGCTCAGACGAATCCGACAACTTGCATGGGCATTGACCTTCTCCGAAAATGGGCTGCCTCGTATTGTGGATATACCGCAACTCAAAGATGCACTTCAGTTAATTGAAAATCGTTTTCGTGTGAGTGCCCTGCGCGGTGTTTTTAAAACTTTACTGGAGGCGTGGGATAGTCCAAATGCCAATATGCTACGTGCGTTTGTTAAAAATCATTTGAAAGATTATGATGGAAAACAAAAATTCTTTCAGAAACTGAAAACAAACATGCGTTGGTATTGTCAAGAAAACGGCACAAAAGAACTTGCAACAAAACTATTTCTCACAAATAAGAAACTTTCAGATGTTTGGACATTTCTTGATTTACCCGACTATATGAACTCCTTTCCCTACTTCGGTTTTGTTGCAATGGAGTATGTTTCAATCAAAAGTTTTCCTGATGATGTTTTTGTTACGGATGTGGTAGAATTTGTCAAGAAATACAAAAACGATACAATAAGTCGCACCATTATGTCCAACCTGATTGTGCAACTTGGGTATAATGCCTCTGAAAGTTTGCGCCAACTTATTCAATCTTATGTTCTTCAAAAGTGGAGAGATCCGCGACTTGCAGGATCGAACTGGCATGATGTCTCTACTGAAGCGCGCAAAATCTTCATCAAATGGCTTACAGAAGCTGACCTCGACTTTTTCTTTGATATAGTATCCAGAGCATGCCATGACCAAAAATTTGCCTACAGAAAAACATTTTGGTTGGCATACTTTGACCATATCTCCCTTTGTTGTCTAGTGTTACGAGGAAATGCTGAGTATCTTTTCAGACATGACTCGCAAGCCCTGCAATACTATCGTGATCGTCGCCCAGCGACGTTGGGAGGAGGGAGTAGCGATCAACACGCTTTCATCATTCAGATGGGTAATTACACCTTTGTTGAGTTTAGTAGTACTGGTGCAGCTTGTTATGTTTATGACAATGTAAATCTTCCTTTTGAATTGGGGAAATCAGAATATTATATGCCCGAGTTTCAAAATCAAGATTGGGCAGTACATCGAGTAATTCACCGAAATTCAGAAAACTATTATTGGCAAAAAAATTTGGCAAAATGGATAAAAAAGGAAATCGGATTTGAACCTGTTCGTAGTTATCGACTTCACGCCCAAGATGAGGTAAGAGGCAATCAAAATCCAGAGGAAACGGAGAAAATACGTATAAATTGTCCTAACAAGAATTGCAAGCAAAAGTTGCAAATTCCTGTCACAGAGAATCAGTTAAAACTTACATGTCCAACATGCAGAACAACTTTTGAATACAAAACGACGGTGTTATGATGCTTAACCTATTCGGAAAGAATTCATCTGAACCAGCACAACTAAACTGGCAAGAAACCCCAGACGGCATTCTGTTTACTTCACCATCAGAAAACCTGTCTCTAACTGAATACGCCTCAAACTTGCCAGCAGAAGCATATAACGCCCAAGCACAATGGGTGCTTCTCAAAGAATTAGTTGATAACGGTCAAGCAGAATCATCAGACAGTGGAATTCACATCCCAAATGAGGAAATATGCCAACTTGAGTCATTTGAACAAGAGAGACTTGGTTTACCAGAACCGTATCCGTTTGATATTGAAATCCAATCACATGGCACGCTCAATGAACCAGAGTTCCGATACAATTACCAGTTTCTACAACCAGATAGAAAACCTTTGCATCCAAAACGAATTGGCTGTATTTTGCGTTTGACAAAGAATCGGGTATATCTCTTGACGAGCGAACAGTTTGGGCTTCTGGAGGCTTTAGATACGTTCAATGCACGAAATGCTACTGACAAAAATTTTGAAATTAATTTACTTGAATTTGCAAAGATAAAAGGGCTTGCCAAAAATACTGGTGCTGCGCTTGAGCTTTACCTAAACCAGCAAGAAGTTGTTGCACCGAAAACCGTTCGTTTACGTCTACGCGAGTCGGGTCATGACGTTGAGATAATTCCTGATGTAGCAGGGGTTGACAGCGAAAAGTTTGAAGAACTCTTTGATAAATTTCCTAATTCTGAAACCACCTATAATTTACCGCGTCCCGACGGTGGCAGAACCCGCGTCCTTTTCCAAGAGAAACAACGTGAAGCGTTGGAATCTATTAAAGAAAATCGGCGCGTTTCTCGCGAACAGATCGCGGAGATGGCTAAACACCCGCAGGAATACTTTGATCCTGAAATCGTTGAACTTGATCCAACGGACGATGCTTTATCCTTCAGTGAACGAGTCCGTAAAATTGGCATTTACCAACCGAAAGTCTATCCGTTTATTTCGCCTTACAAAAGCCAATGGATCCCTGGTATTTTAGTTGACGATGATGAATCAGGTACGCGCACAAAGATTCCGATTAAGACCGAAGAGGAACTTACCGAATTAAAAGAAGCGATTAGGGATGCAAAGCGAACTGGTAAAAGTCATGTGACACGAAATGGAAAACAGATTCCGATTTCTGATCTTGAGGAACTTCTCCCGTTTATTGAAAGGCAACTCAAAGATCGTGAAAAAGATCCTCCTGAACCAGTTGAAAAATCAGAAACTCCAGTATTAATTATTGTTGAGAATATTGAAGATTCAACTTTTGTCGCAACTGCTGGATCTTCAGCAAACAAACCTTTTCGACACCAGCTTGAACAACCGCCAAACCTCAAAAAGGAATTCAATCTTCTACCACATCAAGAGGAAGGACTTGCCTGGGTGCAACAACTGTCGCAGAAAAAATACCCTGGTGGATTACTCGCTGATGACATGGGACTTGGCAAAACGTTGCAAGTACTCTGCTTTCTGGAATGGCATCATCGCAAATTTCGTCAGCAAGAATCGCAACGGAAACCGTACCTGATTGTTGCACCAATCGCGCTTTTAGAAAACTGGGCAGCGGAATATCCAAAGTTTTTTGACAAAGGCGCGTTGGATTTTATCACGTTGTACGGTAAGGAACTGCAAAATTATAAAATTGATCCATCTAAAGCAAAACAAATCCAGATTCCTGAGATAGAAGGCGTAGAACGACTAAGGGAATTACGGAAAAAGCGAGGCGCACTTAATGTGAAACGTCTCCAAAAAACCGATGTAGTACTAACTACCTATGAGACTGTTCGAGATTTCCAATTGGATTTAGGTTTAATCCATTGGGCAACGGTTATCATAGATGAAGCACAAAAAATCAAAACACCGGGAACACTTGTCACGAATGCCTTGAAAGCACTCAATACAGATTTTCGCATCGCAATGACAGGAACACCTGTAGAAAATTCGCTGATGGATTTGTGGTGTATCACCGATTTTGTGGCACCAGGCTATCTTGATAGCGCGAAAAATTTCAATAATGAATTTTGCCTTCCTCTTGAGAATCCTGAAACTGACATTCGCGCGCTTGGAGAACAAATCCGTAAACGTATTGGTGTTCACCTTAAAAGACGACTAAAGACTGAAATTCTGGATGATCTTCCCGAAAAATACATTCATGTTGAAAATTGTCAACAGGAAATGCCTCCAACACAAGTAGAACGGTATCAGGCTGCACTACAATCCACAAAAGACAGTGGAGCAACAGGACCGCAACAACGCAACCGCATTTTACAGGTTCTTCACCAATTACGCGACATTTCTGACCATCCTCTGCTATCAGACTCGCAGTGGGAGCAACTTGCTATTTCTGAATTGATCGAACAGTCCGCCAAACTAATAGTAACTGTAAAACTTCTTAAGGACATTCAGGCTGCTGGTGAAAAGGTAATTTTGTTTGCAGACCGTCGAAAAACGCAGCATCTTCTTGCGCGCGTTATTAAGGAACAATTTGAGTTAGGGGATATTTCTATTGTCAACGGGGATACGCCAGGAAGTAAACAGAGAGAAGGTTCAATGAAAATCAGTCGTCAACAAGCCGTTGATCGTTTCCAAAATACTCCAGGATTCAATGCAATCATCATGTCACCTCTTTCTGCTGGTGTCGGTCTAAATATCACTGAAGCAAACCATGTGATTCATTATAGTCGCTGGTGGAATCCTGCTAAAGAAGACCAAGCGAGTGATAGAGTATACCGTATCGGGCAAAAACGACCAGTGCATATCTATTTGCCAATGGCTATCCACAGCGAGTTTAAAACCTTTGATGTCATACTACATGAACTCCTTGAGCGAAAACGTCAGCTTTCACAAGATACATTGTTTCCAACAGAACGGGCGGAAGTAAAACCTGCAGATATTTTAGATGCGTTGCAAGCCACATCCCCTGAAACAAAGCACGACATACCACTAACGATAGAAGACGTTGATAAGCTGGAACCCCAATTTTTTGAGTTTTTTGTTGCTGCTCTCTTTGAAAAACAAGGATACAAGATTGAATTAACACCGTACTCAGGTGATAAAGGAGCGGATGTAGTCGTTCACCCAATGCAGTCCGAAAACCCAGGATTGCTTATACAAGTCAAGCAACGTAATGCTGGGGGCAGACCGGGACATGAAGCGGTGGATGAGATTGTCGCAGCAATACGATTTTATGAAGAAAAATATGGGACAACTTTTAAACCCGTTGTCATAACAAATCGTACTTTTACTAAAGAGGCACACCGTCTCAGTCGTACAAATGAAGTGCAAATATACGAACGCACGTGGATAATTGAAAATTTGAAGCAATATCCTGTAACATGGACTGATGTCAACTTGTGTCAGTTTCAAACAGTTTAAAGGTAAACCATGGCACCACAAAAACGCTTAGACATCCGAGTCAACCCCACCATCACTGCCGATGAGTTATTCAACTTCTATGAACGAAACAATATTTGTGAAGTTGGGTTTGGCAAAGAAGGCGCAGCAAGGATATTGGAACACCCGCATCTCATCGTAGCTGCCTACGTTGAAACTGAACTGATCGGACTTGCACGCGCTACTTTTGACGGACTTTCTGCACACATCATGGAATTTTCCGTTGATGTCCACTATCAAGGAGATGCTCTGAAATACAACAACGGATCGTTGATTGAATCAGATAATAGCAGATTAGGGATTCTGTTGGGTGAACGCCTATGCCTTGAACTTGAAAAAATGGGAGCAACCTTCATCACCGGCTACATCGTTGAAAATTGCGAAGAGTCCTTTTATCGCTCACTCGGTTTCAGAGAAAATGAAGGACATCTGGTCTATTACATTGACACACGTCCTTATGTAGTCGATTCCTGACCAAAAATTGCAGTCGATGCTAGAGGACGTAAAAACCATGATTGTAGTATATGGCATTAAAGAAAAGCTAAACCCAATAAAGGCAAAACTATCAGATGTAATTCATGAGTGTATGCAGTCTGTACTTGACATGCCAGAAGACAAACGAGCACATCGTTTTGTTCCTATGAAAAAGGAAGATTTTTACTATCCAAGTGACCGCACAGATGCCTATACTGTCATTGAAATCAATATGATGGCAGGTCGCAAGGCAGAAACGCAAAAAAGTCTTATAAAAACACTGTTTAAAGAAATTGAAAGTCAATTATCTATTTCTCCGATAGATATTGAAATAACAATAAAAGAACAACCCCAACATTGCTGGGGTTTTCGCGGTATAACAGGAGACGAAGTTAACGATCTGAAGTATAAAGTCAATGTGTAAAAAGCACTTGCGCCACATTAATTTTTCACAAATGTATATAAAAATATGAAGTGAAGGAGAACAAAACAATGAACAATTTACCACAATTCCCCGTGACCGTTGTCGGCAGCATGCCCCGTTCAAAACTAGTGTCACGGGCATTACGAAATAGACAGAAGGGGCGCGCAACAGATACTGACTTCAATGCAATAGCAGACGAGGCAGTACTGGAAAGTCTCAAATTGCAAGAAACAAACGGAGTTGATATCGTCAGCGATGGAGAACAACGCCGTGACAACTTTTATTCTTTCATCACAGGCTGTATTGATGGTATCCGACTGATGACACTGGCAGAAATGCTGGATTATGTTGAAGACAAAGCAGCGTTTGAACAATTACTCAATGCTTTAGATGTACCTGCATTTGCGCTAAAAAATCCTGTCGTTGATGGGAAGTTAAAACGCACCTCGCCGCTTGTACTAAACGATTATCTTTTTCTCAAACAGCACACAACGAAACCTATTAAGGTTACACTTCCCGGCCCATATCTGCTGACCCGTTCAATGTGGGTTAAGAAGCTCTCTTACGATTTTTATCCTGATAAAGAATCCCTTGGTGATGATGTAGTCGCAATACTTCGAAAGGAATTACACGATTTGCAAGAAGCTGGGTGCGAATTTGTACAATTTGATGAACCTGTGCTAACGGAAGTTGCCTTTACGGGACCGCATGAAACGCACACGTTTATGTGCGCCGCCCTTTCAGAAAAAAGCAGCCCAGAAGAAGAACTCAATTTCGCTGTGGAACTGATGAATCGCGTCGTCAATGGAATCGATGAAAAAATGAAAACTGCACTCCATGTCTGCCGTGGCAACTGGAGTCAACAGGAAGATGTACTGCTTCGTGGCTCCTACGATCTCCTTATACCTTATTTTTGCAAGATGAACGTTAATCAGTTTGTATTGGAATATGCGACAGAGCGCGCTGGCAGCATTGACGTTCTCGCTGAACTTCCTGCCGACAAAGAGGTTGGACTTGGCGTGGTTGATCCGCGTACCACAGAGGTAGAATCCGTTGATTTTGTATTAGCAAAGGTGCGTGCACTTTTAAAACATCGCAACCCGGAACAGATTTTTCTTAATCCGGACTGTGGTTTCGGCACTTTCGCTGATCGTCCTGTAAATACAACAGAAATCGCCATCCAAAAGCTGCAAACTATACATAAAGCAGCAGAAATTTTGCGTTCAGAAGTATAAGGTCTGCTATTTTTTTCTATCTTTTTCCATTGTAATTTCTCTATAGGGTTAGAATACCCACTTGTGTTTTCTATATGTTTATGCTATAATTCGGTCAATTGGATTGCTTAACCTGATTCATACATCCGTAACGCTAAGGAGAACTATAATTGATACATTTATATGGAGAAGCTTATGATAGAGTAAAGTTACTTCGCCATTTAGGAGACATCTCACAAGTGGCTGAAGCCAAGATATACCAATTGACTGATGGAAACGAAAAAGGAACGGATGCGATCGGTTTCAGGACTGGTTCAGGGTTAAATTTCACAGTACTTCCAAACCGTGGTCTTGATATATCTTATGCTGATTATAATGGAATCCCATTATGTTGGCGTTCAGGGACTGGTGATGTAGCGGCAGCGTATTATGAACCTGAAGGGCTGGGATGGTTACGCGGATTCTATGGAGGATTGCTTACAACTTGTGGTATGACGCAAGCGGGTGCTCCGAACGTAGACGAGGATGTGGAACTTGGACTTCACGGCAGAGTTTCTCATATTCCAGCGAAAAACGTTTGGGTAGATAGTCGTTGGGAGGGTGACCGATACATCTTATGGGCGCAAGGAAAGGTTACAGAAACCACAGCGTTAGGTGAACATTTGTGTCGTACCCGACGTATTTGGACAGAATTAGGATCAAATAAACTGCATATTGAAGACATTATAGAAAACCTTGGGTATGAGGACTGTCCACACATGTATCTTTTCCACATTAATATTGGTTTCCCTATACTCGCAGATGGCAGTGAAATTTTGGCACCCTCCTCACAGGTAACACCGCGGGACGAACACGCCAAAAACAATCTGTCAAATTATAACTTGGGGGAACCCCCCACTGTTGATTTCCAAGAACATGTCTATTATCATGAAATGGAACCCGATGTTGACAACCACATTCGCGTGGCACTTATCAACCGAAGTTTTAACAATGGTCAAGGCATTGGAATCGCTGTGCGATACCACAAAACACAATTCCCTCACTTTGTTCAATGGAAAATGTGTGGTCAGGGTGCCTATGTGATGGGTTTAGAACCATCAAACTGCCGAGTAGCTGGTAGGGCATCAGAACGCGAACGCGGAACCTTACAGCATATTGAACCTGGTGGTCGCCGCCACTACGAAGTAGAAATCAGTGTCCTAACTTCCAATGACGAGATTAATGATCTCGCATCAAAAATAGCCGAAAATCAAAAATAACACCCATTCGGAGTGGATATGCTATTGACGTGTCTGCTCTAAGGAGAAAATAAAAATGAACAAACGTTTCACTTTACCGCTTTTCGTGGCAGCATTCTTGACAACTATTTTATTTGGCACTTATTTTATAACTCAACCAATTAACGTTGCACTGGCTGATGGGCACGAGGTTGGCACGACCTCCCAATCTGAGGCTGTACCTCTTGAAATTCCCAAAGACAGTGTCCTACATTTAATTCCTGAAACCACCTTAGGTGTAATCTACTGTCCCAGTTTGCTTGATTTGGATGACAGGATTAACGCAGTGGCATCAGAACTGGTCCCACAAGCCGGCGAATCACCAGAACTTCTTTCTCAAATTTTAGCAGAGGCATTCGGTGCTGGATTTGAAAGTTTAGCCGAATTAGAGGAGATTGGCTTGGATCTGAACCAAGATTTTGCCATTTTCTTAACGAGTTTGGACCCACCCAGTCTTTCCGCAACTGTACATCTTACAGACCCAGACGCAATGATGCAGGTAATTGAGACTGAAGCGGAAGGGAGTGAACCTGTCCAATATAATGGTGAAACCTATTGGAGTACTCCTGAAGGCAGTGGCAGCTTCGCGATTTTGGAAAACATACTTGTTTTCTCACAACAACCTGAGATTTGCCAGAATGTGATTGATATTAGCAAAGGGACAATGAAGTCTATCGTCGCAAATGAGGGTTACGCGTCATTCCTAACTAATATCATGAAAGGGGTTGATCAGTTAGCAGCCTATTTTAATCTTGAATCTATCATCGCACCATTTGCCGAACAACTGAAAGAGGAATTGCAGGTAACAATTGACACTATCGAAAGTGATCCTTCCGCTATGGCTGCGGCTCCGATGGTTGAAAATATGTTTAACAAGGTGGTAGAAATTGTTGAAGAATTAAAATCTATTAGCGCAACGCTCCAAGTTGAAGGAACTGATGTTCAACTTGCACCGTTTTTGCAATTCAAAACCGATGGCAAAATTCAAGAGGCATTAAAAGAAATGGCTCCTGATGAATTAGTACTCCTCAATGATTTACCCAATCAAGGTTTTATCAACGGCGCATTCCAGCTCAATGCGAAGCAGTTCTATGAGATGAATGTGTCTTGGTTAGAGTATTTTCTGGAAAATGACACTGAACTGAATGAGGCGTTTGCGGAACTTTTGGAACAGATGGAAGAAATTTATGAATCTATGGGTGATGAGTGGAGTTTTTCTGTTAATTTTAGTGACAGTTTCATGCCAGATTATTTGGTTATCGGTGAGATGAAAGATGAACAAAAACTAAGAACGTATATGGATGAAAAGTTTTTAGAACTATTCCAAAAATCAATGCAGATCATGAAAGATAAATTGGGCGACTCCCCTCAGATGAGTATGTACGATGGGGCGCATGTTGGAAACCCTGTAATGCATAACGGCGTTGAGATTAAATCTTTCATTTTTCCCAATCTCGGTGCTGTATTCACAGATGTGCCTGACGCTGCTAATTTTATGCCTCAAGAAATGCACTGGTCTTATGCTTTTTCAGAGGGACTCTTCTACTTCGCTATAGGTGATACAGAACAGATTAAGTCCGCACTTGATAGCAAAGCGAAAGTAAGCGAAAGCATATCTGAAAACGTGAGTTATCAGAAACTTATTCAGAAGTTGGGAATAGACAATAACATGATTTTCGGAATTTCGCCTATAGCCATGGCGAAGAGTGCTATGAATCTGGCGGCAAAGGCTGATCCCAACGCTGCCGCAGAAATTAACATGTTTGCCCCCATCCTAATGGGGCTCACTGAATCCTACAGTATCGGGATTTCAGGTAAAGTTCGGGATGGTGGGGTTGGTGCTAAACTACTCATCACACTTGGCGACTTTAAGCAGATAATTAATACTTTTATGATGATGTCCGGCATGGGGATGATGTAAAAAAGAATTATAGTTTTACTCGCTCACAATCCTATGTGGGCGAGTTTTTTATTTAACTTTTTTGGTATTTATGGTATTATATCAAAATTATTTGCGGTAGCGCACGGTTGAGAGGGTCGTCCGCTTCTGCATTGTTATTTAGGCAAAACCCTCTGAGAAAGTATTACTTACCTAAGGAGGTAAGCTGGTGTATAAACATAAAAGTTTCATGAGACGTTCTTTTATGAAAAAATGGAAATGTCAATCTTTCCTCATCTTTGGTGTAGCGTTATTGTTAATTTTTACTTCATTCGCTATCGCTGATACCACCGAAGAAACCGCAGAAACAGCTGAGGCAGCAGAACCCAAGAAAAGTCCTGTGAAAATCGGTGGGGCGATGCGGGCCAATTACGTATACGGAACTTACACAGATGGTAGAGGCGATGATAATGGAGATGTCGATCTTGAGATTCTCCGTGTCAATGCCGACCTTGACTTTAATAACATCATTGGTAGATTGGAATACCGTTGGTATCCAAGGTGGTTCGGATATGACAGCGGATACAGTATGATACACACTGGTTGGTTAGGATATAATTTCGAAGATTTAGGTACACTTAAAGCAGGTATTGTACGTGTGCCTTTTGGTCCAGGACCTTACGGTGTTTCTACAAGTTGGTTCTTTGACCAGCATTTTTATGTCGGTCTCTCAGATGATCCTGATTTAGGTGTCAGATGGACCGGTTCTTTTGACAAGTTGACGTATGATGTTGCGTACTATTTACAAAGCGAATTCCAAACCGACGGGTCTAGCCTCAAAAGTTCTCGATATGCTTATGACGTTGTAACACGGAGAGTTGGAGATGGGGACGATGAAGAAGGATATGATGAGCAACATCAGTTCAACCTCCGTGCAATTTACGCAATCGAGAATATCGCTGACGTAGGTGTGTCGTTTCAATATGGGTTACTCAAAGCAACGAATGTCGGGGACGATGAGAATGGAAGTCACTACGCGTTTTCCGCACACATGAAAAACTCGTATGCCAACTTTACGCTCTTTTCACAGTTCTCCTATTACGACCATATTATAGCTGACGAAACGCCTTGGGGCACGGGAGATACGATTCTCATGGGAGCTTACGATTACGCATCCCCCGTTGCATCTAACGGAATGATACCGGCTGTATCGCTGCGATACAACGGCATTAATGCATCAGGTGTCTCATGGCTTGACAGTGTCACACCTTATGTGGAATGGAGTTCTATCATAAAAACAGCTGAGGATTATAACCCGAGTACGCTTTTAACAATCGGGGCAAGTTGGACGTTATTCGGTTCACTTTATGTCTATAGTGATTTTGCAATCTCTGATGGTAACCCCTTTGTTGGGAACGATGGTGCTGGTGATCTCGCTGCAAACGAAGATTCCGATGATAAGAAGCAGAATTATAGACTAAACCTTAACTTCGGTTATTATTTCTAATCAGTTACGTCATCCTAAGGCGGACGCGTTTTGTTAGCGCGTCCACCTCTCTAAAAGGAGAATATTGAAATGAACGAAGAAGGAAAACAACCCCAACAGATGCCACACCAAATTGATGAAGGTAGTTACAAAAAACTATTCGGTTTTGAAATTTACCTAACTCCTGTATTCGTAATTTCCAGTATCACTATTGTCGCTTTTATTGTTGGTTCACTTATCTTTCAAGAACAAGCGACAACACTTTTCGGGGATGTCCGAGTCTGGCTTACCACAAACCTTGATTGGTTCTTCATGATCTCTACCAATCTCGTTTTTCTCTTTTGTCTGTTTGTTGCACTCTCACCATTTGGTAAAATACGACTTGGAGGTGCAGATGCAAAACCCGAATATTCATACATAACATGGCTTGCTATGCTCTTTGCAGCAGGTATCGGAATTGGGCTGCTGTTTTTTGGCGTGTCTGAGCCGGTTACATATTTTCAGGGTGGTAACTATTCGCCCCTGGGGACAGAAACGATTTACGAACCCGGTAAGATATACAATGATGTAGATACCCCTGTCCTCGGAGATCCTGATTATGATGCAGATAAAGTTTACACTGTTGAAGATGTCCCTGATATGGGAGAAGCCAATGTTCAAAAAGCTGCTTCCCTGGGTATAGCGACCACTGTGTTCCATTGGGGGCTGCAAGGGTGGGCGATCTACGGAATTGTTGGACTTGCACTCGCGTTTTTCGCATACAACCGTGGCTTACCACTCCTAATTCGTTCGGCGTTCTATCCAATATTTGGAGACCGTATATGGGGGTGGACTGGACACATAATTGATACCTTTGCTATATTTGCAGGTATCTTTGGGTTGGCAACTTCACTTGGATTAGGGGTGCAACAGGTCACCTCCGGACTTGACTATCTATATGGGATTCCAGCGAACAATATCACAATGGTCGTGCTGATTGTTATAATTACGGCTATCGCGTTGATCTCAGTGATAACAGGCATTAACGTCGGTATTAAACGTCTCAGCCAATTCAATGTAGTTCTCGCGTTTTTATTGCTCTTAGCAGTTTTTATTCTCGGTCCAACGCTCTACATATTCCGCAGTTTCTTCACCGGAATTGGCACTTATATCATGAATATTGTGCCGCTCAGTAACTGGATCGGGCGCGAGGATACCGGCTTTTATCACGATTGGACGACGTTCTATTGGGCATGGTGGATTGCCTGGGCGCCATTCATCGGCACGTTCATCGCCCGTATATCAAAGGGACGCACGATTCGCGAGTTCGTAATCTTCGTACTTCTTATACCGACGCTGTTATGTTTAATCTGGTTTAGTGCCTTTGGTGGCACTGCTATCCACCAATTCCTCGCCGATAGCTACACCGGAGTAACCGAAAAAGTTGAGACTTATGATTATCCAATTGCTCTCTTCAAAATGTTGGATGAATTACCGTGGACATTACTGCTTGGTTCCGTTGCCATGTTACTGACTATTATCTTTTTCGTTACCTCGTCAGACTCTGGCTCTCTAATCATTGATATTATAGCAGCTGGTGGTAAGGTTGACGCACCGGTACCGCAGCGTGTGTTCTGGTGTACAGTGGAGGGGTTAGTCGCTATCGCGTTACTCCTTGGAGGAGGGTTGAAGGCTTTACAAGCTGCTTCGCTTGCGACAGGTTTCCCCTTTGCAATTGTGCTGTTAGGAATGGGTGCTTGTGTCTTGGTTGGACTCATTAAGGAAAGACGTGAGTCCCAATCTGAAGATGGAAATTAATGAGATAATTTGCATCAATTTAGTTCAATAACGTTACAAAACCAGTATGAGAATTCTCATGATAGTGGATTTTACAATTATCTTTATATCTGATCTGTGAATCAATGCTGAATGCGCTTTTGGCATTCAGCGGGAGGGAACTCCGATTCCCGACTAACAGTGGTTTTGTCGCGATTCGGAGATCGCTCCCGCTGAATACTACACGGGGAATGCCTAAATGGCATTCATACCTTTGATTTGGCGTATTCAGCGTTGATTCACAGAATATATGTGAACTTATTTACATAATTTACTATAAGTATGAGAATTCTCATAAATTGTAAGTAAAAATTAACTTGTGAAAATACTTGGAATTGATACATCTTGTGATGAAACAGCTGCGGCCGTTATTGTTGATGGACGTGAAGTTCTATCAAATGTAGTTGCCTCACAGATAAAAGCACATCAGGAATACGGCGGCGTTGTGCCAGAGTTGGCATCACGTAAACACATTGAAGCAATCAACTTTATCGTCAATAAATCGTTGACTGAAGCAGAGGTCACATTTGATGATTTAGATGCTATCGCCGTGACAAACCGTCCCGGACTAATCGGTGCATTGCTCGTCGGTGTCGCAGCAGCAAAAAGCCTCGCCTATTGCCACAATCTGCCCTTACTCGGTATCAACCATATTGAAGGACACATCTACGCCAACTACATGATGCATGACACCTTAACTTTTCCGCATATTTGCTTGACTGTCTCTGGCGGACATACACTGCTCGTAGAAGTGCATGAAGGATGGAAATATAAAGTCCTGGGAACAACACAAGACGATGCAGCGGGAGAAGTTTACGACAAGGTCGCGAAGTATCTCGGACTCGGTTTCCCTGGCGGTAGAATTATTGACGAACTGGCACAAAAAGGTAATCCTACAGCGATAGACTTCCCGCGTCCTATGCTCCGTAGTGGTGATTACCAATTCAGTTTTAGTGGTATCAAAACGTCCGTGCGATATTTTGTAGAAAAAGCGGAACGTGCGGGAACAATGGTGAACGGAGAAATCAGCATTGAAGACATAGCTGCCAGTTTTCAAGCAGCAGTCGTTGAAGTGCTTGTAGCAAAAACCGTTCAGGCAGCAAAAACCACAAATGCTCGTACCATAACGTTGACAGGTGGTGTTGCCGCAAACAGTCAACTCCGGGCTTCTCTCAAAGATGCTGCTAAAGAAATTGACGCGGATGTTTACTATCCGCCAATTAACCTATGCACAGATAACGGTGCGATGATTGCTGGAATCGCTTACGAAAAGTACCAACAAGGATTACGGGATGGACTTTCTCTCAATGCTGCAGCAAACGGTTCAATCGTTGACATCTAATACCAAATTAACGAAATTTTCTTTTTCAACGGTAGGTGCGGTTTCCTAACCGCACACTTAGCAAGACGAATCACGTTAATTGGGTATAAATGGAGTAACCTATAACTGTCAATTTAAGGGATAAATCTGTTGTGGCAGTGTCTTTAGTCCCGTAGGGACGATATGTTTATAGATATGAGATGTATATATGTCTTTAGTCCCGTAGGGACGATATGTGCCCCCAACGACATATTTTTATATATCGTCCCTACGGGACTAAAGAGGCGTTGTTCAACGTTTTCTATAAACATATCGTCCCTACGGGACTGAAGAAGGTTCCCCTGTTTAGAAAATCCTTAAATTGATGCCTATGGGTATAAATGGAGTAATACACTTGGAGTCTGATTTACGCATTAAAGCAGCAGTAGATTGTCTAAAATCAGGTGGTATTATTGCTATTCCCACCGATACGGTATACGGCTTGGGAGCTGACCCATTTAATGCGGATGCAGTCCAAAAACTATACACGTTAAAAGGCAGATCCGAAGAAAAACCGATCCCTTTAGTTCTTGGAACAGTTGAAGATGTAGAGAAGGTTGCGCAAAACTTACCAGAATTCTTTTTTCATCTCACAGACAAGTTTTGGCCTGGCGGACTAACAATCATTGTCCAGTCAAAAAATCTGCTCCCGCAGCTAACGGCAGGCGGCACCACCGTTGGATTACGCATTCCAAATCAGCCATTACTATTACAGATACTTCAGGAATTTGGCGGACCTCTTGCAATCACAAGTGCAAATCTTTCAGGGCAACCCGCAGCAACCTCTTCCCAAGAATTTGGTCAGGAATTGTCATCAAAAATAGATTTCATTGTAGATGATGGACAAACACCGGGGACGATTCCTTCAACGGTGTACGATATATCCGTATCACCCCCACAGGTTCGCCGAGAGGGTGTTATTTCTTCCGAAATCCTTGCTAAGGAGTTGATGTGTTACAACAGACTTTCAAACAACTCCTAAATTTTCTCACAACGCCAACAGGACATTGGGTAATCCTTGGGCTGGGATGTGTTATTATATTGGCGGTTGTTTACCATAGATGGCGGCAAATTCCCGGTTTAACAGTAGAGTTAATAAAAGAGGATACTTGGTTTATCAACCGTGACGATAATAACCGGTTAGCAATTGTGGTCTCGCTCCTTATGATCAACAAATCAGGCGCACCAATCCAGTTTTGCAGATGTAAATTAAGTGGCTACTCCCCAAAACCACCACCCGATCAACTCTTTTTAGAAGGATATGACAAAACCATTGAACTCACCTATCCGAACTATGACTCGTTTTCAGAAATCGTTGGGCAATCTGAAAACATCAATTCTGCATACACTCTCAATCCTTATACAGAGCAACGGATGTGGGCTTATTTCGAGTCAGGCATTGTAACATTGACCAACATGCTTCGCGCGCCAATTGTGTTAAAAGATTTGAATCGGAAGCGAAAATCTTTCCAAATTGCTGTGCCACGCAATATGGAACAGATTCAGTTATACCGTGAAGCAGCAATGCGTTGGTAAATCAACTGCTTTTCTGAATAATGAATCTCTTCCTGTAGACGCAACCTTAAATCAATGCAATGGTACGTATGGCATTTGGCGGAAGGCGACTTGTCTAATTTTGAGAGAAATCGGACAACTGAACGAATCTGCCACACAAAAAGTGATGTTGATTTTATTTAACATCTTTGCTATGATTAAAAATGTCCAATTTCTCTGGGTTTGATGGATTCCCACAACAACAGAGTCGAATTTATTCAAAACTTCTTATACGTTGCTGGTATTATTATCGCACCTCAATGTGCAGTATTGCCATAATAAAGGAGACAGATAAATAGACATTATAATGATTTAATAACAGGAGTTTCATAACGCCAGGTCTGAAGTTGTGTAAACCACAACAGATTTCCATAACTAAATCACAGAACCCTTTTTTCCAATTCCTGAGTTTATCTTTCACGATGCAGTATCGTTTGACACCACTAATCGCATGTTCAACACGTATGCGTATAGACGCTCTCTTTTTATTCATCCGTAAGTTCTCCACCTCGCGGCTTTTTCTTCGGTTGAATGATGTTTATATCAGGAAGGACAAAACCCTGAAAACCGGTATCTTGATACAAGGTGCTTCCCTGTGGCACACAATAGCCCGCCATATCGGATATCTGTTTGTCATGGTGTCTCCCTTCAAAAGAGGGTGTCAATAGGACGACTTGGCTGGTCTCATTGATAATCAGATTATTTTTTACTGTATGACATCTCTTTTTACCGCTATAATACACCCTTGAGTTGATGGGTCTTTTGGGCGTTGTATCAGACGCTCCGTGCCATCATGAAAAAAATGTTCACCTGCTTGACTTTGAGTTGATACCTCACACAATCACACATAGGTGCGGGGTCTGTTTCCCGAGATGGCAACGCTTCAAGCATTGCTAATGTTTTGTTCAATATCGGTAAAAGCAAATGTATCCATTTATTAGCAACGGGTTGAGCCATACCAAAGAGCTCACCCAATAGAACTTGTTTGGGAGCATCACGCAGGTAAATCAAGATAAATAGCAACATATCTTCTTGGGAAGCAAAACGGCTATTTTTATACGGTTTATATCTCCGATTTTTGCGTGGTTTGCCATCAAGGGTATATGTTTGCATATATTCTAAAAAACAATAAGAAAAATGAGGTGATAGTTCTGTAAACTCTTCTAATGTATATCCGGTGAGGGACAGAAACGCATCAGGTCTGTCCTTGAGATCTTGAAAATTGGTCATGAGCTAACCTCCTGTCGTCCGATAATAAGTCAGTATAATAGAGGTTAACAAAATTAAAAACTAATTCATAATAATGTCTACTATATATGTCAATAAGTGTTGAATTAAACCAAATAACAAAAGCATTTGATACCACCGTAGCGGTCAACGATATATCTTTGACTATTGCCCCTGGTGAGCTATTTTTTTTGCTCGGACCATCAGGGTGTGGTAAATCAACGTTGCTCCGTGTCCTCGCGGGATTCTATCGTCCAGACGCTGGAGAACTTCTATTTGACGGTGAGGTAATGAACAACGTGCCACCACACCAACGTAACACTGGCATGGTTTTTCAAAACTACGCGCTATGGCCACACATGACTGTTCGTGAAAACATTGAATACGGTCTAAGACTTCGCAAACTTGAAAAATCTACCCGCAAGGAAAAAATAGCAACCGTTCTTGAGATGGTTGAGATGGCTGATTACCGGGATCGTCCTGTAAACACTCTTTCTGGTGGACAACAACAACGTATAGCACTCGCGCGTGCTTTAGTGATTGAACCCAGTGTCTTGTTACTTGACGAACCACTCAGCAATTTAGACGCTGCATTACGTCAAAATCTACGCGATGAAATCAAAGACATCCATAGCCGTACACAGATCACGACTCTCTATGTAACCCATGATCAAGTCGAAGCAATTTCTATGGCTGACCGAATGGCGATTATGAAAGATGGCGTATTTGTCCAAGTCGGCACACCTCGTGAAATTTATCAATATCCAGCCGATCCTTTCGTTGCAAGTTTTGTGGGGGAAACGAATTTCATTACAGGTAACATTCAAGAAATAAGTAATGGTAAAGCCACGATTGAAACACCAGTCGGAGTGCTTCACACAGAAAGCGTCCATCACGATTTCACTCCAGGGCAGGAGGTCAGTTGTTCCATACGTCCAGAGACAATTCACCTCAATGGAAATTCCGTCCCAAACCAATTAACCGCAAAAGTCGGTGCTGTGACTTATTTAGGCAGAGTCGAAGAATACGAATTGAGCATTGCAGATTCACTCAAACTCAAAGCGATTATACATAATCCTGGCACAGAAACAAAGAAACCAGGAGATACTGTTAATATCTCAATGTCTCCAAAAGCAATTGTCCCATTGCCTACAAACGATTAGCGATTTTTTATGATGCAATCATCAACTTAAGAAAATGAGATTTACGCCAAGTCAACAAGATGCCCTTAATATTCATGACCATATCTGCGTTACTGCTGGTGCGGGTTCAGGAAAAACTGCCGTATTAGTTGAACGTTATCTTAGAATCCTTCAGAGTGGAAACACTGCACCACAAAAGATTGTCGCTATTACATTCACAGAAAAAGCCGCAGCTGAAATGAAGAATCGTGTCATTGAAAAACTCGCTAACGATGAAAATACACAGATTCGTGAAAAGCATCTTGAACAGATGTACACAGCACCTATCTCAACGATCCACACATTCTGCTCACGTATTTTGAGAGAATTTCCTATTCAAGCAGGTGTGCCTGCTAACTTTAGTATTTTGCAAGGCATAGACCAAAAGCTTTTGCTCCAACAAGCCATTAAAAACACCCTCCGTGATATAGCAACAGACCCTGATGATAAACATTACAATGATCTTCGTCATTCTTTACAACGCTACGGAAACCGTCAAAAATTAGTAGAACTTTTTTCTACGATGATAGAGAAACGCTATCTGATGACAAAACTCATGAAGGAGGTTTATAGCGATGATGGTGAAGGACAACTACCTGAAGCATGGCAAAAAGTTTTTCGCGAAAAATTGATGTCAGAAAACGAGATTACTGAATTTGCTCAATGTCTAAGAACTGTCTTACAAGTGGCTAAAGGCAAAAATGCGGCAGAGGTTAATGTATTAACTACAAAATTAGAAACACTCCCCGATAAAAACCCAACCGCGCCGGGTGTACAAAATTTGTTAAAAGAAATAGCAGGTTTAATTACAATCAAAAGCGGCAGCATTGCCATAACCAGTTTTCTGAAAAAAGGTGTTGATACAACCGGTATTGAGAACGAAATAGGATCTCTGGAATCGGCAGCAGATAAAATTAAATCCGCACCACCTCTTAACACAGAAGGTGAAGAAACAGATGACAAATTTCTACTAAACACAATCCACTCCTTACTCGCGCTCTACACCCGAATTTCTGGTGAATACCAAAATAACAAACTTTCACAAGGTAAACTTGACTTTGAAGACCTACAGATTAAAACACGCGATCTACTCCGTAACAATGAAGAAATCCATCAGAAACTGTTGGAGCGGCACAAGTACTACATGGTAGATGAATTTCAGGATACAAATGAATTACAATATGAATTAGTGATGCTGTTCACAAATAACCTAAAGGATGTTAATCTATTCATTGTTGGTGACCCCAAACAAAGCATTTACGGATTCCGTGGTGCTGATGTCCGTGTGTTTGATAAGGCAAAAAAGAAAATATGTGACAATGATGGTCAAAATATCCTACTCAAAGAAAATTTCCGTTCCTTACGCGACAATGTAGCATTCGTTAACTGCTTTTTTGAACGTTTGATGGAAAACGGAACAGAAAGGGAATATGAAGTTCCTTATGAACCCCTTACGAATGCTCGCACGGCTGAAGCAAATGGAACTATAGAAATCATTCTGGGACAGAGGGATATTGAGGCAGCAAACGAATATGCACTTATAGCACAACACATCAAAAATATGATAGCAAACGAGGAAAAGGTGTGGGTGCAAGGTGAAGGTAGAGATACACCTCCACAACCGATCAAGTATGGCGATATTGCTATCCTAATCCGCTATAGGACACATCTACCAAATATTGAACATGCGCTACTTTCTGCAGGCATTCCCTACCTAACTACAGAGGGTGTGGGTTTCTATCAACGACAAGAAATCTATGATATTTGGAACTATCTTAACTTTCTAAATGATCCAAAGGAAAATAACACTTCTCTTGTTGGAATTCTACGTGGTCCTGCTTTCGGGATTTCAGACACGGAACTGTACGAAATTTCGCAGCAGCAAGGAAAAAATTTCTGGGAGAAAGCACAAAATAATCAGATACCTACTGACCAACTGACTAACGCAATTTCGACATTAAAGAACCACATGCAAGTTGCCCATCGTGTACCCATAAACCGCCTTATTCTAACCATTGTTAATGACACAGGAATGATTGGCACATTGGGATTAGGTAGACAAGGACCGCAACGTTGGGCAAATTACCAAAAACTTTTAGACCTTTCCCGTAATTTTGATAGCGATGAAACGAAGCGAACTCTGGCTGGCTTCATTGAGTTTCTGGATATTTTAATTGCTGAAGAACCTCGTGAAGGGGATGCCCCGATTGAAGAAAGCAGTACTGCCGTTCAAATTATGACCATCCATTCTGCGAAAGGCAAACAATTTCCTGTAGTGATACTTCCAAGTCTTGATCGTACAGGAAAATATGTATCAGAACCTTATATTGATGAATCGCTTGGAATCGGTTTCTCTCCGCTAAATCCAGATGATAGTTACACAAAAACTGAACCCGAAATTATTAATCTAATGAAAGATCGCGCCAATGCAAAAGACGAGGCAGAAAAGAAACGTTTATTTTATGTTGGTGCTACACGTGCTGAAGACAGACTTATTTTATCTGGGTCTATTTATAAAAGTGGGGATAGTGAAAAACCACGAAACAAGTTAAAATGGCTTTACGAACACCTGGGAATCAGTCCTGACCAAGATTCATTAAATCTATCAGTTAAGCAAAATACATATCCAGAAAACAGGGAAAATAGCCAATCTTTCCAATTAAACATTCCAATTTTAAGACAACTTAATGTTACTGAAAATGTAGGTCAAGTATCCGATGAATCAGTTTTAGTTGACTTTCCCGAACACCCGTTCCGTTCTCTAAAACCCTCGGATTTCAAAACCTCCTTTTCCCTAACTGAACTTACTAACTACATGCGTTGTCCACTGCGTTATTACTTGGAAAATGTGCTACGCATTCCACCGCTTAATGGAGAACAACGGGATCGGGATAAAATTGAGATGGACGCTGTAATCCGCCGCATCCTTGCAAAAATCAAACATCCATTAAAAAAAGAAGACCTTCAGGCGATTATTGATGGAACGTTGGAAAATTATCCAGAACTAACGGAAAAATCAATAACCGCAGAGCTAAAAGAAAAAATTGGCATATACATAAACAATTTTCTGAACGCTGAACTTGCATCAACAGCATTTTCCGCAACTGAATCCTATACCAACCATCAAATTCACGCGGATATAAATGGGCATATCATCTCAAGCCGGTTCGATAGGCTCTTTAAAGATCAAACAGGACAATGGCAGATTATCAATTTCAAAATTTTTGAAACACAAAATTCAGTTTGTTGTAAACCAGAAATGGGGCTATATACGTTACTCTTTCATAAATCCTATCCAAATGAACCAAATGTGGATATTACTTTTTATTTTATGGAACAAAATAAGTTTGAACAGATGTGCTTCAACAGCGCGGATTTTAGGGAGATTACTGAGCAATTGCAAAAACAAATTACATCACTGCAGCAAGGCATCTTATCAAAAAATCTTGAGCATTGTTGTTCTTGTCCTTATACAGATTCACATGGACAGTGTATTGTTAAAGAACCTTAGGAGGAAACTATGAAAAAACCAATGTTGACAATTATCGGCATTATTTGTGTCTGCTTCTCAATGTATATGATACTACCTACGTTCGCAGGCACGTGGCGTGATGACTTTGAAGATAATGACACCCGCGAATGGAAAATCTATAACCTCAATCGCCAAGCCGAAAAATGGTGGATCAATGACAATGAAGCGGTTGGGGAAATCTTCGAACCGGGTTTTATGAGTCTCTGGCTTACGGGAGACCTGAAGTGGAAAAATTATAGTGTTTCCTGCCGCGCAAAGTTAGTTGACGATAGAAATGAACCGCCATCCATTGGACTGACACTCCACGATAGAGGTGAGGAAGATAGCCGTTATCTATTTTTTATTGATTATGTCTTTGACATTGTCAGAATTGTAAAAGCTGTTCACGATGATTGGTCATCCGTGCGACACTTTTTTACCCCAGAAGAAGATACATGGTATCAACTGAAAGCGACTGTTTATGAAAATGGAGATCTTGAGTTCAGTATACAAAATTTGGATGCGGAAGTTGATGCTGAGCCTCAAGTTTTCACAGCGTTTGACCCTGATCCATTACCTGGCGGACAGGCTGGACTCGTCGTGGCAGATGCCCGTGTGCGGTTTGACGATGTTGAAATTACTGGTGCCAATATACCAAATGGTGGCCCTGGGAAACCACGCTCTGTTGAACCACAAGCTAAACTTACAACGACCTGGGGAAAACTGAAAACCAGGTGAGGTATAATATCATCAGTTTTCTGTATAAATCACCCACAGAAATGCTAAAGTTTGGACAATTTTATGAACTGTCGTTTGTTGACTGGAACATTATATTTGTGCATCCGCATTGTTTGATACACATTTTGCCCCGACAAATGCCATACGGGGAATGCCAAAAGGCATTCATACCGTTGATTTGGCGCATTTGGCGTTGATTTGGCTGGGGCTAAGGGTAAATCTTATACACCTATATTTTCGGCGATTTGGGTGTCTGAAAGAAACTCGTAGAAAATACAGATTTGAAGCAGCCCCAGCGGGGCGAAATGTGTATAGAAAACAGTTACCAAACCATATTGAGCCCCAGCGGGGCGAAATGTGTATAGTCTTATGTCGCTCCTACGGAGCTCAAGAAGTTAATTACCACGTTTTCTATAAACATATTGTTCCTACGGAACTGAAGATATAAAAATCGGGCTTACAAAGCCCTCCTACAAGAGACATGTTCTTAAATTGATACCTATGGTTGGTGCTTCGCTCTACCCGCAGCATGCCAACAGCGCATGCTGCGTTGATTTGGACCTACAAAATAATGCCGCATAATCATTTAGAAATGATATAATTTCATAATCTACTATAAAAATAACCGTTATCAGAGTCCTTAATGAAAAAATTAACAGTTACGGTCCTGCTCCATTGTTTATTTATAACTACGAGCGTCTCATCAGATTTTTTACCACAATTCACTGAAATCACTCAAGCAGCGGGGATAGATTTCGTCCACAATAACGGCGCATTTGGAAATAAATATTTACCAGAAACAATGGGCTCCGGTTGTGCTTTCTTTGACTACAATGCAGATGGGTGGCAAGACATTCTTCTCGTTAATGGAAAGGATTGGGAGGGACATCCGACTAAAAAGCGGCAAACGCTTGCACTCTACCAAAACAAGCAGGATGGCACTTTTGCTGATGTCACTGAAGCTGCTGGCTTGGATATTCCTCTGTATGGTATGGGCGTTTCAATAGCAGATTACGATAACGATGGAGATGATGACATCTATCTGAGTTGTTTAAATGCTGATCGCCTCTTCCGAAACAATGGGAATGGCACTTTTACAGATGTTACGAAAGACGCTGGTATTGACAATCCGGGCTTCGGAACAAGTTGTGCTTGGTTCGATTACAATCTGGATGGTCATCTCGACATCTATGTTGCAAATTACGTTGAATGGAGCATAGAAACGGACATTTTTTGCACACTTGATGGAAAAAATAAATCCTACTGTACGCCCGAATCGTATACAGGTCAAGCAAGTAAACTCTTTGAAAATCGCGGTAACGGCACTTTTATGGATGTCTCACATATATCAGGGATAAGCGATCCATCAAGTAAATCCTTAGGTGTTTGCATCCTTGATTATAATCAAGATGGACTCCCCGATATTTTTGAAGCAAATGATACGCAACCTAATAAACTCTATGAAAACAAAGGTGATGGTACTTTCATTGAAGTTGGGATGTTAGCAGGCGTGGCATATAACGAAAGCGGCGTTGCCACTGGCGCAATGGGTGTTGATGCCGCTGATTATAACCGTAGTGGTAAAGACAGCATCATTGTTGGAAATTTTTCTAATGAAATGTTGAATCTTTACCATAACGAAGGTGATTTTTTTATAGACGACGCGCCTATTGCACAACTCGGAAATGCAAGTTTATTGACGCTGACCTTCGGTTGTTTCTTCTTCGATTTTGACCTGGATGGAAACGTTGACATTTTTACTGCAAATGGACATGTGGAAACAGACATCAATATTGTCCAGAGTGAAGTTACCTACGCACAAAAGCCACACCTATTTCGGAATATATCTGATGGCAAGTTTGCTGATGTTCTGCAAAAGGTAGGATCCGATTTAGCAAAACCGATTGTTGGACGGGGGACAGCCTATGGGGATATAGACAATGACGGGGATTTAGATGTCCTCATTACCACATCTAATGGACAGGCGCATCTATACCGTAATGATGGCGGTAACCGTAACAACTGGATTAAGATAAAACTTCTTGGGCAATTGAGCAATCTGAACGGGATTGGCTCACGCATTCAGATTACCTCCGCTATTGGCACACAAACCCGAACTGTTAAAACCGGTTCAAGTTACTGTTCCCAAAGTGAACTGACCACAATCTTTGGGATAAAAAATGACGAAATTATTGAAAGTATTGAGGTATTGTGGCCCAGTGGAAAAATTAATAAAATTAAGGATGTCAAACCGAATCGGTTAATTCCCATTAAAGAGAAATTGTAAAGAATCCTTGACGCGTTAATTTACTTCTTATGAAAACCATCACAAATCAAAAATAACTTGCGCTTCCCAAACTCCATTAGGGTTTTGAATAACATATAATTGATGATAGGTTACAGCCTTTATTTCAGTATAAACGACATGTTTGTCGAAATTTGTGGGTTCACCATACACCTGAGCAAATAATTCTGTAGTGTCAATATGTTGAATATTTGACCGCTTAAAGAAAATTTCATCTGTTTCGTGCCTGAAGACTAACTCATCTAACCACTTAACGAATAACATTTCAACAGAATCAGCCGCTATGTCAACGTCAATTGAGGACGTTTCATCAATTGTGTCCACAACAGCAATCATTTCAAATAATCCTTGTGCAGCATTATTAAAGAGAGATTTTAACGTATCGCCCGTAACACGCATACCAGCATCTGCAGTATGTTCTATATATTCAAAAGGTTTCATAGTTCTTAGCAAGCAAACATGACTTTACGCCCTGTCTTATAAAAAGTCCAATTTAATTTGACAAACACTATTTACGAATGTTATAATATATTTTACAAATAGTTTTAGTTCTGAGGTGCCGAATAATGTTAACATTTCAAATGCCTACATGCAGAGGATTTGTGGCAACATCACGAAATTGTAGCCAAAAACTTACATTTTCTCACATCGGACAAAATGGACCAAAAATAAAAAAAATCAATTTTAGAAAAACATCTATAAATACAGACACAGACTGGGTTAAAAGCAATTTTCAAAAGTATACCGTGGTATAAAAAAGTATACCGTACGGTATACTTTTTATATCTATAATTCCGGCGAAATTAGATGAAATACAAAATCAGCACTTATGCATTTTTTCTTATAGTAAAAGTAGAATAGAAAAATAAGTTTACGCGTCTTTTGTAGGAGCGATCTCCGAATCGCGACAAAACACAATGATAGTCGGGAATCGGAGTTCCCTCCCGCCAAATGCCAAAAGCACATTCAGCGTTGATTCACAGTTCAAAAGTGTGCAAGTAATTCTAAAATCTACTATAAAACATTATAATGTCTAATTATAAGGAATTTAGTTTCCTAATGTCAAAAGTATTACACACTCTTCCCCTAATAGCACGTCATTTTTCAGCAATTAGTTTAATTGTCCTTGTAGGATGGTTCTCGGGTTTAGCTTCTGTCCTTCATGCCGATCCTTGTTGGAAGTGCGGCACGCCGCTGCTAATTGAACGCTTGCACTCGGCTCAAGATTTTAACTTGAGAAATACCGAACCTGTTTTGGCAGCACCTGCAGCACCTGCTCAATTAGGACAAATAGACCGGTTTTTTATTCACATTCCAGAAACGTCTATCAAGGCGACCTGCATTGCAGTAGGGGCACATTGCTATATCTACATTGATAACACAGTTCAGGACATGTTAACTAAAGCTCAGACTGATGACATTGCAAATACGTTTGACACAAATATTTACCCTAAAGTACATCATTGGATAGGTTCGGAATTTCAACCCGGTTTAGATCGTGAAAATCGGATAACTATCTTATTTCACGATGTCGGCATGAACGCTTCAGGGGCTGATTATGGAGGATATTTTTCACCTACCGATCAGCACCCGACATATCCGACCAGTAATCGCCGCGATATGCTCTATATGGATATTTTTCAATTCAAAGAACGTTCACGACATACCTTCTATAGTAGCCTTGCACACGAGTTTGCACATCTGGTCAATTGGTATCAAAATGGTGGTAAGAGTGATCAACGTTGGTTAGAAGAGGGGATTGCGTCCTTTACAGAATGGGGTATTTATGGTACGGTTCATAATTTATTTGTTGACGGTTACCTCGCGGATCCAAGTATTTCTCTAACCACCGCAAATAATAATGATACCTATTACGGTGCAGCTTTCATGCTTCTGCTCTATCTCTACGAAAACCACGGAGGTATTGACTTTGTTCGACAACTTGCCGCTGAAGATACACTTGGTTTGCCAGCAATTGACCTAACTTTAGGTAAAAACCGGCACTTTGTTGACGCATTCCTCAATTGGGGAGGGGCAAATTGGTTAAACAATCCCAGACATGGTAAACATCTTAGCTACGTAAACCTACGCAACAGAAAAATTACAGCACGCACCCCACGCATTACACGTTATCCGACTACTTCTGCTGATATTCCAATTGATAGTTGGGGTATAGAATACATTTTATTTCAAAATCTACCTGATAACCTTGAACTGACCCTAAAAGCAAGCACTCAAGCACATCTCCATGCGAATATTGTATATCTTGCCTCAAATACTAACCGCGCTGTTGTCAAACCTATTCCGTCAGTATCCGACCCAAACGGTGTTGACACATTCCATACAAATAAGATAGAAATTAGCAATTTAAGTGGTGATGGGCAAATTCTGTTAATTGTCACTTCTGAATATCCCCAAACATTCAGATATGTCGCTAAACCTGGGGTAGGTGATGCTTCGATTGACATAGGAAAACCAAATGGTGCACAAAGAAACATAGAACAATCCCGATATCTTTTACATCCTAACTCAGTAACTTACCTACCTAACAGCAATTCGCAACCTATAAGTTTAGGTCGTCGTGTAGGCACTTCCTTAATTGCAACGAATATCTCAACAAAATTAGAACCGATGTCCCAAATTCATCTTTCAAGTAACTATAACGAGATTATCATTCAGGAAGAAAAAGCCTTTGCTACGAGTGACTGGGGCCTTGAAATTTTTACCTTAAACCCTTCACCCACACGAATAGGTGAAATTGCGACACCGGGAAACGCACAAGCCATCGCCATTGATGGAGACAATGCCTATATTGCAGACGGCAAATCAGGTGTGCACCTTATTGAAGTTAATCCTCTAACTTCACCTCGTATTGTTAAAACACTTGGGGGGTTTCAAGATGCGCGCGATGTCCATTTAGCAAACGGAAACCTATACACACTTGATACAGTACGGGGACTTTTGGTCTTTAAACAGCAGGACGTACTAAACAACGAAAACCCACACCCGCGACGAACATTTAAAACTGCGGGAACACCTTTTAAAGTCTCTACAAACGATGAAGGAAAAGTTTATATAAGTGACAATGCAAAAGGATTATACATTTTAACTTTGGATCCTCTCGGCGGTTTTACCGTTACGGGTACTGTACCGTTGCTTGCTTTTGATTTTGAGGTGCTCGGAAAATATGCACTCCTCCTTTCCAATAATTTACGTATTTTGGATATCGGTGCCGCTTTAGCCCCAGAACCGATTTCTTGGGTAAACACACCGGGATTAACTTCGGCAATGAAGTTCTATGAAGGTTTGCTTTACCTGACCGATCAACAAGCAGGTCTTCATATCGTTAATGTCAACAACCCACAAAGACCGCGTTTAATTTTATCGCATCCCACTATTGGAAATGCAGAAGACGTTGAACTACGGTATTCGGCTGCTGATAAGGCAACCTATGCTTATATTGCAGATGGAAAGGGCGGTATACAAACGCTTGATGTGACAGAACCTGATATGCCAGTCTGGATAAATCATTACAACGCGAGCGGTACCACCTATGGGCTTGATGTGGACAGTGCGGGTGATAAACCTACTATCGCTATTGCAAACGGGACTGGAGGTTTAAAAATAGCTGAATTAACTGAACCTTACACCGGTAGAATAACGCAGGATATCCGATCGTTTTCTGGCGAACAAGGCGCGTTATGTGTTCAGATTGAAAAGCAGCATGCTTTCGTCGGCACAGATGTAGGAATGGATATTGTTGATCTGGGAACAGGAAAAACCCTTACACATATCCCAACCACTGATCCAGTTTGGGAGATTGCAATAATTGGCGACTACGCGTATCTATGTGCAAGGTCTCTTGTTGTAGTTGATATTAGTGATCCAAACCGTCGCCAAATCGTTAGCAAACGTGAATTCACAGGTAGTGTATATAGAATTGCATACAATACCTCACATGCTTTCCTTGCTTCACTTGAAGGTGGTGTTCACATCTTAGATATATCTGAACCTGCCCTTCCTCGTCCAATTGCTCATTTCGCCACAGAAGGAGCCGCAACGAACGTTTCTCTTGCAGATGAATTTGTATATGTCTTAGATAATCAACAAGGAGTAATAAAATTAGATGGAACAGACCCACAGCAACTTACGCCGCTGTCCAACTATGTTGAAACCCAGCTACCTATCGCCGCAGCAATTCAGGGGAACTTTCTCTATTTGCTTGATAGCCATAGTATTCAAATTGTTGATTCGCGTACGATGCGTCGCCGCGCCCGCTATGCACTATTACAATCCCCCACTGACCTTGCCATCATGGACTCTGCCCTATACGTAACCGACCTATACCAACTCAGCATTTTTCGTGTTGATACAAACCTTTTGAACCTTGCTGTAGAAGAGCCTCAGCATAACACATTAGATCAACCAATACTGTCCACAATGTCAATCCAAAATCAACTATTACAAAACTACCCCAATCCGTTTAATCCCGAAACATGGATCCCTTATTCTATTGCCAAAGGCACACATGTTTCTCTTTCAATCCACGATGCAAACGGTCGTTTAATCTCCCATCAACCACTTGGATTTCAACGATCAGGGAAACATACTTTCCATTGGAATGGACGAAACGTAACGGGTGAACCTGTTGCAAGTGGTATCTATTTTTATACGCTTAATGCGGGAGATTTCTCAGCGACTCGCAAAATGGTTGTCCAGCATTAAAAAGTAATCGGGAATCGGAGTTCCCTCCTACCATAAGCGGTTCAACCGTAGGAGCGATCTCCGAATCGCGACCTATAATATATTGACAAAGCATTAGGATGTTTTGAAATAAACGGCAATAACTATCCTCATACATCTCCTCTGTTTCAATAATTCTGAGATGTATCTAATAAGCGTTTCTGTAACCCATAATTAATTGCAAACGTTTAAATGCATAAATAGGTATGGAATATTATACGCAAACGCTTTTTTTATATTGTATACTTCGCGTAAATTGCCAACTTCAAATGTGTACTTATAGCGTTTGTATTCCTAAATGTCCGAGCGGCTCTATTTCATAAACCTGGGTAGGTTAGTACAACTTAATATATCCGTTCGGACCCCTATTAAATCTTATATATTAAATGGTTGGAAACGCATTTTCTCTTTACAGAAAGCAGATTTTTCAGAAGGAGATTTAGGATGGCAACGAACAGTGTAACCGGAAGTTTTCGGGGTATTGATGTTAGTTTTTTCTACAACGGCCCCCATATTGTCATGAGTGTTTTGAATAAATCGGAAGAAGGTAGGCAGTTACGCGTGATGTTCCAACAACAGCCAATCAGTGGGCGCGTAAATTGGACATCCTTCCAACTAACCGGACAAACACAAGATATTATCGTGCCCCCAGAGGTTATTAAGTCACACAAGTTAGCATTTTACGTTGACAATCATGAACCGATTGCCACTTATACTGAAAAAATATTAGAAGAACTAAAACTGATTCGAGATCAACAATTGTTGGATAACCAGTCAAACGGTTCGGCATCCGACTCGGACCTGCAGGCACCTCCGCATTCTCAAACCGAAGATGCAGTAACAACGGCTCAGAACACCGATGTCAAAATAAACGAGGTTAGCAATCATACTCACGGACAGGAAGAAAAATTGTTGGATAAAGCACCTGAGTTGGAAATGCCAGCATCATTGCAACCACAAGACACAGATTTGAACCCGAATGGGAATGGAATCCACACAGGACAACAGGAAAAAATACCAAGCGAAACAGCACCGAAAGCAAATACTCCAGTAGCGACCATTCCACCAAAACCCAACTCCGTTGAAGAATCCAGTTCAACTTCAAAACGAAAGACGCAGTATTTAGATCAGTATGTTACAAATATTAATACCGAACCACAATTTAGAATCAAAGTGCCATCACTTCCGAAAAGTGCTTCTAAGATGCAAGCAACTTTTATTCCACCACGCGCCGCCTCCACATCAAAATCTAATAATAAAAAGCACGGATTCTTTGGACAATTAGCTGGCACAATCGGACTCAATGTTCCTAAGAAAAAGGAATACTATGTACAGCAAAATCGACATTTATACGACAAATTTCATGCAGATTTGGAAAAATTGGAAAGAGACTACAATAACGGGTGCGGTATTCCACTTGATAATTGGGACTTAGAGTCGTTGAGCGAAAGGCAAATTGCTGTCCTGCTCCTGAATCTAATGGTCAATGAGATAAGCGAATGGAAAAAGGTCTCGAAAAAGAGTGAAACAACTAAAGACACCCTCGCTAAATCTCTTGAGTCTATTGAAACAGAACTTAAACAGACTTTAAAACAAACAAGAGGTATTGAGGCACCAGCACCAACACTCTTTCCTGATAGAACTGCATCGACTGACAACGATTTGATGGAAATTCAGAAAGACTGTGATACTTACCTTCAGCGTTTTTCTGAAAAATTGGCTGAACTTGAACAGAAGCATGCCGACAAAGTTAAAATTGCTGCATTCAAAAAGTACTTGGTTGAGTTTGTACGAGATAAACTCTTTCCAAATGTTGCTGAGTTCAGTTCATCAAACTCTGTACAATCAAGGTTAAACTGGTTCCTGGATTTAGTTGATTTTGAATTAATGCCGATTGAACCAGGAAAAACGAAATTCTCTGATGAATTTCATGAACTCAAAGAGAAACGCAGTAGCGATTTTGAGTCTGACACAATCGTTGAAGTAGTCACACCAGGTTTGCAATCCAAAGATGGAAGACGGGTTATCCAAAACGCAATTGTCGTTCAAGCGGAGTAGACTGTGATAACCAGACAAAATCTTCTTCAACGTATTTCCGATATCCCACAAGTCAATATAGGGCATTTCCCTACCCCTTTAGAAGAATGTCCGCGCCTATCTGAAGCACTCGGCGGCCCACGCATCTTCATAAAACGCGAAGATTGTTCAGGGTTAGCATTCGGTGGAAACAAGGTCAGACAATTGACTTTCACTATTGGTGAAGGTGTAGACCAGGGGGCGGATACAATAATTCAGGGAGCTGCTTCGCAATCAAACCATTGCCGGCAGGCTGCCGCAGCTTGCAGCAAGCTTGGCTTAAATTGCTATCTACGCCTTGCACGCGATCATAAAAGCATCGTGCAAGGTAATCTTTTGTTAGACCATTTAGCAGGTGCGGATGTTGAAGTCGTTGATGTTCCATTTGGACCAGAATTAGAGGAATTCAAATTTGGACTCGCTGAGAAATTGAAAGCACAAGGTTTAAAACCTTATGTTATTGCCTCGCCTCGCTCCACAGGGCTCGCAGGAGTTGCATTTACGTGGTGCATTGCAGAAATTCATGAACAGCAAAAACAAATTGGAATTGATGCTGATTGGATTTACACCGCTTCGGTAGGTGGAACTCAGGCAGGTTTGGTGCTTGGTACTAAAGCACTGGGGATGAAATTAAAGCCTTTTGCCTGCGCGCCGATTCACTGGGAAGGAAAGATTGATCGGATACGTGATGCAGCAAATCTCGCAGCTTCTATCTTAAATCTTGATACTCAAATCAAAGATTCAGATATCCAAAATACCGATGATTACATTGGGAAAGCTTATGGATACCTCACTCCAGAGTGTATCTCCGCCCTCAAATTGGTAGCAAGCACAGAAGGGATTATTCTCGATCCCGTTTACACTGCAAAGGCGATGGCATGCTTAATTGACCATATTCAGCAAGGTAGATTTGATTCAAACGATACTGTGATTTTTCTGCATACTGGTGGGACACCTGCGCTGTTTGCATATAATGAAGAGTTGAGTGCAAATGGTGTACGATAGTTTTTTTGTGAAGCAGATATATTCGGTTTTCTGAATGTTGTATCTTAAAAATCAGACTTACAAAGCCCTCCTACAAGAGTAGTTCCTAATTCGAAATTTTCTCATAATGAACAAATTGGGTAGGTTTTAACCTGACAGAACTCCGATCTTCCGCATCTATATATCCCATCCTTAACAACGTCATCACTTCATGATAATCAGGGATATTGAAAAGCTGACTGATATTCTCGCGATCCGTTTCGCTTTCTAAAGGGGCACTGACAAATTGCACACCGATGTCAAGCGATGTCGCAGCGAGAAGTAGGTTTTGTATCAACATTCCCATACTCAACCACATCCATCGGGTTGCCCCTTCACCCGGCGGCTTCCTTTTAGTGTTCATCGTTATCAATATTAATAATGGTGCTTCGCGCACCTGTGTAGCAATCTCCTCCGCAGGCATTTTCCCAGCACCTAAATGCCCTATAATTGTCAAGGACTTTGCATTTTTCAATAGTCCCTTCAATATGCTTCCTGTCAGTTTATCAGGACAATTTTGAAGCAATTTTGGCAGGGTAACATGGTCTGTGAGCAGCACGCCATCACCACGGTCTTGCCATTCAGTTTCGTTTAGACACATCCATCGACTATTGTCGTCTAAAAACTTGGAATCTTTAAACTGTTCTATAATCGCTTGTTGAGTTATATCAGCAAGTGCCCCCTTTCCCTCAGACTCTTGAATAATAACTAACTCCCACGGTTGAACGTTGAAAGGCGAAGGTGTCCATCGTGCCGCCTCAATTAACTGATTCAGGTCGGCTTCGTCTATTGGACGGTTCTGAAATTCACCACGATAGCTGCGCCGTTGTGTGATCGCGTCAAAGATGTTCATTTAGACTCCGATACTTTTCCAGAACTTCCTCTGGTGAGGCAGTCCCTGTTGTGCCTATTTTCGTTACAGTAATGGAAGCAACTAAATTGCCAAGAAACGCTGCTTCGACTGCAGCAGCTGTGCCTAAACTACAAAGCACGGAAACTATCCCCGCAGAGACGCTGTCCCCTGCCCCAACAGGATCAATTTTATCAGGGTTCGGAATACCGGGAATATGAGAAAGTTGGTCGTTGTGATGAACAAGGATTCCTTGCTCACCGAGTGTAACGAATACTGTGTTTTGCGTCTGTTCTGCAAGGCTTACTGCACAACGTTTTGCTGATTCAATGTCAACAGTTTTCCCATTCCAATCTGGAACCAGTGCACGCTGCGCTTCAAAGCGATTCGGTTTTATGATTACGTTACGAAACGCTCCAATTCGCGCACGGGAATCAGCAAAGAAAACTTTGTCTGGATACGCCACCGCGAGTTCACACAATTCTTCGCGCACGCGATTAGTGATAACGCCTAAGTTCTCATGTGGCATTTGATCCCCAATGATTATCCCGTCAACCTGTGGAATACACGTTTGGAGCGCATCCAAAACCGCTTTTTCAACTCTATCACCCATCGGCGCTTGATTTTCAATATCAAAGCGTGGTCCTTCAGTTTGGACATCTTCGTAACCCTGATGAATCGGTTTTAGATACGTAGGCGTAACCCAATTCGGCGCACTTACCATAAAGTCTGTCCGACACCCTTTTTCTTGCAAACATGTCTGAAGCGTCCTTCCGAATCCATCTTCGCCAATAACACCTAAAGTATAGACCGTTCCTACTCCCAATACATTTAGATTATTTGTAACTGTTCCAGCTGCACCCGGACTATAACGTTGTTCTACTACAGGATTGGTATGCCACGGTGTTTCCAGTGACAACGTCGAACGTGTTTTGTCTATATACCAGTAGGCATCCAGATAGAAATCCCCAATCACGAGGATTCGCAAGTCTTGAAATTGGGAAAGAAGTGTTTTTAGTTTGACTTCGTCAATCAATGCAATTCACCACAGCCCTCATGTTTATCAATCCTCAATCATTATACCATAATCTGACTTTAGGAAACGCACAAAATACTTATAGTAAAACCCTAAAATATATGCACACCTTGGTAGATGCGGTTTCCTAACCAATGCAGAATACCACACGGGAACGCCTAAAGCCGAATGCGCTTTTGGCATTCGCCATGATTCATACCCGCCGAATGCCCAAAAGCGCATTCGGCGTTGATT
>JAPPCZ010000063.1 GCA_028824685.1 Candidatus Poribacteria bacterium
CTATAACACGCTATAATTATACGCTTCTTTTTTGTGTGGTTCAAGATTTAGATTGCATTTCTTATTGGGATTCTATTGTGATTTTATTGGAGTTTCAATTGTGGGGGTATTTTTTTGTCTGTATCTCGGTTGATGCGTATTTTAAGATAGGTAAGGCTTCACCGCTTCACACAACGAAACCCTTCATTAGGATTTGTGTCTGTTGGCACCCTCCAATTACGGTTTGCGACTCGCGAACTTTGCGGGCTACTGAGCCATGAACCGCCTCGTAACACGCGATTGTTTTTTAGGTTAACGAAATTTTTTATGACTTCATCAATATTGTTAGTACCTGCAATAGGATTTTCGCGTGGAGAATTAATATAAAAGTTCGCTTCATACACATCAAGGCACCACTCCCGTACGTTTCCCATCATATCATATAAGCCAAATCCGTTTGGTGTAAAAGTCCCCACAGGTGTCCGTTCTTTGTCAGTTCCGTCATAGTAATTTGCTTTGGTCACATCAACTGAATCTCCCCATGGGTACATCTTATCTATCAATCCACCACGAGCCGCTTTTTCCCATTCAGCCTCTGTCGGCAATCGTTTACCTGCCCACTGCGCGTAAGCCATCGCTGCGTACCAACTCACATAGACGACAGGATAGTTATCCTTTCCGGGTGGAAAATCGTTGCCATTCCAATGTGCTAAGTAGTAGCCATCGTGATATGTGCGTGGAATCTGGTCTTTTTGCCACTGCGGATTGGCATCAACAAATTTTTTATATTGTGCATTCGTCACCTCAAATTTGTCAATATAAAACGCATCCAGATAAATGGTATGCGTTGGTTTTTCATCTGTAAGTCCGCTACTACTGCCCATCTGAAAGTCGCCTGCTGGGATAAATACCATATCAGGAGGATCCTCCAGCTTAAAATCAAAGTCAATCTTAACCTTCATACTCACCGGTTTTCCAGCTTTTGTCGCTGGATGAAAAGTCGAGTTCGTAAATGCATCAATTGCTGCCTCCTCTAATCCGAAACCGAGATTTGTCAGTGCAACAACATCATGTGGTATACCGTTCACATCAATGGTGGCAGTGAGAGTGACTTTCCCCTCTTTTTCTGCTCTCTTTGCTTCTCTCGGATATTTTGGATTCACTGATTTCTTGAAACGAGGCCGTTCTATATCAGTGGGAGGAGGGACAATCTGATCAGATGATAAATAACTTGAGGTAAAAATTAGCAGGCAGATTATTGTGCTGAGTGTTTTGATGCTTTTCATACTACCTCCGTTTTTTGGAGTGGACAATAAGTTAATAGGCACGTCCTACACAGAGAACGCGCCTATTGTGGAAGTAAAATATGTATCTACTGAAAGAGAACTTAGAAAGGTTACGCCTCTTCCTCTTCCGTTTTCGATTGAGCGATTACCTTCTGCGCAACATCTTCAGGGACAATTTCATAGTTTGCAAATTCCATAGTGAAGTTGCCGCGTGCACTCGTCATAGATTTCAGATCAATGGAATAACGGAGCATTTCCGAAAGGGGAACCAGAGCGTTGATTTCTTGGCGTTTGCCTGCTTGTTCAACACCCATCACTTGCCCACGTCGTCCGTTAAGGTCGCCAATGATACTTCCCATAAACTGATCCGGTACTGAGATTGAGACGTTCATAATCGGTTCAAGCAGGCATGGGTCCGCTTGTTGCACAGCAGTGGCAAAAGCCATGGAACCAGCGATTTGGAATGCCATATCCGACGAATCAACATCGTGGTATTTTCCATCGTGGAGGTCAATCTGGATATCAACCAAGGGATAGCCTGCTATCGCTCCGCGTTCCATTCTTTGGCGGATGCCTTTTTCTACAGCTGGAATATAGTTGCGGGGAATCGCACCTCCCACAATGTTGTCAACAAACTCAAACCCTTCACCACGGTCTAAGGGTGCCAAATTAATCTTGACCTCTCCGAATTGTCCTTTACCACCCGATTGCTTTTTGTGTCGTTCTTGGACATCTCGCACGCTTCTGCGAACCGTCTCACGATAAGGTACTTTTGGTGGTGCAAGCTGCGTTTCAACACCGAATTTCTCAACAATTCGCGCACGATTGACATTAATGTGAAGATCACCTAAACCAGAAACCAGCAGCTGCTTCGTAACATCGTTACGTTCAATCTTGAAAGCGGGGTCTTCCTCACTCATCCGTGTTAGTGCAGTGATTAGTTTTTCGTCATCACCTTCCCGCGTTGGACTAATTGCATAAGAGATAACTGTATTTGGGAACTCAACCCCCGGAAGTTTAATAGATGCGTCTCTGGCACATAACGTATCTCCTGTCCGTGTGATGTTGAGTTTTGTCAGCGCACCGATATCGCCGGCTGCTACCTGAGATGTATTGATGGTTTCCTTACCGTGCATGAAGGCGGGTTTTCCGAGACGTTCTGTCTCCCCTTGCGTAGAATTGCTAACCTGTATATCACCTTCCAATGTCCCAGAGTAGACTCGGAATAAACTCAGCTGCCCGGAAAATGGATCCGCAATAGTCTTGAATACAACAGCGGATAATGGTGCCTCTGTTGAAGGTTCACGTGTTTTGGATTCATCTTCAGCATCCTGCACGGCACCAACCTGAGCTGGAGATGGGCAACAACTTATAATCATATCCATCAACTGCTGTACCCCGATGTTTTTCAACGCCGATCCGCATAAAACTGGCACAAACTGACTTTCGAAAATCCCGGTTTGCAACCCACTCTGGATTTCTTCCTCAGTGAGTTCGCCTTCAAAAAACTTCTCTATAAGTTCATCATCGCTTTCAGCGGCAACTTCAACAAGTGCTTCTCTGGATTCTTCAGCTGCACCTGCTAATTCGTCAGGGACATCAGATTTCGCGACAGGCGTGTTTCCACTGGGTTCAAGGAACGCTGCATTCTGAACTACATCAACGACACCTGTAAATTGGTCCTCTTTTCCAATAGGAAGTTGAATCGGAACAGCCCGTGTCTCTAAAATATCCGTAATACTTGCCAGTGCGTTTTCAAAACTCGCGTTCTCTTTATCCATCTTGTTGATAAAGAGAATCCGTGGCAGATCATATTTATTTGCTACTTCCCAGACCTTTTCTGTTCCGCCTTCTACTCCTGTCGTAGCATCAACGACTACGACAACTGCATCAACGACTCGAAGCACACCGTGAAGGTCACCGTAGAAATCCTCGGCACCAGGTGTATCAATAAGGTTTAGTTTATGTTCCGTCCATTCCGCAATACACACTGAACAACTGAGCGATGTTTTACGTTCGATCTCATCAGAGGCATAGTCAGCTACCGTGCTTCCGTCATCCACAGACCCCATTCGCTCAATGGCACCGCCATTATAGAGCATTGCTTCAATTAGGGATGTCTTGCCAGCCCCTGAATGAGCAATAATTCCGATATTCCGAATTTCTTCTGTTCTGTATTGTCTCATCTTTTAGAAAGTTCTCCTTTTGTAACCACACGGAATAGGTCAACTATGCCGTTATTAAGATACAGTATTTTAGCATATATGACAAAAAATATTCAACAAAATCCGTAATAAAGGAAAATTAGCGTTAGTGTAAAAGGTGGTGTCGTAAGAATTTATTACCTAAATTACATCTATATCGGTTATAATGAACTATTATCATAAACTTATGAAAGGCAGGAACTATGAAAAATCTTTTCTTTGCACTCGGTTCTGCATTTAGTCTACTTAGCGTTGTGTTCGGTGCATTTGGCGCACACACACTTAAGGAAAAACTATCCAAAGAGATGTTAGATATCTTTGAGGTTGGCGCACGTTATCAGATGTATCACGGGATAGGATTAATTGTCGTGGCGTGGGCATTGTCGCAATGGCAAAACTCATTGACAACAGCGGCGGGATGGTGTTTTGTTGCTGGTATACTTATTTTTTCAGGTAGTCTCTATATTCTCAGTTTGACTAACACGCCTTGGCTTGGTGCAATAACACCGATTGGTGGATTAGCATTTATTGCTGGGTGGGGATGTTTGATAATAGCAGTTTTTCGGCAGTGAGAATGTTATTTATTTTCTTGCCTGATTTTCTCCCAATCCCAAAGCAGGATTGTGCCGTCTTCGCTTGCGCTGGCTAAAGTTTTTCCGTCCTCTAAAAATATCAACTTGTTAATCTTGCTTAGCCAACTTCCATGTCCTATGTGTGTAGATAGCAGCTGCCCCGTGTGTGCGTCCAACAATTGGATTTTTCCTCTCCATCCTCCACTTACAAGCGTTTTACCATCTGGGGAAAATTGTAAGACATTGATACCTACCTCAGTTTCGCTTTTTCTGAGCAGCTGCCGTGTTGTTAGATCCCAAAAATAAATTGTATCATAAAATACACTTACGAGCATTTTTCCATCCGGTGAAAATGCTAATGGATCATTACCTCGTTGATGTCCAGTAAACGTAAAAAGGAGTTTACCTGTCTCCGTGTTCCATAAGTTGATTTCAGGTCCATCACCACAGCTTGCCAGTATTATTCCATTTGGCGAAAATGTCAATGCTTTCACCACACTTGGGTTTCCTTTAAATGTCCATCGCGGGTGAATTGTCTTGGAATTGAAGATTTCCTTCAAAAACGACTTCGGTGGTTCCGCAATATTCCACAAATGAATTACGCCAATTTGATGTTTTAAAGAGGTGGCCGCTAACATCTTTTTATCTGGAGAAAAAGCAAGGTCTAAACCCCACCATTTTGATGGGTATCCGTGCCCCTTCAAGTTAGCTCGGACACGGTTTTTGGATATATCCCATAATTTCAATTTTCTCTTCCAAGTCCTGTCTTCTATAACGAGCGTAGTAGCATCCGGCGAAATTGTCTTAGCACTTTTTAGTTTGAAAGTGGTACTTGAAAACGGGTGTCCTGTATTGATATCCCATTGCAGTAATTGATCTTCCCAAGAATGCACACTGATTAAGGTATTTCCTTCTTCAGAAGGAGCTACGTCCGAGACATCGCCTCCATGTCCCGGGCATGTATATAGCGGCTGACCGTTGGTTGTATCCCATGCTCGAATTGTCCCATCCTCGCTACCTGAAAGCAGCATTTTCCCATCTGGTGCAAATGCCAACGTAGAAACATCCTCTTTATGTCCTTTGAGTTTTAACATGGGCGTATATTGATTTATTTTTCCTTGCCATCCTTGTTGTTTCAAGGTGGTATTCCACAAATAGACACTGTCATCATCTCCACTTGCGAGGCGTTCTCCATTCGGTGAAAAGGCTAACGCACTCAAGCCAAAAGTTGTTCTGAAGGTTGTCTGAGACGTTGCGGTGTCCATGTCCCATAAAAGAATTGAAAGGTAATCACAACTTGCCAATGTCTTATTATCAGGTGAAAAAACTAAACCTTGAATTGTTCTATGTCCATCTCTTGCCAGTGTTAACAGACGTTCTCCAGTATCAGCATTCCACACATGAATTGGATCTTTATCTCCCTCTGGTCTTGCAGTTGCAAGCAAGCGGTTATCTGGTGAAAGTGCCATTACTGTACTACCTCTTTCTTTAAAGTCCACGTCTATATTTGTAAGAGTCGGTGGTATTGTTTCGTCATTAAGGGCCCATACGTGAACTTTATCAATCCTGTCGTCTATATTTACGCTGGCAAGTTTTGTGGCATCTTCAGAGAAAACAACTGAGTATAAGAGTCTAACTGCTTCATTTGTGAGAGTCGCGCGAAGTTCGCCGGTATCTGAATTCCATCGCGATATTTTTCCATTTGAACTTGCACCAGTGACCAACCTCCCATCCGTTGAAAATGCGACACTTTTTATATCCTGTCTTTCTCCTTTGAGCAAGGATTTTTCTATCCCTGTCTTTGCATCGTACATCCAAACACCGATAGTGGTTGCCACCGCAAACCGTGTCCCATCTGGTGAAAACTTGATGTCGTTTATGCTGCCCTTACCTAAACGGGCTTTCGCGCCTTCGGGCAACTCCCATCGGGTATACTCAACATTGGATGGCTGTGGTATCAATTCTGTCGAATCTTGATTTGTTACCAAACTCATGAACACAAATACAGTTATTGCCAGCACGGCAAGAATCACCATCATCAACACAAATAAGATACGTAAAACTTTCATGGGTATTAAATTCCTTTTGGGAGGATGTTCTCAGAATATGCAGTTACCTATTTCCAATTCCCATCTTTTCCAGGTCCCAGACGAGTAATGTCCCATCTCTGCTGCCACTCACAAGTGTTTTAGCATCCGAGGTAAATGCGAATTTTTCAACATTGTCATTGTGTGCTGAGTAAATTTCTCGTATCTTCGTCTTTGAGTTTACATCCCAGAGGCGTATTGATCCGTCGTATGATCCACTTGCAAGGATTTTTCCATTCGGAGAGAATGTTAAAGCACCGACGCTACTCGCTGCAATTATTAAATCTCCTAAGTGCTGATGTGTTGTGGTATCCCATACCTGAATAGATCCACCCAAACGTCCGCTAACGAGCGTTTTTCCGTCAGGTGAAAATGCTAATGCGTTGACACCTCTATTAGGTTCAGTGAGCAGAACTGCTTTTTTACCGGTCAGAATATCCCACAATTGAACTTTTCCGTCCTGACTGGCACTTGCAAACATTTTACCGTCTGGCGAAAATAGGACTACGTTAACCACATCTGTGTGGCTATCAAGTGTGGCAAAACGCTGCCGAGCAGAAACATCCCATACCTCCAATGTTCCATCGCGCCCTCCGCTTGCGATGGTATTACCGTCAGGTGAAAATACCAAAACATAAATTGATTCTTTATGTTCGGTTTTGAATGTATGAACAAGATTATCGGTATCCACGTCCCATATTCCTATTTCATTACTACTACTCATGGAAGCGACTGTTTTTCCATCTTGAGGGAAGGCAATAGTGAATGCATTCCATTTCGTCTTTATGAATTTTTCTGCTCCGGTATCAGTATTCCAGAGTCGCGTTATTCCATCAGAACTCACACTGAATAGTGTTTTGTCATTTTCAAGGAACCTCAATGCTGTAACCAAACCTGTATGTCCATCTATGGTTAACTTCGGGGTTCTATTCGCAACGTCCCAAACAATAACTGTTCCATCGCGACTTCCACTTGCAAGGGTTTTGCTGTCGGCGGTGAAAGCTAATGTTTCAATGGAATGGGTATGTTCAACCAAGGTTGTATGCTTTGAATTGGAAGGTCTTTTGTTAACAACTTTACTCAACAAAGCAGGTAATGTGAGTTTTCGGTCCTTGGGTTGCTGATTAAGCTGTTCCATATCCCACAATATGATTTTTCCGCCGTAATCTCCACCTGCAAGAATCTTACCATCTGGGGAATAGGTCAGTGCATCAACACTATAGATACCCCGATCAAGATCAAGTTTTGAAATCTGATTTCCCGTTTCTGTATCCCACAATATGACATTTCTATCGCCACTTACAAGTGTTTTGTTGTCAGGCGAAAAAGTCAAGCCCCGTACGTAATTTTCAGGAAAGTCAAGCACATGCCGTAGGCTGCGAGTGGCGATATCCCATAAAAAGATCTTACCTTTATCTGTACTTGCGATGAGACGTGCTCCTGGAGACATTACGAAAGCACTGTAACTGTAAGATTCTTGTTCGCCCTTGAACCCCGCAACCTCACGACCACTATCAACCTCCCACATGTGGTATTCAACACCTTTATACAAACTGCCACAGGACAGCATCTTTCCATCTGGTGAGAACTCTAAATCATAAACTCCACCTATGTGTTTCTTTAACGTAGTAATTTTTTCGCCTGTCTCAACATCCCATAACTCAATGCCTCTCGCCGGAAGCCAATTTCCAGTAGCAAAGATTTTGCCATCTGGAGAAAAAGCGACTCTATCTCTGAGGCGAGGTCCTTGATAGTTAACTTTTATGAGTGATATTTCTTTTCCTGTTTGTGCATCATATATCCACACCCCAATTGAGGTTGCCACCGCTAACCGCGCACCATCTGGTGAAAACGAGATATGATTTATATTCCCTTTGCCGATACGAGCTTTTGCGCCATCATGCAAGTGCCATTGTGTATAATCCTGAGCAAATCCGTTTAACAAAAATAGGCACATAATCAACAATATAGTGATTGGAATAAGCAACTTTGTAGGCATTTTCAAACTCCTATTTGTGTGTAATTTTCTAATAGTTTATCACAAAACATGTCAAAAACATAGTGTTTTGAAGATTGAGGGAACATTCAACTGTTGAGGGAGATCTAAAGGGAAGGGATTAGCGGAATAGCCTACTTCTGTTCCGACGCGGTAATCGTGAGAGGGAGACTTGTTGATCTACCAGCACCATCAATACATGTCAATTCATGTTTTCCAGCGACAGGTGTTAGAAAAGTCTGTTCTATGGCTTGTCCTTTAAAGATAAGTTCACCATTTAGAAACCAAAATATATCCTGTGTATCGCCTGAAACAGAAGCGGATAACCGAATCTTTTGATATTCCACCGGAACGTTAGAACGGATGTGGTACACAGTGTCTTGTGCTGGAGATAGGATAATTGGTTGTTTCCCAGCAAGCAGACGAGTGCAGTCGGTATTATGTGGCGGAAGCTGAGAGACAGCAAATCCGTTTGCATTTAACCATGTCGCCACCTCTGCTGGCCACATCGCAATTGTTTTCTCATCAAAATGTCTTCCGGGTCGACACGATGAACAGAGGCGTTCGCCCGTGGCTATATCTACTTGTATGCTTTTGTGTATGTGGCACTCACGGACGGAAGAGATTCCAGGGATATATACATCAGATGTTGAGGTTGGACAGTGAGGTGATAGTGGTAGACCTGTGAGGGCACAGACCTGACGAGTCTTGAGGTTGGCAGGTTCTGTGAACCATTGATGCGCCTTTTCTCCAGAAAGTGCTGTGAAAAGTGCGAAAAGTATTGGCGCTGCTGCTTCAGCTCCGCTGAGAGCAGGTGCTCCAGTTCCGTTGAAATTGCCGATCCACACACCGATAGTTAGTTCTGGTGAATAGCCGATACTCCATGCGTCTCTATGTCCATAGGACGTTCCTGTTTTCCACGCGACCTTCGGCATGGTGCCGGTATACTCAAAAGATTCGGGAAAGTCGGGACGTTTCAATGTCGTCAACATTTCAGTAACAATCCAACTGGTTTCAGGTCGTAATAGACGCGACGTAGATGAAGCAGTAGATGTAGAAGACGGGGTGTCTTTGCTTTTTTCATCGTCCGCGTCTCTACTCTTTATTAATTTATATGACGCAAATTCTCCCATATTTGCCAAACCAGCGTAGAGATTCGTCAACTCAAGTAGATTGATACCACATCCGCCAAGTACAAGCGAAAGCCCGTATTCTTTTTGATCTGAGAGAGTAGAAATTCCCGCTTGTTTAAGAAATCCATCAAGCTGCTTCTTCCCCATCTTTGCATAGAGATTGACTGCGGGGACATTGAGTGAACGTGCTAACGCTTCTCGTGCTGTGATATATCCAGCAAATTTTTCATCATAATTTATAGGCGTATATCCGGCATAATCAACTGGCACATCAAATAACAGTGTTTGCGGCGTAATTAATCCCTTATCAATCGCGAGCGCATAAACAAAGGGTTTGAGTGTCGACCCGGGGGAACGTAGGGCAAGTGTGCCGTTAACTTGTCCAGCAGATGTCTTATGAAAAAAATCATGTGAACCAACCATCGCAAGTACCTCGTGGGTTTTAGTATCAAGGACAATAACTGCCCCAGTTGAGATACCTTGTTCTTGCAACGGTCTTAAACGTTCACGTAAAATTCGTTCAGCGGTGTTTTGGTATCGCCGATCAATTGTTGTCCGTATCCGCTGCTTGCTTATATGTTGGGATGGTCGCTCTTTGACAAGAAATCGAGACAGATGCGGTGCCTCAAAAGGCAATGGGTATCGCTCTGTCGGGATCGGTTCCTGTAATGCTTCTTGAAGTCGTTGTGCAGATATTTTTCCAGCATCTTGCATGCGTAGCAACACCTTTTTTCTTGCCATGCGCGCGCGTTCTGGAAAACGATCCGGGCGTAGGCGTTCGGGGGAATTTGGTATCGCTGCTAAAAGTGCTGCCTCTCCAAGACTGAGTGCACTTTGTGGTTTGTTAAAATAAAGACGCGCTGCCGCACTTGAACCGACGATGTTTCCACCATAAGGTAACATATTGAAGTAATACGTCAGAATTTCAGACTTCGTGTAAGTCAGTTCCAATTGCAGTGCGCGAAACATTTCAATAAGTTTATTCGGTACCGTGCGATCCTTTGGTTCCATGAGTCTCGCTAATTGCATAGTGATTGTAGAACCGCCCCGGACAATTTTGCCTGCTTTGAGATTGTCAATAGTTGCACCGACAAGTGAAACAGGATTGACACCCCAATGGTGATAAAACCATTTATCTTCATAAGTTAACATGGCAGTTTGGAACCGAGGAGAGATGGCATCAAGAGAGGTTTCAGGTAACCGCCACATGTCGTCAGATGAGGTAAAAGCACGGAGCCATTCACCGTTTCTATCAAGAACAACCGTTGATGACGAAGGATGGAGTTTTTCAGTAGGCAGTGGGAAACACCAGTTAGCAAGCACAAAAAGACAGATTGGAATTAGCGGCAATACTAAGACATACCATCTTTTCTGGACGATTTTTACAAATATGAGAAGTCGAAGAGTCCACAATTGGGAAAGATAGGATTTTGTCAGTTTCATTGTTAGTTGTGATGATGGAGAGTGGAGGGAAGAGGAAAAACCCTCCTGCTCTTCCATGCTTGCCCTATGAATGGGCTTAGAATAAATACGAATCTGATTACAAATTACTCAATCACTTTGATCTTTCCGCTACCAGCGACCGAAGAATTCGCGGGATCATACATCGCTTCTGCAGTAACAGGCGGCAAGGTAAATTCCCCGCGTGTTACTGCTCGAAGGGCATAATGGAATTTTCGCTCTCGCTGACGAGGGAAAGCACCGAAGAAGATAAGCCGATCATCGCGAATATCAACGTAATCCGGTTTGAAATCCTGCGTTTTCAACCATGGGATTCCTGCCCGCGACGCTAATCTCGCGTTCTCTATTTCAAAACCGGCTGGCAACATATCTACAACTACCACGTTCTCAAGATTCCAGTTAAGTGCCTTCACCGTAACTTCTGCTATCACTAAATCACCATGTTGGAATTCGTTATCAAACGGAATTCCATCTTGATTAAGATAGCGGCGGCGTACCTCTAAATCTCGGTCGTACTCCTCAATATAGGAATCACGACGTATTCCGAAGGCTGACCAATAGTAATAGCAATTGCCAGTTCCCTCAATAGAGATTTTCACTTGTGCTCCATCCCAATCGTTATTTGTTAACCGAATTGAAGGTGTCGAATCGAAATCAGCAAGGTGAGTATCGTTGATGGTGATCTTACCTGTATAGTTTCCATCCATCTTCTTCTTCAGGATTTTGCCGAGGGCGAGAAAAGCAAACGCATTCTCTTGGGTTGTTCCCCACCGTTTTCTTTGAGACGCAGCCTTACTCAGGTCGCTAACAAGTGTCGGAATTGACGGATGGTTTTCGTTAACCTCTGCAAGCACGTCAAGTATAATAGCCTGCGATCGGGTAGGTGAGTTGAAGTTATGCCCGGATTGGCGGTTTCCACCGTTTTGAGATGGAATAGAAATAGGTAACATGGAGAGTGCTGTTTCCAAATCGCCACTGAGTGCAAAAGCACCGGCCAATTGAAACTGGCTATAGTTCGTGAGAGTACTCAGCAAATTGTTTTTAAAGTAGTGCATTACACCTTTTTCAGGTTCACCTGCTGCTGCCAAGACATAACAGGCATAGACCGCACGCTCAACTTTGTATCTATTAGAATCGTTAACGGACTTTTGAGTGCTTGATATCTGTTTCGCTTGCTGTCTTAATCCGCTAAGCAATCCTGTGTAGACACGTTCAGAAACTTCATAGTCTGCCTTCCGCGCTTCAACCAAAAAGTGAGACGCATACACACTACTCCAGTGGTTTATATAACTCCCACCTGGCCAATATGCAAAATGATTTTGGGATGTGAGCATACTTTCCAGTCTATTGATACCAGCAGTGATATATTGATCAATGCGTCCATCAGCGGCAAGTTCAGGTTCAACAGCACCCGCAACATCGCTAAAATAGAGCAGCGGAAAAACTCGACTTGTAGTTTGCTCAATACACCCATAAGGATACTTAAGCAGATATTGAAGTCCACCAGCAAATTCAATCGTGGGGAACGGAGACACAGTAAGCGTAAATTCGGAAGAATTGGCTATTAAATTCGAGGGAAAAACAAAATCTGCAGTATTATTCGCGCTCACCGTGCCATTTCCCGTTTCAGTTACCGGTGGCGCAGCTGACCGAAGTGGAAGTTGAACAGACATCTGTGTGTTTTCATCGTTCCCAGAAGCGGTCAATTTGAACGTGGCTTTACCAATTGAATCGTGAGCAAGTAGATCAAACACAAGTTGTTCCTCACTACCATCTTTGATTTGCACCTGCTTTTGAACCAAATGTTTCTGGACTTTGGGTTCTGTTTCCGTTTCCGTAGATATGAATTGGACATCACCTGTCGCTTGCAATTCTACTTGAAATTCTCCATCTTTGCCGGTGCCGTTGTGAACACTCACAGGGAATTGGATACGATCTCCACCTGAAAGAAACCGAGGAAACGTCGGCGTTAGGACGACCGGTTCACGAACTATTGTAAACTTCTCAGCAGCACCGTAGTATCCACCAGAAAAAGCCACAGCCATTAACCGTAATGTTCCGTTGAACTGAGGAATTTGAAAAGTCGCTGTACCTTTTCCGTAGCGATCTGTTTTCAGAATACCCGACCAGAGTGAGACAGGTTTCACACGCATGACACTGGTAGTATTAAGCCGTTTCGCGCGTCCACTCATGCGAGCAGCTTGGTCACCACCTGCGCTGGAATCACCCTGAACAGTCTCAATTTCAGGTAAAATTGCAGAATAAAGATCGTAAGCGCGTGTTTTTAGTCCACGCTGGCGGTAAAAGTAACCATGCGGATTAGGCACCTTAAAATCGGTCAACTGAAGTATCCCTTCATCAACTGCAGCGATGGTAACATGCGAGAACGCGCTTTGTCTTCCGCGCACGCGAAACTTGACAGTTACATCGGTATTCGGGCGAATCTCCGCAGGGGCATCTAAATCAATAGCGAATCGGTTGGGTTCAGCGTCTATCTTTAGAGGAATGACGCCAAAAGCACGAACCGGTGCGTGTTCCTCCAATGAATCTGTTGACCGAATTACTGTTCCAGAAAGATAAATGTTTGGCTTATAACCAAGTACGACTGGAATATTCAAACTGGCTGTATTCCCTTTTAGGTTGACAGTTCGGTAACTCAAGACCTTTTCTCGTTCCATTGTGAGTAACAGTTTGCCAGGGAATGGTGCTTTAATTTGAAGTTTCGCTGTTTCTCCAGGTTGATATGCTTGTTTATTTAAAGTCATCTCAAGGAGACTCGGATTTTCCATTGATAAAGGCACGTATCCCCAACCAGTAGTTTCCACTTTAACTTCTGTTTTGGCACCAGAGGCAATATCTTCAAGGTGCACACGGTATTCACCATATTCAGAAGGCGTAAAAGTGAATGTGCCCATTTCTGCCGTTGAGACAAATTGATGGGATTCCAAGGAAGTAATTTGGTCATCTGACACATACTCATAACGTCCTTGGGCGTTGCGGCGCAATATAGTATTCCAATGGACTTTGTAAACGGTGAGTGTTAAGTCTCTGCCAGCCACTGCGTTTCCATTTTTATCCACAGCAATATAGTTAAGGGAAACTGTTTCATTAGGTTTGATGACTCCAGTCTTTGACATTTTGAGACCAACATAATGCGAATACGGGTGAACGATTACGCGGTGTGAAGCCGTAACAGCTCTGCCACCGGGTTCGCTCACTGTTGCTGTCAGAACTCCATTCAACTGAGAAGGTGCTTTAACGGTATCTGGCAAGACGAATTTATAATGCACTTTACCTTCAGCATCTGTCTTGGTTTCTTCCAAAGTAATCCGCTGTTTCTCAAATGGGATAGTACTTGAAAAGTGAAAAGAACGCCATTTTTCAGTCGGAACGTACGGAACAGCCTCAAGCATATAAGATGCTGTTACTTTTCGGTTAGCAGCGGGAGGTCCAAACAGATTGACAGCTGAAACATCCATGCCTACCTCAACACCCAAGTCATATTCAGGTTTATCTGTCGTAACAGTCACTTTCATTCGATCAGGCATGAACTCTTCTACCTGAAACGGTACACGTCCAATCTCTTTACCAGCAACGTTCATTTTCGCTATATAGCCGCCTGTCTGTGCATAAGCAGCTAAAGGAATTGTTACTTCACACCCACCACGTCTGTCCGTATTTTGATTAAATTCATTGATAACTCGACCGTCAGGCGCCAAAATCTGTATGTGGGTTGGAAGCGTGGGAGGTGTTACATTTCGCTTTCCACGGACAATTGCAGCAAGTGAAACTTTCTCGCCAGGACGATAAACACCGCGACTCGTATAGAGGAATGCTTCATAGCCTGTTTCTAAGTATGCAGAACCACCAACATTGAAATCGCCAGTGGAAAGTTGATGCCGATTTAACTGAATAAAAGAAAGATCGTCCGATTTTTCCACAGTTAACATAAACGGGGTAAAGCCGTCAGTTTTTTGTGCTACTGAAGAAAACTTAATAAAACCTTCCCAATTTGTTTTTCCTGTCAGGAGCGTTTGATTGTTATCACTGATTAATTTTACTGTTGCTTGTGGAATAGGTTTTAAGTTAGAGAGAGAATTGGCCCAAACCCATAACTCATCACCTGCCCTTTTAGCAATGATACCGATATCTGTCAACATGACCCATTGCGTCGCACGCGCCCTATAGTCATTCGGTCTCTGAGCAGTGACCTTAAAGATACCGATATATTTATCGTCCAGGTACTGTCCCAAATCAATAGGTGTTGTTACTTCCTCGTTCAACTTCGAGTTAATAGCAAGCGTGCTGGAATGAATTGGCTTCCCTAAATTGCTTGTCCAAGGTCTCCAGTTTCCGATCTTAGAAGCGTAAATAAGATTATTACCGAAGACCTTTTCAATTTGTAAATTGACGTTTTGCACATTAATCGTTGCTAAACCGAGGTTCATCTTCTGATTTCGGGTTAGGAAAAACCCATTTCCAGCAAAACGTACTTGAGGAGGGACATCTGGAATCGTCAGCTGGACAGTATACGGTTTCTTTAACACAGAACCATCGGGTGCTGTTAAGCCTTCCTGAACAGTAACTTCGTATCTACTGCGTCGCTTAAAATCACCATGTATTTCGATCTCGCCATACCGTGTGATGATTTGCGTATCTAACTTAGGTTTTATATGAATATACGGTTGCACCGTGTCACTCGGTATACGTGAACTGAATCGAAGCTTGATATGCGGTCTCCCCGAAGACTCTCGGACATTGGCATACGTAACACCGAGTGTGCCTCGTCCAGTCAAGGTCATTGATTTAACGCTTGCTTCTTTTAAACCGATCTGCCCACCTGTGCATTTGAATCCTTTCTCAATTCGGATTTTTAGGTTTTGGTTTCCAAGCAGGCGCGGTATTTCTTCAGTTTCTAATTTAATTTCTCTGGCAACACCGTTTTGCGGTTGAAGCGTATAGGGAATTTCAACATCCTCTTGAAGCTGGATAGATAGATTAGCACGCAAATCAGCGATGTTAACAGGATAATTAAAGGTTATGCTTCCAACAGCCCTTGCGTGTGTCTTCGTGTATTTAAATTCAAGGCGTCTGTTTTGTATGCGGAAAGGTTCTGTTGCAAAAGTAAATTTACGATCACCGGTAATGGCAAAGCCAAGGGAACTTTGTCGTAACTTTGGTGCGAGTTCTACGGTGTAACTTGCAGAGGGGGCTAAGGGACTTTCTAAATAAAAGCGAACTGTGTCGCGCGCTATCCAACGTGCGGATCCCTTAATAGTAGGCGTGAACCGAACAGCACGATCCGGCAATTCAGTATTGATTAGCGAATTATCAACTACTGGTTCTGAAAACGTAAATGTGAAATCAGCCCATGGCGAAACATTTTCGCCCTTTGGCGTAATAGATTTAACAATGACACGCGTTTTTGCTCCCGATACCAAACTATGAATGTAGAGCGAACCGATAATCAAAATAAGCAAAGAAAGAAGTGCAACAATACCGATTAAAAGTTTTTTAGATTCCATCGTAAAATGTCTCCTCAAGTTTGCATTTCATCCATATCTCTAAATGTCGTTTTATCGTTTATGAGGTATTGAGCAATTTTCGTGCCAAAATTTATATTTTCTAAACGGTATTCTAAAATCGTTTAGTCTTTAGTGGTTTTACCTCCTTCATATATAAGAACACACAGAACTACAGCAAGACACTAAAATCAAAGTATTTAGAAGGTTTTCGCTCTGACCTAACGTTGTCATAAGCTTAATATTTGTCCTTCATAACCAGTCAAATACAGAAATGTGTTGTTTAGAATTGACGTTTCATGACTCTAAATAGAATCCTAAAAAAGATAGGGGAACAATTTACCATGTGTAAAAATAAACACACCCATTCTAAAATGTCAAGAAATCTTCAATAATCTAAAACCAGAACCGCGACATGACAATAAGTTGATTCCTACCTTGAAGTTGTCTTAACGCACTTTTGCTGCTGATTTCCTCGTCAGGTTTTCGGTCGGCATTTGGTAGGTTTGCCCAATAGAACAGCGAAACTGCACCGTTTTCCATAAAATTATATTGAGTTATGAATGTTAACCGTTTTCCAGCATCACCTAAAACAGTCCTATCAGGATCAAACAATCCGTAGCGTCCTGCTACAGTAAACTGCGGAAAGACACGGTACTTTGCTCCGAAATAGTATCCCTTCGAATCAACGGCATCGGGTGCGAAAGAGGCGGTCTCTCCGGTATTTCCAAAGTTGAATTCACCTTCTAAGCTTAAGCCACCGTAAGAGGCAGTCAGAAATGCACCAACAAGACGTTCCCACTCTTCGCCAGGTTGTTCAAAAATACAAGAGACTCCTGCACGAATTGGACCGAGTTGTCCCCCAACAGTGCCGAGTAAACCTTTTGCTGTTGCATTACCAGCGTTAAAAAATGCCGCATTGTAGAACGCTTTTCCTAAACTACCACCGAGTTCAACTCCAACATCTCGCTTGTTTGAACCGAGACCGTAGCCTTCTCGGACAAGGATATTATGATCCTTTTGTTTGATACCAAAAGGCAAACGGAATTGTCCCACTTTAACATAGAGGTGTTTTGGAATGGCATCTACTGTAGCGAAAGCATTTAGTGTCGTGCCAACGTTGTTTGATAAGGTCAATCTAACGTGTTCTGATGCTTGCGCGTTGAATGTCACCTCAGCTTGCATGAGGAGAAAACTATCTACTGAGGAATGGCATGAGTTACACCCAGCTACCGCGCCTTCATCTCCATTTGCATGCATGTCTTTTATAAAAGCTGTCTGCAGATCAAGTGAAGTCGTAAGTTGTTTGACAACCTCCTTCGCTTCTTCGGTGACGGCATCCATGTCAAAATCTTCGGGAAACTCAAAATAGTTCTCTTCAAAAATTTCACCGATGCGATTCCGGGGACCGCCACCTGCGGGGTCAATGTGACAGAAATTACAGTCCTTATCTAATTCAGCCGCAAACTCAGGTCGAGCATCAGCAACATTTACCCAAAAAAGACTCAATGTAAAATTAACCGTTAACACAAACATCAATAGTGTAAGCAAACCTTTGCACATCATTGTATTATGGCAAAAACGTTTTATAAATCTACTTAGATATTTCTTCAAAAGCTTTCTCCTTATTTTTAATGTCCTGTAGCTAACATAATAATTACTTGAAAACTACTGGTAGGTGTGCTTACAAAACACACCATAGGCGTCAATTTAGTGAGTAACGTTTGTATATCTGATACACCTTTCGCCCCTCTGGGGCTTGCTTCCTGACGGGATTAACGTATTCTATACACCTTTCGCATCTCCGAGGCTTGAGCAAATGAAAAATAAGCACCCGCTGAATCATGTAGAATGCCAAAAAGCGCATTCTACCAAGCGCATTCATAGCGTTGATTTCGGTGCGGAAGGTGTATAGAATCTGTGTCACCTCCAAACCAAAGCACCCGCTGAATGCCTAAAGGGCATTCATAGCGTTGATTTCGGTGCGAAAGATGTATAGCACAATATCGGGGTTGAAAACTCCTTTACAAGATACATGTTCTTAAATTGACACCTATGGTGTGCTTACAAAACGTGCCTACGCAGGAGTTTATCTATTTATATTACCATAAATAGACCTTACCATTATTCAAGTTCTGTAAAAACATAGTCTATGTCTTCAACTCTGGCATGGCAACTCCAACATATTTGACCGGAAAAGACAAGTTTAAAATCATCATCCGGGTTGTTCCGTGTATACTCAACGAACTCCCAATCGTTATGATCTGGATCAGTACCTGCTACTTTCCGCATAATTGCGATGAGTCCCACATAATCCTTATTTGGTCGGAATGCTTCTTTTACGACAATACTGCCATCGGGGTATGGAAACTGCTGCTCGCCATCTGGGGCGATAGTATTTCGTTCTTGATTAACATAAACGTTTTTATTACCGTTATGTGGATCACCACCTGCAACAGGTGGAATCGGTTCCGCGTTTAATTTAAGCCAACGTTCATAACCCGCTACATCTTCAGGTAACCCCGGAAGTGCGACAGCAGGTTCTTCAGGCTCAGCAGATTCTTGGATTGTTTCTTCTTGATTTGTTTCTTGAACAAGCTCGTCTAATTGCTGTTCTTCCACGCAAGACGTGAAAGTTAAGCAAGGAATTAACACGATAGCCACGCCTACAAGTGCTCTCAGAAATGGTCGGTGAAATTTTCTGCTTTTCATCGTAAATCTCCTATTCAAATATGCCTTTAGTATATAAAAAACAGGCAATTATAGCAATAATTAATTTGTAAGATACGTGTTTTTACAACTGTGCAATTGAACGTGAGGATTAATAATTGTTTTACATACTTCACACGAATAAAACAGAAGTGAAATTGAGTAGAATCCAATTTTTATTGTCTTTGCTGTTTTGTTACTGTATTATATGATATGGATACATTCAAACCGAACATATCCACATAATGTATAAGAATAGGTGATTTTAGAATAAGGAGAAATAGATGCTCAGAAACTTATTTAAAGGTGGTGATAAAAATCGCGTTGAACCGGAGGGTACAGAGGAAAAAGAAAATTGGTTTAATCGTCTTAAGTCCGGTCTGTCTAAAACACGGACCCGTTTTCTCTCTCAATTGTCCGGACTACTTCGTGTCGGTAGAAAAATTGATGAAGAACTCATGGAGGAGATTGAAGAAATTTTAATCCAAGCGGATGTGGGAGTTGACACAACACTGACGCTGATGGACAACGTTAGAGAAACTGTGAAGGAAAAAGGATTAGGCGATTCTTCTGAATTGGAAACAGTTATAAAAGAGGAAATCCTGAACCTTTTTGGTGAAGACGTTCCTTTGAAGTTTGAAGGTGAACCGCCTTACACGATTTTAGTTCTCGGTGTGAACGGTGCTGGAAAAACAACAACGATTGGTAAACTCGCAAGCCGGTTCAATAATAACGGCAACCGTGTCCTTGTTGCCGCGGGCGATACATTTCGTGCCGCTGCGGAGGATCAACTGGCAATCTGGTGTGAACGCGCGGGTGCAGAATTAATTCGAGGTGGGGAAAAAGCGGAACCTGCTTCGGTGGTTTTTGATGCAGTTCACGCAGCAAAAAACCGAGAAGCCGATGTGCTTATTGTAGATACAGCAGGTAGACTCCATACTAAAAAACCGCTGATGGATGAATTATCAAAAATTGGGCGTGTGATGGGACAAGCTCATACAGGTGCACCTCACGAGGTATTACTTGTGATTGATGGCACGGTTGGACAAAACGCATTGATGCAGGCAAAAATTTTCAACGAGGCTGTGCCGATTACAGGCGTAGCAATTACAAAATTAGATGGTACAGCAAAAGGTGGGATAGTGTTAGCGGTAAAAGCCGAACTCGGCGCTCCTGTCAAATTAATCGGCATTGGTGAAAAACTTGATGATTTACGGGATTTCGCTGGTGCAGATTTCGTTGAAGCACTCTTTGCAGCAGATGAGACAGTACAGCGTATCTCATAAATAGGATTTGTTGGTTTTTTATCAGTTGATTCTCTCTGTAGGAGGGAACTCCGATTCCCGACTATTAGCGGTTTCGTCGCGATTCGGAGATCGCTCCTACAGGATTTTGAAATCGGGCTTTCAAAGCCCTCCAACTATTTATGAGATAGG
>JAPPCZ010000044.1 GCA_028824685.1 Candidatus Poribacteria bacterium
CCCTACGGGGCTCAAGAGATGGATTATCCGTTTTCTATAAACATACCGCCCCTACCAAATCAACGCTATGAATGCCTTTATGGCATTCAGCGGGGCTCAAGAAGGTTTTCCCTGTTTGAAAATTGCTTGAGTTGACACTTATGGGTAGAGCACAGCGAAACCCACATAGGTGTAAACTTAAGAGATAAATCCGTTGTGGCAGTGTCTTCAGTCCCGTAGGGACGATATGTTTATAGCAGAAAGTGTTACCTCTTCATTAGTCCCGTAGGGGCGATATGTTTATAACACTAATGCAAATATATGTGAAGACCAACAAAACATATTGTTAACTGGCACAAGTCGTAAGATTTGTAATTTTGATGTGTTTATGCTACAATAGCACTATTACATATCAAGGAGGCTAAAAATGGCAAAGATTAATACACTTGTTTTCGCAGGCGGCGCAATTCATAACTGGAAAGGCTGCAGCGAAGAAATTGTCAAAGTACTCTCACAGCGAGATGAATTTGAGATTACGACTGTTGAGGACGATCTCGACGCTCTGGTATCACCCAACTTAGATCCGTACGACCTCATCGTTTTTTATTATACGGTTGGCGAAATTTCGGATGCACAGAAGAACGGGTTGCTAAACTATGTCGCTTCAGGAAAAGGTTATGTCGGCATACATTCAGCTGCCGATTCTTTCCGTGGATGCCCAGAATATCGTTCTATGGTCGGTGGATACTTTACCACACATCCACGCTATCGTGACTATCAGGTTAGTATAGTGGATGGTGAACATGAAATCACAGAGGGACTTGACGAATTCGTCGTGACGGATGAACAATACATCCTCGATTACGATCCACGAAATCATGTGCTTGCTTCAGCGTTGTGGAAAGGTGAAGCAATGCCGGTTGCATGGACAAAGAATTGGGGTGAAGGTAAAGTGTTCTACCTTGCCCTTGGACACGATCCAGCAGCATGTCAACATGAGATGTTCAGTACCCTTCTCCAGCGTGGTGCGGTTTGGGCAGGCACCAACGGCGGAGAATAATTCGTTACTTCACATGGTAACCTTTCCCTGGTAGGCGAGGTTTCCTAACCTCGCTGTTATAGCGTATAGTTGATTCAAAATCTACATAGATACAAACCCAATCAGCAAAATAGACGTATAGGCGGTTTTCACATCCGCCTATACATTAAACTTTCAATTCATGTCCTGCGGGGAGACGCAAAACCCCCGCACGAATAGGAGTAATGGTAATGAAAAACATTGTAAAAAGTGTAATGAAAAATACTGTAAAAAGCGTAACGAAAAACACTGTAAGAAAACATATTTTAGATTTCTTTACAGAAAGAGAACAAAATAAGTTAAAGGTTAATTTTAACGTTGAGTTAGGAGTAGAATTAGAATTTGATATATCTAATTTTAGAAATACGTATTTGAATGTTTGGGGCAAAATACGTGGCGTAAAAAGTGAACTTAATATTGCTTTAGAGAAATTAAGTAAAGAAGGAGATATTGAAAAAGTAAACCCAGATAAAAAGAATAGTTTATGGCGTGTGATTCCAAATAGTCCTCTATACAACGAAATAACTACTTTTTGGATTAGAAAAAAGTAATTATCCCTTATTGAATCACGTCCTGCGGGGAGACGCAAAACCCCGCACTAACAAAGGAGGTAAAAGTATGCAATTACAATTTCCTAAATCTGATATACCGAGATTCGCAAAGAAGTATTGTGAATGCTTTTTTACTGGTAATCCTTCAACACAAGCCGAACGTGAGAAGAAACTAATCGCTATGAGAGACGAGGTATCTGAACAGGGATATCTTGACATAGACATATTGCAAAAGGTTGCCACATGGCTAAAGGTCCAAAACGTTAGACGTATTGAAAATAATAATTCTGAAAACGACGTAATAGAAAGAACGCACGAAGCATTGCAAAATGGAGACGAACCCGTGTTGGCTCGTCCTCGTCAGGATGGTGGTCTGTATGGTGTCGGACCTGTCGTTGCCACAGCGATACTTCATTTCTTTCACAAAGACCCATATCCAATTCTTAGTCGGTATTCAGTGAAGTCTTTTGGAGAAGAAGAGAGATACAACGATTCATTAAATTACTGGCAAGAATATGTGACGTTCTGGCAAGAATACGTGACGGATTGTAGAACCCTTGCGGAAAGTGCCACTTTTGAGGAGATGCGGACATTAGATCGGGCACTCTGGTGGTATGCAAATAGGGAGGTATAGGATTATCCAAAATGTTTAGAAACCTTATTTTCACACCAATAGCCCTTTTCCTGATACTCAGTATCACCGTGACCGCGTCTGCACACCCCGCCACCTTTCCATTCCCCGAAGATGTCAACGCAGACGGCATCGTCAATATCCAAGATTTAGTGCGGGTCGCCGCTGCCTTTGGCACCGCTTCCGCTGATGCCGATGTCAATGCCGATGGTCGCATAGATATATTAGACCTTGTGCGTGTGGCTAACGCCTTTGGACAAACAGAACAGATAGACGATTCCACCTATCACGATATTCAGCATTATATCTTTGATAAAAGTTGTGTCAATACAGCGTGTCACGGCACACCGGCAAACGCGGGTGGTTTAAACCTCGCTTATACCAATTCCTATCAGCATTTAGTTGGACAAACACCGAAAAACCCTGCAGCAGCCGCAGCGGGTATGCAGTTAGTAGACGCGGGTAATCCTGATAATAGTTTCCTCCTCACAAAACTAATGGGATTCGAAGCCGTCGCACTAGGTCAACGCATGCCGTTTGGTCAAGGTAAACTCCATGATGCCAAAATAGCAGCAATTCGGACATGGATCACTGCAGGTGCACCACAAAAAGAGAAACTTACGGGCATCGGAGACCTCGCCGTGCTGCGGGACCCAGAAGAAACATTCCACGCACCAGCACCGCCACCACTCGGACAAGGCTATCAGATACATTTACCGCCCTTCAAAATTGAACCCGGTAAAGAGTTGGAAGTGTTCTACGCCACACAGATCACCGATGAAAACGGACAGACCCCACAAGGCGATATTTTCGTCAACGGCTATGATATCTATTACCCGACAGGGAGCCATCATTTTATCCTTTACCGAGTCACCCGGTTAGGCGTGCGTCACGGATTACTTGAGGAAAATGTAGTACCGGGCATCGGTGTCAACCCTGAAGATACTTTTAGAGTGGTCAATTCCGAAGAATCGGAAACATCCGGGCATCACGACCTATTGGATCGCTTACCCGTCATCGGTTCGCAGCGTGCCGGGAAATCTATCCGTTTCCCCGAAGGTATCGCACTTCGGCTATCCGGTGATACTATTTTTGATATGAACTCGCATTATGTCAACTTGTTAGGCACAGAAACACTTATCGGTGAGACGTATGTCAATCTGTGGACACTCCCACCAGAAGCAGTGAAATACGAGGCGAAAAAGTTTGCTGCCTCTAACAAGGATATAAACGTCCCGCCACAAACAACGCGCATGGTAGAAGGTGAATGGCGCGTTTCAGATGCGTTAAAACTGTTGAGTCGACAAGGATACCGCGACATCACAGGACTCAACGTATTTCAGGTCACCTCGCACATGCATCGGCATGGCGAGTTATTTGAAGTCTATCATATCTCTACAGATGCGTTGCTGCATAAAAGCGTGGCTTATGACAATGCCCCGGTGGATCAGTTCAATCCACCGCTAAAACTGTCCGTTGGAGATGGACTGCGCTTTGAATGCACTCATTCCAATTTTGATACAGATAAACCGATCCGATATGGCGTGACTTCTGAAGACGAAATGGCGATTATGTTCGGCTTTTACTATGTTGATGCACAATAAAGGAGTTAAAGGAATCTCCATGAATTTTCCGAATGAGTTATTATATTATTGCGTTGTGCTAATGCTTTGTCAAATGATAATTGCGGGGTTTTGAAAATATTCGGGAATCGGAGTTCCCTCCTACAATAGATAAGATTTCTGTAGGCGGTGAATGCCTAAATGGCATTCATACCGTTGATTTCGATCTCCGAATCGCGACCTATAAAATAAATGTAGACAGAACAATAGGCGGTTTCATATCCGTCTATACACTATTGCGTATACCTCTGAGAACAATCTGTTTCCCAACACAAGATGAAGCAGAAAATTACAGATATTCAGCCACATAATAAATTTCCTTCACATCATCAACTCTTTTTAGACAAGAAACCTTTTGTCATAATTCCCTCAAAACTTGTTGAAAATTTAGGGTTGCGAGTCGGTTTAGAAATTGAATCGCAGACGATTGAGAAACTTATCGCAGCAGACGAAGCGATGCGTGCTAAAAACTTTGCGCTTAATATATTACGCGAAAACATCTACAGCAAAACTCAGATGACACAGCAGCTTGAACGGGAAGGGTTTAAAGAACAAACGGTTGAAACAATCATCATTGAATTAATTAATTCAGGACATATTCGAGACAGACTATTCGCCGAGAAATGGATACAACGAAGACAAAAATCAAACCCTCGCGGGCGAACAGTGCTAAAACAGGAACTGATTGAGAAAGGCGTTGATCCAAAAACGGCAGAACAGGTTTTAGCTGAGGTTAAGGTTGAAGACGAGAAAAAGTTAGCATTGCAAATTGCTCAAAAACGCGCAAAACAGTACAAGCGTTTGCCAATACATGTTGCTAAACGTAGGCTACACGGATTTCTGGCACGGCGTGGTTTTGAATCAGAAACTATTATGCAAGTGATTGAAAAGGTTTTATGATTTGATAAGTACGCTTTGCAAACGCGATGATTGATTGTATCGCTTGTTGTAAAATCTACTAAAAACGATTGTGAAAAGGAGTATTATTATGAAACAGAATAGTAAATTTTTGTGGATATCACTCGTTTTAACGGTTCTGCTGTCTTGTACACAGAATCTGGAACAGATTACCGAAAAGGTGAGAAACGCGACAGTTCGCATTGAAAATACGACAGGAAGTCGGGGCAGCGGTTTCTTTGTAGCAGCTGATAAGATTGTGACCAACATCCATGTTGTTGACGAAGCCGAAACTGTTCTCGTTTATGGAAATTTTGGTAAAGAAGTTTATCTTTCTATAGTTGAAAAGGTAATAGCATCAGATCCTAAAAATGACTTGGTGATTCTTCAGGTAGCGAGTCCTCTGAATGGAACGCCACTCTCCATTGGTAATAGTCGGATAGGCGAACCGATTTTTGTGGCAGGGTACAAAGATGGAAAATACAAGGTTACTGGAGGAATAGTCTATGGCATCAACGATAAGAGAATCCGACACGATGCTAAGACTTCTCCTGGTCGTAGTGGGGGACCCGTACTGAACATAAAAGGTGAAGTCATAGGAATTACTGTTACTGTTAGTGGAAATGGGGCTAATGCAGCACCATCCAATGCCATACCTTCCAACATTCTCAAGGCATTGATGAGCAAATCCAAGTCTGGACAAGGACAAAGTTTGGATGAATGGCAAAAAGAGGATTTTGTCCGCGCCTATGGTGAATACTCGTCAGGTACTGATAAGGTTGTAAATAGTAAATACGATGAGGCAATAGAAGACTATACTAAAGCCGTTAAGTTATTCCCAGATTTCGCTGATGCCTACAGAAACCGTGGGGTAACGAGATATTGGCTCGGTAATTCGTGTAGGAAAAATGGTGATGTGAAGAAAGCACGGAGCTTATATGGAGAGGCTATAAACGACTTGACTAAAAACTTGGATGATGCTTATGACTACTACCAGTTAGCGAATGTGAAGTCCGATCTTGGTCATTTGGAGGTCAAGGATGGGAATGTAGACAAAGCAATAAAACACTATCGGGATGCTATCATTAATTATGGTGCCTCTATTGAAATGCAAAACCCCGATTTTCCTATCGTTCTTGAATCAGCATACTTCTGGCGCGCTGTAGCAAATCTCCGCCTTAGTCACTTAAAAGGCCAATCAGGGGATAGCAATAAAACTTGGGATGAAGGAGTAGAAGACTTGACTCAAGCCGTTAAACTTGGGATACGCCATGCTGATATCTTTAAACCAGACTCTAACAGTGCTGATGATCATTATATCCGAGGACTTATGGAACTTCTACTTGGTCAGTTCAATGCGAATTCTAGAAATAGATCAATGGTAGATAAACACTATCAAGAAGTTTTCAAGTATTATGACGAGGCTACAAAGTTGAATCCGAATGATGCGGACTTCTATTATGATAGTGCTATCAATATGTTAAACCCAAATGATGTCAATACCTACCAGATACGCGCCTATACCTACCAGATACGGGGGATGCTGAAGTTTCTTCGTGGCAAATCCGTTGCCAATCCAGGAGATATAGTAAAAGTTCGGCTGCATTATCAAGAAGCCATTGAGGATTATCAAGAAGCCATTGAGGATTATCAAGAAGCCATAAAACGATACAGAAAAGCAGTTGAAGATAATTCAAGTTATATCGTATCAGCCAACGGCAATATGGCATATACCTACAGCAACATGGCTTATACAAAGGTTCTTCTCGGAAAATATTTTGAATCTGAGGGTGAGAAAAGAAGTCTGGAGCAAGCTCAAAGTCTGTATAAAGAAGCAATAGATGACAGTACTAAAGCGATAGATATGGATCAAAACAATGCTTCTGCCTACAATGCTCGTGGTGCTGCAAAAGCAGCTATTGAAGATTATGACGGGGCAATTTCCGATCTGAGTAAAGCCATTGAACTAAACCCCAAATTTGCCGAAGTCTACCGGGAACGGGGACGTGTCTGGGAGAAAATCGGGCAGCAGAAAAAGGCAGAGGCAGACTTTAAGAAAGCGAAGGAGTTGGATCCAGATATCGAAACCAAGTGAGACGGACATAAAAATTTCGAACCTTAATGTGTGTTCTAAAGTAGTAGGTACGCTCTATGGGTTTGGGTAAGTGGATTAAAGAGAAGTCAAACCCTCGCGGGCGAACAGTGTTAAAACAGGAACTCGTTGAGAAAGGCGTTGATCCAGAAACAGCAGAACAGGTTTTAGCTGAAGTTAAAACTGACGACGAGGCAAGGTTAGCACTACAAATTGCTCGTAAACGCGTAAAACAGTATAGACGTTTACCAATTCAGGTTGCTAAACGGAGATTACACGGATTTTTGGCACGGCGGGGTTTTGAATCAGAAGCTATTATGCAAGTGATTGAAAAGGTTTTATGATTTGATAAGTACGCTTTGCAAACGCGATGATTGATTGTATCGCTTGTTGTAAAATCTACTAAAAACGATTGTGAAAAGGAGTATTATTATGAAACAGAATAGTAAATTTTTGTGGATATCACTCGTTTTAACGGTTCTGCTGTCTTGTACACAGAATCTGGAACAGATTACCGAAAAGGTGAGAAACGCGACAGTTCGTATAATTGATGATGAAAGTGGAGAGGGAAGTGGTTTTTTCATAGCACCTGATAAGATTGTGACCAATATCCACGTTCTTGCTGGGGACCAAAGTGTTAACGTTTATGGGTCAGATGGTACAAAAATAGTTGATCAGGCTAATCAGGATTCTGTAAGCGTTATCGGATATGATCCAGCTCACGATCTGGTCATCTTACAAGTTCTAAATAAGCAGAAAGGCACACCACTTTCCCTAAGTACCAGTCGGATAGGAGAACCAATTTTTGTGACTGGGTACAAAGATGGAAAATACAAGGTTACTGGAGGAATAGTCTATAGCATCAACGATAAGAGAATCCGACACGATGCTAAGACTTCTGGCGGCAGAAGTGGAGGTCCCGTACTGAATATAAAAGGTAAAGTTATAGGAATTACAGTTGGATCAGATGGGACAACTCTATCCACAGCTATACCTTCCAACAATCTCACTGCATTAATGCGCAAATCCAAGTCTGGACGAGGGCAAAGTTTGGATAAATGGCAAAAGGAGGATTCTGTCAGAGCCTATGTCCGTTACAAGTCAGGTATAAAAAAGTGTGAGGTTAATAAATACAAAGAGGCAATAACAGATTTTAAGGAAGCCATTACGTTATATCCGTTATTTGCTGATGCTTGTCGGAACCTTGGAAATGTGAGGAACAAACTCGGTGATTCCAATAATAAAAATGTGAATGTTGAAGAAGCGCGGCGTTTAGTTGAAGAAGCGCGGCGTTTATATGGAGAGGCTATAGACGATTTGACTAAAAACTTGGATGATGCTTATGACTACTACCAGTTAGCGAGTGTGAAGCTCGATCTTGGCAAATTGGAGGCCAATAGCAAAGATGGGGACGAAAAAGATGCAATAAAACACTATCAAGAAGCTATCAAGTATTATAAGACCTCTATTGACATGCAAAACCCCGATTATCCGATTGTTCTTGAATCTGCTTACCTCTTGCGTGCGGAAACTATACTAGACCTTGGTGAGTTAGAAACCGATAAAGAAGTGAACATCACCCTACATAAGGATGCAAGATTTGAACTAACTGAAGCAATCAATCTAAAACCTGTTTCAGCTAAGAGTTTTTACTTAAACAGAGGGGCCATAAATACCAAACTTGGTAAATTTCATAAGGATCAAAATATATCGGAAGCACGGTATTACTATTACGCGGGTATCAAGGATTTCGAGGTAACTATTAAATTGAATAAGAATATATATTATGCCCATAGAAATTTGGCATACGTAAAATGTCTTCTTGGGAGATCTTTTGAATCTGAAGGGGGAAAAGAGAATATGGAACATGCCCTAAATCTATATAAAGAAACCATAGCAGACAGTACCGAATCCATAAAACTAAATCCGAATCAGAGTTTGGTATACAGTATTCGCGGAATTGCAAAAGCGTCTATTGGAGATTTTGACGGGGCAATTACTGATCTGGATAAAGCAATTGATCTTAACCCAAAATTTGCTCAAGCTTACATGGAACGTGGACTTATCCGGCAGAAAATTGGGAGGCAGAAAAAGGCAGAGGCAGACTTTAAGAAAGCGAAGGAGTTGGATCCAGATATCGAAACCAAGTGAGACGGACATAAAAATTTCGTGCCTTAGAGTGTGTTTTAAAGCTGTAGGCACGCTCCGTGGGCTTGAGTAAGTAGGTTAAAAAGTCGCAACGAATTGTCTATCAATATAAGACTTGCAGCACCCTCACCAGAGTAATCCGTGAAAATTGAACGCCTTAGATATAAATTCTTTTATCTTGACTTCTTTAAAAAAATAAACTATAATTGGATTTACGGAGCGGGTCAAAATTATGACATCAGATGAAATCAGAGCAAGTTATTTAGAATATTTCCGAAAAAAAGGACACACTGTTGTTCCGAGTGCCTCATTAATTCCTGCTGACGATCCAACGTTGTTGTTTACAAATGCGGGTATGAATCAATTCAAGGATGTCTTTCTTGGCATTGGACAACGGGAATACACGCGTGCAGTAGACACGCAGAAATGTCTACGAGTGAGCGGAAAACATAACGACCTTGAAGAGGTAGGACATTCACCAAGCCACCACACGTTCTTTGAGATGCTCGGAAACTGGTCATTCGGAGATTACTATAAACAGGAAGCAATCGCGTTCGCGTGGGAATTAGTAACGGAATTGTGGAAAATTCCTGCAGAATTGCTCTGGGCAACGGTATACGTTGAAGACGATGAAGCAGAAAAACTATGGCTGCAAGAGACTGACCTGCCGCTTGACCGCATTCGCCGCTGTGATAAGGACAACTTTTGGGAAATGGGTGAGACCGGTCCCTGCGGTCCGTGTAGCGAACTTTTTATTGACTTAGGTGTAGAAGCATTCCCTGAAACTGCAAATGACCCTGATGCTGGACCTAACACAAGCGATAGATTCCTTGAATTTTGGAATCTTGTGTTTATACAATACAATCGGGATCAGAATGGGAAACTTGAACCCCTTCCTGCCACTCACGTAGACACAGGTATGGGGTTTGAGAGAATTACGTCTATACTGCAAGGAGTTGATTCGAACTACAAAACAGACCTGTTTACACCGCTTCTGGATACGATTTCGGATATGACAGAGACCGCCTACTCACACGACATCAGTGGGCTGCCACATAGGGTAATCGCTGACCATATCCGATGTTTAACTTTTGCCATCGGTGATGGTGTAATGCCATCTAACGATGGACGCGGTTATGTCATCCGCCGAATTTTGCGGCGCGCTGTGTTATACGGAAAAAAACTGGATATGGACGAACCGTTCATTTTCCGGCTTGTTGATAAAGTCGTAGAGTTGTTGGGTGATGTTTTTCCTGATGTTTTGCCGCGACGCGAATTTATTACACGTACTATTCAGGCTGAGGAGAATCGTTTTCATCAAACGCTGGCACGTGGGTTAGAGATGCTTGGACAGTCAATTAACACCCTCAAAGCGGAAGGTGAAACAGAACTTGATGGCAAACGTGCATTTGAGTTGTATGATACATTCGGATTTCCACTTGACCTGACGCAACTTCTCACGCGCGAAGAAGGTTTTGCAGTAGACGAAATTGGTTTTGAAGATAGCATGGAGGAGCAACGCGCCCGGGGACGCGCTGCATGGCAGGAAGCAGGTAGTGGCGCAAAAGATGATGAAATCGCTGTTTACGCAGAAGTTCTAAAAGAAACTGGTAGCACAGAATTTGTTGGGTATACTGAACATACTGTTGATGCAGAAATTGTGGCGTTGATTGCTGGCACAGAATCTGTTGCAAGAGCAAAGCAAAATCAAGAGGTCTCTGTCCTTCTCAATCGCACACCGTTTTATGGCGAATCGGGTGGGCAAGTTGGCGATGTCGGAGTACTTGAAAGTTCTGACGCGAAACTCGAAGTGATCGACACGATAAAACCTTCTCCCGATTTGTTTGTGCATAAGTGTAAGGTTGTTGAAGGTGAGATTACACCGTATACGAAAGTTAAAGCGCAAATTGACATTGACCGTCGCAACGCTATAGCAGTGAGCCACACCGCAACGCATCTGCTGCATAGCGGATTGCGAAATATACTCGGTACACACGTCGCACAAGCAGGCTCACTCGTTCAAGCAGGAAGATTACGGTTTGATTTTAACCATTATGAGGCTGTGTCATCGGATCAACTCCGTGAAATTGAAACCTTTGTCAACGAGAAGATTCGTGAAAATGATATACTTGAGATCGGTGAAATGTCGTTGGATAAAGCAAAAGAAAGAGGTGCTTTAGCCTTCTTTGGCGATAAATATGGGGATGTTGTGCGTGTAGTGCAAGCAGGTAAATATAGCGTAGAGTTATGCGGTGGCACACATGTTGATGCAACGGGTGAACTCGGTTATGTCAAATTAATGAGTGAAAGCAGTATCGCGGCGGGTGTGCGTCGTGTTGAAGCACTTTCTGGCAGTGCTGCTGTTACAACAATTCAAGATGATGAAGCGTTACTTTCTGATATATCAAATTTGCTGAAAACGCCAAAAACTGGTTTGTCTGAAAGAATTGAACAACTGCTGCTGGAACAACGTGAATTAGAGCAGCAAATTCAACAACTTAAGAGTCAAAATGCGCTTTCTAACATTGATACCTTAGTTAATGGGGCAACACTTATTGAAGGCGTGAAGATTGTCGCGTCACGAATAGACAAAACTGATAGAGATAGTTTGCGACAGATGGTAGACGCACTCAAAAGTAAGCTGGAATCTGGTGTCGTGGCACTTGCATCAGTTACAGGAGATGACGCTGCGTTTATTGTTGGTGTAACATCTGACCTTGTAAAGGACCAAGGTTTGCATGCTGGCAAACTCATACAGGCGATTACCGAAATTGCCGATGGGCGCGGTGGTGGTCGTCCGGAATTGGCACAAGGTGGCGGTAAAAACCTTGGTAAAGTGGACGCAGCAATCGCCGCAACTACACACATTATTGAAAACCAACTACAAGCATAAAAGAAAATCGCGTTTGAAAAATGGTATCACTTTTTGTTATTCCGTGTTCAAACGCATAAAATAAGGAATACATATATGGCAGGGTGGGATGTAATTCTTTCATTTTTTTGGAAAGGCAGTCTTGGTATAGCACTGATTGCTTTAGCCGTTTTATTTGTGTACTTATGCAGAACGCTCGGTAGTTTAAGAAATTCTCTGAATAGTATTCAGAACACGCTTAATTCTACGGAAAATCTTGTCAATCAAGAAGTAGGAATACTTATAAATGATGTTAGTCAAACAGTGAAAGAGATCAACAAAGAGTTACCGCAGCTGCTACAAAATATCAATGGTGTTACAGCATCAATACAGCAGATTAGCGAAAATGAGGTACAACCGACTTTACATAGTGTTCAAGAATTGACAGAAACGCTAAATCAAAGTGTGCAGGAACTTGAGGCGGTTGTCCAAAAAGTATCTACTTTTTCAGGTCAAACTATCGAACAGGCAGAGTATTTTCGTAATCAAGTCGCGGTATCACTTGCTGATATTGTGAGTATGTGGCACGGGTTAAAAGCAGGTTGGGAAAGGCTTTATAAATCATCTCATTCAAGTGGAACCGCTCAATCTAATGCTGAAGACAATGAATCTCAACCGACCGTAGAATCTTTACAAAATGATGAATCGGAAACGGAGACTTCCACAGAGCAATCAGAAGTTGTTGCTGAGTAATAAATTGGCTTACTCTACAGAAATTAACCAATTTGCCAGAATGCTATTGTTCTCATAGCGTACAAGAAATTAAATTGAAAAAGATTTGGTGAAAATCCACTTAATTGAAAAGAAATATCCAAAATAAACGTATATACTAAAGTGACGAACAATTTCATCCTAAACGTGGTAAGTCAATATTATATTAACGCTTACACTTACATATAGAAAGGATAAACTCATGAGTAACGATGGACGCAACAATGGATTGACAATGATTTTTGCTTTCTGCACCGGTTTTTTGACAGGTGCGGTAATTAGCCTACTCTATGCGCCCGCACCGGGTAAAGAGACTCGACAGAAAATCCGAGATACCTCTGCTCAGGCAAAAGATAAGACACTGGAATTCGCTCAACATGCAAGTGAGGCAGCAAAAGAAAATGTGCAGCACATGGTAGATCAAGGGAAGGAAAGTGTACAAGGACTCGTTGAAGTCGGCAAAGAACGTGTCAAAGACGCATCAAATCAAGTGAAATCCGCAGTTGAAACCGGTAAAAAAGTCTCTTCTGAAGTTCGAAATAAAATCACTGAGACAATTCCCGGACTTAACAATGATAAGAAATCAACTGAAGAAGCATAATAACAACATTTCTGAAGTTGTAACTACTTTTCTTGTCTGTAGTAGAAATTCCTAACAAACTTTTTTTATTCATTTCAACGATATGGAAGTTGAAAAATTAAGAACTCTCCTTGAGAAAGTTAAAAGTGGAGAGACTGAGGTCAGTGATGCACTTCAATCTCTCCGCACCCTCCCATTTGAAGACCTCGGCTTTTCCAAAATTGACCACCATCGCCAACTTCGCACCGGTTTTCCTGAAGTCATCTTCTGCGAAGGGAAAACTGATGCCCACGTTGCAAAAATTAGCGAACGTATCCTTGAAGCTGGACATCCCCTTCTGGCAACGCGCGCTACACCCTCAATGTATGAGGCAGTAAAACCACTCCACCCGGAAGCACGTTACAACGAACTGGGACGGACAATCTCCGTTACGCAGTCTGATGTAGAGGGTAAGACAGGAGTCTTAATTATTTCTGCTGGCACTTCCGATTTGCCTGTCGCAGAAGAAGCTGCCGAAACTGCTTATATGATGGGTAGTCCACCTGAACGGCTTTACGACGTGGGTGTCGCTGGATTACACAGACTCATAGGTAATCACGAAAAACTTCTGAATGCGCGTGTCATTGTTGTGATTGCGGGTATGGAAGGCGCATTACCGAGTGTGGTCGGTGGCTTGGTTGATTGTCCTGTCATTGCTGTACCAACAAGCATTGGTTATGGGGCAAGTTTTGGCGGACTTGCTGCGTTGCTTGGCATGCTAAATAGTTGTGCTTCTGGTGTTACTGTTGTCAACATTGATAACGGTTTTGGTGCAGGCTATAGTGCCTCGCTTATAAATCGCTTGTCATAAATTTTAAGGGTATTCGTCTTCTGTAGGAGCGAGCTCCAGTTCGCGACACCTTATGCTAATGTTTTTGTCTCAACAGACGAAATAACAATGAAACATATTCCAAACAAAGGACACCGTCAATTACGCAAAGGGTGTCACTCAATACCTGGAACTTATACCAATTAACGCGATTCGTCTCGGTAGGTGCGGTTTCCTAACCAATGCAGAATACCACACGGGGAATGCCTAAATGGCATTCATACCCGACAGATGCCTACAGGCATGTGGCGTTGATTCGGGGGAACGCCTACAGACGACCAATGCCATACGCGCATTCGGCGTTGATTCTGTTCATACCGTTGATTTCTTGATTTGGCGTATTCTGCCTGACTCCAATAAAACAAGATAAATCCTGTTAATTTGGTATAAAACCACTATTGAGAGTATAACAAAGTATGATTATCTAACGAAAGTCATAAATGAGATATAATTTATTAGAATTGATATAACAAATTTTCTATTGTATAAAGAGGAATGATGATTATGAAAAAATGTTTTCTTTCCATGCTCAAAACTATAATAATCTTTACATTGACCATAAACATATCTCAATTTGCGTTTGCACAAGGCAAGGTTAACGTTCAAGACGGTCCTATCCCTGAAGCACAGTGGATGGTGAAGGTTACCGGAGATGAATTGAATGAAGACCATTCAGGTGTCAAGACGTGGATTACGAAGTGGTACGGGCCTGATGGAAACTATGAAAACAACGATCCTCTCGGGAAAAGGGCTCCAAGAGATTTTATTTCTGAAGGAACTGGAGAAAAACTAACCCAACTCACACTTTCAACTATTGAGGGATTATATAAGACACGCAACGTCAAAATGGAATGGTCTCGTACAAATGGTGGAACACGAGGATGGACTGTCTTTGAAATTGATCCCACAAATCCAAACAACATGCAGAAAGAAGGTGGTGCAGTTAATGGTTTTGACACCTATGCAATCTGTGTGATTGACGCACGAAAAGCCATGAAATCTGTTATGTCTCCTGCTCACGATGACCATGCACAGATATGGATAAATGGCGAAAAATGGTACAATAATCCGACTTGGACAGGTGGCGTGCAACAGGTGGACTTCAATATTGAAGTTGAATTGAAAAAAGGGGCAAACGTTCTCCTTTATCGCTGTAGTGAAGGTGGCGGTAGTGCATATTTGAATCTACATTTTGACGATGCCACTCACGACGCAGTTAAAATCTATCCCGATAAAGCCACTGACCAAGTAACTTTTTTGAAAGAAATTGATGGTGTCTTACCTGTTGAACCCAGACAAAAGTTGACAACAACGTGGGCGAATATCAAGCAAAGATAGACAGGTCATCATAATCATTAGGCGCGCTGCAAAGCGCGCCTTTTTCTTTTAAGCAGGACTTACGCACAAGAGGTAGGCGCGTTTTGATGAAGATTAAGTAATTAAATCCGTAATTTTCATTATGCATATTTGGTACATTTTAAGTGCTCTTCAGTCCCGTAGGGACGATATGTTTATAGCAGCGCGGACGACCTCATCCCTTAGTCCCGTAGGGACGATATGTTTTGAAGCATATCAACAATAAATATGCCGTTCCTACGGAACTAAAGAGGCGGTGGGTAACATTTTTCTATAAACATATCGTCCCTACCAAATCAACGCTATGAATGCCTTTGTGGCATTCAGCGGGACTAAAGAAATTACCGAATTATTTTTTTAATCTTCATGTAAACGCGCTGATAATTTAGAATTTTGCTAAAAATTACACCATCTTAGCTATATTTACTGCAAAAGTCGAAAAAATTGCGTAAGTCCTGTTAAGTAAAACATGCTAAAGACTGACTACAATTTCTTGCAAATCATCATATAATCCATTATAATAAAAACATGTGGAATAAGATTTATTATTGCTCAATAATTATCTGTATTATCTTTTTCTTCGGCGGATGGCTGGGAAACTGGAAGCGTGCAATGAAAGCCGGTACCGAGGCATATCGGATTCAGGACTATGATGCTGCAGTAGAGGCTTTTCAACAAGCAACGTTTGACAAACCTGATAATCCGATTGCACTTCACAACCTCGGAACAGCACTCTATAAAAAAGGCAGATATACAGATGCTGCTGCAGCCTTTCAAAGATCAATTTTGAAAGGAAATTTTCCCAATGAAGCTGCTGCTTATTACAACTTAGGCAATGTGCAATTTCAGTTGCGTGACCTCACCGCTGCAATTGAATCTTATGAGTCTTCCCTTCGCTTAAACCCTCATGATGCCGATGCTAAACATAACCATGCATTAGCACTTCAACTGTTGAAAGAACAACAGGAAAACACCATACAGCAGCAACTCAATTGGCAAAAGGATGCACAAAAAAACGAGCCAAGTCACATTCCTAAAGCAGAGGCATTTCAACTGCTTGAACGTCTGAGTAAGAATGAAAATAAACGCAGACAAAATATGCTCAAACAACAACTCAATAGCGGATATCGTCGTGATAAAGATTGGTAATTTTCAAAAACTCCTGTTGCAATCATATTTGAGCCTTACACTATTTAGTATCTTACTGATGCTTTTCACGACAGGCGTACAAAGCCAAGATGTCAAAGTTGCAGCAGTAGTTACACCCCGCCATATACAATTTAATGAGAAAGCAACTTTGGAACTCACAATATCGGGAAACGCACAAATGAAACATATCGGTTCCCCGACTTTCAATTTTTTGCCCGATTTCCTCGCTGTTCCATTGCATTCCAAAACAACTCCACGGTTAATAGATGATAAAATTGCTGTCACTATGGCGTGGGCTTATGAACTTATACCGCAAAAGATTGGTGAGATCGTTCTTTCGGACGTGCAATTTTCTTACCAAGGTGTACCTTACTTGGCGAACCCTGGCAAAATCATTGTCGCTGCAGTTGACACCTACGTGAACAATACTACCGGTGGCATACATAAAGTACAGATTAAAGTTAGTAATCCAAAACCTTATCTTAATGAAGCTATTGAATATAGATTTCGCTACCTTTATACAACTGTGCTGCCATCCCTGGAACCTTTGATCCCTTCACTTCCAGAATTCACGAATTTTTTAGTAGAAGAACTCCCCAATGAGAAAGGCGTTACTGTGCAGATACAGGGTAAAAAGTTTCAAGTCCAAGAGTATGTTCGACGCTTGTATCCACAGAAAACTGGACAAATACTTATTCAACCTGCCCAGTTAAAACTTCCGATAAAAGGTAATCCAAAGACGCTAAAAACAAAATCTGTTCCACTCAATGTCCAACCACTCCCTGAGGTAGGAAAACCCGCCAACTTCACTGGAGCTGTGGGTAAATATAGTATTACGACACAAGTTGACCGCAGAAAACTTGAAGTACGACAAGCACTTACGCTGTCATTACAAATTACTGGAAGTGGTAATGTCAAAACGGTAACGCCTCCTAAAATTCCTGCTATTAAAGGATTTAGGATCAACTCTCAAAATCTTGCAAACACTACTAACAGTAATACCAACGTCTATACTTACGCACTTACACCCCTAAAAGCCGGTATTTTACAGATACCTGCAATAGAATATGTTTTCTTCAATCCCACAAATGGCACATACCAAACAACCCAAACAACGCCAATTCCTATTACTGTGCTTCCTAATGCAAACGATATGGTTGAAAGTGAATCTGATTTCCCATCGTGGATATTATGGTTGCTTTTACTAATACCTATATTTTTGGGAGTTGGCGGATATCTACTGTATCGTGCTAAGTTTAAATCTGATAGCGAATCAACTACACCTGATACGCCGATGACGCCCGCAGCAAAAGCATTTTCTGCGCTCAATGCAATTGACTCTGACCTAACGGATGCAAATTCATCCGCCTTCGGTGAGGCATTAACCCGAAGTCTACATCAATATTTATGCGAACGGCAAGATATTCCATACCGCCAACTGAATCCTGCCGAAGTCCAAGAAATTTGCACACAAGTGGGAGTTTCAACACCTATTCTAAAAGAATTGATAGACATACTTACAAAGTGCGACCATTACCGATTTGCTCCGATACCGTTTTCTGTTGACGAACAAAAATCATTAATCTCCCGTGCCGAAACCGTTATACAACACATTGAAAAAACTAATGCTGTGTAAATCTACTGCTATATCAATAAGGAATACCGAAAAATGGAAATATTTTGGCTATTAATTCGATGGATACACGTTATCGCCGCTGTTGTTTGGATTGGCGGAAACCTGATTTTAGCAATGGTCATTGTACCCTATTTCAGACAGAACTTACCGCCTGTTCAACGTATTCAACTCTTAACTCAAATAGGTAAAAGGTTTGAACCGATTGTATGGGGTTGTGTTGGAATACTCTTTTTCACAGGTATTGCCAACATCTTTGAAGCAATAGGCTTAGGTTCGTCTTCTGGTTCAGAGGGCATCAATAGCTTCATGCGAACACTCCTTATCAAACTAATATTATTCATTGCGCTGCTTATTTTAACCGCGCTTCACGGTTTTGTCTTCGGTCCACGGTTATCAGCGGCAATTGAAGGATTAGACCCCGAAACAGAAGAACTTCCTCCTCAAGTCAAGCAACTCCGCAAGCAAATGTCTATCGTATCCAGTTTTATGGGTGTCGTTTCACTCCTTATTCTGCTTGCAGCTGTCGCGCTCCGCATGGGAATATGATTTTACACCCATAACTGTCAATTTAGTGGTTCGCCACCCCAGTAGGCGCGTTTTGTAAACGCGCCAAGTCCTACCCTCAGATGCTATAAAGGCGCGTTCACAAAACGCGCCTACCTTTTGGCAATATGTCGGGTTTACAAAGTCTCCCAACAAGAGTAGTTCGCGACAATTGAATGCCTCTGGTAACTAAAAATAAATACTTGACACAATTGAATAAATTATAGTATCATAATAGAGCAAAAGAGCATTGTCACAGCACAATAATTCTAATGCAACACACATCAGATAATCTGGCGAAAACATGGAACAGTTCCACTTCAACTACAAGGATATATTCAGAATTAACCGGTACGGATTCAGTTGTCGAAGGATAGGGATTCATCTTGCGGGAATACTGCTTGGGTACCTAATTTATGAAATTTTGCTCTATCTCACCCTCTTCATTGTGGACGGGACAAAAGCGCAAGCGTTTTGGGAAAACTTCGGACTCTTACCAGTTTTACCATTCACTGTGACCAACCTAAACCCTCTTACAACTGGGACAATGTGGATAGGCATAGTTGCTTTCGCAGCTATTTTTTTCCTTGTCAGCACAATGGCTTCAAAAATTACCATTGAACAACTGCGTGGTGATGTTTTCTTCTCAGTTGGGAATTCTTTAAATTTTCTAAAACAGAATTGGAAAGCAGTCTTTGGATCATTTTTTGGCTTAGTTTTTATAATATTTTTCCTATTCTTGATACCCGGTTGCGTGGTGTTGCTCGGAAAAATTCCATTTCTTGGCAAACCTATCCTCACATTAGCCTCACTTTTTACGCCTGTCGCATTTATTATAGGATTGCTCATCGTATTTATTCTAACTGTTCTGATTGCAAGTTTGTTTTTTGCACCTGCTATTGCTGCTACGACCAATGCTGATGCGTTTGAAACTATATATCAACTTTTTGCGATAGTATGGAATCAACCGTGGCGAATTGTTGGCTATGGTATCTTCCTACTGGTGCTAAAATTAATCTTTGTGCCAATTTGGGCTATCTTCTGCCTTGCAGGGTTTGCAATCATCTTACTACCGATGTATTATCTACACACAACATTTATACAAGAATCCATGGCAGTCGCAAATAAATGGTTAGGTGAAACGCTTCAGAAATTTACAAGTCTGCTTTTTCAAGACAACTCTGTAATCTTTGGCATTAACACATCCCAACCCCCTATAACGACTCTCTCAATTACAATTTGTGCCATTTTGATAACACTCACGTTAATATGCATTGCAGGTGGTGTGGTGGCATATCTCTTTTCATTAGCATCTGTTGGCACAACACTAATTTACACGATGCTACGAAAACACATTGACGGACAAAATCTTTTAGAGACAATCGGAACAGTTGGACAAGTAGAAGACACATCGCTGCCTATAGAAGAAAAATGATTGTAAATCACGGCACCCCTTGCTAGTACATAAGAGACATCCTTTTGACCCTGAGCATTCAAAACACGGTGCTGTTAGTAATGAGAACACATGATGGAGTTCAAAGAAAATTATGTTTGAAAAAGTAATAAACAAAGTTTTTGGTACAAAGGAAGACCGTGATGTTAAACGTTTTCGTGAAATCGTTGAAGCGGTCAACCAACGCGAACCCGAAATCAAAAGACTCACTGATTCACAAATCCAAGCCAAAACCCCGTGGTTCCGAAGGCAATTAGATGCAGGTGCTTCTCTTGACGAACTATTACCAGAGGCTTTTGCCGTAGTTAGGGAAACAGCCGTGCGGACATTAAAACAGCGGCACTACGATGTCCAAATAATCGGTGGTGCAGCGCTCCATCAAGGTGCAATCGCTGAAATGAGAACGGGGGAAGGTAAAACGCTTACTTCAACTCTCGCTGTTTATTTGAACGCACTCGCTGGAAATGGTGTTCACCTTGCTACCGTCAATGATTATTTGGCACGCCGAGATGCTGAATGGATGGGACAAATATACAACTTCCTTGGGTTGTCCGTTGGATTAACATTAAGCCTAATGCCGCACGAACAGAAAAAACTGGCATATAAAAATGACATCACCTATGGAGTTCACAGTGAGTTTGGCTTTGATTACCTGAATGATAACCGAGCACTTACCACCGAGACGAAAGTCCAACGGGGACACATATTTGCCATTCTTGACGAAGTTGACAGTATCCTCATTGATGAAGCACGTACACCCCTTATTATTTCCGATCCGTCCAACAAACCCGCAGAACTTTATAGAAAAATAAATAGCGTTGTTACACAGCTTCGTAACGAAGAACATTACGAAATTGACCAGAAAGGCAAGTCCCGCGGCAGTGTTTCGCTTACTGACGAAGGGATAGAAGAAGTACAACGCCGTCTTGGAGTAGAAAATTTATATGAACAAAATAATATCATGCTTGTTCACCATGTCAAACAAGCGTTGACAGCCCATCATCTCTACAACCGCGATATACACTATTTAGTAGAAAACGGTGAGGTTTTACTTATTGACGAATTCACAGGCAGAAAACAGATCGGACGACGGCTTAGTGAAGGACTTCACCAAGCCATTGAAGCAAAGGAACGTGTTAAAATTGCCCAGGAGAACGAAACTTTTGCTAAGATTACATACCAAAATTACTTTCGGATGTATGAAAAACTTGCTGGAATGACTGGGACAGCTGCTACAGAGGCAAGCGAATTTGCGCATATCTACGGACTGGATGTTGTGGTTGTGCCTACAAATGAACCGATGATTCGGATTGATAATTCTGACCAAATCTACACAACAGAAGAAGCGAAATATAACGCTGTTCTAAACGATATTGCAGAGCAGCACGAGAAAGGTCGCCCCGTGCTTGTCGGAACAATTTCCATTGAAAATTCTGAAAAATTGAGTAAGCTGCTCAGAGCAAGACATCGTAATATAAAGCACCAAATTTTAAACGCCAAGGAACATACCCGTGAGGCAGACATCATCGCCCAAGCAGGAATGCCAGGATCCGTAACAATCGCTACCAACATGGCGGGTAGAGGTGTTGACATCTTGCTCGGCGGAAATCCTGAAGGTTTGGCAAAGGACGCGCTGCGAAAGAAAAAAGTTGACTTAAATTCGTTGCCTCCGGAATCTGAGGAATGGGAAACCGCATTCGCTGAAGCTGAGGAAATATGTGAAAAGAATCGGGAACATATTCTTGAGGCAGGTGGATTGCATATTGTCGGGACAGAGAGGCATGATTCCCGAAGGATTGATAACCAATTGCGTGGACGTTCTGGTAGGCAAGGAGATCCCGGCTCATCAAGGTTTTATCTTTCACTTGAAGATGACCTAATGAAAAAGTTCGGTTCGGAACGGCTGCAAGGGTTTATGAGCCGAACCGGCATGGACGAAGGTATTCCACTTGAACACCCGTGGGTCACAAAATCCATTGAAAAGGCGCAGACTCGCGTTGAACAGATAAACTTTGATATTCGCAAAAATATACTCAAATTTGACGATGTGATGGAAGCGCAACGCGATACCATTTACACCTTGAGGGATACCATTCTCTCAGATGAAGACCCCAAAGAAACTGTTTGGGAGATGATTGAGAACGTCGTCGCTGATGAAATTGAGATGATCATTCCTGAAAGGGGACCACGTGAAACTGAAGACCTTGAACAGTTCACCAAATGGTTGACTACGACTTTTCCCATTAACCCGACTTGGCAGACCCCACTAACCGAAATATCCGCAGATGATCTTTACGACCAAATCATTGCTGAACTCAAAGACGCATATAAACAACGTGAAACTGAAATGGGACCGGAAACTATGCGTCTCCTTGAGCGGCTTCTTGTGTTAGATAGAATTGATAGCCATTGGAAAGACCATCTTTATAATATTGACTTTATTGAAGAAGGCATAAGGTTTGGTGCTGGTTATGGCGGCAAAGACCCTATTGTTGTTTTCAAAAGTGAGGCACTTGGTGTCTTTGAATCCATGTATCAAAACATAGAAAAAGAAGTTAGCGAGTTTATCTTCAAATCGCGTCTAAATACTGAAGCGCCGAGTCGTGCTCCAAACAGAAGACCAAGCGGCTCCGGCCGAACACCACCGCGTAGGGCTGCAGCTGCCAACAATGATTCTCAAACTTCAGCAGAATTTGCTTCACAGCAGGCCATGGGAAATATACCAAAGGTAGGACGAAACGCGCCTTGTCCATGCGGCAGTGGGAAAAAATATAAGAGATGTCATGGACAGTAAAGATACAAAAGATTAGTCATACATAATTTTCACTCAATCCATGTACATTTTGGGAGAACTGTTTTGAATACTGAAAAACCTTATACATTATCGCAGACTTTGCTTGATATTCTGGCGTGTCCTGCATGTAAAGGTAAAATTGAACACATAGAAGAAGATCAAAAATTGGTATGTCAAGGTGAATGTCAACGGCGTTATCCGATTCGCGATGGAATTCCGGTCATGTTGATTGATGAAGCAGAATTACCTTCCAAATAACAATTGGCAATTCCAATGCTTGATACGAGGCATAATAGGAAATGCGAATCCTATTTTTAAGTTTGCGATCTCCTTATCCACCACAGCGAGGTGATCGCATACGATCATACAATTTTATCAAACAGCTTTCCAAACGCCACGATGTCACCCTCGTTTTCTTCGCTGAGTCAGACGCGGACATAGAGGGCGTTGAACATCTTAGTACTTTTTGTGAACGGGTAGAGTGGGTTCGATTTCGTCGCTCTTTTGCAACCATCAATACAGCGTTACATTGCCTTTCAAGGCTACCTTTGCAAGTGCATTACTGGTATTCACCACAAATGCAACGCAAAATTAACCAACTTCTTGCAGAGGAAAATTTTGAACTCATCCATGCGCAACTCTTTCGGATGGGGCAATATGTGACACATGCCAAGGAAACAACAAAGGTTTTGGATTTGTGTGATTCGTTAGCACTAAACTTAAGTCGTCGTGCAGAATTAGATTGCACCCCAAAACGTTTTTTGGTAAAATTAGAAGAAAAACGAGTTCGTCGTTATGAAGTTGAGATTATGAAAGCGTTTGACTGCGGCACCGTCGTTGCAAACTTTGATCGTGATTACTTGCTGAATCAAGATGACACGCTAAATTTATCTGTTGTTCCAATGGGAGTTGATCTAAAATATTTCTACCGGCATGAAGTCAATGGAAACGGTGATAACGAGACAGACCGATTGGTACCTAATGTTCCAGAGAATCGAGCGAAAAACTTGCTTTTCACTGGAACTATGAACTATTTCCCGAACTCAGATGCTGTCATCTACTTCTGCAATAGCATTTTTCCGTTGATACAAAAGCGGCATCCAGATGCAACTTTTTTTATTGTTGGCAATCATCCAACTGAACAGGTTCGCAAACTTGCTGATCAGAAAGGAGTTGTTGTTACAGGCTATGTCCCCGACATTCGTCCTTATTTTGAGAAAGCATCTGTTTTTGTTGCCCCCTTACGTGCTGGTTCGGGGATTCAAACAAAAAACTTAGAGGCAATGGCAATGGGGACACCTATTGTTACAACTTCAATTGGTGCTATGGGCATGGAGGCTGAGGCTGAAAAAGAACTTCTTATCGCTGATAAACCTGAAATTTTTGCCGAACGTGTCATTCACCTAATTGAAAACCCCGATATTCGGGAAAATCTTGCTGACGCTGGCAGAAAGCGCGTTGAAGCAAGTTATGATTGGCCTGTTCTCGTCGAACGGCTGGAGCAAGTTTACGCCCAAATCTAATGACCAACTAATCTAATGATAAGATGTTTACATATAAATTTCAATAAGCGTACTTTGAAGACACCTAAACTGAGGAGGTAATATGGTAAAATCCAAAACTAAATGGAGTTCTTCAGTTGTTATTGACATATTACTTGTTAATTTTGCATTTTTATTAACTTATTTTACTTGCAGACAACTCAATTTTGATATTTTAGCAGATTTTCAGCAGATACCAATTCTTTCTGAGATTTCATCTTCTCAACTACTATTTTGTATCGCTGCTGTTGTAACATTAGTACGCATCATTACCTTCTTATGCTTCCGAATTTATAAGCCTATTTGGCAATATGCAGGTGTAAAAGAATTTCGCACCTTAATAACTGCTATTGGCGTGGCAAGTTTAGTCCTTATCTGCCTATCGGCACTCCTGAAGCAATTCGATACTTGGACCTTCTTTCTAATTGACGGATTTTTCAATGCGTCCTTAATCGGTTTTGCAAAATTTTCTTATCGTATTTTCCAAGAAGGTCGCCAAAAAGATGTTGCCTCACCAAGAACTAAAGTCCTAATTGTCGGTGCTGGACCTGCGGGAATAGGGGTCTTAAAAGAATTACGAAGCCACCCTGAAAAAGGATACTTACCTATTGGATTCATTGATGATAATCCGCAAAAAGTCGGCAAAAGTATTGCAGGGCTTGAAGTATTAGGCACCACGCGTGATCTTACCTATATCGCCCGTAAACGTGAAATTGAAGAAGTCATCATCGCAATACCTTCAGCACCGGGCGGGAAAATTCGGGATATTACCCGACAGTGTGAATACCGACGATGCCAATTCAAGATCGTCCCCAATATACACGCTATACTTGAGAGCAAGATTAGTATCAACCACATTCGTGAAGTAAAATTGGAAGACCTGCTTAACCGTTCCACAACTACGGTTGACTTAGCAGAGATCTCAAAATATTTCTCTGGAAAACGGGTGATGGTAACAGGAGCAGGCGGTTCTATCGGTTCTGAACTCTGTCGACAAGTAGCAAAACTTGATCCTGAATTACTAATCCTCTTCGGCAGAGGCGAAAATAGCTTGTATCACATTGATATGGAATTGCGTGAATCTGATCCGCAACTCAACCGTGAATTAATTATTGGTGATATTCGAGATAATTCCAAAGTTTTTCAGATTACAAAGCGGTATCGTCCACATATCATCTTCCACGCCGCTGCTCATAAACATGTCAAATTCATGGAGATTCATCCGGATGAGGCGGTAAAGAATAACATACTTGGTACCCAGAACCTAATTGATGCTGCGATAACACATCAAGTTGAAGCGTTTATCCTTGTGTCTTCCGACAAATCAGTCAACCCAACGAGTGTATACGGTGCCTCTAAACAGGTGACTGAAAAACTTATTCAATGTAAAGCGAATCGAAATGGGACTAAATTTATTGCTGTCCGATTCGGCAATGTCATCGGTAGCCGTGCAAGCGTTTTACCAAACTTCAAACGACAAATTGCCAAAGGTGGTCCCGTCACTGTCACACATCGTGAAGCAACTCGCTATTTCATGACAATACCAGAAGCAGTCCAACTCTTAATTCAAGCCGGGGCTATGGGAAATGGTGGCGAAATTTTGATGTTGGATATGGGAGAACCTATCAAAATTCTTGACCTTGCTCGTGACCTGATTAGATTATCTGGATTAGAACTTGATAAGGACATCAAGATTGACTTTACTGGTTTGGAACCAGGTGAAAAACTTTATGAGGAGCTCCTTACGCCTCAAGAAGGTGTTACAGCAACCAAACATCAACGTATCTTTGTCACACAAATGGAAAACATTGCGGAGGAACAACTGCTGTCGCAAATCAGCGAACTTTCTGAATTGGCAGATGCGCTTGATACAGAAGGTATAGTAGCAAAATTCCAAGAATTAGTGCCCACTTACGAACCAAATCGCGCATTCATTGCAAACATAGATAGAGATAACCAATCCGATATCAGAAGCCATCTTATCAACCCTCCACAAGATACTGAAACACCCCAACCAGCGACAACAGATAGGAGCGTATAATCTATAGAAAGTATAAAGATAGATTTTGGACTGTTGCGGTTTACAAAGTCCGTTGCTCAACGTTGAGTCGTTAATCGTAAATCTACTGTAAAATGCGAAATCAGTCGACTAATAAACCTTCTCAAAGTGCAAACGCAGCACTGACCATGGATAGTTCCTCCGTCAGTAAAGATCCGCATATTCGTCCAAATTGGGCAAAACGTAGTTTTGACGTTCTCTTTGCAATCACAACCTTATTGCTTTCTTCTCCATTATTCTTACTTGGAAGTCTACTTGCCAAAGTCCAATCCACCGGACCCGTATTTTACAAAGCAAAGCGTGTAGGTAAAGATGGAACGATTTTTGAAATGTATAAATTCAGAACAATGGTTGTTGATGCTGATCAAATTGGAATCGGTCTCACAACACATAAAGACTCACGTGTGACATGGATTGGAAGAATTTTACGCTTCACAAAATTAGATGAACTGCCAAACTTAATTAACGTCGTCAAAGGGGAAATGAGTCTCATCGGTCCTCGTCCTGAAGCTCCGAAATATGTCAAATACTACACAGAAACACAAAGACGAGTACTCCTTGTAAAACCCGGCATTACTGGTCCTTCGCAAATTGCCAACCGCAATGAAGAGGAAAAATTAGCTGCACAAACCGATCCAGAACACTATTATATTACACAATTAATGCCGAAAAAGTTAGAACTTGACCTTCACTACGTTGCAACGCAGGGGTTCATTTCCGATATAGGTTGGTTGATTAAAACCTTTTGGGTAGTTATTTTTCCGCCTAATTAAAAGAAGTAAATCAATGAATCGGGTAATCTACACAACATTTAGAATGTATATCGCCTCCGTGAAACAACCATAAATATGAAACAGAAACGTGTCTTGATAATCATAGCCGCTATTGTTATACTCTTTTTCTTATCTGTCATTGTCCGTATTATGATGGTTGGAACATCATCTATCGGTCAGAAAGTGGCTGTGCTTGATATTACAGGCATCATATCCAAATCAGATGCGCCCATAAAACTGATCCACGCCTATCGAGATGATCCAAGCGTAAAGGCTATTGTACTCCGCATTAATACACCGGGTGGGAGTGTAGCGCCTGTCCAGGAAATTCATCGTGAATTAACAAAATTGGATAAACCTATAGTCGCATCAATGGGTGGCACAGCCGCTTCGGGCGGTTATTACATCGCCTGTGCAGCTGATACCATTGTCGCTAATCCAGGAACCCTGACCGGTAGTATCGGTGTAATCATGCAGTTCACCAAAATGAAGGGTTTATATGAGAAAATCGGGTTAGAGCAGCAAGTTATTAAAAGTGGTCAATTTAAAGATGCAGGTTCAATTTTTCGCGATCTCACCGAAGAGGAAAAAGATGTTCTTCAAGGAACTGTTGATGATGTTTACAATCAATTTGTAGACGCAATCGTTAAATCGCGTGAAGAACATTTAAATCGAGACGAAATCGTCAAACTTGCTGATGGACGTATCTTCTCTGGAAAACAGGCTCAGACCCATAAATTAATCGATAAATTAGGAAACCTACAAGATGCCATTAAAATTGCTGGGGCGCTCGGTAACATTGAAGGCACTCCCAAAATCGTCCGCAAGCAAAGAAAGTCTTCCTTACTTGAACAACTCCTCGGTATAAAACATAATCCTCAATTTGACGACATTCTCAACTTACCCGGTGTTACATTTCGATATGAACTTAGCCTTGGGAATTAGAGGCTATCCGTCATGAATCACAAATATCGAATTAATCCTGATTGGAAGCGGCTTGCAAGTCTTATTGTGATGCCGAACCAACGTGTACTCGTCCTTGGTACTTCAGATGCCGGAAAATCAACATTTTGTCGTTATCTGACTGATTACGCTTGTAAAGCATCGTTGAAAGTTGCATTTGTTGACGCTGATGTAGGACAATCTCAAATCGGTCCTCCTACCACCATCGGCATGAAACTCTTTGAACCATCATCAGAAGGTGCTGAATCGCATTTACCCTTTGGCGGTCACGAAAATGATACTACCGACCAAGAAAACTCTAATATGAAATCCGAACAAATTGGGAACACACAGAAAAACCGAAGTGATGAATTATACCACAAAGCAGATGTTTTCTATTTTGTCGGTGCTTTATCTCCGCAACGCAATCTACTTCCGATTTTAACTGGAACCAGATTAATGGTTGATGCTGGACTGAATGCTGGTGCAGATTTCACTGTTATTGATACAACAGGATATGTTCATGACGGAGCGGCCGTGGCGTTAAAACAGCAAAAAATTGATCTTATTCGTCCACATCATTTGGTCTGCATCGGGCGTTCCAAGGACTTGGAAAGGATTGTTGCTTGTTATAACGACTTAAATTTTCTCACAATCCACTATCTACCCCCACATAAGTTGGTACGCACAAAAAGCAGTGAAGCACGTAAGAGAAATCGAAAAGCGAAATTTGAAGCATATTTCGCAGATAGTGAACGCCAAACAGTTCCATTTGGACAAATTCGAGGCGCACGCACCTCATTTTTCAATGGCAGAATCGCAAATCAGAAGGAAATAGAAATACTCACCCGACTAACCGAAGAAGAGATAATATATGCCGAGTGGGGACATCGCTCTGTAAGCCTAATTGCGCGAAGAAACCTACCACAATCTGCCACTAAAAGTCTGAAAAACTATCTGAGTTTATCATTTGTTGTCGCTGAAACACTTGCTTACTTTGAACAACGCCTTGTGGGAATGGTTGATGAAGCAGGCAACACTTTAGCAATCGGTATTATTGAAAAGATGAACTTCCAAAATCAAAACCTGAATATCCGTTGTGAACCAAGCATTGCTGCAAAAATCAAGGTCCTTCAATTTGGGGATTATAGGTATACCGAGAAACAGTAAGGCAATTTTCCATAGTTGTCTCAGAATAAAATATTAAATATGAAGAAAGAGTCTTCTGGTCAAGGTGATGATGCCTTGCACCCAAAAAACCACCTTTTCCGGTTTCTACGTTATCTCATTCCATACAAAGGTTCTATTATATTAGCAATGGTTTGTGCTTTGGTCGTTTCTGTTTGTGATCTCGGACCGATTCAGATTTTAGCAGATACGCTAAATTCACTAAAACTATTAGAAAACTTCAGTCAATCTTCCGAACCTCGTACTATCCGTTTTTTTTATATAGAGAACATTTTTGAAGGTTATGAAATTACATTAACAGATGCGGGCGATGCCATCCGTTTCTTTTTTTGGATTTTTATAGGCGCTGTCAGTCTTGTTTTTGTAAAGGGATTTTTTGTTTTCGGTAACGATTTTCTGATGGAACGTGTCGGAAATAAATTTAGCTTCCGCGTGCGAAATGACCTATACGAAAAATTAGTTTCAGCCCCACTGGGTATCCTCTCAGAAAATCAAAGTGGCGACGTAATGGCAAGAACCACTGATGACGTGCGAATGTTGCAGCAAGCAGTCGCAGCGACAGCATTAATTATGCGTGCGATTATTAAGGTCGTCGTTTTTGGTGCAGTGTTGCTCTATAAAAATGTCTATATGACGATCTTCTCCATGTTAGTACTGCCAATTGTTGCATATTCCATCTCACGTATCGGAGCACGTGTCCGCAAAGCAAGCATGGAAATTCAACAAAGTAGTTCGGACATCTATTCGCAACTCAAGGAAACGCTTGATGGAATCAACATTATAAAAAGTTTTACCGCCGAAAAAACTGAAATGGAGAGGTTTCAAACGGTTACATCAAGCCAATACGACTCAGCAATTCGTCGCGCAAAATTTGCATCCCTTCTTCCACCACTTATTGAATGGATGGCAGCTATCGGAATCACAACAGTTTTAGGACTTGGTTGTTGGAACGTCATAGAAGGAAGTCTTGATATAGGTTGGTTTGTAGGTTATATTGCAATAGTCGGTCTGATGTATAAACCGATTAAGACGATAGGTAGTGTCAATAATGTCTTACAACAAAGTCTCGCTTCTGCAGATCGTATTTTCCCACTGCTTGATTTAGAAAGAGAACTTGGTAGTCAACCAGATGGAAAACGTGAACTCCCTAACGTACAGGGAACTGTCCAATTTCAAAACGTCTCGTTCGCGTATCAAGAACGCCCTGTGATAAAAAATGTCAGTTTTAAAGTGGAGCCGGGGGAGATTACCGCACTTGTCGGTCCAAGCGGCAGCGGGAAGACAACACTACTCAACCTACTGCTAAAGTTCTATACAGTTGAAAGTGGTACAATTCTAATTGATGATTTTCCCGTTGATGAGGTCACGCTGACATCATTAAGGCAAAATATTGCCCTTGTTCCACAGGGTACGTTTCTATTTGATGGCACTGTTTTAGAAAATATCGGATACGGTTCACCAGGTGCAACAAGAGAATCAATCATCGCGGCAGCAGAAAAAGCAAACGCTCACGGTTTTATTTCTGAAATGCCTAACGGTTACGACACACCAATAGGAGAGGCAGGTGGTAACCTCTCAGGTGGAGAACAGCAGCGTATTTCTATTGCCCGCGCTATTCTAAAAGATGCTCCAATTCTCATCTTAGATGAAGCAACTTCAGCTCTTGACACACAATCAGAAGCAATTATCCAAAAATCGCTGACAAATCTTATGGAGGGTAGAACCAGCTTTATTATTGCACATCGACTTTCAACGGTAATGCGTGCTGACAATATTTTGGTTATTGACGATGGTGAAATCGTGGAAAGCGGAAACCACACGAAATTATTAGAAAAAGACGGTCTTTATAATAAACTGTGTCAACAGCAGATTTTCGGATAATCCTGACGAATAGGGGCTGTAACGCATAACGCCCGATATAGTTTAGTGTCCTATATAAAAACGCCAAAAAATCACACATTTGTAAACTAATTAGATTTAAACACGTCTCAATACTATGTAGGTTAAATTAACGTTTCAACAATATTATATCATTTTCGTTCTTTTTATAGTATAACTACATATTCTGTGGGTGTGTTAAGTTTTTGTCACTGATTATTTTTTAGATTTTAACTTGACAAAACAATATATTTATGTTAATATTATTTTTACATAGTAAAATAGTATTCTCAATATACTCAAAATTCTACAGAAAAAAGAGAAGAAAAAACAAAAAAACTCAAAATCCACGTCACAATCCTTGTCCTGATTGAATTCTGCACGTCACAGTGACGTGCAAAACGCCTAAATGTGACGTGAAATACGTCCTAAATGTGACGTGAAACGTCTTAATTCAATGTGTAGATCGGGGAGGACGCAGCGAAACTCAAGCGACAATATGCTTTGTACGAAAACTTTACACACCCGTATTCTGAAAAGAGTTTTTCATACCAAAAAAATATAAGCCCTGATCAGGAAGGATCAGGGCTGTTGTGAACAACTTAGGTTGTAAACGTGTTCCAAAGTTAATTGAATTGTAACAATATCAACGCAGAATCACTATGGCGTGAAAACAATGAATAAAACCTTAATTTCGTCCTTGTTTGGTGATAGCGCCCTCCAGGTCGGATTCGCGGTAGATCGCTTCAGATAAATCTACCTCATAAAGATATGCACCTTTGAAATTTGCGCCGAGTAAAACGATACCGTCTAATTTAATTTCACCAAAAATTGCTTCTTCCAGATTAGCATTTTCAAAAGTCGTAAGGCTGCCAAAGGGAGCAGTAGGAACACATTGAGGACATCCAAGTGTTGCTCGTCGTAAATCGGCACCGCGAAAATTAGTGCCAGAGAGGAGGCTTCCACTCAGAAACGCTCCAAACAAGTTAGCATTTTCCAGCGTTGCTTCTGTTAGATTTGCCCCAACCAAATAGGTGCGTAATAGAATTGCACCGGATAGGTCTGCTCCAGTTAGATTTGCATCGTTTAGATTAGCATCAGTTAAATCAGCGTCTTTTAAATTTGCACCACTTAAATTTGCCTCTGAGAAATCAGCACCGACAAGTGATTGATTTGCTAAGTCTACATTGGTTAGATCTTCGTTAGCTAAAGACTCACCTTCTAATAAACGTTGAACTACATCTTTTTGCGGTTTTTCATGCATAAATTGCCTCCATTTTGTTCGGTTTTTAATAGACATATCAGGTAATAAATACCATCAAAACTTTGTAACAAACATTAACGTTAGACGTTTTTAACGCAAATTGAAATTTTAAGACATTAGTAGTGCGGAATTGGATGACGAAATATTATCAACGGTTATCTGTCCGAATGCTTGGAACATAAACGGTTAATTAGTATATATGCAAATAATTTAGTATATATGCAAAGTAAACAACTCTGCATTGACATAAGGAAATACAAAAATGAAAAACTTTTACCCGGTTGATTCAGTTGATTATGATCTGTTTCCTGCTGAGGAGAAAAAAGAGGAGAACACTACTCCGGTAAAGGATGAGACCTTCGCTTATCTCCAGACTATCGCGAAAACCCCGTTATTGGAAGCGGATCAAGAAAAAGCACTTTTTGAGACATACCAAGAAGGCATACAGGTTTTTGCGTCAAACTTCAAAAAATTTCCTAAGTGGGTAATAAACACGTTAGAAATTCCAATTAAAACCCGCAGTATTTCTAATCAAAATTTAAAACCAGCTCAAAAAGATCATAAACTAATTATAGATCAAATTTCGACATACATTTTACCAATAGAAGACATACTGCAAAAACTGGAAAAGCAACAAAAAAAGTTAGAAAATGTAAAGTCGAAAATTCTTCGGGGTAATCTGCACCTCCTCAAAAAATATGTAAATGATCCAGAATACGCTGCAGCTGTGTCTCCAGAATTAATGCAGGTAGGCTACCTTGCTCTTACTAAAGCAATAGAAAGTTGGACACCTGAACGGGGGCAAAAGTTCCGAGCATACGCACGAGGCGTAATCCGCACCAGCATTGAAACAGCTCGCAGAACTCCTGATAAATTTGGGTTGTCAACCACAGAACAAGAACAAACCCCATTTTCTCATAATATGGAACACAATTCTCTTATTGAAGCAATGCCGCTTGATAAGGAAGAAGAGATACGTTTGCTTGAAATTTTTGCGGTGACACAATATGAAATAGTGCAACTTTTGGATAAACTTCCCCCAGATTTGTTAGATGAAATTGCATATACAAAGATCGGGCAAATTTTAGAAGTCCAGTGGACTGTAAACACTCTAAATCCACTTTTAGAAACGCTTCAAACTGAATTAGAACATCTCAAATCTCTCTTGATGAAACTTATAGAAGCAGATAAACTTGCCCACGACACCAAAATGAAAATTGTTGAAGCAAACCTACGATTAGTCGCAAGTATTGCAAAACAGCATCACTTTAATAAAACGGCTTTGACCTTCCTTGATCTCATGCAGGAAGGAAGCATCGGACTCATGAAGGCGGTTGAGAAATTTGACCACACACTCCGATACCGCTTCAGCACGTATGCCACGTGGTGGATAATGCAATCGATTAAACGCGCATTAGACCAGCAAGGACAGATCATTCGTGTTCCGTGTTACATCGGTGAAACCCGTAGATTGATCAAACAGGTGCAAACTAATCTTACCGCCACACTGGGGCGTGAACCCTCAATTAAAGAGGTCGCACGAGAGGTAAAACTCTCTGAGAAAAAGGTTGATGAAATCCTGCAAGCAACGAAAGACCCTATTTCGTTGGATGCACCGATTAGTGAAACTGCACCAGAAGTGCCAATTCGGGATATAATTCCAGATGATTCTCAAATCACACCTGAAACAGAATTGGTTAACTTCTCTAAAATTGAAGCATTAGAAGAAGTCCTTAACAGAACACTCAACCCACGTGAAACCCACGTCATTGTCCTGCGCTACGGGTTAATTGATGGCACGGAATACACACTTGCTGATATCGGCACAAAACTTGAAATCAGCCGTGAACGAGTCCGACAGATCGAAGTTGAGGCTCTCAATAAACTCAGACGACACGAACCGAAAGAATTATTAAAGGAACTGTTTCAAAAATATTAGGATTTTGTCCCGTCATTGATATTTTATAGTGGATTTTACAATTAACTTTACATCTGAACTGTAGGAGGGAACTCCGATTCCCGACTATCAGTGAGGTGCGTCGCGATTCGGAGATCGCTCCCGCTGAATGCCAAAAGCGCATTCAGCGTTGATTCACAGAAGATATGTGAATTTATTTACGTAATTTACTATAAAAGACAAACAAATAACTATCAATTGTAAGTATGTTGCAGGACTTTAGCAAGTTCTGCAACAACCAATTGACACATCACCTCAATCCAACCGCTCAACTAAAGGAATCCCCGATTGAAAATCATATACTTTGACTGTTTCTCTGGTATTAGTGGTGATATGGTTCTCGGTGCTGTTGTTGATGCAGGAGTTGATCCAGATGTCCTGTCAAACGAACTCGCGAAACTAAAATTAGAAACCGAATTCAGTCTCCATTTCCAGAAAGCAACAAAACACGGTATCACCGGAACGCAAGCAATAGTTGAGACTCCTGAAAATTCACACGGAGGACATCACCATAAACATGACCACGGTCCCAGTAGACACCTATCTGAGATTTTTGATCTGCTTGATACAAGTGACCTCAAAACGAGCATCCGTGATACTGCTAAACAGATATTTGACAGACTTGCTGAAGCCGAAGCGAAAGTACACGACACTGACAAAGCCAAAGTACATTTACACGAGGTCAGTGGGATTGACTCTATCGTGGACATCGTTGGTGCTGTCATCGGTTTCGAACAACTCGGTGCTGAAGAGATTTACGCTTCGCCTCTCTCACTTGGTCGCGGTTTTGTTAAATGTGCCCACGGTATGATGCCTGTACCTGTGCCGGGCACGATGGAACTTTTACACGGAGTTCCAATCCGTCAAACCGAAATTCCCAAAGAATTAGTTACGCCTACGGGTGCTGCCATCATCACTACACTTGCCAAAGATTTTGGCGTTATGCCCAATATGACCATCAATCAAATTGGATACGGTGCTGGCACCAGAGATCTTGATATGCAGCCAAATCTCCTTCGCATCTGTATCGGTGAAAAATCTCCTTCAAACAACATTAAACATAGACACGACCCTGCCCTCGGTTTTAGTGACAGCATAGAAATCATTGAAACGAATGTAGATGACATGTCCCCAGAAATTTCCAGCTATGTGATGGACAAGCTTTTGGAACACGGTGCTTTAGATGTATTCTTCGTCCCTATTCTTATGAAGAAAGGCAGAGCTGCCATAAAGATAAATGTACTTTGTTCATCCAGCACAAGAGACCTATTGATAAAAACACTTCTAACAGAAACAACAACCTTCGGTGTTCGATTCTACACTGCTGACCGTGTTATCCTTAATCGTGATTATGTGGAAATCAATACCGAATGGGGACCCGTTCGAGCTAAACGCGGTTACTTAAACGGTGATCTAATCAAAACAATTCCAGAGTATGAGGATTGTAAATCTCTTGCCGAACAAAACAGTGTTTCTCTCCAATCTGTCTTTCAAGAGGCACTTCGTAAGATTTAAACCCATGCAGGCGAGTCAATATAATCCGTCCGTGAATAGAGGAAAATAAAGTCCACGCAAAAGGTTACATCATAGCATTTGTGGCGCAGTTATCGCATTTCTCACACCGATAATCCTCTGACACCTCCTCTCCGAAATAATCACGGATAAATTTCATTCTACACTCATCAGCCGCCGCATAGCGAACCATTCTGTCAATTCTGCTTCGTTTATATTTTACATAGTCTCCCAATCCCATCTGTTCTTCAGAGAGAGATGACAAAAGTTCACTATCCTTTAGCAATTCAATCAGCATTAGGTCATCTTTACCCCAATACAGAAGGTGTCCCTCACTTTGAAGTTCTGCAAGCTGCTCCATAACCGACTTTGGACTCAGTTCAAGGTCTTGACAAAAGCTTAAAATATCTGTTACTCGCCGTTGACGCAGATGTGTATAAAGTTCAGACTGGACAGGTGAATCGTCTGTAGGTCTTGTCCTCAAGCGGATAGAGATTTGAGACGGAACGTTATGCCATCTCTTAAGAAAACCAAGTTTTTCCAGATAGGCAAGCCCAACTTGTATTTTTGCTATCTTATAGCCAACCTCTAACTCCAATTCATCCATCGCTGCTAAACGATATTGCCCTGTTCCTTTATAGTTTTCAAGTGTTCGTAGCAATTTTAAGAGTGAAGTTCTGTCGGGTGCACTCTCCTTGATGAACCATTCGTGTAACTCGCGGTCTTCATGAAAAGAAAATAAAAGACAATCTGAATCTTTTTCATCTCTGCCAGCGCGTCCAATTTCTTGACAGTATTCCTCTAAGGTGCCGGTCATTGTCCAATGAATAATAAACCGAATGTTCGGTTTATCAATACCCATTCCAAAAGCATTCGTAGCAACAACTATGTCTAATCCATTTCCGCTGTCATCAAAAAACGCTTCTTGTATCTGTTTGCGTTCGTGCAGCTCACGCCCCGCATGGTAATAATCAACTCGGTGTCCCCGCTCTTTGAGAAACTCGGCAATTTTTTCTGTGTCATTTCTCCGCCCAGCATAAATAATGCCATTCCCTTCAAGTGAACTTATACTTTTTTCCAGTAGCGATTTTTTCTCTTCTTCGTCTTCGCTTTTGTGAACAGCAAGCCTCAGGTTAGGTCGTTCAATCCCCTGCACAAGCACCCGTGGTTCTGGGATCTTCAGAATTTCCAGAATATCTTCTCGGATGTCTGGCGGTGCAGTTGCTGTGAACAAGGCGATTGCCCGCGGATAAAGCGTGTCAATAGCATCACAGATTGAAAGATAAGCAGGACGAAAATCGTGTCCCCACTGTGAAATACAGTGCGCCTCATCAATGACGAATAGAGAGATAAGCACAGAATTAAGAATATCTAAAAACCTACGGCTGCGTAAACGTTCAGGAGAAATATAGAGTAGTTTTATTTTGTTTTGTTTTAATCTATTTATTTCAAGGCGATACTCTTCCCAACTGAGTGTGCTATTTATAAGCGATACAGCCTCTATTCCCCGCGCCTTTAGGGCATCTACTTGGTCTTTCATTAACGATATGAGAGGCGAAACAACAACTGTTGTTCCCGGTAGCATTAATGCAGGTAACTGATAGCACAAAGATTTTCCGTGTCCAGTTGGAAATACTGCAAAAACATTCTCCTCATTCAAAATCGCTTCAATAATATCCCGTTGCCCATGCCGAAAAGCATCGTATTGAAAGTATTCCTGCAACGCCTTTAAAAGTTCATCATTTTGTATTTCTGGTTGTGCTAAAGGCGGTTGTGTTTGCAAGTCATCAGATGAATTGAGCAGATCATCAACCTCTTTTAATAAATTCTGCAAATTTCCCATAGGCTTCAACCTTTAGCTCGGTCTGTCAATTGATGCTCCTTGTATATGGTGGAATTAAGAGAAAAAACGAAACCTCAGAATGTGAAAAATCGCTGCAACACCATCTTTCCAACTCACAGTCTTCCCTTCATGGTAGTCTCTACCACGATAACTAATTGGGACATCAACGATTTTGCACTTCCGTTTCGCTAATTTCGCAGTAATCTCTGGTTCAAAACCAAATCTATCTGAGCACAGCGATATATCTTTCAAAATATCAGTTTTAATGACTTTATAACAGGTTTCCATGTCTGTTAATTTTGTGCCATTTACAAGGTTTGAAAGAGATGTAAGAAATCGGTTCGCAAGGTAACTCCGCAACAAACCTTCTTGTCGTCCCGCCATAAATCGCGATCCATACACGACATCAGCGTTGTTTGTCAAAATAGGTTCAAGCAATTTCGGGTAATCTTGTGGGTCGTATTCTAAATCCGCATCCTGTATGAGGGTAATCTCTCCCGTAATATGTTGAAAACCGGTTCGCAAAGTTGCACCTTTGCCACGATTTATTTCATGGTAAAATATTTTAGCGGTATTTTCAGATGAATTTTGGAGGTTTTCTAATATTTCGCGCGTCCCATCTGTTGAACAATCATCAACCAGAATAAGTTCTTTTTCCATTCCGATTTCAACCGCATCTATCTGTCGTAAAATTTCTTCTAAATGCTCAGCTTCATTGAAAATCGGAATCACAATGGATAGTTTTTGCGCCATCCAGATTCCTCCAGTCTATCAAAGGTTATGATTAATCCTCTTGTCTCTTAGAGGATGTGACAAGACACAACCGATTTTAAAAAGGATACCTTATTATAGAATTTTATGCAAGTGTTTTTAGGAAGACCACATAGACTACCATATCTTAAATAGTTCTCACATTTATCCAAAATTCCTTATTGCAGAAGCGACCTTATGGTCGCTATGCTCTCTAAAACCAGGTAAACCTGAAAACTAAACGGCTGTGTGATTATGAAGAAAGAGATTGATTTTTTTTAGGAATAGCGTTAATATAATATCTTATAGGGTCCAAATCATACCTATCTTTTAACAAGTCTTAACCTGAATATTAAACACAATCGGATTCTAAAATGCGAAATCAGTTGAAAATCTTAATCATACTTTATCTGTGCTTGCCACTATCTGCACTCACCGCAGAAAAAAACGATCATGCCACATACGTACAACATGTGGAGCAAGGATTTGTTTTTCTATTTCAAGGAAATAATAAAGGGGCAATAGATGCATTTGAATCAGCACTTGCTGTTGAACCGAAACACTATGAAATACTGCACTATTTGGGAGTAGCGTATGCACAAGAAAAATTTTGGAACAAAGCAGTTGAAGTTTACCAACGCTCCTTAGAACTGAAGCCAGATAATATTGAGGCACTACACTCATTAAGTCTTGTCTATTTTAAACTTAATCAGTGGGCAGATGCAGTTGAACCTTTACGAAAGGTGATAACGCTATCTCCGCAACATGCCCGCGGGCATGAACTCCTCGGTAAAGTCTACCTCAAGCAGCGTCAATTTTCGGACGCTGTTGACGTTTTAACACGGGCGATTGAACTAAAACCTAACGCTGCAGGAAGCTATAATGATGTTGGTACAGCATATCTCAATTTAAAGGATTACCCGCAAGCGATAGAAAACTTTACGCAAGCAATAAAGTTTGGACCGCCTCGCTACGCAGAACCCCATTATGGACTCGGAACAGCGTATCTACGTATGGGGGAGAGAAATAAAAGTAAGAAAGAAATGCAAATATATCAGCAGTTACAAAAAGAATATGCTGAATATGAACGTTTCACTCGCTTAACTCGGACTGAGCCAAATAACCTTCAAGCATGGAGGGGTTTGGCAAATGTGTTAATGCAACAAAAAAGATATAATGATGTGGTGCCTGTCTTCCAGAAATGTATTGAGATTGCCACCAGACAAAGAATGTCTGCAGATGTTATTGCGAGTTTTTATCACGGACTCAGCCAAGCATTTATCAATCTAAATTATCCTAAGCATGCCCAAGAATCAGTCCGTAAGGCTATTCAATTAGCCCCCAATATAGCAGTTTTGTATAATACGCTTGGTAGTACTTACGCCATGTTGGGAGATGTTCGAAATGCAATTCCAGCATTCCGCAAAGCAATTGAATTAGATGGCGAACAACCCCACTATCACCTCAATCTTTCAAAACTGTATCAAAGTGTCGGTAACCACAAACTTGCCAAGGAACATTATCAGGCGTATGAACATTTCTTGTCAAAACAGAAGAAAAGAAAATAATCGTATCAAACTAAAAACCGGGACAGATACGTTAGATATTAGGTTATTTTTTACAACTTTGCTTATTCTTCTATTAAGTATTGCTTTTACTATAGCTGTGTCTGCTGAGAAAAAAGAAAATCCGTTGATACTGATCCCCGGCGGCACCTTTACAATGGGAAATGAAAAACGCGCGCCAGATGAAAGACCGACACATAAAGTATATCTTGATGCTTACTATATCAGTAAATATGAGGTTACCAACGCAGAATATTATGAATTTTGGCATAGTTTACAAGCCAATAATCCCCAAAAAACACAGGAATCGACTCAACACACACCAGAAAATTTTACCCATCTTCCACATATTGGAGACTGGCCCGAACGCGCTACAGAATTCCCCAATCATCCCATTGTTGGTGTATCGTGGCATGATGCTAAAGCCTATGCTGAATGGAAAGGCATGCGACTCCCGACGGAGGCTGAATGGGAAAAGGCAGCTCGTGGTTATTCAGACCGAACATGGCCCTGGGGCAATGCAATAAAACCTTACGCTAATACATCCGACAAAAACGACGGGTATGAAAATCGTATTGCGCCTGTTGGTAGTTTTCCAAAGGGAAAGAGTTATTTTGGAGTTATGGATATGGCAGGGAACGTATGGGAATGGACAGCAGACTGGTACAGCGATGTCTACTATTTTCATAGTCCAAAGAAAAATCCAACAGGACCAACTGTTGGTAGCTGGCGCGTTATTCGAGGCGGATCATGGATTGATACACTTCCGCGATGTAGTACAACCTTTCGATATTATTTCTACCCTACTCTGAAAACATCCTCTGTCGGTTTTCGTGTGGCAAAAACAGCAGAAAAACCTCAAAAATAGGGCTCCCACCTTCAACCAATTCTCTAATGTTAAAATCCATTTTGATTCTCTTATCTGTTTCCATAATATTTACAATTTGTAGTTCTGCTGAACAACTACCTGTTTTTGTAGATGCTACCAAAGAAGTTGGAATAGATTTCAAACATAACAACGGTAAAACTAAACATAAGCATATCATTGAGACAATGGGATCAGGTGCAGTCTTTTTTGATTATGACGCAGATGGAGATGCCGACCTTTATCTTGTTAACAGTGGGCCGGTTCCAGAAAAAGATGTTCCTGAGAGCGATTTCTATGCTGCCAGAAACTGCCTCTACCGTAATGATGGAAACGGTCACTTTACAGATGTTACACATATTTCAGGAACAGGAGATACGGGTTACGGCATGGCTGCATCCGCAGGAGATATTGATAACGACGGGGACACTGATCTATATGTTTGTAACTTCGGTCAGGATACCCTGTACCGAAATAATGGGGACAGCACTTTTACAGATATAACAAAGGCAGCAGGTATTGATAATTCCCTCTGGAGTATCGCAGCGGTTTATCTCGATTATGATTTAGACGGTGATTTGGATATTTTTGTTGTTAATTATCTTATTTACAAATTGTCAATGCCTATAACGAAATATAAAGGGATAGTCGGTTATGGACACCCGCGAAGTTATGCGGGAACAGCAGATGTCCTCTATAGAAACAACGGTGATGGCACCTTTACAAACGTTGCAGATGCAGCTGGATTGGTAAACCCAAGTGAAGGACGAGGCATGGCGGCAGTTGTTTGTGACTACGATAATGATCGGTTTCCAGACATCTATGTTGCGAACGACACAGGGCGGAATTTTCTATATCATAATAACGGTGATGGTACATTTACTGATGAAAGTCTGTTTCTCGGCGTAGGATACGATGAAAATGGAGTTGCAGAAGGCTCTATGGGCGTAGATTGTGGAGACTATAATCGGGACGGTTTGTTTGACATCATCGTTGCGAATTCAGAGAAAGCGACACTCTATAAACTCCAAAATCTTGGTGATGACAATTTCTTCTTTGAGGAGGCTACTGTGGAGAGTTTATTACAAAAACCTACTTTGCCTTATGTTGGCTTTAGTCCACTTTTTATTGATTATGATAACGATGGACACTTGGATATATTTTGCGCAAATGGTCATCCACAGGAGGTCATTGAACAGTTAACGGACTATGAAACTTTCGCACAACGAGACCAACTGTTTCACAACAACGGCAGCGGAACCTATACCGAGGTTTCACAGACTTCTGGTGATTACTTCGCTGAGGCACTTGTCGGTAGGGCAGCTGCATCAGCCGATTATGACAACGATGGTGACATTGATATAGTTATTATGAATTCAAATCAACGTGCTGTGCTACTCAGAAACGAAGGAGGAAATCAGAAAAACTGGCTCGGTGTTAAACTTGTCGGAACGCAAAGTAACCGTGATGGTATTGGGGCAAAGGTGAAAGTCAGAACGGGAAACATCACTCAAATAGCGGAAGTGAAGAGTGGTTCAAGTTATGCTTCGGGAAGCGATTTACGGTTGTTGTTCGGTTTGAATATGGTGGAGGAAGTAGATAGCATTGTTATTGAATGGCCAAGCGGGATAGTGCAAGAATTAAAGAATATCTCTAACAATAAGATATTAACGATTTTGGAAGCAAAATAAAACACCCATCTTGAAGGTCTACTTTAAATAAAAAACCCGCATCCATTGAGAATGCGGGTTTTTTGTACATAAACTTTATAGATTATTTCCGCTTGATATCTGCCCAAATTGTTGTTACTTTGCCTCTTGGTTCAACAGGTGTCAGCACATCAAGGAATTGACCATCAAGTGTCGGTGCAATCTTGAGATCCTCGTCAGATTCATCAAAACGAAGATTGACGTAATCTCCACCACCACCTTCACCGCATTTGAAATGCAGGAAGTTTTCACCTTTAATAAGTTCAATTTCTGTGGGCTGGGACGCTACTTGAGCACCACCAGTCCAGTTCGGGTTGTTATAAACCTTTTCTCCATTGAGCCAAATTTCCGCATGATCATCATGTGCGGGGTACATAGTTGTCTTCCTGTCATCTGGAGACAAGACGAGGATAATACCATGCCATGTGATATTATTGAGATCGTTAATTCCACGACTTGTTGACATATTGTTTTGGCTTTCAGTGTCAATTGTCACTACGCCCCATGCAAGAACGCCTCCGTTTTCAGGGGGCAGGTGTACAGCGCGTCTACCTGTCTGTCCAGCACCGTAGCGGGTTGAAGCATTCACGTTTGTAATGTCACCGTTAGTGCCATCAGCAAGATAGTCACGTTCAGCAGATGGACCAAAGCCTCCGGTATTCAGAACTAAATCAAGAGCCCACCACTTTTCGATCCAAGTTTCACCCGCCGGCTGCCATTTTTGAGCAAACGCCGCTGGTACGATGGTGATACACGCAAAAGCAATTGTAAGAAAAATTGCCAATTTTCTCATAGCTATGAAATCTCCTTATTCAGTATGCCCAAATTTGTTGTTTTTGAGTAAGAAGCGCGCTTCCCAAATTACAAATTGAGCAACATAAACTGTTTTTTATTATTTCGACTTGCTAGCTGTGCCGAAATTAAACTTTCTCATGGTGATAGCAAAATACATGCAAATCACACAATTAATAATTAATTACAAATTATAGCATTTTTGAATTCAAAATGCAAGAAAAATATAAATTTTCCAGGGTTATTTAATTTTTGTTTAATGTGTATTACTCATAATTATAGTTTAGAGAGGTTAGGTTTATGCGACACTTATGTAGCAATATTAGTTTAAAATGAATATAGCAACGCTTTAGTCCCGTAGGGACGCTATGTTTATAGAAAATGAGTCCCTCCAGTTCTTTAGTCCCGTAGGGACGATATGTTTATCCATTTATGCCGTTTCTACGGAACTCAAGAGGGGTAGATAACATTTTTCTATAAACATAGCGTCCCTATGGGACTAAAGACACGGACAAGATGGCAACACATAAAATTAACGTCAGAGGAAAAAATCAGCAAAAATATTTAAAACAAAATAACCCTGTAAATTTTCATACAATAGTGACACTTTCAATATTTTTCTCCGTGAGGATAAAAGGTAACAGGTTAACATAATTATTCTGTTTATTCTGCCAACTCAATCACACCACACCCAATTCGTGCACCTGCATTTCCTGAAGGTTGAGATACAAAATCGTCAGCATCTGCATGGACGATGATACTTTTTCCCACAACATCTATAATAGAACCGGTGCCAATTTCCCACAGCTCTGTTGACAATTCAATAGTTCCTGTACCATCATCGCCAACAGTTATATTGCCGATGTCCCCGAGGTGGAATTCACCTTCACCCCACTTTCCGTGTGCGACATCAGTGGGATTCCAATGCCCACCGGCAGATGTTCCATCTGTAGCACTACAATCCCCGTATTCGTGGATATGAACTCCGTGGAGACCAGGAGATGCATTCTCAATTTCAATATGAAGCATGACTGTCTTATCAGTAAGCGAAAAAACTGCCATACCGGTTACTGTATTTCCACTTGTTGGATTAATTATCGCAACCGCCTGCTTTGATGGGGTCGGCATAGTTAATGTCTTTTGGACTTTTTCACAACCGCTTAAAGCAATTAAACCACAAAATAGCAAAAAGATTGTTGGACGAAATGCAACGAAACTCTTTTTCACAATTAAACTCCCTTTCTAAAATTATAGAATTTGATGAAGAAACTTTGCGACTATGCCGCGACTTCTTCATTCGCACGTTTTACAAGCGCATTCATATACGCAATGGTATATGCTGTACCAACACGATGGTCGCCTGCCATGCTCGGAATATGGTCTGGAATCAGCACACCGTTGAAGTCAACCTCGCGAAGCACTTTTGCCACTTGATACATATCTTGATACCCGTTATCCACAAATGTCTCAACGAAATGCGGCAATGGCTGATCAACATTGCGGAAATGTACTTTGAAAATCTTACCTCTTTCACCGAAGTAACGGATAGATTCAAGAACATCTTTACCCATTAAATCCCCGCCTTCAAGCCAGCACCCGACACAGAAACACATGCCAACATTCGGACTGTCAGCAATTTCAAGTGCACGTTTGTAACCTTCAAAACTACTAAAGATGCATCTGGGAATTCCAGCAAGATGTAGCGCGGGCGGGTCATCAGGATGGATACCGATCATTACACCCGCTTCTTCAGCGACTGGCGCGGCTTGTTTGATGAAGTAGGTATAATTATCCCAAATTTCCTCTTCGCTATATTCGCGTTCGTGCGAAAGCGGCATCCCATATTTTTGACCACCCCAATGCCCTTCCTGTGCTGTTTTGAGATTGAACGCACGTGCGCTTGCTCCGCCGCGGGTTGTCTCACGCTCGGTACTCCAGATACCGTTTCCCATGTGCGCATAGGTAGTATATGGAATTCCTGCTCTACCCAAATCACGAATATACGTTTTATACTGTTCAATCTTCGCATCCCGATTTTCTAAGTTAAGTACAATTCCGTCCTGATTATGCACATCGCTGTTGCCGAACCCATAGATTTTCAAGCCTGCGTTTTCAAAAATCTCACGGCGGCTCATGAAATAGTCGTAATTTGCATTTGCGCCGTTTGTCCAGAGAACAACATACTCAACATCCATTTGCTTAGCGAACTGTAAATCCGCTTCGCTGGGTTCAGGGGACATCTGCGCCGTAACTTTCATACCGGGTTCAATTTTTTTCAGTGGATTACCATTTTTCATTTTATGCCTCCTTTGGTTATCTGTTAACAGATACAAGAGAACAATTATCTACTCGTCATCCATTGCTTCTTCTTTGAGTCGGTATAATTCTGCTGTTAATTCCTTTACAACATCTGCATATTCGGGATCGTCATAGACACTACACATCTCATTTGGGTCTTTTTCCAGATCAAAGAGTTCCCATTCCGGTTCTTTCGGTTCGTTAACGGAACCTGTTGTGCCGAGTGGTTCTCCGTAATAATAGATGAGTTTATAGCGATGTGTCCGAATACCGTAGTGAGCGGGAACATAGTGGTGTGAAAGGTGCATCCAATAGCGGTAATACATAGATTCTCGCCAGTCATCCGGTGTTTCACCTTCAAATATCGGACGCAAACTTGTGCCTTGCATATCGTCAGGAATTGGAATTCCAGCATAATCAAGCCATGTTTCAGCAAAATCAATGTTCAACGCCATCGCGTGTGTGGAACTCCCCGCACCTATGGCACGTGGATAGCGAACAATAAATGGCATACGTAAGGATTCTTCATACATAAACCGTTTGTCATACCAACCGTGATCACCTAAAAAGAAACCTTGATCAGATGTATAAATAATCATTGTGTCGTCGGCAATACCATCTTCATCAAGATAATCAAGCAACCTGCCTACATTGTCATCAATTGATGCAACGCAACGTAGATACTCTTTGATGTAACGTTGATACTGCCAGTTTGCTAACTCTTCATCAGATAAACCTTCGGGTGGTGGACCCAATTTTTCAATCTTTAAATCTCTATCGTTCATGTGACCGAAAACCCGCATTTTCGCTTCTTTCGCGGCATTTGATCGGTTAGCATAATCGTCAAAGAAATTGTCTGGCATCGGAACATCGCCGTCCTCAAACATGTGTGCATGTTTTGGGTCTGAATCCCATGGACGGTGCGGTGCTTTGTGGTGACTCATAAGAAAAAACGGTTTATCTCTGTCTCGATTCTGCAGCCACTCCAATGAAAAATCTGTGATGACGTCGGTTGCGTAGCCTTCGTGCTTTTTTCTTCCGTCTTCTTCTATCATTACTGGATCGTAATAATCGCCTTGTCCGGGAAGAACGTTCCAGTAATCAAATCCAGTTGGATCGGCATCACCACCGTGACCGAGATGCCATTTGCCGACCATAGCAGTTTGATAACCGCTCGCTTGAAGCATCTTCGCAACGTTCGGTTTTCTACCGTCAAGTTTGTCGCCTAAATTCTTTACACCGTTGAGGTGGCTATGTTTGCCTGTCAAAATATTTGCACGACTCGGGGTGCAAATAGAGTTTACACAGAAGCAGTTTTGGAAAATCATACCGCCATCTGCGATACGGTCGAGATGTGGTGTTTGGTTAATTCGACTCCCGTAGCAACTCATCGCGTGAGATGCGTGGTCGTCTGACATTATAAATAGTATATTCGGTCTGCTCAATTGCGGCTCCTTTACGTATAAAAAGATATTTGAAAATGATGGTACGGATGTCTAATTTGCGTCTTCAGATAACTCTTATTTAAGGTATAGTATCCATATAATATCCATTTTTACTTTAGGAGTCAATCTTTTTTAATCTTTGTTCAGAGGCATTCAATTTTTGTCTTATTATCCGTTTTAGTTGCAAAATCGTGGTTTAGAGATTGCTCCTACAGATTGCAGGTCGTGATTCGGAGATCATTATTATACCAATTTTATAAATTATTTTCTCTCGTGAAAAAATGTAAGAGGCGCAATGAATTGCGCGACTACGAACGCTCTATTTCTTAAAGAGAAGTTATTTTAAGAAATGGTATTACTTAAAATATTACTTAAATCATACCGTACGGTATGGTTTTTCATACCGTGGTATGATTTCTAAATTTGCTATAAAACCAGTAACTGTATAGGTTTATAGGTGTTTTTCTCGTTTTTCAATAAATTTTAATTTTTCCATTTCTCATCTGTATTGAAGATTCACGGTTTCCTTGTGTTCTGCATGTTTTGTGGTCTGTGTATCTTTGTGTTTCGGGATCGGTTTTGTATTTTCATACTGATATTATACTATGTTCTGTGTGGTGATCAGAGGTTTTGGTGGTGTTAGGAACAATAGATATCCAATAGATTCACAATAAGTTTGCAGAGAAAGTTGGATTGATACGTTTTCTGCATCTTGGATGCGTGTGCATTTTGTTGTCAGCCTGGTGGTTTGACGCGATTTTTTGGAGTCTTGATAAAGATAGGACTCATTGGAGAATTGAATGGCGCTGCTCTTTTGTTCTACAAAAAAGAAACGCACCAGATATTCGTCTGGTGCGTAGACAAACCAAAATGTCACGTGCCCTTGTACCATTTCTAAAAAATAAGATTTCATTACGAGACTTGTAGGTTTACTCTCAAGTGAAGAATGTAAGAGGCGTAATGAATTGCGCTATTACTAACGGTCTATTTCTTTCAGTGACGTTATTTTTTAGACACGGCATTATATGTCAAATATACTAAAAACACAGGACAATATATTACTTGATTTTTTTGGGGGTGCAAAATGTTATCATATAAAAGTTAGTGGAGTATCCATTCTAAAATTATAGGTATCAGTAATAGTCGGGAATCGGAGTTCCCTCCTACAAAGAAGGGTCATCTTCTGTAGGAGCGATCTCCGAATCGCGACCTATACCCGCAATTTTGGAGTGGACAGTCCATTAGTAGCAAGCTGCGCGATTCAGAGGGTTCGTACAGCCTGCTCAAATCATTAGTTATGTAAAACCCTCACAATATATAATACAAAAAATGAGGTTTATGATGTATAATAAGTTTGTTATTTACGGTATAATCGTGTTATTAATAGGAAGTGGATTAGGGAACGTATTCGCGCATTGCCCCGCGGAAAATCTACAGGATTCAGGATGGTTTACTACTGGTATAGATTGGATTTACGGTTCCGCTTCGGTAGGTAATCTTACTTATTGGCCTTTCGGGGTGCTCGGGCAAGCCTACATTTCAAGTGACCATTCCATCTATGCGGAGAGTTATCATGAGGATGATGAATTCGATGCCTACTGGAAATTCCGGCTTTTTATTAATGATTGGCAACATCAATATTTCGCCGAAACGCCGGTATATGGAGGGACGTTACCTAAATATGATCCGGAGACACAAGTTATGGCAGTACCGCTTGAGGACTCCGAGACACTCTGGGTGAATGTACACAATCTACCTGCACCCAGAGCAGGGAAAGAGTATTTTATGTCCGCGACTACCCGTCTTGATGTGTATTGGGGACGCCTTAACAATAAGAAGCATTCTTGGAAGGACTGCGTAAACAAGGTTCGGTTTACACATTTCCGGCCACCACGTTGATAAAATTTAGGTTTTCAAGACCTTTTCAATTCAGTGTCTCTCTTTGCCTCTCGTAGCACGTAAAGAGAGACACCATTCATCTAAAGGAGAAATCCTATGCGTTATATTTCAATTTTCAGTACGTGTTTCTTGTTGTGTTTTGTTCCCTTCGCCACTGCAAAAATTGTGTTTATGTCTGATTGGGAAATTTATAAGATGGACGATGATGGCGGTAACGTGCAAAGATTGACATTCAATGATGTCTATGATGGACTGCCACGGTGGGCACCCGATGGGAAGTCCATCGCTTTTCAACGCCAACAACCCAGAGAAACCAATGAACAGAATCATGATATCTTCCTTATGAACCTGGATGGCACACAGGAGCAACAACTCACCACCTACACTGGACTTGATGCAAACCATAGTTGGTCCTCCGACAGTCAACACCTTGCATTTTCAAGTACGCGAAGCGGTGATCGTTGGAGTATTCATATCATTGATATTGAGACGCGAGAAGTGCGCGAACTTACTCGCTCTATTATTAAAGATCAGCACACGGGAAGCGCATCATGGTCCCCTGATGGGAAAAAAATCGCTTATATCGTAACAAAGAGTAATCCTTTTCAAGAAGCAATCTATACTGTGAATCCGGACGGTAAGAACCCCCGGCGTTTCACAAAATATACTGACTCTACCCTATATTCTCTCGACTGGTCCCCCGACGGAAAACAGCTACTATATTGCGAAGATAAATACAATGGTCGAGTGCTTCTGAAAAATAGAATTGTCATACACAATGTTGTGAGCGGACGTTTATTGAGAGAACTTGAAATGCCACCGCTTGATAAATGGTACATAAACGGTGCTCGTTGGATGGGAACTCAGCATGTGCTTATTCTCGCGACAGAAGACTATAGTCGCCCGGATGGCGGGCAGAGCGATATTTTTAGATATACGCTTGCTACAGATGAAATTATCAATCTCACAAACACACCGAGGGATAACGAAGGTTCTATGGATTGGATAACAGATTCGGCACTTGCAGTTACACCTGCAGGTAAACTCACGGTTCGGTGGGGAGAACTCAAGAAGTTTTGAAGGTAAGCCACATTCTCGACCAGGGGTATACTATTCCTCCTGTTTTACGGTCAATGACCACACCATTATCTGACTTTAGTGGATTAGGAGAACGAGCAGCACAATCCAACCAAGAAACTTAATACCACTCCAGTCAGTAATTAGAATGAGTTGGACAGCTAATATTAAGCAAAGCACCACAACAACAAAAACATGTATGATGGTATAAACCGGCATCCGAATTACAAATAATTGTCCGGTTTCGTTTGTAATGAGAGAAGGGGAATCTTCAATAGTCTGCCCAGATGCAACAGTGCTATTTTGTTGTTCATACCATTTAGACCATTGCTGCTGTTCTTTTGCTTTTCCTTGAACTTTTCCTTTAGCCTCTTGTGTACTGGTTATAAATGCGAATATTAGAATCACAATTAACCCATAGAAGAACTCATGTTTCATATCTGACACAACATAGTCGATAATTTGAAATACCTCCATAGGCCATTCTTCTCTTATGGTATACTGCATACCGTCATCTAACAATGTTCCAAAAATAAATACAAAATTCCAACAGATAAAATGAAAGACATATAATAGAGGATTACGAAACATTTCAACAACAGTGTTTTTAACTGTTGTCAAGAATGAAGTTAAACGTGGGTATTCAGATAGAATAGGTATTTCTATATTCCGAGAATTAGATAAGTGTTGCTCTTGATTGTCAGACCAATTCCTCCAATTTTGCTGTGTTGTAGCAATACCTGTTAGTTTTCCCCTCGTCTCTCGGTAACTGGAAATAAAGCCAAGAACAACAAATACAAGTATTTCATCAAGAATAGATTGAAATGCGTTATTTATTTTGCTGCCTGTTACAACATCAAATAGAAAAAACGACAAAATCCATGTTGTAATATGAATAGGAATAACTAACGGATTCCGAAACTGAAATTTCAGCGTATACCAAACTTTCATGAGGGTGACCCTCTTTAAATACACTTAATGTGGATAGACTTATACGTATACCAATTCAAGAAATTATTTTCTCTTTTGAGATGAAATGTAAAAGGCGACAAATCATGCAGAATACCATACGCGTATTCTGCAAGCGCATTTGGCGTTGATTTGGCAATGAATTACGCGACTACGAACGGTCTATTTCTTTAAGAGTAGTTATTTTTAGAAATAGTATTACTTGCCTATTTTATAGTTGTATATAGGGTGGGTTTTCTTCAAGAAAAAGGTAGGAATAAAATAGGTAGCTGCAAAACATCGTAGGAGGGCGCAAAAAGAGTCAATCTAACAAAGCACTCCATAAATATTTCATGGATTAGATTCTGATTTATTTCGCCTTTATTTCATCCCATGCGCGGCTGTATTGCTGTGTAAACTCACCTTGATCTTTCAACCATTCAAGTGATTCCATGACTTTTGCTGGGGGATAGATGAATTTATGCTTCTGCAGATCTTCTGGCAAGTGTTCCTTCGCAGCTAGCACACAAGTGCCATATTTCGTAAAAGTCGTAATTTTGGCATTGACCTCTGGACGAAGGAGATAATTGATAAACTTTTCGGCGAGATCTTTATGAGGAGCGGATTTTGGAATACAGACAGTGTCAATAAATTGGCTTGACCCTTCTTTTGGAATCACATAACGGATGGAAGGGCGTTCCTCTGCAGCGCGAAACGCGTCGCCACTCCAGCAATGCGCCATAATGACATCACCCGCAATAAGCAACTCTTCAGCTTCGCTCTTGTATTGTTTTACGAATGGTTTCTGTTCAATTAGTTTCTCTTTTGCTTGTCTAAGTTGTTCAGGATCGGTTGTATTGATGCTATATCCGAGAAGTTTAAAGGCGGTGCCGAGTGTCTCACGTTGGTCATCAAGCATGCTGAACTGGTTTTTATATTTTTCATTCCAGAGTACCGCCCAACTTTCAGGATTAGGTGAAACCTTAGATGAATCGTAGGCGATACCTGCAGTGCCGAAGGTATATGGCACAGAATAGCGGTTTTCTGGATCGTAGTACTTACCGAGAAAAAGTGGACTGATGTTCTGAAAGTTAGGGATGTTGTCACGATTCAGTTCTGCTAACAGATTTTCCTTTACCATGATAGAAACCATATAATCTGATGGCATAATGATGTCGTAACCTGTGGCACCAGCCGATATTTTAGCGAGCAGATCTTCGTTGGAGCCGTAAGTGTCAACAACGACATTCACGCCAAATTCCTTTTCAAATTCTGCGCGAATCTCGTCACTGACGTATCCTGACCAAGTAAAGATGTTCAATTGGTTCTTCTGATCACCGCAACCATTCATGAAAAAAGTGAGAAGGAGAAATCCGAAAAAGATATACCTTTTTGACATTTCATGTAAACTAAAACGATCTATTAACAAATATGACATATTTTTCTCCATTAACATCTATACCCGTGGTAAAGGATAACCACATCTACCGAAAACAACCGCCTGACTACAAACACAGGGGTATTTAGTTTTCAAATTTTTCGATGCTTTTTTGCTATTCCGTTAATGTTATATATGGTAGTCTCTTGTCCGTGTTTTTAGTCCCGTAGGGACGGAATGTTTATAGAAAAATTTGTCCACCCCTCTTGAGTTCCGTAGGAACGAGATAAAAAATAAACATATCGTCCCTACGGGACTAAAGATAGATAGGACAACCGTTGCTATAAACATATCGTCCCTACGGGACTAAAGCAGTTACTCATATTCAGATAGAACTTATATTCATCTGTGGTTTTCGCGTAAACTTTACCTGCCTGCACTATAACTCTAAGTAATATACATCAACTAAAAATTCATAAAACTAAATAACCCTGAACAAAACACTGAAAAATTGACAAGGTCTCCTAATTATGCTAATCTACATAAGTGAAGACTCGTTAGTCGTTGTTTTCAGTTGGGAGTCCTGCTGCTGTCCAACCACGGAATCCACCAGTTAAGACTGAAACATTCTCATAGCCCATATTTTTTAGTGTGTGTGCCGACAGCGTTGCTCGAGTGCCACCACCACAATAAGTAACAATGTGTGTATCCTCATCAGGAGCGACTTCATCAATATCAAGTTCAAGATAACCGCGAGGAAGTGAAACAGCATTTGGTAAGTGTTCTTCGTCGTAGTCCGATTCGTCACGAACATCTAATAGGATTACAGAATCACCTGCTTCTGTAAGTTCATCAGGCGAAATATGTCCAACATTCGCTTTTGCTTCAGCGACAAGTTCTTTTAGGGTTTTCAATGGCATAGTTATTCTCCGCAAGCGTTAAGATATTATTTATGTTAATCAGAATATGGCGTTTTAAATACTAAACCTATATGGAAAGAATATATCATAAAGTGCCAGAACCGTCAATTTTTTTTTCTGTTATCAAATTTGAAGGAGAACAAATGGAATTAATAAAAAAATCAGTTGATTCCGTAATCGAGAAAGATCGGATTGGGAGTCCTGTGTTTCTAAGATGTGTGCTTAATATTGCAGGTGAGACATCTAATCTGCTGCAACCAACCGCAGAGATGGCTGCGCTATCAAACGGATGGATTCCATCCCAACCGCAGCGCGTCTATGCACAAGGGGATGCTGACGCAACACAGGTTACGGTAATGATACAATACGTAGGAGGACAGATGGCGGTGCTGAGTATCAATCGGGTTGATACTGAAACTGCTATTGACATTATGTTGGTTGGCAATAAAGGTGTGATCTACCATGAAACACCAATAGGTAGGCATTATCTAAGTGCTACACCGCATCAACTCAGTGCTATAGGAGAACTTACGGAGACTATCTCCAACGCACTTGCAACTGGTCAACCGATAACGGTGGAGGGATAAACATGCAAAAAAACGGAAAATACGGTGTCCTACTCCTCGGTGGACATCGCACACATCAAGAAAATTATGCACAATCGTTTGCCAACGATCGCCGTTGTCAACTTGTTGCATTTGCTGATGAACCAGATGCACCTGAAGAACGAATAAAATTGGCACGTTCCCTCGCTGAAGAATTAAATCTCCCTTTCATTCCCGACCTTGATGAGGCATTGGCGCGCGATGATGTGCATATTGTAAGTCTCTGCACAGAGGTTGAAAGACGTGGTCGTGTTGGAACGAAATGTGCAGAAGCAGGAAAGCACGTCTACCTTGACAAGCCAATGGCACTCAATCCTGAAGATACGAACAAGATTGTTGACGCTGTTACCAAAAGCGGTGTTCGGACACAGATGTTTAGTAACATTTATAGCACTTGGGCGCGAACTGTCAAACAAGGATTGGACAGTGGACACATCGGTAAACTAAAGGCAATTCATTGCGATGTCATGTTTGCTAAAGGACACCCGGGAACTGCACCTGTCGGGAAAAAACGGATACAAAAACCGAATTTAGAACGGTATAGTTTCGTGGAAGCAAAACCTGAAATGTTTGACATCGGTGTTTATGCCGTGTCAATGGTGAATTGGTTAACACAGAAACGCGTGAAAAATGTATTTGGTGGAACAGCAAATTACTTTTTTAAAGAACATCACGGCTGCGATTTAGAAGATTTTGGCGCGTTGGTGCTAACATTAGAAGGCGATGTTACCGCAACGATTGCTGCTGGACGTTACGGTTGGCAGAGTCATGCGCAAGGAGGTATACGAAAGGTACACCTTGTTGGTACTGATGCTACGTTAACTTTTGATGCTTCATCAAACAGGTTAGAAGTGTTCGCTGCAGAGTCTGCATTTGAACCGCCGACACCGCACCCGCTTGACCCAATGGGAATGTGGAGCAGCACACAAGCAGAAATTAAGATGCAACCGAAGCAGCACTGGATTGATGTCGGCAGTGGAAATGATGGACAGAACGAATTCGGTGCATTTATAGATTGTATTGAAAATGGAGTGGAAAGTGAGATGAACGCGGAATTTGCTGCACATTCCGTTGAAATTATTTGTGCTGGATACCGTTCCGCTGCAAGTGGAGAGGTTATCAGTCTAAGTTAATAAAGATTGTTTGTATACTGTATTGGCTGTATTTCTGTCAACCTCTAATTCCCATAACTTCTAACTGCGCAATCTGCTCTAACCATGATTCGCGTGTTTCTGGGGAGTAGTCCACCGGGAGTAAGGATTTGCGGGTACAATTCAGAAAAGCTTGTAAGGTTTGATAACGCCGAATTGGACCGATATTTGGTAGAATTCTATCGGATATAACGTCAACGATTTCGTCTACAGACAATTCTCCTTCGCGGTTTTTGGCAGCTTCCAAGTCTGCACGGAGTGATGCAAAACTGGCAGCCGAATACCCTTCAGTCAGCGATAGCAGGAGTTTAAATGCCTCATCCGGAATTTCGCCTCTGAAAATATTACTAAGCGTCCAGCGTAGAAATGTCTCGCGGTCTTCACCTGTTGGATCGAGAACGGGAATTACGATGTCTCCAACTCTGCCTTCTCTACGTAGGTCGGGCGAGAGATTATAGATGCGCGCTGTCATCAGTAGCCATGTGATATTGCCGCGTAGCTGCGGGTCGGACATCATCGCTTGTATTTTTCCGGTGAGTCTACGTTCAGTTGCGTGTGCATCTCTACCAACATCCCCGAACTGCGTGTCCGCTTCGTCAACAAAAATTAACACATTCACCAATGCCATCAGCAATCGTCTGAGACGTTCAAAGATCACATCTGTCTGTCCAAACCACATGCTGCGGATATTCTTGAGAACTAACACAGGGATATCTAATTCACCTGCGAGTCCTTCAAAGATAAAGGTTTTGCCGCTACCGATGGGTCCGCATACACTCAATCCAGCGATGGAATCTTTTCCTGTAGATGTGATACGCGGAATTATCTGTGTCCTCAAGAACTCAACGAGTTTCTGATTGCCGACAATATCTTTGAGGGAATGAGCAGGTTTTTTGAATTCGACGACATCTTCCCCCAACTGTGCTTGTATAAATTCAGAAACTTTTTCTATTACGTTGTCAGGACGCAATTTTTCTCCTGAATAACAAGCTGAGACAAGCAGCTGGCGCAAAGCTTGGATTGACAAACCTGCTGTTAACACAGCAAGCTGAGATTGGCTACCCCATAGATTTAGCTCCTTTTTTGCAGGTTTTTGGGTTCTATTGAACCAGGAAATAAAGTGTTTTCGTGCTTCTACTTGGGGAGATTGAATTTCTACATCTATGACTTGTGGCAAGCGCGTAACGCGTGAGTTTATTAGGCTTTTTGATTCGGCAATGAAAACAACCGTATCGGTAGCTTTCATGAAATCGGAATCAGAAATCCAATCCTGCACGATGCTAACTCTATGTCTATCTGCTAAACTTAAACTGCGGATTTCCCCTTCAGGGAGTAACATATCCGTTGCTTCAATAATAATGAGCAGTTTTTCTTGTAGAAACTTTTCTCCGCGAACATTAGTAGATCGCGAAATCAAACAGAATTGTCGCAGCAGTTCAAGTGCCAATGTTGGGCTTCCGATAGCATCGTTTAGGTATTGTTCAAACAAGTCGTTAGATGCATTTAAGGATTTACTTGTTTTGAGTTCAGGGTCTTCTGCCTTGTTCGGAAGTGCGAAAAGACTGGTCGTGTTTTTCTGTGAAGGTTCGCTCTCCCCCCGCCATGAGTTGAAAGCGTTTCTCACCTTTTCTCGGTCGCTTGTATGTAGAAAACGGAGCGGACCGTTGAGTTCATATACTATGAGGATAAAACCCGAAATATCCCAACTTCGCGTAAGAAACGGAACGAGGGGAATGTAATCCTCCTCATCCGATTCTTCAACGAAAAAGAGGTCGTGGATGTTCCCGTGAAGGACGATACTGCGCGAGGTGCCAGAATTAATTAGCAGCCCAGCTTCTGTACGGAATTTGTAAGTAGGGTCTTTAACAGCGATGTTTATACCCTCCGTTCTTTGACTGTTGCAAATTGGCAAACATTAACTTGCCCGCGCCAACTTTTTCCATCGTGGCAGAAAACCTTCAATTAAGAACTGGTCAAGGTTCCAGATATTCCTTTGCGGTTCTACTTCAAAAAATGTTCCCATTGCCAAAACAAGAATGTCTTTAAAACCATATTTTGTCTCAATTTTTGAGAGTGTTTCATAAGTTTGGAGAAATGCGGTATGAATTCGGAGAAAGTTTAGCGCAGCAAAACTAAACGCATTGAGTTTCAGGCAATCATCATTTGTTTTCTCCCAAAACCATTCCGGTTTATAAAAAAGGTCGAGTCGTTCTTTACAAAGCTGCACCGCTTTTTCAAGGACATCATCTAATTCTTGGCGATTCATCTCTTTATCTGGAATATCAAGTTTTTCACAGACCTCCGCATGTATTCGGTGTTTTGCTTCATCAGAATCCACCCACGTTTGAAATGCTTCAGAGGCTCGTTCGAAACAGTTGCGAAGATCTGCAATTGTCAAATCAAGTTTGCTCGGAAAAGCCTTAAGTAAAGAAGAACTCGGCAAAAGATCGGCTTGCTCAGGATGTAGTTGTAAGAATTTATATTCTACGACATCTGCTAACATCTCTGCAAGAATAGGTGTAAAGGCAATGATAGATCGCTCATAAAGTTCGGCATCAATGAATTCTGTCAGTTTTTCAACATTGAGTTGAATTTCCCCGGTTTTCGTTTTAACGAATGCTTCGGCGAATGTAGTCTGTTCACCCAAAACTGAGGCAGATTCAGTCAAAGATAATGGTCGATTAAAGAGTGATAATTCGGTATAAAGGTCCTCAAAGTCAAGCAAACTCTCTTGCCACTGGTGTCCCCATGTATCGTGAATCAGATATTTGTCAAGCTCCTCCAGCGGGAGAACACCGACCATTCGTGTGAGCGTAGTCGTAACCAATTCAACAGAAAGTGCAGCATCTTTGGCAATTTGTTCTCGGAACTCTAAATCTAAATTTTCTGCATTAAAAGTGCCAAAAACAGGAAAATGTGCAAACGGTTCAACCTGCCAAATTTTTCGCAGGAATTGTGCGTAACTAAATTTCTTGCCAGATTGTTTTTTACGGGATCTATCTGTTATCGTGGGTATGTGTTCACTGTGCGTGTTGGCAGGAGTTTCCTTTATTTCAGAAGGCAGGCAAAAATAGAGTGCAGAACAGGTTTTTATCAATCGGACTTCGCCAACTTCAAAGGGCGCGCCTGGATATAGACACTGAAAGAGGTTGAGAATGTCTGTATCCAATTGTGGATTATCGGATACCAAATTAAAGCGATTCTGTAAACACTGCATGATTTGATGCCGGTGCATGAGGGGGGCAGTTCGAATGGCGAGGTTTTTCGTTAGTTTGTTTAATGCTTTAGAATCTACATGGAATATATCTTGGAGCAGTGCTTTCAAGTTTTCCTGTTCTGATTCTTCTGTAGGGGCATCTGCTGTAAATTGAGTAAAAATTTTAGAGCCAGCAGTGTCAAGATTTTCAATATTGGGGTGGTTGACAATTGTGGGATACTGATCAAGGGATAACCAAATCGCCTCAATGAAAATATTATCCAAGACACTGGATGAAGTATTTATTGAATCATCTTGTTTAGATGAATAGGATATTTTGTCTGTTTCCAATACTAACGTATTATGAAGATCCAAAAACTTTTCAAGCGTTTCCGTTGAAATTGGACCGCTCTTTTTGGTATTGTTAATTTTATTTACGTGGGTTTCAAAATCCTTTAAACCTTCCAAGATAATTTCCCAATTGCTCGGTGTATTATCCTGATGCCACGTGTTGACGTTCACAACCCCCTCCTCTCTTTCCACTTACCCTCTGTAGAATGTGGACATCTATGCTTTACATTCAGAGTGAAATACAAAAATTTATAACACCTGCTTGTTGGCGCGCTTACAAAGCGAGCCAACTAACGGTGTATCATAATTGAAAATTTACAATAATTACAATTAACAAAAAGTACAAAGCCAGCGAACCTTCGTCAATCCGAGATGAGTGTCTTTATAACGGTAGTTCAGAATCACTCTCTTTCTTTTCTTCGGGCTCATCGGTTTTCTCAGGGGTATCTGTTTGTTGTGCTCCAAAGATTAAGGAATCAAATTCATCAGAAGCAGCACTGGAACTTGCAGCGGCAAGAAATTCTTCCTCTTCAGAACGTGAATCAGTGCCAGCGAGTTCTTGTGCAACTGCCGATCTACCCTTTGCTTTCTCACGAATTTCTCGCATCCGTGTCAATTCCGCTGAAGTGCCATCCGTACTAATACCTGATAGCAAATCCGCGACATCTTCTTGCTCACGTGCTGTAATAAGATCGGCAACCGCTTCAGATTGCTCAGTTTTGATCTTATCAAGATCGCGGTGGAGACCGGTAATCTGAAGTTTATGGGTTTCAATGTCTTCCTGCGCGCGTTCAATATCCTGCTCAAGTTCATCAATGCGCGCGTTTTTCTCATCCAGAGTGGAGTGAAAATCGTTATAAGAGGTAACACATCGGACGTAGTCAGGATGCTGTTTTATCTCCTCATCTGGTGTGCCAGCTTTTTGAAGGTCAGCGGCAGTGCTTTTTGCCTTAGCGATTGCCCCTGCCTTCATCTTTTCAAGTTTGTCAATGTCATCTGTGAGAGCCTTCAGTGAATTCTTCTTATTTTCAACAAGTGCGATGAGTTGCCCAATCGCATTCTTGTAACGTTGGATATTTCCCTGTTTGTCACGGATAATGTCCTCATAAGCACCGCGAACCGCTTCAGGGTTTTCCATTAGTTTATCAGCCTGTTCGTGTGCACGACCAGTAAGTGTATACCAAATTGCTTTGAAAAAACGGGTGAAGCCGTTTGCCATTAGTAATTCCTCCTATGTGAAAATTAAGTTTTATTCAAATTCTATTCTGTTTAAGTATCATCTTTTCTGATACCTGATAACAGATCATCAACCTCTTGTTGTGTGCGTGCGGCAATAAGATCGGCAACCGCTTCAGATTGCTCAGTTTTGATCTTATCCAGATCACGATGGAGACTGGTTATCTGAAGTTTATGGGTTTCAATATCTTCTTGCGCGCGTTCAATATCCTGTTCAAGTTTAGCTACACGAGCATTTTTCTCTTCCAATGTGGTGTGGTAATCATTATAAGAAGTAATATGTCGGACATAGTCTGGATGCTGTTTGATTTCCTCATCTGATGCACCAGAATCTTGTAGTTCAGCGGCAGTGTTTTTCGACTTTGTGATTGCCCCTGCCTTCATTTTTTCAAGTTTGTCAATGTCATCTGTGAGAGCCTTCAGTGAATTTTTCTTATTTTCAACGAGTGCGATGAGTTGCCCAATCGCATTCTTGTAACGTTGGATATTTCCTTGCTTGTCACGGATAATGTCCTCATAAGCACCACGTACCGCTTCAGGGCTTTCAATGAGGCTATCGGTCCGTTCATCGTGTTGGACATTTTCCTGCTTGTCGCTGAAAAAATCATCAGTCTTGTCCGTAGTTTCAGGGTTTTCCTTGAGTATATCTGCTTGCTCGAGTGCGCGACCAACTTGCGTATACCAGATAGCCTTGTATAAACGGATGAAGCCATTTTCCATTGGAATTCCTCCTGAATGTGAGATTATGTTTCCCTACGAACAAGTTATTGAAGTTTGCTTTCTTCGCAGATTCAACTTATGAAGTGTGCGAAGTTCCTTTAATATCTGTTACATTCCCTTCTTTTTTCGCATGCTTTTGTGCCATTAACGCTTTCAATCTCTTTATCTCTTTCTCACGAATTTCTTGCATCCGTGTCAATTGTTCTGAAGCATCAACGGGACTAATACCTGATAACATATCTGCTATTTCCTCTTGTTCACGGGTAGTGATCAAAGCAGCAATCGCCTCAGTCTGCTGGGTTTTGATCTTTTCCAGATCACGATGGAGAATTGTTATCTGAAGTTGATGAGATTCAATATCTTTTACTTCGCGTCCAATATCTCGCTCAAGCTCAGCAACACGAGCATTTTTCTCCTCTAAAGCGGCGTGGAAATCGTTATATGAGATTACACTTAGAAGGTAGTCGGGATGCTGTTCAATCTCCTCTTCTGATTTGCCTACCTTTTTCAGTTCAGTGGAAGTTTTTTCTACCTCAATGATCGCATCCGCCTTCATTTGTTCGAACCTATCAATATCTTCTGTGAGACTTTTTAATGACTTTCTCTTATGGTCAACAAACGCGATCAGTTTCTCAATCGCTCTTTTGTAGCGATGGATATTCTCTTGTTTTTCGAGAATAATGTCTTCATAGGCACTGCGTAACGCTTCAGGATTTTGCATTAGTTTATTTGCCTGCTCGTGTGCACGACCCGTGATTGTGTACCAGAGTGCTTTGAAAAAACGGGTAATGTTTGTCATTGGAATTTCCCTGAATGTAAGACTAAATTCTCGATTACGCACAAATCATTGAAGTTTGCTTTCTTCTGCAGGTTCAACCTTTGGATGTGCGCTCACAGTATGGGCATCTTCTAATGAATTGCTCGTTTGCCCTATCTCTTTATCAATATTTGGGGTAAATTCTCTTATCTGTTCATCAACTTTCTTCGCAAAAGCAAGGCTTTCGTCAAGTTCTGTGCGAAGTCGTGAGAGTTCCGTTTCATTACTTTCAGGACTGAGCGTTAGCACGCGAGCATAGAGATGCGAAAGTTGAACAATTGTTTGTTGAACATCTGCTATTTGTTGTTCTCTATGTTCCTTTAGAACTCTTTTAACAGTTGCCAATTGAGAATCTCTTGATTTCTCGTGCATCTTCAACGTGTCTTTCAAACACTGAACAGCTTGCGTAAAGAGTTCGGTCACTTTACCAGTAATTTCTGCACTTACCGTAATAGGGAGGGTCGCCATCCAACCAGCGTCTCGCGCTTCCTCCTGAAAAGATTGATGCAAGGCGCGAAGTTCCTCCAGCATCTGCTCTGTTCTTTTGTCGCCATCCTTTTTTAACTGTTCATGCAACGCGTTCAGTTCTTGTTCCTGTTTCTGTTGTGCTTCATAGAGTATTTCTTCATGAACGCGTTTTGCGATGTCATCTGTGCCGGTTGTCCACTTTGTAATCAGCGCACCGATAGGCAGACCGATACCGATGACCGCACTTGCAAATAGGTAGAGAATCTTCGGTTCTAAATTAAATACCCATGACGCGAAAACGCCAAGCGCACCTGCCGCAAATGGATAAATGACGTAAGGGTTACTAATCAGATGAAGTAAGAATTTCTCTCGAAACAATTTCCTATCAATCAACGTTTTCCCCAAATTATATACGTCAGAGTCTGTTAATTGCTACCTTGTGATCCATAAAATTTACTAATAATTACAAGCACTATCTATAAAACTCTCCCTTAATTTTAACACATCATTCAGGAATTTGTAAAGAGAATTAACAACAAAATCTAATCCGCGTATTTGGTAGCATAAGAAGTATACCAGAAGCAAGTGAGATAGGCAACTAATCAGAGCCATTCAATTTTCCAGTAATTTCACATTTTACCAGTCTTTTCTTGTAGGAGCGATCTCCGAATCGCGACTAACTACATTGATAGTCGGGAATCGGAGTTCCCTCCTACAATATAAAGAATTGGGAGAAACTCGACAATTGAATGGCTCTGGCAACTGATAGGACAGTATTGAATACATCGCGGTGATATGTTATAATTTGACCATTATTAATTGTCTGGAAATCTTTGCTTATTTGCGGATTGAAGAATAGAATTTGACTTTTTGGAGGGATTAGTGGCATTTGATACTATTATCGTTGGTGGAAACATCATTGATGGCACAGGCAAACGTGAACCTTATGTCGCAGATGTCGGTATTCAAGGCGACTCTATCACAGAAATAGGCGACCTTGTAAAAGCGGAAACCTCACGTCGTATATCAGCAGATGGGTTAGTTGTGTGTCCCGGTTTCGTTGATGTCCACGTGCATTCTGAAATCTCTTTGCTTGGTGGGCGCGACCAGTTTGCTGCAGTAATGCAGGGGGTAACCACCCACTTAGCCGCACCAGACGGATTTGGATGGGCACCTCTGCCCTCAAAACTCGCGCAGGAACTATGGCACTACACGCAATTTGCGTATGGAGATGACAAAGTTCCGCTCAATTGGCAAACGCCAGACGAATATCTCAGTATGTTCAATGGGCAAATCCCAGCAAACTTGTATCCGCAAGTACCACACTGTGCTGTTCGGCTTGGTGCGATGGGGTGGGACGCACGTCCTGCTACCACAGATGAACTGAAAAAAATGGAGCGAACTACACGCGATTGGCTTGAGGCTGGCGCATGTTGTCTCTGTTTAGGTTTGGATTATCAACCCTCTGCGAATGCTGATTTGAACGAGTTAGTCTATCTTTCAAAGGTAGCAGCAAGTTATGATGCGATCTACGCTGCACACATCCGTTACCAACTTATCGGGAGAAAACTTGCTTGGGAAGAAACTATTGAGATTGCGCAACAGGCAGAGATTCCAGTTCATATTTCACATGAACGAGTTGACGATGAATCGGCGGAAGTGCTTGAGCGAGTTGAACGTGAAGATATTGATTTGACGTTTGAATCTTATCTATATCCTGCTGGGATGACTCACCTTGCGATGATGCTTCCGATGGAATATCAGACAGGTACACCCGATGAAATGTTAGCAAATCTGGAAAACCCTGATGTTAGAGAAAAATCACTCCCATATTTGCGAGAAAAATTAGGGGAAGGCAACCAAATTGTAGGCTACAATAAGTCTGGAAGATTTATCGGCATGATACTCTCCGAAACTGCAAAGCATGAAGAAAAATCTAATGAAGAATTTGCATTCGATTTCATCCGAGAAGAATTGGCAATTGAAACCTTTGTAATGCCGTGGGCTACATCTGCCGAGGAAAATGAACAGATTTTGAACCGTACCGCCCAACACCCACGCATGATGATTGCCAGCGATGGTGTATACAATATTCCACATCCGCACCCACGAAGTTATGGGTGTTTCGTGCAGTATCTCGGCAAATTTGTACGTGAACGACAGTTAGTCTCATTGAAAGAAGCGATTTATAAGATGAGCGGTTTTCCTGCAGAACGATTCCGACTTTCAGATCGTGGAAGAATTTCGCCTGGACTTGCTGCGGATATTGTTATTTTCAATGCTGATACCGTAGCGGATCGCTCCACATGGTTTGATCCGGTGCAGCCCCCTGTCGGTGTAGATTGGGTATTCGTCAACGGAATTCCGGTAATTCAAGATGGTAACGTAACAGGAAAGCTGCCAGGAAAAGTCTTACGCCATCATAAATAGATGTGAAACATGAATGAAAAAACTACGGATATTTATGATTTAACTATCATCGGCGGCGGAAGTGCCGGACTTGTGCTTGCTGTGGCGGGGGCAAAACTTGGTAAAAAGACTGCGCTTGTGGAGAAACATCGCATCGGTGGTGATTGCCTCTGGACAGGATGTGTGCCTTCTAAAGCATTGCTCAAAGCTGCGAAGGTTGCAAATTATATCCGAAACGCTGAGAAATATGGGATTACTACTGCTGAAACCAAACCTCAATGGCAGAAAGTTATCGAATATGTGCGCAGCACGCAACATGTGATTGAAAAAGAACACGACAATCCTGAACGGTTCCGCGAGATGGGGGTTGATGTCATCTTTGGAGAAGGGCATTTTGAATCACGCGATACCTTTGTTGTGGAAGACAGTGAAAACGAGCAGACCAGAACGCTTAAAAGCAAAAAGTTTGTGATCTCTACAGGTTCTCGTCCACTCGCGCCGCCTATACCAGGGTTGGAATCATGTGATTATCTTGACAGTGAAAATGTGTGGGAATTGGAAGTACTTCCTCAACGGCTGCTTGTTGTCGGTGCCGGCCCAATCGGTATTGAATTGGGACAGGCATTTCATCGACTTGGGGCAAGAGTGACGATAGCGCAACGGAGCGGACGTATTCTAACAAAAGAGGATGTTGATGTTTCTGAGAAGATGTTAAATTATCTTATTTCAGATGGCATTGATATTCGACTTAATACGAACATAACAAAGATTGAAAAACAAAGGGACGGTGTAAATGTATCGTTTTCGGGATTACAAAGGACATCTACCAATGATAATCAGGAACAGGTTTACGATAAGATTTTGATTGCCGCAGGACGCGCCCCAAATGTCGAAGGTTTGGAACTTGAAAAAATTGGAGTGAAAGTTGAAAAAAAGGGAATCGTCGTTAATGGACAACTTCAGACACATGTGAAAAACATATACGCTGCAGGTGACGTAATTGGACACTATCTTTTTACACATGTGGCAGCATTTCAAGCACAATTGTTAGTGCGAAATTTCTTATTACCTTTTTCCAAAAAGATAAACTATTCTGTTGTGCCTTGGACGACATTCTGTGATCCAGAGGTCGCTCGATGTGGATTGACAGAAGCGGAAGCGCGTGAGAAATATGGTGATGTTGATGTGTTCACACTGGATCAAGCAGATGTTGACAGGGCAGTTGCTGAGGGGGAAACACACGGATTCAGCAAAGTCATTGCAAGTAAATGGCGCGGAAAGATATTAGGGGTACACCTTGTCGGTGCCAATGCAGGGGAGGTTATCCATGAGTATGTTTTGGCGATGCAGGAAGGGATTCCATTACGGAAGTTGAGTGGAATGATACACGTGTATCCGACTTATTCAACCAGTGCGTGGCGTGTGGCTGCGAAATGGCTTTCGGAAGGCACGTTAGTTCAAACATTGCGGAAATTGACTGGTTCCGGGTAATGTCATTGCTTTCAGAATTACTTAATCAAGTATAAAAAGAGTCGGAAACCACGTCTCTAAACGGTTGAAAAATTTCAGGGATTCTAACCTAACGCATATAATATTGACTAACACGCTGCGCTTTTCAGAGATTGCAGTTCCGACTCACCTAAGGAGGCTTAGGAAGTATTAAGCAATTTTTATGCCAATAAAAAAAGGGTTATGTTTCGCCATCAATTAAACTGGATTGCCTATTTTTTAGACAATCAGATGATTAAAAAATAGACATTATTCAGGAATGGTGTCGCGATCGGAAGGTCGCTCCTACTTTTTAAAATTTTCGGCAACCAAGGATGGAACAAATGAATGATTATAGAAAATTACCCCTTCACAACACCAATCGGACGGAGCCGCGCAACGCGACGTGAAAGCCCTGCTTCATCAACAACACGGACAACCTCATCAACATCTTTGTAAGCCTCAGATACCTCTTCCTGAAGAGTCCGCTTACCTTCCGCGCGAACATAAATACCTTGTTTTTCAAGATCGGCTTGGATAGACCTGCCTTTGGTTAGGTCAATTGCTTTTCGTCTTGAAAGAACTCTACCTGCACCGTGACAGGTTGTGCCCCATGTCTCTGCCATCGCACCCGGATTGCCGACAAGCACATAAGAGGCAGTTCCCATATCACCAGGTATTAACACGGGTTGTCCAACTTTCTGGTATTTATCGGGAATTTCTGGATGTCCTGCGGGGAATGCGCGGGTTGCACCTTTGCGGTGAATGAATAACTCGCGTTCCTTACCATCAACTTTATGTTTTTCAAACTTCCCGATGTTATGTGCTACATCGTAAACGAGTTCTAAGCCAAGTTCATCTTCAGTTGTGTCAAAAAACTTCATAAAGGTCTGGCGGACGAGATGCATGATACATTGTCGATTGTTCCACGCATAATTTGCGCTACATGCCATAGCGGTGATGTAATCTTTGCCTTCTGGTGAATTGAGTGGTGCAGAAGCCAGTTGTCTGTCAGGCAAATTAATGCCGTATCTTTCTGCAACTTGAACCCAACTTTTGACATGCTCATCACAAATCTGATACCCGAAGCCGCGCGAACCCGTATGAATCATGACGCAAATATTTCCCTCGCGCAATCCCATCGCATCCGCAGCTTCCCGGTAAAAGATACGATCAACTGCTTGCACTTCAAGAAAATGATTGCCTGATCCGAGTGTGCCGAGTTGATTTTTTCCACGTTCTAATGCCCGTTGACTTGCAGCATCAGCGTTTGCTTGTTCAAGATAGCCTGTCGCTTCAGTAAATTGTAGGTCATGCGGGTGTCCGTATTCACGTTCAATTGACCAACTTGCGCCTTTTTCCAGCATCTGACGTTCTTCTTGGACTGTAAGACGAATCTTACCTTTAGAACCGACACCACACGGCACATTCTCAAACAATTTGCCGACAAGTGCCTTTGTCTTACCTTCAAGCTGCGAAATGTCGAGATTTGTCCGCACAAGGCGAACTCCACAATTGATGTCGTATCCGATACCACCTGGAGAAACAACACCGTCTGCTTGTGGATCGGTTGCTGCAACACCACCGATAACAAATCCGTAACCCCAATGTAAATCGGGCATTGCGAGAGAGTGTTTAACGATACCGGGGAGATGGGCAACATTTGCCACCTGTTGTAAAGCTTCGTCGCTTTTCGCTTGGTTTAAGAGTTTTTCATTAGCATAGACAATTCCATCAACTCGCATTCCTTTCATATAACTTTTTGGGATGCGCCAGCGGTACTCGTCAATTTTTTGGAGTATTACGTTTTGTTGTGCCATCTTTTTAGTCTCCAAAGATTTTCAGTAAAATCATGAAACTGGTGATAATTCTGGTAAATCAATCCATTTGCGGGATTTCCAAGATTCCATACCTATTTCTGCCAATTGAACGCCCTTCGCACCTTCAAGCAGTGTCCACGGGAACGGTTCATCTGCCACGACATGACGTAGGAACAACTCCCACTGTGCTCTAAAAGCGTTCTCGTAAGCCTCTTGTTCAGGAATTTTAAGCCATCCATCAAAAAATTTAATCGGTTGTTCAATATCAGGATTCCAAACAGGCCGCGGCGTGCCGGATAGAGGTTGAATCCAGCAATCTCTCAAGCCAGTAACAGCGGATCCGTTCAAACCGTCTACCTGTATTGTCAGCAGATCGTCACGGCGGACCCGAACTGCCCAAGATGAGTTAAAGTGAGCAATGATCCCGTCTTCTAATTCAAAGGTAGCATACGCAGCATCCTCAGCCGTACACTCGTAAGGTTTGTTTTCCTCATCCCATCGTTGTGGAAGATGCGTAGTTGCTATACAAGATACTCCCTTGACTGCTCCGAAAAGGTTGTCTAAAACATATCGCCAATGGCTAAACATATCAAGGATAATGCCGCCGCCATCTTCGGCACGGTAGTTCCATGATGGGCGTTGGGTTGGGATTGCATCACCTTGAAAGACCCAATAGCCGAATTCACCGCGCACAGCGATGATTTTTCCGAAAAAGTCCGCGTCAATTAGTCGTTTCAGTTTCTGAATGCCGGGCAACCACAGTTTATCCTGAACAACTCCGTTTTTAAGTCCTGCCTTGGCTGCTTGTTCATAGAGACTATACGCATCTTCAGTTGTAGTCGCGGTCGGTTTCTCACAGTAGATGTGTTTTCCTGCTGAGATTGCTGCTTGCACAGCGTCAACTCTGCGTGACGTTACTTGCGCATCAAAATAGACAGTATAAGCATCATCAGCGAGTGCAGCGTCAAGGTCTGTACTCCACTTTTCAACGCCAGTAGATTCAGACAATTTCTCTAATTTCGTTGGATTTCTACCGACGAGAAACGGGTCAGGCATGATTACTTCGCCGTCTCCGATTTGGAGACCGCCATCTTCAGCGATTGCTAATAGTGAGCGGATGAGATGTTGATTTGTTCCCATCCTACCAGTAACACCGTTCATGATGATACCGATACGATGGGTTTTTTGTGTATGATTTGTCATTACAATCCTTATTCTTGGGTATGTAAAAAAACAGCACTTACCTCGTTCAGAAAACGAGGAATGTATTACAATTATTCTTTAGGTTTGTCAGTGCATTGCGGTGCCGCGCCTTCAGGGAGTGGCGGGACATCTATACCAGCTTTTGGGAGTGTACCAGCAAGTTCTTGTTTCCAATGGTCAACATCTCCTGCTGGACCGTAGCAATAGACCATTTTCATCGGTGTGCTGCTGGTGTTCGTCAATTGATGGAAGACCCATGACGGAATAAAAACGGTTTGTCCTGTTGAGATCGTTTGCCGTTCCTCACCGAGACACATTTCGCCTTCACCTTCAACGATAAAATAAATCTCTTCCTGTTCGTGGTTGTGCCAAGGTACTTGTCCGCCATTTGGTTCTAAAACGACGAACCCCAAACAGAATTCGTCTATTTGTATCGGGGACGCACCGCCAACAAGATTTCTGGTTAATCTACGTGCTGGATATGTTCTACCATCCATTTCATTTACATCTGCAATAAGCATTGTGTTGTCCTTCCATGTTTTTTAATGTGACTCTATTCAAAAAGTTCTGCCACCTGACAAGAAAATCCTTTGACAACTTCCTCGCCGCTGAGCGTATCGTTCCGTGTGAGAACTGTGATCTCCGTTTCTGAACGATAGACGGTCACTGTTTTGGATCGGGGTTTAAGTATCCATACCAATTGTGTACCTGCCTCAAGGTAAATAAACGCCTTTTCTTTAACTCGGTGGGATGAATCTGTAGGAGAAACAACTTCAACAGCCAGGTCCGGTGGAACTGGAGATGCCTTGCTCTGATCATCGGGAAGTCGGTCAGTAAAAATAATGGCTATATCAGGTATCAACACGCGTTCTCCAACCTGAAATCCTGTTCCAAAAACTGCGATACATTCTAATCGATTTTCACGAACATGTGATACCAAATACATAGCAAGATTAGCACTAATCTTGCCATGTTCCACTGAAGTAGGTGCCATTGGAATTAACTCTCCTTTTATATATTCATATCCTTCTAAATCGCTTTCAAGGAATTCTTCCAAAGTCATCTTGGGAAGGTCAGCAGGTAGACCATCTGGCGTGATTTGATGAACTTCTTGTGCATCCATTGTTTCTCCTCCTTGATGTGTTACTGTGCTTTTTTCTCCACTCTTTTACAATTCAATTTACCAAAATACCATTTCTACTTGCTATAGTTGGACGATTTCTATCTGTTTATAAAGTTCTATTCAAAAAGTTCTGCTATCTGACAAGAAAATCCTTTGACAACTTCCTCGCCGCTGAGCGTATCATTCCGTGTGAGGGTTGTGATTTCTGTTTCCGAACGATAGACAGTTACCGTTTTGAATGTGGGGCTGAGTAGCCATACCAACTGTGTCCCTGCTTCAAGGTATGCATACACCTTTTCTTCGACGCGTCGTAACGTGTCTGAGGGCGAAGTGACTTCAACGGCAAGGTCTGGTGGAACTGGAGATGCCTTGCTCTGATCAGCAGGAAGCCGGTCAGTTGAAACAAAGGCAATATCTGGTATCAACACGCGTTCACCAACCCGGAAGCCTGTTTCTGAAAGAATACGTCCCAGTTGATTTTCACGAACGTACAAGTGTAGCAACGAGCTTAGGTTCACACTAATGTAGCCGTGTTCTACTGACGTAGGTGACATCGGAACTAATTCTCCTTTAACATATTCATATCCTTCTACATCGCTTTCAAGGAATTCTTCCAAAGTCATCTTGGGAAGGTCAGCAGGTAGACTATCTGGCGTGATTTGATGAACTTCTTGTGCATCCATTGTTTCTCCTCCTATGATGGGTTATCCTGTGGCAGCTACATTCTATTGACAATTTACCACAGTCCGCTTATAGAATTCAACTGCTTTTTATCTTTAAAGTTGCAATAGTATAGGCGTGCATGCTTACACAGCATGCACGCCTATACTAAACAATACAATTACTTCCCTTATGCTTTATCTTCAATGACAGCCTGCGCTGCAGCAAGACGGGCAATCGGCACACGGAACGGTGAACAAGAGACGTAATTGAACCCTAATCCATAGCAGAATTTGACGGAATTAGGTTCGCCACCATGTTCACCGCAGATACCGACTTTCAAGTCAGGACGTGCAGAACGTCCTTTTTCACAACCGATTTGCAATAGGCTGCCGACACCTTCTTGGTCAAGGACTTGAAACGGATCGTATTCAAGAACACCGTTTTTAACGTAGTCGTCAAGGAATTTCACGGCATCATCACGACTCATCCCGAACGTTGTTTGCGTGAGGTCGTTTGTGCCATAGGAGAAAAATTCAGCTTCTTCGGCGATTTTGTCGGCAGTAAGTGCTGCACGTGGCAGCTCAATCATTGTGCCGACGAGATATTCCACGCGAGTGCCAGTTTCCTTAAAAACCTCCTCTGCTGTATCAACAACGACTTCGCGTTGTAGTGAAAGTTCATTGATATGTCCAACAAGTGGGATCATAATCTCGGGTAAAACCTTGATACCGCGTTTCGTAACATCAACTGCGGCTTCAAAGATTGCCCGCGCCTGCATCTCAGTTATCTCTGGATAAACGATACCGAGCCTACATCCACGATGTCCAAGCATTGGATTGAATTCGTGTAATTCTTCAACGCGCTCACGGAGTTTTTGCGGATCAACGTTAATTCTATCAGCGAGATCCTTGATTTCAGACTCGTTCTTTGGCAAGAATTCATGCAGAGGTGGATCAAGTGTGCGGATTGTGACAGGATAGCCTGCCATCGCCTCAAAGATTCCAATGAAATCTGTGCGTTGGTGCGAAAGCAGTTTTGCCAATGCTTGCTTTCGTTCTAACGTTTCATCTGCAAGGATCATCTCTCGTACAGCGTCAATCCCAGTGCCAAAGAACATGTGTTCAGTCCGACAAAGACCGATACCTTCAGCGCCAAATCCTCTTGCGTTTTTAGCATCTTCGGGCGTATCCGCATTGGTCCGAACGTCAAGGGTGCGCACCTCGTCTGCCCACTCCATGAGTGTTCCGAATTGTCCGCTTAACTCTGGTTGAATGAGGGATACCTGCCCGTTTAGCACATCGCCCGTGGAACCGTTGAGCGTGATGAAATCACCTTCAGCGTAGCGTTTTCCGCCAGCAATGAATTCAAGTGCTTCTTCATTGATAAATAGGTCAGAACAGCCCGCAACACAACATTTGCCCATACCGCGTGCGACAACCGCAGCATGACTTGTCATACCGCCACGAGCCGTTAGAATGCCTTCCGCAGCGTCCATTCCGCCAATATCTTCGGGAGATGTTTCCGTTCGGACAAGAATAACTTTTTCACCTGCGGCTGCGAGTTCCTCAGCGCGTAGTGCAGTGAAGACAACTTTGCCGACAGCAGCACCTGGAGAGGCTGGCAAACCTTGTGCAATGACTTCAACAGAGGCATCGGGATCCACACTTGGATGCAATAACTGGTCAAGATCATTCGCAGGGACACGCGTCAAAGCGGTCTCTTTATCAATCAAACCCTCTTCTACCATCTCTACTGCAATTCTGACAGCAGCTTGACCGGTGCGTTTTCCATTACGGGTTTGGAGCATATAGAGTTTACTATCCTGAATTGTGAACTCTACGTCCTGCATATCACTGTAGTGCTTTTCAAGTCTTAATCCGATGTCAACCAACTCATCATAAGCATCGGGCAAAATGTTTCTCAATTCGGAGACCGGAAGGGGCGTGCGGATACCAGCGACCACGTCTTCACCCTGCGCATTAATAAGGAATTCACCGTAAAATTGGTTCGCGCCGGTTGAGGGGTTACGAGTGAAGGCGACTCCTGATCCGGAGGTGCCTCCCATATTTCCGAACACCATTGCTTGCACGTTAACTGCCGTGCGACCGAGTTCTTCAGAAATATCGTTGAGACGGCGATAGGTGATCGCGCGCGGGTTGCCTGAAGATTCAAAAACAGCATCCCGTGCCATATCTAACTGACGGCGAGGTTCATCAGGAAAATCTCTTCCTGTGTGCTGTTTGACTGCGTTCTTGAATTCATTGACAAGTTCGACTAAATCGTCTGCCTCTAACTCGGTATCTAATGTAGCACCTTTCGCCTTTTTCTTTTCTTCAAGCAAATGCTCAAATTCATCGTGATCAACATCAAGTACAACATTTCCGAACATCTGAACAAAGCGACGGTATGAGTCGTAAGCGAAACGTTCATTTTCAGATTTGGTAATGAGTCCCTTCACAGCATCATCATTTAAACCGAGATTGAGAATGGTATCCATCATTCCTGGCATTGAAACGGCGGCACCAGAGCGAACAGAAAGCAGAAGTGGGTTTTCGGTATCACCGAATTTTGCGTCCAATGCATCTTCTATTTTTTGTACGTTCTCGGTAATCTGTTGGTCAAGTCCACTGGGGTATTTTTTATTGTTATCGTAGTAGTATTTGCATACTTCAGTAGAGATTGTAAAACCTGGAGGCACAGGAACACCAAGATTGGTCATCTCAGCGAGATTTGCGCCTTTACCACCGAGTAGGAGGCGCATTGTTGCGTCTCCCTCGCCTTCACCAGCTCCAAAGAAGTAAACATACTTCGGTTGTGTCATTAAATTTCTCCTGTTATTTGTCCTTATCGTATTGTCGTTATTGCTATCTTCTATAGAAAATGTATAGGTATTTCCGATTTTACTATAAATGGAATTATATAGCACTCTCCCCAAAAAGTCAAAGAAAATCGGTTGTGGTTAGGGAGAGGAATTCAATTGTCATATCGGTGTGGAGTTGCTGAATCGTTGTGAAGCAGATATTGATGTTGTTTTCGTTCACCATAGAGGTAAAGGATTAAACCTGCCATGATGAACGTTTTACCACTACCAGTTGCCCTGTTAAATAGAAAATGCAGCGGCACCTTCACCAGGGAAGTTATTTTCAAAGCAGAGGAGGAACCGTGCAAACGCCTCTTTCTGATATTCACGGAGTTCAAAAGTGGGATTAAGATTATCGGTGAGATGTTTTGGAATTTCGGTGTTTTGGATGGTCCGTTTTCCGAATTCCTCTAATATGAGATCGTATAAGAATTTTTCGGGCATTTTACTTTTATCAGGTGCTGGAATTAAAGACCCAATTTTCTCTTTTTATCAAGTCCACTACTTTAATACATTCAACCTTAAAATGCTTGCAGACATCAGGAATTTTCGGTCTATTCACACTATCTGTAAGGTTTTCTTCCGTTACGACAATACAATTATCAGTGACTTGTGCGAACGCGATACACCATGGATCAGCACCTGATTTATCTCTTCTATCATCTAACAGTTTAGGGAATACGGTCAGTATCTCACTCACTGCTTCTTGGACGAATTCATCAACGGGTACTCGAAAGTATTGATTGAGGTTATTCTGATTGCACCACAGTTTTATACCTGAGTCTTCCATCGCTTCTTCAAAAACAACCTGTGACATTTTTAGCCTGCCCTTTCTTATCAGTTCTACCACTTTACACCACAATGCCGGAAAGTTTGCGATTGGATATCGTTCATTAAACGCTGCAAATAATGCACTTGTATCCAGACTATAAATTATGTGGTTTTCGTTAAAAAGTGAATTCATGCAAAAATGCTACTTTCAATTTTAGAAAGATGTTTTGTATCACAATAAGAAAAAACAGCGGCCAATTTCGAGAGTGTTATTTTATCCTCATAGTATGCCCTGAAAGCGGTACGGGCAAAAAACTCGCCAGAAGCATTAAGTAATCGGGTATGGTAATGTGGAAATCCTTTAGGTTCTTGTATGTTATCTTTATACTTTTTTTGCTGATCTTTTCTGAATGTTTGATATTCTCGTTGAGAGATTTTATTAAGAGTTAATAATCTCCGCATGATAACTTCAGGACTCACACGAAAATATGCACAGGCTTCGGATAATATTTTATTATTTACCTTTAACTTTACCATTTTTAACAATTCATTTTGTGGCACTAATACCTCTGCTGCGACTTGATTGCAAAAGACTTCAATGGGATCAAAATTCGGAAAACTAACTTCTTCAAAGTTCATATTCTGAATGATACTTTCCCCCAGAGCAATGTGAACTAATTCGTGAATGATTGTAAATATACGACCGTAAGGACTATCTTTAGGGTTCACAACAATTACAGGAAACGGCCTCTGTGCAATGCAAAATCCACGTGCTGTTTGCAGTTCAACAGAAAGGTGTGTGTTTACAGAAGTTTGACAGACAAGAATGCCTTTCGCCTCAACGGTCCTTCTCCAAAACTTCAAAACTTTGTAACGATCTTTAGTTCGTGGTAGTTTTTTTGTATTGAAATCAAGAAATCGTCTAATTTTCTCCGCTGCTTTTCCAGATTCCTCGTTAATATTAATTTTTAGAGACACTTTAGGTGGAACTTCCTCCAGCATTTCATAAAGACCAATGATTGTTTGCCGTCTATCAATAACTTCAACGATATTAGCATTTAATCTATAGATTTCTTCAGCATCTCGCGTGCTTGTCCCTGGCAATACCCGGTAATCTGTAAGCGGTTTGAAATCGGTAGGAGCCTTCGGCAAATAGAAAATGGTGATATGCGTTTTATAGAGTTTTGCAATCTTCTTCAATTGCGCGAAGGTGGGTTGATCTGTCCCGCTTTCCCACGCTTCAAGTCGTTCACTGTCTATATTTAATTTCTTTGCCACAAAGTTTATCTCTAATCTGATACGTTTTTCACGTACCCACTTCAGAACTTCCGGCGTAATAAGTGCTTTTACAGATTTAGCCATGGTATACACCCTTTAAAACTTGATAATCACAAATCAATAGTAAATATAAACTTAACACATAATACATGTTGTGAATTAAAGTATATCACAAAAGAAACAAGATGTCAAGATACGATTCTCCGAAAAAAGATGTGATTCATTATTGACATTTACCAATCTTTGTGGTGTAATACTATCAACTGCCAGGGACGAAAATGGCTCCATGCCTGGTGATTGGAAGGCTACGGCCCAGAACAATCCTATATCCCTGGCTAATCTATTCCCATAATGCCTTATTCAACACTTTCTTCCTCACTAACATCAGAACTCGTATCCTCTATATCCGAATTATTGTTTTCATTTTCATTAGGTGGTGTAGACAGATAAAAATAAATCTGATCGAGTGTTAAGAGTGCCTGCAACGCTCTTTCTGGTTTGTAATCTTCTCCTAAAGCAACACCATGAAGAGCAGAATGTCGTGATAAGTCAACTTTTCCGGTTGTGGGGTCAAACTCTTTGAAAATGCTTTCCGTGAGATAATTTAAAAAATACTGAGGTAAAAGTAACGACTGATCATCTTCAGTATTACGTTCACCAATATCTATAAGACGATCAATAAGTTTTTGTATGTCACGTGTCCTCTCTCCGCTATCTTCAAAATATAAGGAGCGCATAACCCCTTCAATTTCTGAATAAAGAGTCTTGATGCAATTTATGTAATCGCTTTTGGTTCTTCCTAAGAAAGCATCAATACCAGCTTGCAATAGTTCTCGTTTTTCTTGGAAAAGGTTATTTTCCCACCATTTATCAGTCATCGCTTTTAGGCGGGATTCATCAAATTTTCCAATCAGTGCAGTCACTTCATTGCTGGTATCAGAATCTCCATTTTGATAAACTGATGCTAATTCTTCAAACTCTTTTCCAACAATCTGTATGAATGGAAACCAACCGTCAGCTACCATTTTCTGAAAGCAATTTTCTGATTCCAAAGTGCGATAAACTTCCTCAAAGCTTAAATATCTATAAAGCTGCGCGAGTATTCTCTGTCTCGTGGTAATATCAGATTTTCTACCCTGATTCAAAAAGTCAAAATATAACAAGAATTTCCAGCCAACTTTCAAGCAACAGACAATACTGTCGGAATCTTGTATTTCTATGTTAGAAAAACTCAATTCATTTATATCTGCTATATCGCTTTTCATGACAAGTGATCCTGGATCTAAACTTTCTAGATTTCGCTTGAGTCGAACTTGTGTTTCCACTACTAAATCATTGAAATATACATCTGCACTCAGGTCACTATGAATAAGTATTAAAAAACTGTGAATATTGTTAACGTTTGCTGAGAAATCTTTAGAGTTAAAGTAGATGTTAGATAATTGTTCCATGTACCTGTAAAACTTCGAATCATCTGAAGTTAATCCCTGAGATACCGCTACCTTACAGCGACCGTCAGGAAGAACACATTGCAAGATACCTGCGATATTTTGAACCTCATTAAGATGGACATGCATGATAATTTCTCCTTTTAAATTTTTTTGTGCTCCAATTAATACCAAAAATCTCAAAACCCGCGTCCATAAAACGCCTTATTCAACGCCTTATCCTCCGCACTCACTCCAAAATCCGCATCCTCTATTTCGGAGAGGTTGACATAGAGTTTATTTTTATCCAGCAGTTTTGCTAATAAGTGTCTTTGTAACTGCCTTCTGCTTCTTCCGATTTTTCTGGGTTTTCGGCGTTAACATACCAATTACGTTTTTCCCTCTTCCTTTGTCTGTCCGTCTTCAAGCACACAATCTTTGTAGGGCCAAACGAGTGAGATTTCGCCGCGTTCGCGCAGAAACTTACCGTCAATGTTCAAACCTATTTTGTTACGGAATTGGGTATAGGAATTGGCAAGGAAGTTTTTGGCGGTGATGTAGTCAATAAAGGTGTTGTGATTGAAAACCAATGCCCCATCAATTTCGTCAAAGAAGTTGATTTTACTTCTGGGTCGGACAGCAACAATCTGATGAGGTTGTGGTCAAGTTGCCATGCGTGGTCTTTGACTGCGGTGGGGAGGAGTTCGTCTGATTCGTCAGTAAAGTCGGGATTGGTTTTGAGGAGAGCAATAAGTTTTTCGTTGAAGTTCTGTTTCGGCATAGGTGTAGTATCTTCACAGTTCACCTGTTTTACTCAAGAAATGTTACACGATCATAAATTTCATGCAAAGGGAGTTCAGATTGGACTGAAATAAGCGGAAGGCGTTCCTCAAGGTTTTGAAAATCAGTGAGAATCCAATTGTTATCTTGGCGGCTGAAACGTTCAATACAAATTTTGTCTTGTGCAACGAGGATGTATTCTTGTAAAGATAGTAACTCTCGGTAGTGCATAAATTTTTCACCGCGATCATAAGCCTCTGTTGAAGGTGACAAAACTTCCACAAGAATAATTGGATTGAGAAGTATATCAAAGACATCATCTTCAAAACGTGGCTCTTCACAAACGACAACGACATCCGGATAGAAATAGGACGAAGTACTGGGTGTACTTACCCGCATTTCGTTTGCATAAGTTTCACATTTACTACCTTTCAAGAGATTGCGAAGTTCACCAGATATATTGCTGGTAATAAGATTATGTGCTCGACTTGCACCGGACATTGCGATAATTTTCCCCTTAACGTACTCACTTCTAACCGTTTCTGCGTCAGGTATCGCCTTGCGTTCTAAAGTAATATATTCTTCGGGGGTGAGGTATGTTTGTACAGCAGAAGTTGCCATGGGTTCCTCCAATAATACGCTGATACCTTCATTGTATCGTAACTGGGAGTGTGTGTCAAGGTTGGCATTGGATTTTGTTGAGGCAAGGCATAATCACTTATAGTTATTTTACATTCGGATATTTTAGGATTAGATTGAATAAATCATTCGACTCGCTTCTTCAAATTCAGGTTCGAGTGGGTCAGTGGACAAGTACAACTTTTGGTAAGGTTCATACAGTTGGATATAACTCCAATTTACCCCACATAGGACTTTTCCATTATTGACAAGTTTGATAAATCTCCCACGAAACTTTGCGCGTGTGCGTTCAGGTGGCGCATGCATTGCATGGCGAATTTGGGCATCATCTAAAATTCGCTCTGTCAAACCTCGTTTTTCGGCTTTGTAGAAAATGCCTTCATCTTGCCGAATGTTGTGATATTCTAAATCTAAACGTCGCACCTCTGCGGAATCCCAGTTTAGAGAGCGATGATTGGCGTAAGTTTCAAGCCATTTCCGCTTAATAACCCAGTCCAATTCACGCTCTAATTGCATTGGGTCATCTTCCAGACAGGTCATGACGTATTCCCAACGTGCCATTACTTCGTCAGTGGTTGGATCAGATTCTGCTTGTTCAAGATACCTTTTTGCACACTCAAAGTATTGCCATTGCAGTTCAACAGCAGAAAGTCGCTTTCCGTTTTCAAGTTCAATAAGTCGTTTGCAGGCGATGTCTTCGGAAATTTCGTGTATCGCTTGCACAGAATTACGCAGGGCAAACCGTTCGCTAATAAAATGATCTTCAATCATGCGAAGAATGATACCCGTTGTTCCGATTTTCAAAAACGTTGAGAATTCGGACATATTGGAATCACCAACGATGACATGCAAACGCCTATATTTTTCGCGGTCAGCGTGGGGTTCGTCGCGCGTGTTTATAATACCGCGTGCGGTCGTTGTTGCGATGGAAATTTCTTCTCGGATGTGTTGGGCGCGCTGCGAAATTTCATAGAAACCTTGATCGCTTCGTTTGACTTTACCTGCGCCGGAGTATATTTGTCGGGTGACAAAAAAAGGGATGAGTTGTGATGCTAACTGCCGAAAACTAACCTTTTCTCGCTCCATGAGATAGTTTTCATGACAGCCATAAGTATTTCCTACTGTATCTAAGTTATTCTTAAAAATGGAGATCTTGCCGCGAAAACCGTCGGCACGCATTCTTCGCTCAGCAGTTGTGGCAAGCCGTGTTACGATTCGCTCTCCTGCTTTATCATGTGCCACTAACTCTATAATATCGTCACATTCTGGGGTAGCGTATTCAGGGTGACACCCAATGTCTTGATAAAACCGTGCGCCGTTTTCTAAAAACACATCGGGATACATCCGCCCAGATATAATTTCGCGAAACAGATACATAACGACATTCTGGACCGTCAGTTTTTTGCTTCTATTCTTCTCTGGGGTACAGATTATCCCGTACTCGGTTTCCAAACCGTATATTCTACGATGCATGATTAAAAATCTCAGCTATATCTTCAATGGAAAACCGACGAAATTTACGGCGTCCAGCGGTTGCGTCAAGACATGCAACTTCTATCGTTTGTGGCGATATCTGATATGGTTCCGACTCTTCTGCTTCAACACGTTCAAGAGTTCGTGAAGCAAGTTGTAATGCCGCGGGTAATTCTAAACCTTCTGTGTATGTTTCTTTAAGAATATCAGTGATAGCTTCCGCTCTGCCGCCTATAACTGCAAATTTTTCCTCTTCGTGATAGGTCCCGTCAAAGTCTACGTAGTAAATCTGGCTACCGACAGCAGGATTCCCATCCACCTCACACACGAGCAGTTCAATCTCTAAAGGTTTAGCATCCCATGCCTGAGCGATCGCACCCATGTGTTGTGAATATAGGTTTGTCAGCCATTTTCCAGTGACATCTTCACGGTAGTAAGTAAAACCTTTCACTTCAGATTCACGAATACCTGCTACCCGAAGTGCCTCATATTCTGCAACACGACCAGTAGAGGCAAGTGCAATTTTGTCATAAATTTCAGAAATTTTAAAGGTCGTTCTGCGCGGGTTTTCGGCGACCATCAGCAGTCCATCCTTATATTCTAAGGCAACTACCTCTTTTGCTTGCTCAATCCCGCGACGGACAAAATCTTTCTTATCTTCCCAAATCTGTTCAGGCGACACGTAATAAGGCGTTGACATTCATAACTCCTCAAGATTTACCGAGTACACAGAAAAACTCGCTTATGGTTGTTCTAAGCGAGCGACTAACTCCCGGTACAACGCTGCAACGGTATCGTCTGGCACATCTGATACACCTGCTTCTGTAATTAATGTCAAGGTCGGAAAGATTTTCCGAATCAAATCAGGACCCCCAGTTGCAATATCCTCATCTGCTGCATCCCAGAGTGCTTCCGCAACTGCTTTTAGTGCCGATTCATTTGACATATCCGGTTGATACAACTTCTTTAAAGTTGACCGTGCATCTTTCCCACCAGAACCGATAGCATAATAGGAGTCTTCCTCATAACGCCCACCGAGTGCATCGTACTTAAAGATGCGTCCTTTACCCTGTTTTAAGTCGTAACCTGCGAAAATCGGCAAAACAATAAGCCCCTGCATTGCTAAACTTAAATTTGCTCTGACAAGACTGGACAAATAATTTGCTTGTCCATCCAAGCTTAAGGATGCACCTTCTATTTTTTCATAGAATTCAACTTGAACTTGGAAGAGTTTTGCTGTCTCAATACAGGGACCCGCAACGCCAGCGACCGCTATTGCGGAGTGTCTATCAATCTTATACACCTTCTGAATTCGTCGCTCTCCGACTTGGTAACCTTCTGTTGCCTGACGATCACCAGCAATAATCACCCCTTCGTCATACACAAGCGCGAGGACTGTCGTTCCTTCCAAAAAATTTTGTGGAACGGCATCTTGTAATCCGTTGGGTTGGTTCCAGTTACCGACCTGATCCGGGTATCGGTTCTTCAGAATTTGTAAAAAATCGGTAGTTCCATAATCATGGAGTTTGAGCAATCCTACTGCCCTCCCCGCTGGATGTAGTTCTCGACGAATTCCTCGGAGTCTTCTTCCAGAATTTCGTCGATTTCATCAAGGAGTGCATCTAAATCTTCGGTTAACTCATCAACATTTTCTTTAAGCTCAGAATCGGGTTGTATCTCCGCAGTTTCATTCGCGGGATGGTCTCTGTATTCTTGCTGTTTTTCGCTTGGCATGTTGGACTCCTTTTTTTAAATTAAGGCAACGGAAACTCCGTATACCTTACATTTTCAGCATTAGGGATAAAACCTTTATCTACTAAATTATTTGCAGTCAGCTTGGATTTGGTTCACGAGGTCAACAACCGTACAAGTGTTTAATAATTCACCAACAATTTCTTGTGTGCCAAAGTGTGGACGTTCCATCATTATCTTATCAAAACCGGTTGGACCATTAAAAATGATTGAATTCCAACTCACACTGTGAATGTCATCAGGAAATTTTCGTAAACATGTTCCTCTAAAATATGCACGGGTATCTAATGGTGGATGCTGAATTGCATGTACGATTTCTTCATGCGTTAATATACGCTCAACATGTCCATTCTTCAGCAATCGTGCATAAAGTCCTTTATCGGGTCGCAGGTCATGATACTGAAGATCCATCATCCGAACACGCGGGTCAGACCATTTGAAATCGTGACGTGCGACATAAGCATCAATCAACCGTTTCTTGATGACCCAATCTAAATGCTGTCCTAAAGACATCGGGTCGGTTTCTAAACTTTTTAAGACAAAATCCCATTTTTCCAAAACATCTTCAACGATAGGCGTTCGTTCTTCACTGGAAAGATGTTGATGTGCAAGTTCAAGATATGCTCGTTGAATCTCTATTGTTGTCCATTTCCGACTATCTTTAAGCTCAATCTTATTTTTGCACGATAGATCACGTGATACCGATTTTACCACCGCAACCGGTTCTTGTAAAGCAAATTGCTTACCAACAACACCTTTTTCAATTAATTGTAAGACAATCGCTGTAATACCGACTTTCAGGTAGATAGCAAATTCGGACATATTTGAATCGCCCACTATCACATGCAACCTACGATAAAGTTTTGAATCTGCGTGCGGTTCATCACGGGTGTTTATCAACGGACGTTCTACCATTGTGCTGAGACCGACCTCTTTTTCAAAGAAATCTGCCCGTTGTGAGATTTGGAAATCCGTATCGTCTGCCCCGTTTTCTGCTCCTACCTTACCGCTCCCTGTGATAATCTGTCGTGTTACAAGAAAAGGCGTTAATCCGTCTACGATATCCGAAAATGGCACCTTACGCGACATCAAATAATTTTCATGTGCTCCGTAACTATGTCCTTTATAATCAGTATTGTTTTTATAGATAATAATTTCTTGGTTATCCAGCAGCAACTGTTCTGCAGCAAGGCGGCTTAAATCCAAAATGAGTTCGCCAGCTTTTTCGTATTTAACAAGGTCCCGGGCATTTGAACATTCCGGTGTGCAGTATTCTGGGTGTGCATGGTCAACATAATATCTGCCGCCGTTTACTAAAATATCATTGATAACACTGTTGTTCTCATCCTCCACTGATGGATTTTGACTCTCCTCCATAAATCCACGGGCATCCATCAATGGGCTTTCTTGTGCATAATCCCACGAAATCGTTGGAATGTTGCGACTTTTATAGGCGTTCACAACTAATGTTGAAGCCGCTATCGGGTCTTGTTCTCGTGCATTTTTGACAGAAATACCGAACTCTGTTTCGGTGCCGATAATTGTTGGTACTGACATATTCTTTTTTATATTCAAATAGAAACAACAGACATAAAAGTAATATTAGACTACATGTGCTAAATCTAAATGTTGGGTTTCGCTATACTTTATCCATAGGTGTAAACTTAAGAAAATGTCTGAATCATTATGATCCCTTCTCAATACGCATTGTTATTGGGATTGTCCACTCTTCAGTCCCGTAGGGACGATATGTTTATAGATCACGGTCGAACAAGGTCTCTTTAGTCCCGTAGGGACGATATGTGGATAACAAAGACATTAGATAAACATATCGTCCCTACGGGACTAAAGTCGGTAGTGTCAACGTTTATCTATAAACATATTGTCCCTACGGGACTGAAGAAGGTTTCCATATTTAGAAAATCCTAAAATTGGCACCTATGCGTTTCGCTATGCTTTACCTAACCTACACTCACCTACATTTGCTGCTATAAGTACGTTCCACCTTTACTAACTCTCACCTCTGGCTTCCTGCGCGTCTCTGGTTCATTAATCAATGCCCGAATATTGACGATTTTTTCACCTTTTCTACCAGAAATCTTTGCCCAATCATCTGGATTCGTGGTGTTCGGTAGATCCTCGTTTTCATGATATTCTTCTCGAATAGCGGCTTTTATATCGTCAAGCGAAATTCCTTTTTCTTTCCCTTCCGAATCGATTAAGCGTTTAATTGCCGTCTTCTTTGCGCGTGAAACAATGTTCCTAATCATCGCTCCGCTCACAAAATCCTTGAAAAAGAGGGTTTCGCGTTCCCCACGCGTGTATGTTACCTCAATAAACTTATTATCATCTGTGGTAGCGTACATTTCGTCCACAGCCCCAGAAATGAGATGTTCTGAAATACTATCAGTGTTACCATCAAATTTATCTATTTCTTCTTTCGCGAACGGCAAGTCCGGTGTTAAATAGATAGCAAATATATCTTTAGCACCGTCCATGTTGGGGCGATCAATCTTTATTTTTATGTCAAGTCTACCCGGTCTCAAAACAGCTGGGTCAAGGAGGTCTTGTCGATTACTTGCACCGATTACAATTACATCGCGTAAATTTTCTACACCGTCAATCTCGGCAAGGAACTGTGGCACCAATGTAGACTCCATGTCTGATGAAATTCCCATGCCACGCGAACGGAACAGTGAATCCATTTCATCAAAGAAGATAACAACAGGATACCCTTCTTTCGACTTGTCACGTGCTTTTTGGAAAACTTCTCGTATTTTTCTTTCGGTTTCACCGACATACTTATTAAGCAACTCGGGCCCTTTGATGTTTATAAAATAGCCTCTAACGTCATCTCTACCGGTCTTTTGCCGGATGCTTTCAGCGAGATTATTCGCTACCGCTCGTGCTATCAATGTTTTTCCACATCCTGGAGGTCCATACAGCAGCACACCTTTCGGAGGAGTCAGATCAAATTCGCGGTACTCATTAGGGTACAGATAGGGCATTTCAATGGCATCTCGAATCGCCTCTATCTGTGTATCCAATCCACCGATGTCCGCATAACTTATATCCGGCACTTCTTCAAGAAGTAGGTCATCAAGTTCGCGCTTTGGCAGTTTTTCAAGGAGCATCCCACTGGTATGATTCAGCAAAACGCTATCCCCTGTCTTTAAAGGTTCGTCTTTCAAAGCGGCGGAAACGCGTACAACCTGCTCTTCATCTGTACGGAGATTTACAATAGCGCGATCAGATTCAAGCACCTCTTTTATCTTGACAACATCCCCGTGTTTTTCAGGCGGTTTGATGGCAACGACATTTAAGCCACTATTAACAATGACTTCTTGCCCTACCTCTATTTGATCCGCTTTGATGGCCGGATCAAGATTCACACGCCATTTTTTCCCGCTGATGTCAACATCAATCGTGTTATCATCATTCGCTCCGAGAAAAATACCGTAGTTGTTCGGAGGCGCGCTCAGCTGCTTGACTTTTTCCTTTAGAAGTTCAAGTTTTTCCTTTGCCTCTTGGAGCGTAGTTGTCAGTTTGCGGTTACGTCTGTGTGCCTGCATGAGTTCGCGTGTCATTTCATACAAGCGCGCGTCCACATCCTCATCCGGGGCAGCCCTGAGTTGCCTTCTCAGATCCTCTACCTCGTTTTGAAGCATTTCTATCTGCCAATTCAACTCGCGAATCTGCTGCGGATGGTCAACCGTATTATCTGATTCCATTCCTTCAATATCAGATTTTTTTAGCAATTCAGATGAAGTTTCTCTTTTGCCAGCCATACGACAAGTTCTCACTTTCTATTGAAAAGATTGATGGTATAGTAGACAAAAGCCGGTTTTTTATAACCGACTCTTACGCATAAAGTATAACATGTTGTAAATTTTACATCAAGAAAAAACAATCTATAATATTGAACATCCTTCTATGAGTTCTGTATCATTTGGAAAACAGACAGTTGATAGTGATTATCCTAATTCTTAAAATTCGCCGTCATCAGAATTTTTCATCGTCGTTTTCAGTTGCATCCTCAAATTCTGTATCAACTTCCTCATCAACAAAATCAACACCCGGAATTTCACCTGCTCCAGATTGAGAAAGTGAACCGAAGTTTTCCCTAATCTTTTTATCCAGTTCAGCCACCACTTCGGGATTTTGCTCTAAATAGGTTTTCACATTATTTCGTCCTTGACCTATCCGTTCGTTGTTATATGAGAACCATGAACCTCTTTTATCAATTAACCCATTCTCAACAGCGATGTCTAAAAGGGTACCCTCTTTAGAAATACCTTTGCCAAAAGTCACATCAAATTCCGCTTCTCTGAATGGCGGCGCGACCTTGTTTTTCACCACCCTGACCTGAACTCTGTTTCCAAGTACCTCTTGTCCTTCTTTTATCTGTTGTGGGCGCCGAATTTCCAATCGCACAGAGGCATGAAACTTCAGCGCAAGTCCGCCAGGCGTTGTATCTGGATTACCAAACATAATACCGATTTTTTGGCGGATCTGGTTAGTGAAAATGACACATGTTTTCGACTTGTTTGTCACCCCCGATAGTTTTCTTAACGCCTTGGACATCAAGCGCGGGAGCAGCCCGACATGTGCATCACCCATTTCGCCTTCAACTTCTGCTTGTGGTGTTAAGGCAGCCACCGAATCTATAATCACAACGTCAATCGCACCGCTTCGAATAAGCGTTTCCACAATCTCTAATGCTTGTTCTCCAGCATCCGGTTGCGAAATCAATAGGTTTTCGAGGTTGACACCAATGCTGCGAGCGTAAGTCGTATCCAAGGCATGTTCGACGTCAATAAATGCTGCGATTCCGCCCATTTTCTGTGCTTCCGCCACAATGTGGAGTGCCAACGTGGTTTTTCCTGTTCCTTCATGCCCAAAAATTTCTATAATTCTGCCTCGCGGAACACCGCCAACACCTAATGCCATATCAAGCGAAAGGGCTCCAGTTGGAATTACTTCAACCGGGACAACTTCGTTATCAGTAAAACGCATAATTGCGCCTTTTCCATAAGCACGTTCTACTTGAGAAATAGCTTGGTCAACAGCCTTCTTTTTTTCATCAGCGGCTTTTTTGTCTTCCGGATTTTCTCCATTTTCGTTTTTTTTCTGATCGTCATTTGCCATTATCGGCTTTCTCCTTATTGAATTCACAAATTTTTAACGGGATATAAACCGCACCACTGGGATGTAATTCACTTTTGACAAGCGTAATTTTATCGACTGTCAACAAAGCCCCGTCAATGGTTTCAAATTTCTTAAATATACTGATAAAAGAATTCAAATTCACTTGGTTTCTTAGTCGCGCGAGTGTTAAATGAGGGTGGAACCGGGTGTCATTTGAATATCCGAATTTCACAAGTTCCTGATTTACAGCACTCGCTAATTTTGTTATTGGCACTTCTCCTTGTTTTAAACCCACCCATAAAACACGTGGACGCGCCAAATTTGGAAATGCTCCTATCCCGCCAATTTCGATAGAAAATGGTGTTTGACTTTCCGCTATCTTTTGTAATGCTGCACTAATCTCATTGATATTACGGTCCTCTACATCTCCAAGGAACTTCAAAGTGAAATGAAAATTGCCTTGCTTCGTCCACGATGCTTTTTCAATCTTCGGACGAAACGCATTTTGAACCTCTACTAATAAAGCCTGAATTCTTTCTGGTATCTCAATAGCAGCAAAACACCGGATTAAATCAGGTTTCATCAAGACCACCTAAAATAACAAACTTCAACACAATTGCTAAACCGAGAACGCTTTTCGATTACCATATACAAATTCTAAACCGGAGGCAACTGTCAACACCAAAGGGAGATACATCATAAAATAAATCGGTCCGTGAGGTTGAACAACATATTGAGAATTTTCAAAAAAAACAAGTAAAACCAAACTTATAGTTATCACTATGACTTGGGAAGTGGTCTTGTATTTGCCCCACCGATTTGCTGATATAACCTCACCATGTTTTGCTACACACAGGATTCGCAGCGCTGTGACAATTACTTCACGTCCAAGGATAACCAACACCATCCATATTGGAATTAAACTTACCCCATCATCTAAGTGTTCAGACTGAAAAAGATAGAAACTTATCAGTGCAGTACCTACCAAAATCTTGTCAACGATCGAATCCATGAAACTGCCGAAACTGGTAACACCTTGCTTTCGGGCAATTATACCATCAAGATAATCTGTCAAAGCTGCCAATCCGAAAATGATTGCTGCAGGTAACATCAATTTTGCACGAAAGAAAAAAAAGAAAGGTAGTGTCAACAGTAGCCGTGAAAACGTAAGGAGATTTGCCAACCGTAAAAAGGGATGAAAATTCATAAGTCCTTATTTATCAGAAAGATCAATCACCTCTGCCCCTTTAGGAATAACGAATTTGAATGCATTTGGGGATAATTTTTTATCTCGCTGTATTTTAGATAACTTTACAATTACGTTTCGACGGCTTCCATCTTCATACTCAATCACATGACCAAATTGGACGGGAAGCCACTCACCTTCTTTGACCCAAATTCCGAATATCTCTTTTACATCGCCATGGGGTCTATTCACTGGACTGTCTTTTGGGGTTAACTGAATTTGATGGACACCTTTTGAGTTCGCTGCATCATCAGGAACTAATTTCATATCCCACTTCTCTGATAGTCCGTCAAGTGATTCTCCCATTCCAGGTAAGAGTTCACGCCGCCGGGCATCATTTAATTTCTGTTTATTGACTTGATTAATTACTCGGGCATAAGACCATGCGTAAGTACCATCTAAAACAATAGTTTTTATAATTTTATCAGGGTCTTTATGATCTACGTATTCTTTACGGAGTAGGTTAGGTTTGCCAAAAGTAAATTGCCCGTGAGCAACGCCTTTTCTCGTTTTGTATAGTGTGATCTCTTCAAAGTCTGCACTAAAGTTTTTCGAGTTTTCATAAGCCGTTTTAAAATTCGTGTAGATTTCATCTACTGTATAGGTATACCCACTGTAGACGAAGCAAAGTAAAAAGCAGAGTAGAACAAAGCTCCAATACAAGAACTTCACGTCAATTCTCCTATTTGGTAAATGGGATACTTTTTTAATAAAATAGTATAGCACACGCTATTTTACATGTCAATGGAATTTTTGCCCTTTTCTACCTGAATCACTTTCTCAATGTCTGACTCTAAAACATGCAACCGTGTCCAATCAGTCAGTTCAACCTCTACAGTATTTGGATCATCCAAAGCACAGTTGACAAGACGTTCTAAAACATTCGCGACTTGTGGTTCACGAAATACTGCTTGGAACCAGATACTAAATGCTTTGAGCGCATCGGACGACTCCGAAAAAACCCAGAAAACTACTCGACAAAAATCCAGCCCTTCGTCAATCAATTGCTGTGAAATCCATACATCTTCGGGAAATTGATGAAAAAGTGGCAATAGATCTGCAATTATAAGAAGTGAATCCTGATTGAGATAGGTAATTTCTGGTAAAATATCGAAATGAATCGCGTATTTGTGGGCTTCAAGTAAATTTGCAGGACCTTGATTCTGTATCAAATCTTCTTTTGTGTTCTGCAATAGATTTGTCTCCTTAATTCGTGTTTTCAATGTTTCTATCGTTGATTAAATTTGAAATGAAATGGACATAATGCTCTGCTCGTGTTATAATATATAGGGCACAATTACCTAACAAACAAGGAAAAAATATGGCAGATTCTGAACGGATAATACATCTAAAAAATGAACTAAAGAATAGGATACTGGTCCTTGATGGTGCAATGGGTTCGCTTTTGCAAACCTATCGACTCACGGAAGACGATTTTCGAGGTGATCAGTTTGCCAATCATCCCTCCGAACTCAAAGGGTATAATGACCTGCTCTCTATCACACAACCTCATATTGTGCGTGAAATACACACAAATTACTGTCAGGCAGGCGCTGACATTATTGAGACAAATACCTTTACCAGCACATCCGTTTCGATGGCAGACTACCAACTTGAGGATCATGCGTATCAAGTAAACTACGCCGCAGCACAAATTGCACGTGAGGTCGCAGATAAATGGTCATCGCCAGAAAAACCTCGATTCGTTGCGGGAAGTATGGGACCTACCAATCGCAGCTGCTCTATCTCACCGAACGTGAATGACCCTGGATACCGAAATATTACATTTTCACAACTTGTATCTGCCTATACTACGCAAGCTGAGGGCTTAATTGATGGCGGTGCTGATTTCCTCCTCGTTGAAACCGTCATGGACACACTTAATTGTAAAGCAGCACTTTTTGCCATACAAACCCTTGCTGAAACACGAGGATTTGAAATTCCCCTGATTGTCTCATCAGACAGAAGCGGCGGCGGTGGACGCAACCTGTCAGGGCAAACGGTTGAGGCTTTCTGGAACTCTGTCCGACACACAAACCTACTCGCTGTAGGATTGAACTGCGGGTTCGGCGCACAACAGATCCGACCCTATTTAGCAGAAATGGCGAAACTCGCGGATATTCCTATGATCTGCTATCCGAACGCTGGACTCCCGAATGAACTTGGACACTACACACAAACGCCAGAGGAAATGGGAAATTGGATGCACGAATTCGCACAAAACGGATTTGTCAATATCGTTGGCAGTTGCTGTGGTAGTCAACCGGAACATATTGAAACCATCGTCAAAGTTGCAGCAGAATACCCTCCCAGACAACCCGAACCTCAAGAACGCGCTTGCAGATTGAGCGGCTTAGAGGCATTCAACATCACCCCTGACTCTCTCTTTGTTAACGTAGGTGAACGGACAAACGTAACAGGTTCCCGACGCTTCGCGACACTTATTAAAAAAGAAGATTATGAGACAGCATTAGAGGTGGCGCGTGATCAGGTAGAAAATGGTGCACAAATCATTGACATTAATATGGACGCTGGCATGTTAGATGCTGAAACTGCAATTGTCAAGTTCTTAAACCTAATTGCAGCTGAACCGGATATCAGTCGCGTGCCTATTATGTTAGATTCCAGCAAATGGGAGGTAATTGAGGCAGGTTTAGAATGTGTCCAGGGAAAAGGTGTCGTCAACTCAATTAGTTTAAAAGAGGGAGAGGATGACTTTTTACAAAAGGCACGACTTATCAGAAAATATGGTGCAGCGGTTATCGTGATGGCATTTGACGAAGAGGGACAAGCAGACACTTTTGAACGCAAAGTGGAGATATGTCAAAGAGCGTATAAACTCTTGACGGAAAAGGTAAACTTTCCACCAGAAGATATTATCTTTGATCCAAACATCTTTGCCGTTGCAACAGGCATTGAAGAACACAATGAATACGCACAAGCCTTTATAAAGGCTTGCAGAGAGATTAAAGAGACTTGTCCGTTCGCTTTGGTAAGCGGAGGAGTTAGCAATATCTCATTCGCTTTCCGTGGCAACGATACAGTGCGGGAAGCGATGCACGCTGCGTTTCTCTATCATGCTATCAATGCAGGCATGGATATGGGCATTGTGAACGCAGGTCAACTTGCTGTCTATGACGATCTACCAAAACCATTGTTAGAAGCAGTAGAAGATGTCCTGTTTAATCGTAGAGAAGATGCTACAGATAGGCTTGTTAATCTCGCAAGTACGCTGCAAAGCAGAGGAAAGAAGAAGCGTGTCAACAAGGAATGGCGAAAGTTATCCGTTGAACAACGACTAAGTCATGCGCTCGTTGAAGGTATTACCGAATTCGTTGAAGCAGATACGGAGGAAGCGCGTCTTAAATATGAACGTCCTATACAGGTAATTGAAGGTCCTTTGATGGATGGGATGGACCGTGTCGGAGAACTCTTTGGTGATGGTAAAATGTTTCTGCCACAAGTCGTCAAAAGCGCACGGGTGATGAAAAAAGCTGTTGCACATCTGATTCCGTATATTGAAAAGGAACAAACTGAGGGCGGTATTCAATCCAGAGGAAAGATTGTGATGGCAACAGTGAAAGGCGATGTTCACGACATCGGCAAAAACATTGTGGGCGTAGTATTAGGATGTAACAATTACGATATTATTGACCTTGGTGTGATGGTGGCAGCTGAAGACATTCTGGAAACGGCACGTAAAGAAAACGCTGATATGATCGGATTGAGTGGACTCATCACGCCATCGTTAGACGAGATGGTGCACGTCGCTGAGGAGATGGAACGTGAAGGTTTTCGTATCCCATTACTTATTGGCGGTGCGACGACTTCAAAAGTGCATACCGCGGTCCAAATTGAACCCGCGTACAGCGGCGCAACGATTCATGTCAAAGATGCTTCCCGAAGTGTTGGCGTTGTCGGTAATCTAATGAACGATGAAAATCAACAAGGTTTTGTTGATCAAACACGCGACGAGTATACTGAAATTCGGGAAAGACGCGCTAAAAACAGAAAACAAACTAATTTATTGCCTTTTGCCGTTGCACAACAACGTAAATTCATTCCTGACTGGAAAAATTACCAACCACCAAAACCACACATGACCGGTATTAAGGTTTTTGATGATTATCCGTTGGCAAAACTTATTGATTATATTGATTGGACACCTTTCTTTACGACATGGGGACTCACAGGAAAATATCCGAATATATTAGAAAACCCTGATATGGGTGCAGAAGCGCGAAAACTCCTTGAGGATGCCAAAACACTTCTAAATCAAATCGTTGAACAGAAAAAGTTTTGTGCGCGTGCTGTGGTTGGTATTTTCCCTGCCAACGGTATCGGTGAAGGGACAGAGATATATGCCGATGAAGAAAGAGCAAGGGTTATTGCTACACTGCATCATCTGCGTCAGCAAACTGAGCAACCCTTCTCCAGACCGAACCTAAGCCTCGGTGATTTCATAGCACCGAAAGGGACATCTCTCCCAGATTATATTGGTGCGTTTGCAGTAACAACTGGCATCGGTGTTCCTGAACTTTGTGCAGAGTTTGAGCAAAAACAGGATGATTATAATAGCATCATGGCAAAGGCTTTGGCAGATCGGTTAGCGGAGGCTTTTGCAGAGTGTATGCATCAGCACGTCCGCACAGAGCTCTGGGGTTATGCAACTGATGAGTCATTAGATAACAATGCTTTGATTGCCGAAAAATATCGGGGGATTCGTCCTGCCCCGGGCTACCCTGCGTGTCCCGACCACAACCAAAAACGTGTTTTGTTCAATCTGCTAAACGCCACAGAAAATACTGGAATTTCTCTCACTGAGAGTCTTGCGATGTTTCCTGCAGCATCTGTGAGTGGATGGTATTATTCACATCCGGATGCGAAGTACTTTAGTATTGCGAGAATTGGGGAGGATCAGGTTGCAGATTATGCTGAACGAACAGAAATGGACATTGAAACGACAAGACGATGGTTAAAACCATTGCTTACATAAACCGTCTCACATAATCATACATTATGCTCATGAATTCCAATCACATTTCCGCTCGGATCCTGCAACATAGCAAGTATTCCTCTGTTATCAGGAATTTCCTGGGGTGGAATAAGAATCTTGCCACCATGATTTTCTATTTTCTCAAGTGTCGCGTGAAGATCATCAACAAGGATATAAATCGTGACGTGATTTGAGAAATCCATATTGTCAGTTGTTGGAAAAATGTGTCCTTTTAACCCTCGATCCGGAGACGCAATCACACCATAAATGCCTTTAGAAAACGGGATCATCTCCCAATCAAATTGATGAATCTCCCAATCAAAAAGGGAACGATAAAACTCAGCTAATGCCTCACCGTCTTTGCCAGCTATTTCAAAATGCGTAACAGGATTTCCCATTGAAATCTACTCCTATAAAATAAAACAGAGTAGCGAAATACGTTCACTACTCTGTTCTTATCAATTCTAAAAGTCCGGAATTTACACTGTTTATATTAACTATTGCTTATGTAGACCAATTAAGTTTCCGCCTGGGTCAGCAAACCAAGCAAATGAACCCATGCCACCCGGAATTTCTGTTGGTGGGATGATAATCTTTCCGCCATTGCTCTCGACCTTTGCTACGGATACTTCAAGGTCCTCTACGGAAATATAAATTGTTACATGGTTTGTGGTTGGCATCTCATCGGTTGTTGGGAAAATATGTCCTTTTATGCCTTCATCTGGTGATGGATCACACAGATGAACACCGTTCGTTTCTGGTGATATTTCCCACCCAAAAAGAGAACGGTAAAACTCAGATAATTCCGCACCATTTTTTCCTGCTATTTCAAACCACATGACTGGATTGCCCATTGGTATATACTCCTTTAAATTAAAAATGAAATTGATGCAAATATTTGATTTGCTTCTGATATTTATATATCATTGCATTGTTTAGGGTTAAAAATTTAATTCAAGTTTTGTGATACAATACACCTATATTTGATGTAAACCAACAACGTTTCCGCTTGGGTCAAGGAACATTGCGATTGATCCCATGCCATCAGGAAGTACCTGCGGCGGCACGAGCGTTTTTCCACCATTACTCTCAATCTTTTCGAGTGTTTCTTGCAGGTCTTCAACTTGTATAAAAATTGAGACGCGATTGGAGAAATCCATATCATCAGATAACGGATAAATATGTCCTTTTATCCCTTTGTCGTCTAACGGTGGCGGTGTCGGATCAGTAGCAAAAATGTCGTTTGGGAAATGGCTTGTTTTCCAACCAAATGGCAGAATTGTCCAATCAAACAGGTCGCGATAAAAATCACGCAACAATTCGCCTTGTTTGCTTGCTATTTCAAAATACATGACTGGATTACCCATTGATATTACTCCTTTGGCTGATATAAACCAATTCGGTTGCCACTTGGATCAAGGAACATCGCTAATAACTCACCTTTATCGGATACAACTGTAGGCGGCATAAGAATCGTCCCATCAAGATTCTCAAGTTTCTCAACCGTAGCATGAATATTTTCCACTGTTACATAAATGGTAACGTTGTTTGCAAAAGGGACATTATCTACTAAAGGTATTTCATCGTTTGGGGGATACATAAGTCCTTTAATCCCGCTATTAGATTCAGACCCCGTTTCAAAGCCGTAATAGCCCTCAGCATATTCTGTCCACTTCCAATCAAACACAGAACGATAAAAATCACCTAATGTTTTGCTATCCTTACCAACTATATCAAAACTCACGACTGGATTACCCATTGTCATTAACTCCTTAGACTGGTTAGGACTTGATTTCCACTACGATAATCTTCGTTGCAACAAACCTATGGAGTTCCCACTTGGATCACGGAACAGAGCATAGTGACTTGCATTCCCAGGAATTTCCTGGGGTTGTATCAGGATTTTTCCACCAAGACGTTCTGCCTGTTTCAGACAATCCGAAATATCATCAACTTCAACATAGATAATAACGAGTTTTGTGAAATTCATTTCCTCGGTTGTTTCAAAGAGATGTCCTTCTATCCCCTTATCTGATTGCGGATCCGCAATGTATAACTCATCGTTTAACGGAAAAATTTTCCATTCAAATACGGTGCTGTAAAAATCAATTAGTTTTCCGACATCTCTTCCAGCGATTTCAAAATGCACTACAGGACTACTCATTATTATCACCATCTACATAAAAGTCAGTGTATATTCATACGCTATTTTAGGCGCGGTTTATAGTGGAAACCATAATTACTTGCACACGATTGTAGCGTAACCTGTTAGGTTGCGTACACTCTGCACAAACTGGAAAGTTTGTGCTACGGCACAGTCCAATAGGTCGGTTTAAGTCCTACAGACCAAAAGTGTGCATATATTTTTGTATTTCACTATAAAACCACGCTTACCTGAAGAGTCAACACATTTGAGAAATTAGTCGACTATCAATTCCTACTTAGACTCGAACAGACCGAGGCAATTACCACTTGGATCAAGGAACATTGCGAATAAACTTTCGCCATCGGGAATTGGCATAGGTCCCATAATTACCTTTCCACCATTACTCTCTACCTTCTTCGCAGATACCTCAATGTCATCTACTTCAATATAAACAGTAACATGGTTTGTAATCGGCATCTGTTCGGTTGTCTGGACAATGTGCCCTTGAATGCCCTGATCCGATTCTGTGTTTACAGAATTACCACAATCCTCGTCCTGATTTATGTTCCAACCGAACAAAGAACCATAAAAGTCGCATAACGAATCTTCTTTTTTTCCTGCTATTTCAAAAATCGTGACAGGATTTCCCATTGAAATTACTCCTCTTTAAGTTGCTTTATGATAAAAACTGACTGGTTGTCGCTGTTCATCATTTCTTTGCTATATACAATTTATACCATTCCTATATGATGATATTACATTATTCGTAGGTCGGGTAGAAGCGGTAGCGAAACCCGACTTTTATAGTGCCATGTCGGGTTTCGTTCCTCAACCCGACCTACAATATGTTATGACAATTTGCCAATTAGAAATGGAATTACGCTTTGTACAAACCGACGCAGTTACCACTTGGGTCAAGGAACATAGCAAAAAAACTCCCACTTCCAGGAATAGATTGCGGTGGCACAAGTGTCTTTCCACCATGATTTTCTACCTGTTCAAGCGATGCCTCAAGATCATCAACCTGAATATAAACAGAGACAAAGTTAGAAACAGACATCTCATCAGTAGGTAATATATGTCCACATATACCCTGTTCTAAATCTGGAACTGGTATTATGTTGTAAAAACCGTCATTGTCCTTTTGTACATCCCACTCAAATAATGAACTATAAAAATTGCTTAATTTTTCTGTATTTTTGCCTGCTATTTCAAAATGTACAACTGGATTTCCCATGAAGTTCACTCCTTAAAACTTAGATTATTCAGTCATAAAAACAGAGTGGTAAACCTCAATTCACCACCCTTTTGTTAGCCTCTGTTCTCTACAATTTGACATCAAGAACAAAAACAGAGATAGCTAATTTGAATCTGGAAGTCGATATAACCCAATGCAATTATCGCTTGGGTCAAGGAAAAGCGCGAACGATCCCATGTTCCCAGGAATCTCCTGTGGTGGGATTAGGGTTTTGGCGCCAAGACTTTCTGCCTTATCAAGATACGTTTGAAGATCGTCCACCTCAACATAAAAGGTGACATGGTTATTAAAGTCCATATCTTCTGTGACCGGAAAAATGTGTCCAGGGATGCCCGCATCATCTGACTGCGAGTCAACCGTATATGCCCCACCATAAGGGCATTTATCCGTTTTCCAACCAAATATGGAACAGTAAAAATCGTTTAACTTTTCACCGTTTCTACCGGCTATTTCAAAATACACAACAGGGTTTCCCATTTTAATTCAGTTTCTCCTATTATTAAATTATCAAATCACAAATTGAGCAGAAAATTGCGGACATCACTCATTCGATTCGGGTGGTCTGTACAGACCTAAGCAGTTGCCACTCGGGTCATAGAACCATGCGAATGACCCTCTGTTACCAGGAATTTGCTGAGGTGGTATAAAGGTATGACCACCAAGACTTTCCACCTTCTGAAGATAGGTTTGTAGATTATCTACTTTAATGTAAAAAGTGACTTGGTTTGAGAAGTCAAAAAACTCAGGTAGCACAAAAATGTGCCCACCGATACCGTCTTCTGACTGTGAGTCAACACCGTAAGAGTAAATACCGGAATCGGCACCAGGCATTTGTTCCATTTTCCAACCAAATACGGCACTGTAAAAATCGCATAATTCTTTACCGTTTTTCGCTGCTATTTCAAAGTATGTAACAGGATTTCCCATCGTAATTTGTCCTTACTTATAATTTTTATATCCGCAATATTGTGAAAATTACATGCCCATGGAAATGGGCTAAGGTAGTAATGTGTGCAGAAAAATCCATGCGGGTTTTAATCTGTTTCCAACGAAATATAAAACGATATAATTTGCTGATCGTTGCATCATTTTTAGCTGCAAAATTGGAATTCATGATGTAACTTAATTTCAAAATACTGCTTTCTACATCACTTCAGGATTATTCAGTTTTAAGAATAATCGGTTAATTGGTTTTACTGTGAGTTTATATTGATTTAAAGGTAGCAGGCACGCTCCGCGTGCCGTCTGCTTTACAATTTGGGTGGACGGCACACGGAGTGTGCCTACTACTTTGCATACGTATTAGTTTATACTAAAATGTGAAAAATATACCAGAAAAATCGAAAACTGAATAACCCTGACATCACTTACATTTCGGTTGATATTAACGTAGGTTTTTGTTATAATTGTGAGATATGATTTAGGAGATGATTAGCATGACCTTGACACTTGAATTAACAGCTGAATAGATATATTAAGGATTGTGCATGCCGCCGATAATTACATTAAATCAGAGGTGATTAGATGGAATTGTTCATTATTTTATTGCTTGGTGCGATTTTCTGTGGACTTGCTGGGATCGTTTCCGAAATCCGTAAGGTAGATCGTCAGTTAACCGAGATAACTCAAACGTTCAAAAACATTGACGAAAGCATATCCAAAATTGAAAACACTTTTAGCGAATTTGTTAGACAAACAAAGAATTAATCACCGATTTAATAACTATTTTTATTCAAATGGCGAAAGAGAAGAAACAACATGCAAACATCGCACAGATATCTTGACCCAGTCGCACTTTCTCGTATCGGAGGTATGGAACTTGTCGCCCGACTTGTAGTTGAAGGGTTCGTTACCGGATTACACAAAAGCCCTTATCAAGGTTTCAGCGTTGAGTTCGCTGAACACAGACAATATATGCCCGGTGATGAAATCCGATATATTGATTGGAAGGTCTATGGAAAATCTGACCGATATTATGTCAAAAAGTTTGAAGAGGAGACGAATCTGCGTGCATATATCCTGCTTGATACCAGCGCATCAATGAACTACAAGCATAGAGATGATACTTTGACAAAGTTTGAATATGGGTGTTATCTCGCTGCGACGCTTACATATCTCATGCTGAAGCAGCGTGACTCTGTGGGATTGGCACTTTTTGATACGGACATTACGGAATACATTCCACCGAGAGGCGCTGCAACACATCTGCGCGCGATTATGTCCGCGCTTGAGAATGCTACGCCTGGGCAGGAAACTGAATTAAGTGGTCTTTTTCATGAACTCGCCAAACGGATTGTCAGGCGTGGGTTGGTTATTGTTATCTCTGACCTGCTTGATGAACCCTCAAATGTCATCTCAGCGCTCAAACATCTCCGTCATCAGAAACATGAGGTGATTGTCTTTCACCTTCTTGATAATGCTGAACTCACCTTCCCGTATAACGGTTCTGTCATTTTTCGCGACATGGAGACAGGACAAACGCTTGCAACACAAGCCGACTCACTTAAGACAGCATACCTTGAAAATCTGAATCAGTTTATTCAGAATTACCGTCGTGGATGTGGTGCGAGTCAGATTGATTATGTGCAGATGGATACTACTACCCCGTTTGACCACGCGCTGTCGGCGTATCTTTCTCGCCGCAAGTAACATCTTTCAAGATAATAGACATTACAATGATTTAATTTGAATTACGGTTTACCGAGCGTCTCGGATCTCTTGAGTTCCGTAGGAACGCTATGTTTATAGAAAACGTTGAACAACGCCTCTTTAGTCCCGTAGGGACGATATGTAGAAAATATGTCGTTGGGACACACATATCGTCCTTATGGGACTAAAGACATCTATACATCTCATATCTATAAACATATCGTCCCTACGGGACTGAAGACACTGCCAAAACGGATTTATCCCTTAAGTTGATGCTTAGGGGTTTCACCTTCGGTTCAACCCAACCTACGGGATTTATCATACTCACGTTGTAAAAAATTATTCTCTCGGCAGAGAAACTGTATTTGGCACAATAATTTCACCAGCGATTATTTTTGCTTTCAACGCCTCAACAGTTGCTATGTCCTCATCCGAAAGCAGCTGTTGATTGTGTTCATCAACAGCGTAGCTAACACCACCATCTGCTATACCAAAGTATCGGATGCCTGCCGTAAAATTACCTTCAACGGTTTCTTGGATGATTCTCAGCACAGAAACCGGAATTTCTTTCGTCATACTTGTCAAGACAATCCCTGGGGCGAGATGATTGCCATTGGAATCAACCCAAATGATAAACTTTTGCTGTTCTTGCGCAGCTTCAAGTACCCCTTGACCTGACCCGCCAGCAGCGACGTAAATCACATCTACTCCGCTTGCATATTGTGCTAACGCCAATTCTTTTGCCCTCCCCGGTTGTCCAAAACCGGTTACATCCTCACTGATGTACTCTATGGAGATTTGTGCGTCGGGATTAATAGATTGAATTCCATCGACGTAACCAGCTTCAAACTCGCGTAACAACGGAACATCCACAGCACCAATATAACCGATTTTGCCGCTTTCCGTTTTTAAGGCTGCAATCGCTCCGACCAAAAACGATCCTTCGTTAGATTTATAATTCACAGAAGCCACATTTGGAATATCAAGCACAACGTCAAAAATTGCAAATTTGACATCAGGATATTCTGGAGCGACGCGAGCAAGCACATCTCCCATCTGATAACCTGCTGTCAAAACGAGTTCAGAATTCTGTGCAGCGTCCCTGATGAGCATCTCTGTGGCTACAGGATCGTTTTCATTGCCGTTTACTTCAGTTAGTGTAATTCCAAGTTCTTCTTCTGCAGTTCTTACACCGATATGGAAGGCATCACAATAAGCCGCTGAACCAACACAATCGCTTGGATATATCATTGTAACACGGATTGATGCTGCATCCATTTCGCTTGGTAGTTCGGTAGGCATTACTTTCTGAATTTTTTCACAACCACAAATCAATAATAATCCCAGACTCATTAAAATTAAATTGCTTAAAACACGATTTTTTTTCATATTCTCTCCTTATGTTTGGTTTAAGACATCTAACAATAGACATTTTCAGTGACTGCGACATTTGATTTCACAGATAACATTGCTCATAGATCTGATATGGGTTGGTAGTATAAACGCGATAAAGCACACGTCCCGAAAAATCGAGCATATCTTTGATTCGGTCATAGATAACCCGATTTGAGATATGTTGCAAAACCGAATTTCGTCCAACCCATTTGGTTTCTATACTCTCTTCACTCGTGGTTAATTCACCGCTGACGTAATCTCCTAAAAAACCAAACATCACTTTAGTAGGAGTTTTGATGTTTGAATAGATGCCAACCAACGACCCAATTGATGCAGTAACTCCCGATTCCTCTTGAATTTCACGTTGCAACGCTTCAATAAGGTTTTCACCTTCTTCGACTTGACCACCCGGAAACTCCCAGCCACGGCGCGGGCTTCTTATGAGCAAGATTTTTCCATCGGGATGACGGACCAATCCTGAGACAGCAACAATATGTTTGGGATGATTCATGTTCACACACCTATCGCGTATCCATCACGTCGTGGATCCGCGCCACCCATAAAACTTCCTTCTTCAGTATCAAAGGCGATACCGTGACCGCCTCCCACAGTTGCTGTCCAATCAGGTAACACTTCTACATCATGCCCGCGCGCTTCTAACGCTGCGCGTACCGCAACAGGAATACGTCCCTCCATACTGACATGTGTACCGGGTTTTACCAACCGGATGCGTGGTGCTTCAATCGCCGCTTGAACGTTCATGCCATGTTCAATCAGGTTCAAAACCAGCTGTAACGTCGTCTGAAGGATACCGTGGCTTCCGGGGGTGCCAATCGCTGCAAACGGATTTCCGTTCTTCCAAACTTGGCACGGTGACATGCACATCTCTATCCGTTTATGCGGTCCAACGGCATTCGGACTCTCAGGAATTCTGTCAAACCAGTTCATAAAGTTATTGAGAAACATCCCCGTTGAACCGAGAATTACGCCTGAGCCGAAAGCTTGTCCAAGACTTTGCGTAACAGCGACGATGTTACCCTCTGCATCTGCGGTGTCAAAGTGAGTTGTACATTCGGTTGTCCAGTCATCAGCAACAATCTCACCAGGGAGTTTGTCCTTCGACCAGCGTTCACCACCACTGACTGCAGCCAGTTCGCCAATGCGTTCGCGTTGCGCCTGTGCATAGTCTTTAGACAACAACTTTTCAATCGGTGGGTTTGGACGCGGGGCATATTCGGCTCTATCTGCACTCGCTAATTTAATCGCTTCAATCAGCAGATGTAAGTATTCCGGGGTATTGTGACCGAGTTCACCGAGGGCATCGTTTTCTAAAATATTTAGTGTCTCCAGATATTGAAAACCTGAACACGGCGGGGGTGGACAATAAACTTCATAATCTTTGTAAGTTACAGAGATAGGATCCTGCCACTCTACCTCAAAGTCAGCCAAATCCTTTTCGGTAATCAGTCCATCAGTCTCTTCGGAAAAACGGACAATCTCTTCGGCAATCTCGCCGCGATAGAACGCCTCTGCACCGCCTTCCGCAACCGTGCGGAACGTTTGGGCGAGATCCTTCTGTACCAAAAGTTCGCCGGGATGTGGTGTTCTTCCACGCGAGGCGATAACCTCCTCAGCCCTTTCTGAGAAATAGGGACGCGCGCCTGCAATGAACTCTGCATTCTTGACCGTAACGGCATACCCGTTCTCTGCGGATTCAATCGCCGGGGCAAAGATGTCCGCGCGATCCATGCTTCCGTAACGGTCTAAAAGTGCCAGCCATCCACCACATCCACCCGGTACCATCCCCGCACGGATGCCAACTTGTTGACTCTCAAGCGTTGGATAGACATCCAGCGTCGCTGCGTAAGGGGCAGTTCCCAGGTAATCTATCACGCGGTGTGCTTTTTCCTTCGCACTATAGAGCAGCATATACCCGTTGCCAGCAATACCCGACATATAAGGCTCAACAACGTTGAGTGTTGAAGCCACCGCGACTGCTGCATCAAACGCGTTGCCCCCAGCGAGCAACATGCGTGCACCAGCAAGACTTGCAAGCGGATGTGCACTTGTCACCATTCCGCGTGTCCCCGTTACTGTGGATCGATGTGTTGTGCCGTGTGATGGAAAAGCCATGCTTACCTCCTCGTTATTTTCCATTGCAAGTTTTAGCTTGCAAATTTTGCCAAGAATTTCCGAAACCAATGCCACCGCAGCTGCCATACTAACTTCCAATAGGTAGCACGATGCACAAAAAGTTGTTGTCCATCCAACTCAAGCACAGGAATCAGATGCTTATATTTTGTAAATAATCCCAGATTTTTCGTGATGTCAATTTCCTCTATTGTAACAAATGATATCTTTGCTCCGATGCTTTGCACTACGACCTTTGCTTCGTCACAGAGCGGGCAATCCGGTTTTGTGTAGAATTGGAGTCGCATCGGTTCGGTTTTCAATAGAATCGCATTGAAACGAAAATATAAGATAATATTCGGGAATCCATATTCTAAAGTTTAACACAAGTAACCAAAATTCGCATTCACTTTTTGCATGAGTCAATATTGATTATATGATAAAATCATGTCAGAATTTACAAGACGTTTTGACAACCAAGTTTCCAAAGATAATACTATTTAGTGAATTTTATGACGAAAACTTTTTAGAACAAAACACTATGAAACAACTCATGTCGCTCACACTCATAATTACCTGCCTATGCATATTTGCATGCGGAGATCGCACTCACGTAGACATTTTAACCAACATCACCCCGCATATTGCAGAAGACACCGTCACAGACCTTACACCAGAGGCATGGGAATTGCTGAACAAGTTTAGAGAAGGTCGGATAACTCAACTTGAATACTATAAACAGATATCGCCAGCAGAGAGGTGGGGTGAAGAATACGAACAGGCACTCATAGATGCCAAAGAACTACAGATTAAACAAGAAACATTTTACAATAGATATATTGACGCGGACGGGATCGCTATCGTCGGCAACGACCACACCCCCGACCATTATTTTATTGACGCTAAAAATGTTTTTTTACTCATGACGTCCAAACGGCCCAAACTCCGTGACCCAATGAGAAATAAATTTTATTTAACAGTTGCAATCCATGCGGGATTAATACCCGAATTGGGAGATACTTTGCACAGAGCAGGATGGGCAGGCACATGCGCGCACAGAAGGTGGTATCCCCCACCGCCAAACAACGCAAAACCAATATGGATTGGATTATGTGCAGCTACCGTTTATCCAACTCACTACAAAGATGTCCAACGCTATTACAAATATTTAGGAATTGTTGTACACGAATTAGCACATAAAATTGATAGCACTATAAGAGAAAATTTTGATAAAGATTTTTTCAATAAAATAGATAGTGCATACGAAAACGCCAAAGAAAACGAAACATGGACTGAGGAAGTACTTAGAAGATCGCCAGGCGAATATTGGGCAGAACTTACAAGTATATGGTTTTACGGCATCGGAAGCGACACCCCCACGTTTTTTAAAGTGCCAGTATTCAAAACCTACGAAGAACTTGAGGCACATGACCCACAAGGATACGCACTTTTAAACGAGTGGTATCCCCAAATTACACTACATAGATTTAAGGAATTAGAAGAAAAGGAGGCACCATGACCCGCTTATAGGGAACTCATTTTGCATTGGTTTCCCGAATTATCATTTTACGGATTCAATAATTATTAACTGGAGGAGAAAACGTGAAAATAAGACTTGCACAATACGGTATTTCCCACGACCACGCTGGGGGAAAAGCCCGCGTGATGAGGGAAAGTGACGAGATTGACTTCGCTGGTGTCTTTGAGCCATCACCAGAAGTCCGAGAAACTCTTGGTCAAAGCTCAGTCTATGACGGTGTTCACTGGTTTACATCTAAAGAAGAAATACTTGAGGACGAAACAATTGTTGGGGTTGCGGCACAGGGGCGTGTATCCCAGAACCTCACCTTTGCCAAGGAAATTCTTAAACACGACAAACATGTTTGGTTTGACAAACCTGCTGGTGATGACCTTGATGAATTTCGAGAGGTTTTGGATATTGCACGTGATAAAAAGCTGCTCGTTCAACTCGGTTATATGTTCCGATACAATGCTGGCTTTCAGTTTATCCTTGATTGGGCTGATTCCGGCAAACTCGGTGATATTTTTTCTGTTCGGGGACGCATTTCATCAGGGCGTTCAAACGATGCACATTGGCAACGCTGGGATTCGCTCGGTGAACACTCCGGCGGCATTATGTTTATCCTCGCTTGTCATCTTACCGATATTATTGTTGCATTGTTAGGTAGACCGACAAAAGTAGCTCCATTTTCAAGACACGACGGACATGACGTGCCGTGGTATCGGAACAATACAGCGGCTGTATTTGAATATCCGAGAGCATTGGCAATTCTTGAGTCAACGGCATTAGAAATTGATTCAGGCAAATCAAGGCGATTGGAAGTCTATGGCACACGCGGCAGCGCAATTCTTGAACCGCTTGAACCACCAGCGTTAAGGTTGTGTCTTGATGAGGAACGGGATGGATATGCGAAAGGTTGGCAGACAGTGCCCGTGGAACCACGTCCGCGTTACGTCGAAAGCCTTAGAGCGTTTGTCGCTGATATTCGGGGCGAGAAATCCCCTGATCGTTCACTTGATCACGAGTTTACGGTTCAGGAAACGGTGCTGCGGGTAGCAGGACTACAATAATGCGTCCTTGCTTGCGTGTTTCCATTTTCAACTGCAACGCTGCGATCTATTATTTCGCAAGCATTACTACCTCTATTAATCTTCATCTGCAATAGAGATTATAGGAACGACTGTCACGGGGAATGCCGATGGCTTGTAGTTTCCATCTGGTGCTTTGGTCGGAAACCTGTACTGAGGGTCTGTCAGAAGTTCATATACTGCAGCATCCCCAGTTCTAACCCGTTCTCTGGTATTCAATTCCCATTCGACCTTGAGTGCATCGTGTCGCCCAGGAAAGTCTTGTGTTCCCAATATTGATGTCAAAGCCCAATAGATATATTCCGTAACCATGCAACCATAGTCACAGGTTTCATCCGTATAGTGATACCAAGCTTCTGCCGGATATCCGCTTTTTGGACCATCTTTTGGCACTTGCTCGAAATATCCGCCACGGGCTGCATCCATGCACTTCGCTAAGGTGGACCCCCGTTCCTCCCCGAACACCTCAGGGTAAGCGTTGGCATAACCATGTTGTGTTATAGGATGCAGAATTTCCTCTAAAGCGCCGTCATAGTAATCGCCATCAGGTGCGTTGATTTTACCATCAACAAGGAAATCCGGTTTAGTTTCTTCACCATACAGGTCTTGACCAAATCGATAACCCGCCTCTGCTACCAGACCCATTTCCAACTCCTCCATCTCTGCCTCTGTTCCGGGCATAATGATGAAGACGTTTCGGCTTACCAAGTGACTGAGGACCAGCATGTTGTCAGGAACGCCATCTTCGTCGTTATCAAGATATTGTGCCAATACTCCTGCGGCGTGAGAGAGTTTATCTTTAGGTGTCGTTGGGCTTGCGAAGAAGTGAATGCCGAAAACATTGACATATTTGTCACAACCTACTTGTCTGAAAACAGAAAATTCGCTCGGTATCTCTGCGATTTCGATTCTCGGCGTTACTTCAACTTGTTCTATTCCGTTATCGCCAAAAATTTGGGATGATGCAAGACCCATTAAAACCAACATGATTTCAGCAGTCATTACTTCCGTTTCTCCAAATTATCCTCTTGTGCGCATTCCGCAATAGGATATTGGTCGGTTTTGAGACACACTCTCGCCAATGATGATATTGAATCAGCATTTAGAATGGATGAGGAATGCCGACGCGTTCAGCGACGTTTTTCAACTGTTCCTGATGTGCTTCGCTAACCGGGATGCCTATTTCAGCCCATTCCTGTTCGCGCTCCCATTCTAAGCCGCCGGGGAGGTCCGATCGGTCATAACCCGGTGCCGGTTGCATCTGTCGTGCATCGTGGATATGTCGGTCAATCTCCGCTTTGTACTCGTCAATAGGACGGAACCGGGAAATGTCAAACGCTGCAATGAATCCGCCTTGATTAGCACCTTCCCAGATTGTTGGGGGATCTGCCGGTTTATCAAATAACCAAATACCTGCCACCATGCCGCCGAGTGCATGGCTAACATGACTCAAACCTAACATTTTGAAGTACGCAGCGGGACTCTGTTCAAATGCTTGTTCGAACGGCAGTTTAGCATCAATACCGATTGCCATATCAACGACAATGGGTGGCTGTTCACCCGCAGGAATAGCGAAACTCATTGGTGATGCAGCAGTTGCAGTGGCGATATTACCTCCAGTGCCGTGTCGAAAACGGTGGCAGGAGACCGCAAATCCCGCACAATCCACTTCAAGTGCCAACCGTGAATACTTGCCGGCACTCCCAAAGTGGAAGTGATTCCGACTCGTTGCGGCACCAAGTCCCATCTCTTTAGCTTTTTTGACTGCTGCCTTTGCTGCATGGTACGAGGCAAAATGTCCCATACCGCCATCTCCGTCATAGACCGCTGTCGTCGGGGATTCATCAATACATTGGACGTTTGGACGTGGATTTACTTTGCCATCAAGCATCATTCCCACATATCCGGGTGTTTGGCGCGTGCCATGACTGAACACACCGCGCAGATCAGTAAGAACAAGCAAGTTAGCAATATGCGCAGCGTCCTCCTCTGAGGCCCCTGCTTTCTGGAAGGCTTCACCAATGAAGCCCCGCATTACATCTGGCATAACGCGAATAAATTCTTTTGGTACTACATTCATATTTTTATAGTGTTTAAGAGTTAGTGCTTTGTCAACGTATTATTATAGGTCGCGATTCGGAGATCGCTCCTACCGATGGACTACTTATGGTAGTAGGGAACTCCGATTCCCGACTACTTTCAAGCCCAGCAATTAGTATTTGACTAAGCATTAGTTAATTTGTTTAAAGAGAACCTCCTTGGTAAAATAAGGTTAGGAAACCCTCAAAAAGAGTTCTCTATGCACATTATATCATAAAATCACATTTATGCAAATCGAACGCCTAATTTTACATTCTCACCTGGGTGCGTTGCGATCTTCGGATATTCATCCAACAAGTTGTCAAAATCGACAACAGGATAAATAACAGGTTCAGATTTCAGACTGCCATCATACAAGAGTCTTAAACTGATCTCAAAGAGTCTACCTTCATTCCAGTTTGGATATTCGGGATTCGGTTCGCTACAAGCGCGTGAGAAGATAATAGTCGGTCGATTGAAATGCGCTTCGGCACCGAGATCCAATCCTGCTGGGTAGGTACCGGGCCATGCCCCAGCGACAACTGTACCTAAATACGCCGCGCCCCGGATAGCATGTTGCAGTGCCATGTGATGACCGCTGTATTCAATGCAAACATCAGCACCACGCTTGTCAGTAGCTTTTTTAATTTCCAAACCCGCATCCTCTTCTACCGGGTCAATGACCACATCAGCACCACATTCAAGAGCTACATTGCGGCGCAGTTCAAGTGGATCAACACCAATAACAGGATATGCCCCCGCCAACTTCGCAAGCTGAAGTGCCATCAGTCCGATTCCACCGAGTCCAAAGACTGCCACAGCATCACCAATCCGGATATGTCCGTCGCGCACTGCGCCGAGGGCAAAATCTGTCGGATCTAAACAGACAGCTGCCTGCCAAGGTACGCCATCTGGCAATTTCCGGGTACCTGCTGCACCCCAAACATGTTCCTCGCGAAAGGAACTGTGCCGAAAGACTCGCTCTCCGACTTCAATATCGGTTACGTCAGCGCCAATCTCGGTTACCTCACCAACACACATGTTCCCGAGTCCTGAAGGGTAGTTCACCATTCCAGAACCGTTTGCTCGAAAAATTTTATATTCACCATCGTAGCCACCGCGTGGACCAGCATAGCCCTTATACGATGCCATCTCTGAACCGTGTTTAGCGGCACCAAATTGGCTTTTGACTCGAATTTGATCAGCTTGTAACGGTGGACTTTCATATTCTCGGAAAGCGACCTGTTCCTGGGCAGGTGCAATAAGTTCTCTTGGCATATTAGTTAATTTCCTTCCTGTTTGTTTACGGTTCAATTACAACCTATCTCATAAATAGTTGGAGGGCTTTCGAAGCCCGATTTCAATATCCTGTAGGAGCGATCTCCGAATCGCGACAAAACCACTAATAGTCGGGAATCGGAGTTCCCTCCTACACAGAGAATCAACTGATAATGAACCAACAAACCCTATTTATGAGATACGCTCTAGTAAAATAGCTGATGACACGGTAGAGTGTGCCTACTACGCTAAAATATCGCGGACAACATGCCCGTGCACGTCTGTGAGACGGAAATCTCGACCCTGGAAACGGTATGTTAATTTTTCATGGTCAATGCCGAACAGATGGAGCATTGTCGCATGGAAGTCATGCACATGCACGATGTTTTCAACGGCATTGTAGCCAAGTTCATCCGTATTGCCGTAACTAATACCACCTTTGACACCGCCGCCTGCCATCCACATTGAAAATCCTTTGATGTGGTGGTCGCGTCCACTGCCTTGTGCCATCGGTGTCCGCCCGAATTCTCCACCCCAAATAACCAAAGTCTCATCTAACATGCCGCGCTGTTTCAGATCGTTAACGAGTGCCGCAGTTGCCTTATCAACATAGCCAGAGGTTGTTTTGATGGCATTCTGTATTCCACCGTGATGGTCCCAACCGCGATGGTAGAGTTGAATAAAGCGAACACCGCGTTCTGCTAACCTTCGGGCAAGTAGGCAGTTTGATGCATACGATCCATCACCCGGTTTTGCACCGTACATATCAAGAATGTCCTGAGGTTCTTTTGAGATGTCAGTCAATTCTGGCACACTTGTCTGCATGCGAAATGCCATCTCATATTGATTGATACGTGTGGCGATTGTTGGGTCGTCAACCGTTTCATTTAAGATGTTGTTCAAGGTTTGCACTGCACCAACAACGTCATGCTGCTGTTCCTGACTGACACCGCCAGGACTGGAGACATAATGGACAGGGTCTCCGCTTGAATGGAACTGAACACCTTGAAATTGCCCTGGGAGAAACCCGCTATGCCACTGCCGCGTTGCAATCGGTTGGTCTTGTCCACCGCCCGAAGAAATAAGAACGACATATCCGGGAAGATTCTCGTTTTCACTACCTAATCCGTATAGCAGCCACGACCCCATGCTGGGTCTTCCTGATATGGCAGTGCCTGTATTCATGAAGGTGTGTGCGGGGTCATGATTTATCTGTTCAGTTCGCAAAGACCGCACAATACAAATATCGTCAGCGAGACTGCCAATGTGTGGAAACGCAGAACTCATCTCTTGTCCCGACTCCCCGAATTTTTTGAATTCATGGGTTGGTCCAAGACATTTGAGTGAATTTGCCTGCCCCTGCAGCTGCGCGATCGGTTGTCCTTTGGTGAATGACAGAGGCATCGGTTCGCCATGCATTTCTGCCAGTTTCGGTTTGTAATCTAAAGTCTCTAAATGCGAGGGACCTCCCGCCATACAAAGATGGATAATACGTTTCGCTTTCGGTGGCACGTGCGGTTCTGTAATTATACCTGGCCACCGTTCAATCTGCGGTGCTGCTTCTAATATTGATGGTGTGAGTAGGGATGCAAGTGCAAGCGACCCAATGCCGCGCGCTGTTTTCCCTAAAAAGGTGCGCCTTGTAAGGCGGAGTTTCATTTTTTCATGAATATCCATAGCCATATTTCTCCTTTCATAGTTATCAGAGGATTTTTATCATCCATGCGCCATCATGTGCGGGGTTATGGATTAATCCTTTTTTCATGTCAACGCAGAGGTCTAATGCCTCCAAGATCATGTGCCCAAGGAGGACAGGCATGCCATCAGGAAGGTCTGTTACCCGGATGGAGTCGCTTCGTTCCAGGACAGTATATTCCACCTCTGAATAAATGGTACGCGTCACAATGCCGTTGGCGGTTTCCGCTTGAATCTTTCTGAGTGGCGTGAGACCGAGTTGATTGATAAGTGGTGCGGGTAAGCAAAGTCCAGTTGCGCCGGTATCAACGAGTGCATTTTCGACGGTAAGCCGCCGGACATCGGTGGGGTTCATGACACCTAATCTTACCGCAACCAGATCATCCTGATTTGCAAGTTTCAGTCGTGTTGTCTGTTCCATTTTATTGCCTCTTGTTTTTTGATTAGGACTTATGCAATAACACAGAATTATGTTATACTACCCGTTATTATACAAATATGTTACTATGTTTCAACCCAATTAACCTATTTTAATGGACTAAATTGCTTATTCTTTATTCGTAAAACCTACTGCAATCCAATAAATGATGAAGTAAATTGACCAAATGATAGCAGAAGTTCCAATAAATACTGCCATAAATTTTCCCAATTGAAAATTGAGTGCATAATATATAGACCCATATCGACCACCGAGAAACCATGTCAAAAAATCAAACCACCCATCATAGCTCCTATCTTGTAGTTTCGCCGCTTCATTACCTAAATATCCACCAATTATAATGGATAAAACAAGTGTTAATCTAAAGGGTCCTTTTTTAGGATTTAATGCCCTCTTGAAAAATCCTTTCACCATTTATAGTGTCTCCATTGGAAACTTACATACCTCAACCCGTAAACCCTTCTAATACAAAAACGATGTATTAGAACGTACCGCTGGATAATTCTGCCAAACCCATCTCAAGAAGATCTAAAGTCCCTACTCCTTTTTCATTTGTCCCCATGTCGTCGTTAGCGACTCCGACTGAGGTGAAACCGGCAACGTACGCGTATACGCCGGATCAAACCAATCCCCACCAGTATTCGTGTGAATATGCGTCAGCTGCGTCCGAAGCCCACTGTTTACATCAATCTTGAAGATTTGGGACTGTCCGTTAATTTCCTGTGTATAAAGCACTTCCGAACCGTCCGGCGATAACACAGGCAACCGTGCATCGGAACCGGCTTCGTCAACGAGTTGCCGCAGTCCAGTGCCGTCGCGGTTAACGATGTAGATGACGTATTTATCCGCCCATGCGTTGTGCAGATCCCTATCCAAGATAACAGGTAACGGATGCTTGTTACCTGAAATCGCCAGTTTATCACCCGCAGCAGACCAAGATGGTTGGCGTTGCCACCGAAGAGTTTTATCGGGTATTGGTCGTTCCAACTTTCTTGTGCGGACGTTGATAAACGTAAGTCGAGACCCCTTGGGGTGTCCTACAGAGCAAGCGATCTCTTTACCATCAGGAGACCACGCCGGTGAACCTCCATACGGGAGGTTTTCAGCATCTTCTTCGCCAAAAGTCCCAAGATAGAGACTCGACCTGATACGGATACGGTCCGTGGATATGTAAGCGAACTGTTTGCCATCAGGAGACCACGTCACATTACCTCTCCAAGCCTCTATTTTTCTTTTGAAGACGCGATGGACATTCGTGCCATCAGCGTTCATCAAATAGAGGTCCCGCACCCGCGTGCCCTGGCGATCAGAGACGAAAAGAATCTGCTCTCCAGTTGGAGACCACACAGCACCAAAATCAGAGGCATGATGCTTTGTTAAGTTCACTTGTCCACTGCCATCCGGATTCATCATGTAAACCTCCCGATTGCCATCTCGTGTGGAGGTAAACAGAATTTTTGGCGTTGTCGGAGCTTTGGCAAAAAGTTCACACACCGTCCCACACATCAGCACCAAGATGATTAGAGAAAAAAATAATATCAATCTCATACCTGATTCTCCATTTCAAGAGGTCTAATCGCTCTACTCCTTCTTTAGTTCTCCCCATGTTGCCGTTAACATATCTGACTGAGGTGATACTGGCAACCTATCTGCATGCCCAGGATCAAACCAATCCCCGCCAAAATTTGGTACGGCACCGCCACCAATAAACGTCAGCTGCGTCCGCACCCCGCTGTTCACGTGAAGTTTGAGAATTTGGAACGCCCAGTTAATTTCCTTTGTATAGAGCACTTCCTCTCCATCCGGTGACAACTCAGGCCACTCGGCATAGGAACCGGCTTCCTCAACAAGCTGCCGGAGACCGGTGCCGTCGCGGTTCACAATGTAGATCGTCTGTTTGTTCTTCCATGCGCGGTGCAGGTCCCTATCCAAGACTTCCGGCAACGGATGCTTGTTCGCAGCAAAGGCGATTCTGTCACCCGCAGTAGACCAGGACAGACCGTATTGCAATTGCCATCGTAGTACTTTTTCGGGTAGCGGCTGTTCTCGTTCTTGTGTGTGGACGTTGATAAACGTAAGTCGTGAACGTGCACTGCAGGCTATTTCTGAACCATCAGGAGACCACGCTGGTGAACCCCCATCCCCGATGAGTTCTGCGTCTTCTTCCCCAAGCGTCACAATATAGAGAAGGAACTTTAAAGCGTTCCAGTCCTTGGACATGTAAACAAACTGTTTGCCATCAGGTGACCAAGTAGGTGCTGTTCTCCAAACGTCTGTTTTTTGCTTGAAGACGCGGCGGACATTCGAACCATCGGGATCCATCAAATATAGGTCTCGCGTGCCCTCACGATCCGAGACGAAGAGAATCTGCTCACCGGTCGGAGACCAAGCTGCCTCAAGATCAACAGCGGGATGCTGTGTTAAGTTCACCTGTTCAGAACCATCCGGATTCATCATGTAGACCTCATAATTGCCGTCCCGCCTTGAGGTAAACAGAATTTTGGGTGTTGTCGGGGCTTTGGCAAGAATAGGACACACCGTCTCACACATCAGCACCAAGATGATTAGAGAAAAAATTAATATCAATCTCATACCTATTTCTCCTATGCCATTTTTTGATCCACGCAATTAACTTGTAAAACCTTTTATGACAAAAATGACGAGGTAGTAAAGGGGCCACTGAATAATAAAGTATACGAACCAAACGAATAGAAAAAATAAGATGAAATAAACCAGAAAAGCAGATTTAGGATTTGTGAAATATTTTGATGGAGGATCTCCATCATCCTCGTCTGCAAGTTTTCCCTTCTTAGCAAGATATGAGAAAAACGTGCCTCCTAAAATGCCAACAATGACTGACAGAACAAGCGTTAATCTAAAAAATCCTCAGTTTGCCCTTTCTCCTCTTTAATTAGGAAACTTTTTATAATCCAATATGCAGCAAAATACAGTAGCCAAGTAAAGCCAAAACATAGAACGAAACCGACAAGAAAACTGACAGGATTCTCCAGCAGTCCTTCCTCTATTAGCCAGAGCTTTCGAAGAAGTATAGGGTTGCCTGTTCCATCCATGAGAATTTGAACCATTAGTGTTCGCACGACATTTACTACGCCACCTACTAAACCTAATAGAATCGACAGAACTAACGTGATCCTGTAAATTACTTTTTTGAGATTTTTGAATTCCATGTTGCCTCACAACCTTTCTCAGAATACTGTATTAACGTGAGTTTGAAAAGTTTTCACCCGCAGCATGCTCTGTTATCTTTGCCAAAAACGGCACACCCTAACAGGTTATGCTACAAAAACAGTGCTTTTTTAGGCTTGAAAAGTGTTTAGAGCAAACTCACATTTTATTATCAAACTCACGTTGTATTAGCGTTAATATCGCGTAATAGTTTCATGCAAATTCAAAATCACACGTGCGATAGAAGTCCACGCTGCAAGTTCAATAGGTTCAATACCTTGTGTTGCAGGTGCTTCACCCATTTCCACTAAAGTTTCCGCAGCGCCAGGATTGTCAGTGTATTCGGTTTTGTGCTTTTCTAACAATCCTGTCATAATTTCCAACTCTTTCGGTTGTGGTAGACGTGATAGTGCGCGGTGGTATGCCCAATTGATACGGTCTTCTGGGGTCTGCCCGCCTTCTTTAATAGTTCGTGCAGCAAATACGCGTGCCGTCTCAACATAAGTTGGATCGTTGAGCAAGGTAAGTGCTTGCATCGGTGTGTTGGAAGTTGACCTTTCAGCAGTACATTCCTGTCTACTTGGGGCATCAAAAGCCATCATACTTGGATGTAAGAAAGTACGCTGCCAATGCGTATAAAGCCCTCTGCGGTACTGACTTTCACCTTTGTCATGCACATATTTGCGCTTGGGAAAATTCAAATTTGAATAATATCCCACAGGTTGATACGGTCTAACACTTGGTCCGCCAATTTTAGGTATGAGAAGTCCGCTTAGCAATAAGGCGTTGTCACGCACGATTTCTGCGTCAAGCCGCCAACGCGACTGCCGCGCAATAAGACGGTTATAGGGATCTTTTTCGCGCAGGGCTTCATTCGGCTTTGAAGATTGGCGATAGGCATTTGAGGAAATAATCAGTTTAACCATGTGTTTGACGTTCCACCCGCTTTCCATAAACTCTACCGCTAACCAATCAAGTAAGTCAGAATGCACAGGTGGTTCACCTTGTGCGCCAAGGTCGTCAAGAACGCGGGAAATACCAGTTCCGAAGTAAAGTGCCCAAAGTCGATTCACAAATGTCCGTGCTGTTAATGGATTGTTCCGTGACACCACCCATTTGGCAAGATCAAGTCGTGTCGCACGGCGATTTTTGATACCAAGATCTCCAAGGAATTCTGGTATTATCGGTTCAACAATATCACCTGAATCGTCTAACCAATTGCCTCTCGGTAAAATGCGGGTTGTCCGAGGTTGGACCGACACGGTTGTTAAGGAATATGAACTCTTGGAATTGATTTCATTTTTTTGTCTTTCAAGATCAGCAATCTGGTTGCGGATACCGTCAAGTGCAGGAGCTATACGTCGATAATAGTCAGCAATCTGTTTTCGTTGGTTTGTGGTTCTAACAAAAGAATCAACTTGGATCGCTTTTATGACAGCACCATCGTGAGTATTCTTCGTTGCTGCACCGAGAGTGGTTGCAATGCCAGCCATATCCCAATATGCTTTACCACCAAACTGTGTAAATGCCATACCGTTGAGCACACTCCCCACTTTCAATCCAACTACTGTCGGATCAACTTCAAGACGTACCCATTCGCCCAGGTTCGGAAGTTCTCCCATCGGTTTGTGGGCAGGTGTATCACTTCCTATTTCCCCATGTTTAATTTTGTCTTCACCCCAGAATGCCCGGTGGTCCCAGTTTCCATCGTTCCACTGCAACATGATCGTTTTAGGTGGATTTTCGGGGTCTAACCACACGTAAGCAAAAAGTTTGTCACCCTCAGCCAGTGTGATTTTACGGTTTGCGCCACGGAATGCATGCTGCACAAGCTGCTCTGGTGCTGCAGTCTGTACCCGTGAACGTTCTTTACTGAAAACTGGTCCCTCATTTTTTCCAACAAATTTCCATGTGCCTTCCGTTCTACCGCCGTTTGATTGCGCATCGTCTACCCACGCGAAATCAGCATCTTCCGTTGAAGTAAGGAATGAACGAGTCTCCTCTTCCCATTCTGTCTGTTCTGCTTGCAACCCAGGTGATGATAACTCAAATACTTTACGCAATCTCACTAATTCATGGTCAATTTCCTCCAATTTAGCCTGTTGCTCAGACGATGGGAGCATTACAACGGGATCCCATTTGCTACCGCCGCCATACACACCAGGTCCCTGTATATCAGCGAAAAACGCAGCAAAACTGTAAAAATCTTTTGCAGTATAAGGGTCAAATTTGTGGTCGTGGCATTGGGCACAGCCGAGTGTAGCACCTAACCAGACAGATGCAGTGGTACGCACCCTATCCGCTGCATAGATTGCGAGATATTCTTTTGCTTGTGCGCCACCTTCTGCCGTAGTCTGATTTAATCTGTTATAGCCAGATGCCACTTTCTGGTCTGGTGATGCATTTGGCAGAAGGTCACCTGCAAGGTTTTCTAACGTAAATTGATCAAACGGCATGTTGTCATTAAATGCCTTAATCACATAGTCTCGGTAGGGCCAAACACTAACATTCTCATCCGAATGGTAGCCGCTTGTATCGGCATATCGCACCAGATCAAGCCAGTAAATTGCAAGCCTCTCACCGTACTGTGGTTTGGAAAGTAGACGATTGACTAAATCCTCATAAGCCTCTGGACGTTCATCTCTTACAAATTGATCAACTTCAGCAGGGGTAGGTAGCAAACCTGTCAAATCAAAGTGTAAACGTCGGATAAGCGTGCGTTTATCTGCTTCTGAAGACGGTTCAAGTCCTTCTGTCTCTAATTTACCAAGAATAAATTGATCAATCGGATTGTGCACCCAATCAGGACTTTTAACTTCCGGCAGTTCAACCTGTTTCGGTGGGTCATAAGCCCAATGCTCCTCCCATTCCGCACCTTCTTTGATCCATTGAATTAGCGTATCAATCTGTTCTTGTGTAGGTTGACGATTAGAGATCTGCGGTGGCATCCGTCTATCAATGTCTTCATGCGTAATACGCAGTACCAATTCGCTGTTCTCTGGATCACCCGGAACAATAATCGGATAACCGCTCGGTTCAGAAAAAGCCCCTTCCTTAATGTCAAGTCGTAAGTTTGCTTGCCGCACCGCCGGGTCTGGACCGTGGCAAGCGTAACACTTATCGGACAAAATCGGACGAATATCTCGGTCAAATTGGATTTTTTTAGCATCGGCAAGCTGCGTTATCGTTGTCAACAACAGCGCGATTACTAAAAGATAAATAAACCCTTTGCACAATGGCATTAACGAAAATAACTTTATTTGTTGGTACGTTCTAAACATTGTAGAACATCTCCTCCTCGCAAGTAGACGAAAATACTGGTGCTAAAACCTAAAATTTGTGTATGGCAAATAATTTATCATAAAAACGAAATATGTGCAAATCAAATCTTTCAGAGCAGGGTTATTCAGTTTTCAAAATTTTCAATGCTTTTGAACTATTACGTTAACGTTGTATAGTAGTTTCTTGTCCGTATCTTTAGTCCCGTAGGGACGGAATGTTTATAGAAAAATGTCGTCCACCCTCTCTTGAGTTCCGGGGAATGCCTAAATGGCATTCATACCGTTGATTTGGTAGGAACGACATAAAAAGATAAACATATCGTCCCTACGGGACTAAAGACAGATAGCACAACCGTTGCTATAAACATATCGTCCCTACGGGACTAACGCAGTTACTCATATTCAGATAGGACTTATATTTTTGCCTCTGGGTTTCGCGTCCACTTTATCCACCTACACTATAACTCTTAAGTAATACACATCAACTAAAAATGCCTAAAACTAAATAACCCTGCTTTCAGAGGGTGTGTAAAGTTTTTGTCAATGATTACTGAAAAAATTAACTTGACAAACCAATGTATTTGTGTTAATATTATTATCACATAATTAAATAATGTTCTCAATATACGCAAAATTTCTAAAAAAAAGAGAAGAAAAAACAAAAAAGCTCAAATTCCACGTCACAATCCTTATACTGACTGGGTTTTTGCACGTCACAGTGACGTGCAAAACGCCTAAATGTGACGTGAAATACGTCCTAAATGTGACGTGTAACGTCCTAATTTAATGTGTAGATCGGGGAGGGCGAAGCGAAACTCACCGACAATATGCTTTGTGCGAAAACTTTACATACCCTTTTCAGAGAGTATGTGATTTTTTGATAAATTGCTTGTCTTTTTATCTCAAATTATGTTATTGTTTTATGGTTTGATGAAATGGCATTTCAGAAAACTCCCACTTCTTGTTGCATATCAAAAGATATAAAATTATATGTGAACATTGTAATAAATCCTCAATCAAGAGGTAGTACAGTAAAGGAAAGTTTATGAAAAAAATTTGTCTATCATTCGTTCAATTATTGATAACTCTATTGCTCATTTTAACTTTTTTGTTTGGAATATCACAGGCAGAAGCAGAATCGATTCAGAATGAAGACGTGGAAACTGAAAACGACTCCGTATCTTCTGATGAAGTAATTGAACTTGAAAAAGTTTTAGTCGAGGGTGAACGTGTCTATTCAACAGCATCTTCACGGTCTATACGAGATTTTGATCTGAACGTCCGTCCAGTGAGCACCGCACAAGATATGCTTCAACTGGCGCCAGGGCTTGTTATCGCACAGCACGCAGGTGGTGGAAAAGCTGAGCAGATCTTTTTACGCGGGTTTGATGCCGACCATGGTACAGACGTCGCCATCTTATCTGACGGTACTCCGGTGAATATGGTTTCACACGGGCACGGACAGGGATATGCAGATATCCATTTCGCTATACCTGAATTAGTGGAATCAATTGACGTTTTCAAAGGTCCCTACTTTGCCAAATACGGCAATTTCTCGACTGCAGGTTCAATCCAATTTCGTACAAAAGACAAAATTGATGGAAATATGCTGAAAATCGAAGGAGGCGAGTTTAACACGCAAAAATTCACCGGAATGTTTCAGCTGCCTACTCTCAGTGAACATCAAAACGCTTATTTTGCTGGACAGTTTTATAATACGGACGGACCCGTTGAAAGCGAGCAAGATTTTCAACGATTAAATCTTTTCGGTAAATTTCGGACAGAGTTAAATGAAAAAAGCCAACTTTCCGTTTCAGCAAGTTCTTTTACTTCAGCGTGGGACGCTTCTGGGCAAATTCCCAAACGCGCGGTAGATAGTGGCTTAATTTCGCGTTTCGGAACTATTGACGACCTTGAAGGTGGACAAACAGGCAGACAGAATCTCAATTTGATTTACACGGCAACAGGTGAAGATAACAGCCAATTTTTGTTTCAACCCTATTTCTGTCAATATAACTTCAAGTTGTTCTCAAATTTTACTTTTTTTCTTGAAAACTCGGAAAACAGTGATATGATTGAGCAGACTGATGATCGCACCGTTCTCGGCTTAAATACCGAATATAAATTTACACAATCGATCTCTTCTATACAAGTAAACACAACGTTCGGTGGTGGATTTCGTTCTGACGACATCGCAGTTAGCCTTTGGCATAGTCCAAATCGCAGGCGGTTAACACAAAGGGTGGATTCAGGCATTATTGAACGTAACCTGTTTCTCTGGGCACAAGAAGAATTAATCATCAACTCAAAACTCCGATTCCAACTCGGTTTACGCGGGGATTACTTTACTTTTAATGTAGAAGACCATCTTGACACCTTATCTGACGAAACAGGTAACTTGCCGCATGCTTCAGGATATGCACAGGAGGCGATGCTCAATCCTAAGTTCAACATGGTTTATAGCCCGCTCCAGTCGATTGATGTTTTCCTAAATTTCGGCACAGGATTCCACTCTAACGACGCCCGTGATGTAGTGATTGAACAAACAATTTCGGATTTAGAACAAACATATAAACGCCAAGACTTGAGTGAAGAGCAAATTGATGAACGTCTAACACAGATGAATTTCAACCGGGACCACGCTGGGATTCAGACGTTACCTCGTGCGATTGGTGCTGAAATCGGCACTCGTCACCGATTTTTTGACCGATTTAATATCGGGTTTGCTGGCTGGTGGTTGGAATTAGACGAAGAATTAGTTTTTGTCGGTGATGCAGGTGAAACAGAAATCAGCGGTAAATCACAGCGGATCGGTATTGACATTGAAGGACGAATAAAGATTCTTTCATGGTTATGGGTAGATACAGACGTGAACTTATCGCAAGGAAAATACGTTGATGAACCTGATGATGCTAACCAGATTCCTCTTGCGCCACGTATCACCTCAACGGGCGGGGTAACTGCTATCCACCCTTTCGGTTGGGATGTCAGTTTGCGTTATCGGCACATCGGCGACCGTCCTGCTAATGAGGATGGCAGCGTGACCGCAGAAGGCTACACAGTGGTGAATCTTGGGTTTTCTTACACGTACGGTCCATTCCAGTATTTTGCTGCTGTTGAAAACCTCTTTGATATCGATTGGAACGAAGCGCAGTTTGACACAGAATCACGCTTAAGAGATGAGATGGAATCGGTATCTGAGATTCATTTTACGCCAGGAAATCCGTTAAATCTACAAGCAGGAATCAGTTTTCAATTCTAATGAGTTTTTCTGTAGCCACATAAAATGAATAGATATTTAGATTGGATTGTCACATAACGCGCTGAGATATTCCTTAGCGCGTTTTTCTGATCCTGTAGGCGACATAACGCCTGACATAACTGCGATGCCCGATGCCCCTGCTCTCAAACATTCGCCAATGCGCGCTGGCGTAATTCCACCAAGTGCAAACACTGGCAAGTTAACCTGTTTTATCAGCTCTTCAAGGTTTTTCACTCCAATTGCCAGACCATATCCCGGTTTACTTTCTGTCGGATATATTGGACTATAGGTTACAAAGTCTGCACCTTCCACCTCCCGTTTTTTGGCAGCATCAACACCGTGTATTGAACACCCAATTAGAAAATTGGACTCCGATTGTGCTTTTACATAGTCAACAGATACACCACTGTCAGGCAGATGAATACCTGCTGCACCTATATCTATAGCGACTTTTGTATTGGTGTTAATGAATAGGTAGGCGTTGTGTGTTTGGCACAAATCGGAGATAGGTTTTGCCAGTTTGAATAAAGCAACATCGTCTAAATCTTTTTCACGCAGCTGGATTGCTTTTACCCCAACATCTAAAATTTCTGAGACCACTGTGAGCAGGGATTTAGGTGCACACAAGTGCCTATTTGTAATGACATAGAGTTGAAAATCAATCATTGATTATAGTGCTTTGTCTACCCAAATTTATAGGTATAGGTCACGATTCGGAGATCGCTCCTACCTATGAACTGCTTATGGTAGGAGGGAACTCCGGGGAATGCCAAAAGGCATTCATACCCGCCGAATGCCAAAAAGCGCATTCGGCGTTGATTTGGACAGATGCCTACAGGCATGTGGCGTTGATTCTGTTCATACCGTTGATTTCTTGATTTGGATTCCCGACTACTTTCAAGACCCATCAATTAGTACTTGACTAAGCAATAGTTAGATACGACGAAGCCTTGCAGCGAAAGTGCCATCAACACCGTGTTCATGTGGAAACGTCTGGAGAAAGCCTTGGGACGTTATTGCACTCTGTGGAATATCGGGTAAAAATTCATTTACATGTTCCACTTTGAACATTGGAAAATTTTTCAAAAGCCGACTGATGATTTCCTCATTTTCTGTCCGTTCAATTGTACAAGTGCTATATACTAAAATACCGTTGGGTTTGATGTGTGGCGCAGCGTTTTCCAAGAGACTGTACTGAAGAGTTCTAAGGGAGAGAAGTTGGTCTGAGGTCTTATTCCAACGGATATCAGGATGACGACGAAGTGTGCCGAATCCTGAACATGGGGCATCAATAAGCACGGCATCTGCAGCGTTGAGAAAACTAAGATCCGATTTTGTGGCATCTATTGTTCGGGTTTCTACGTTCTGAACACCGAGACGTTTGCAATTTTCTTGTAACATAGCAAGTTTCTGGTCCGAAATATCACCTGCAATAATTTTACCCGAATTCCCCATCATGCAAGCGATGTGTGTTGTTTTACCGCCTGGTGCTGCGCATAGGTCCACAACTAACTTCGGAGATTCTGGCAGGAGCAGGTATGGAACTAACATGGCACTTTCATCTTGCACATACACATCTTCGCGATTAAGCACATCTTTTAAAGTTATTTCATCTTTTGAACCAGAAACTGCATCGTCCGCAGTGATTGACGGATTTTCAACTACAATCCCATCTGGAGCAATTTTAGATAGTTTGGTGGACAAACCATTTGCCGCAAGTGATTGACAAAGTTCGTCGCGATCTGTTAGGAAGGAATTCGCACGTAGGGTTAGTGGCGCAACTTGGTTGCTTGCTTGGCAAAATGCCAATGTCCAAGGTAGACCGCGTGTTTCAAGCCACCTTTTCACTAACCATTTTGGATATGAAAAAGAAAAGGATATATGTTCTATAGGGTGAGTTTCAAGTGGAGGATAGGATAAATCTGTGTATTTGCGTTGCACAGAACGCAAAACAGCATTGATAAAACCAGTTGTCTTTCGTCTATTTTTAACAAGTTGGACGGTTTCAAAAATTGCGGCGTGCGGGGGGATACCATCAAGGTGTAACAATTGAAAAGTACCGAGTCGAAGGATAGCACGATGCTTCGCATCTAACCGAAATCGAGGATTGATGAAATGTTTCAACACCCAATCCAGTTGCTGTTGCCAACGCACGACACCGTAAACGAGTGCGTTGGCCAACCGGCGTTCACGACCGTTCAGCGCAGATCGCTTAAATGCGTTGTCAACGACAGAGGCAATTGACGCATCGGTTTCAGAAAGGTCTAACAGACATGCCAATGCGACTTCGCGTGCATTCATTTTATTTCCCTATACAGTATAAGGTTATTTATAGGGCGATTCATGCTAATGCAATTAGGCAGTGAGTGCGTTCAACTTGCGCGTGATGCGCGATTTTTGTCGATTCGCAGTGCCTTTTTTGATAACACCTTTACTTGCAGCTCTATCAAGTAAACTTGCAGTGGTTTTGCACAATTGTTGTGCCTTTTCCACGTCGCCTTCCTGCAATGCTAATTCAGCATTTTTGAGTGCAGTTCTGAGTGAGGCTTTACGGTGTCTATTTCGGGTGCGTTTTTTCGCATCCGCGCGTACATGCTTCCTTGCAGATCGTCTATGCAAAACTTAAAACTCCTTAATTTATTTTGTAAACCTATAAATTATACTACAAAAATTCGTGTTTGTCCATTATTTTTCTGAACTTCGCGATTTATATAGTAGTTTATATGAAAATGTGAAAATATACCAGAAAAATCAAAAACTAAACAACCCTGTCCAGAAGCAGGGTTGTTTAGTTTTATAGATTCTTATTTTATCATATTAACTGCGAGTTTAGGTTTTGAAG
>JAPPCZ010000075.1 GCA_028824685.1 Candidatus Poribacteria bacterium
TAGGTTGTTTTGGGCGGCGGCATTATCCTGTTCTGCTGCGAGTTGAAACCATTTTCGGGCTTCTGTAAAGTTCCCCTCTCTAGCATATATTGTAGCAAGATCGTGTTGTGCAAGGGGGTAGCCTTTCTTGTATCGCGGTGTTGCATTCGGATTTGGAGTTGCTGCCTTTGTAAGTAATTCTAGAGCTCTTTTAGTATCTTTAGCTGTTCCTAAGGAACCGGTTCGGTATATCGTGGCGAGTTCGTATTGTGCTGGCGGATAATTTTGCGCTGCCCCCTCTTCATTCCAACTAACTACCAGACGGTGGAATTCCATCGTTTTTATGGAATTCATAGAGAACGGAACAGCCAAAGAAAGGGAGGCAGCCAATCTGCACATTAAGGCGGTGTTAAATTGTGCCATAGGGTTGCCTTGTTTCGCTGCATAGTAAAGCCACTCCAGAGCTGTTGTTAAAATCATAATTCCTGCTTCATCACCTGAAAGCAATTTGCTTAGTCCAATGAGTTGGGACATTACACCGAGGTCGTTTTGGGCAGGAATATAGCCTTGTTCGGCAGCTTTTGTATACCATTCAATGGCTCTTTGCGGGTCAGAGGGGACTCCGAGTCCGTGTTTGTACATGTAACCGAGGCAGAATTGTGCTACGGGATCGTCGTGGACGACTGCCCGCTGTTCAAAATCGTACATTGCCATTTCATAGTGTCTGCGATAGTAGGCTGCGATCCCTGGATCGTAGCTTGAAGACTCCTCGGTTGTTGGTGGAATTTCCATTATAATCGTCCCTCCACTGATTTTTATAATTGAACGGTTGCCTAAATAGTGTTATTGCCGGATAAATCGAAAATGTTTTGAGCCATGTGATGATGTCAACAAATATTAAGTATACCACACTGTGCAAGAAAGGTCAAATTTATTTCGTTTTTTGTGTTCAATTGATGGCATCAATTTCCCAACCCCATCCGATATTTAATGTCGTAGTTGATGATAAAGTCTAATTCCTCGTCGGTGAAGCCGTAGTGCTTGGCAAGCACACGGTCAATTTCGTCTATGATGGATTTGGAGTGACGCGGAAAAAATTCATCGTAAACTACTTTACCGGTGGTCTTATAATTGGTTTCCTTTCGCTGCGCATGACGTTTCAAATCTTGCATTAAATCAGCGGAAAGTTCAGAAAGAATTTGTTTAAAAACCTCAGCCATTTGATCAACAGCGATTGGAAAACTTCTAACCTCACGCAAAGTTAAGTCGCGGCAATTAGAAAGAATAACAAACCACCAATAAAAAAGCGAACTGTTTAAAGTTGCTGCGACTATGGATGCATCTAATTCAGTTGTTAAATGCAAAGGTTTAACATGAGTTGAGATTTTCTCCCCATCTTGTTCGTTCCAGAAATATGGGACGAAATCGGTTGCTCGAATCCAGTATTGGGGGGAATTGTGAAAATGGCAAAGGTATTTTCCAGTCTTAAATGTCAAAATAGATTTTTTCGCATTCCTGAGCTTGCTCACAACGCTTTTACCTACGGAATCCGCTATCTTGGGAAACGCACCTTCAACACAAATATTTGTAATATCTTCATAAACTATACCTTCAAACAAGATTGAACGGGTTTCGGTGAACCATCTATTGTATTTGGTGGAATATAGAGTAGTTGTCTCTATATCTTTTTCTTCTGTAGTGAGGAAGATAGTGGCGCGTATATGTTGTAGATCATCAAAAAGTTTTCCCGGTCTGTCATCGAAATTGGCAAACCAACTTTTTCTATTTTGAGTCTTGAAAAGCGATTGTGCTGGTTTCATCCGATCAGTGCATACCAGAGGTAGTTGAACAATCATCCCAACCGGACCTTTGCTTAAATCAAAAGATCTTTCAATCGACATTGCATACAAATTCCCACATTTTTCGGTTTTATATTCCACTACAGCGTATTGTTTCTTAACCTTGCTATACTCTACATATGGTGGATTGCCAATAATCACATCAAAGCCCCCACCTTGTAGAATCCCATAATCGCGGGTGAAGACCTCCAGCCAGGAGTTGATGTCGGGCAGCAGGCCGCTCTCC
>JAPPCZ010000107.1 GCA_028824685.1 Candidatus Poribacteria bacterium
GTGGCTTCGCAGCACAGCAGTCGGAAGTTTTGGATATTTTAGAAAGAGAAGCGAGATATTTTGAAAACATACCGAGCGTATGCCATACAAAGTGTTCCGTGAAAAAGGGTATCATATCGGGAGTGGTGTGATTGAGAGTGTGTGTAAACATGTTGTAGGCCAAAGATGTAAACAAGCTGCTATGAGATAGAAAAAAGAAGGTATCAATAAGGTGCTTGCCTTACGGTGTTAAGTGAAAAATGGGGCGTGGGACAGATATTGGAACGAACTCAAACAAGCAGCATGATACTTATAACCAAAACTTTACACACCCATCAAGGTGTGAACGAGAGAATTTGTGCGAAAACTGAATGACTCTGTATCACGGGGCTTCCATGAGATAAAGGTAAAAACCTTCATCGCTAACCGTTGAACCTGTGAATTTTTCTAACAGTGTAAGTTGATACTCCTCAATCTGTGACACATTCAAAGCACCACTCATGATAATTAGCACGTCTTGGGAGTTTTGCGTACTTAGCATTTTGGCTTCTTTGACGACATCTCTGTTGGAGACACTACCTGTTCTGGCTTTGTCCCATCTGACAAATGAACCGAATCGGCTGCCACGAGGATAATAGATTTGATCTTTTTCAAGGTAACCGACAACGGTACTCACCTGAGGGTCCCCATGCCCCACCATCAGCATATCTTGCCTGCCTTGTGCTTTGATATATTCAGCAGTTCTTTTTCCGTTAGAAAAGATGTGTTCAATATCCATACGGATAGCGGTAATACCACCGAGCAAATGAACAACAAGGATGGCAATAAAAACGGGGCTGAATAATCGTTGTGCCAATTCACTGATACGATTGAATGGGAGTTTTATCTCAGGACAATCATAGTAAATCCAACTTGTCATGACAAATGTGGTAAACAGAAAACCGTGATGCCGTATACCACCTCCATGCTTAACATAGAAAAATGCGAGAAGTCCCACGGTGGCTATCAGATAGGTAAGTAGCGCAGTCGGACGTTTCAAGAAACGGAGCACACACCAGAAGACGATGAGATAGCAAAGCGGTAATCGGATGAGTTGAAAAAGTGGGTAGCTATTGAGTTGATGGCTACCCCAAAATCCCATAGCTGCTCTTGGAGATGGCAGCATGGCTTGCGTAATGATTTTGATGAAGTTGAAAACGCGTTGTATTTCAAACTTAAAGTGCCACCCGACAGCAAATCCGTAATCAGCAGGTGGTTTGAGTTGCAGGACAGCAGTCACAATGCCAAAACCGATGAGAGCAAAACCGATCCATATTTGCCGTCTATTTTCTGTGAGAGCATCCTCTTTACAGCAGTAGAAATAGAGGTATTCGCAAATCAGAGCGAAACCGATGGCAATGGTTACGATGAGGGCATGCACGCTGGTGTGTGCCATCAGTATTAGGACAATACCGATCCATACAAATCGTTTATAACGCTCCCTATAAAGCACACAAAAGATGGTGATTAGCAACACACCGAGTGCATAATTTCGGGCAACGATTGCGTATTCGTAAAGTGCGAAATATCCAAAGGCGAATAGAAATTTGTGTAACCGATTAAACGGCGCGTAGTACGTAAATAGAAATACTGTTGTAGCAGCAATCAGAAGGTGAAATACCTGCATAATAACAGGCGAAGCAGTGATGCGACTGAGGGGCATAAGGCAAAGATGCCAGAAAGCAGGGTGCCCCTCATATTTCATATTCGCGAAGAGTTCAAAAATAGATGCACTATCTCTGGCAAGCAGCCATGCTTGAATTTCGTCCCGCCACATTTCATGGTGTATTGCTGCATAACCACCTACAAGGAGGAAAAGTGTGGTCACACCCATCGCATAGTACAGATCAAATTTATGTAGACGGCGTGGATGGTAGGATTCTTGCGTTTGATATAATAGGGATCGGAAAAAATTCTGAGAAAACATTAAGTTTTTTCTAATGAGCACCTAAACTGGAAATAGGTAACCATATACCTCCAGTACTGCGAGTGATGAATTTTTGAAAAGGTTCATCAAGACCTACGACATCCACCTTAATTTTGGTGTCATTCATTTTAGTTAGCACATCACGGGCAGAATAGTTGCCACTGACATATTCGTCAGTGATCAAGATGAAATGCACATCAGCATTTTGCCTGAAGTCGACTTCATCGGTGGCACGGATAAGGGCATCTATGGCTTTTTCACCACCACGACATTTCACTTGTGATAAGGCTCTTTTGATCTGAGAGACGGAACGGGTTTGTGGAATAACATCAAGATTCAAACCGAGCATGTTCTCTCGAAAGATGACGATTCCAAGTGTAAAATCAAGTTCAGCGTCGTCAAACAGATCGGTCATGCGATTCAGATGCGTTCGGACTGCGTTTATATTATCTTTCATACTACCGCTTGCATCAATGATGAAGACGATATCAACAATATCTGCGGTTCGGTTTGTTACGATGTGTTGCCCGATGCGTGTCAATATTGCGGTTGGCAGTGGGACGTCGCTGACACTGGGAAGCGCGACATCTGCGTGAGGTTTGGAAGATTGATGTTTTGTGCCACGGAATATGTCTTGTGAATTAAAATTTCCTGCCCCTGGTAGACTTCCTATGTCTTGATTAACTGCTGCATCTGTAGAATTTATACCGGATTCGTTGTTACCTAAGGTATGGGAATTTGGAAGGGAAAAACCGCTTAAAGGGGTTATAGGATTCTGATGTGCAATTGGTGTCGGGGTGGGTAAGGATGCTGTCGGAGGGTTTACCTCCGTTTCAATCTGCCTTTGCTTAACAGGTGTTAATTTTGGAGGAATATATTGCTCTCGTTTTATTTTTCGTAAAGCACGTTGTGAAGGGATCTTTGATATTTCGATGTGTGTTATATCTTCTACCGAACTTGGTTCAGTTTGGTGTAGGACCTTCAGGACAGAAACCAGAAAGACGTGAAGACCTATTGAGAGAATGAGAGCATAGTGAATAGTTCTTGTTATTTTAGGTTTCATACCACAAATCTTTTATTTTTGGAAAGCGCGTATGTAGAAAAACTCTCAGCAGAATTGAAACATAAAACTTCTATAAGTTCGTCAAGCTTGCCATATCGTTTGCGTTTATTATTGCATGAACAGATGCGTGTTTTCAAGTTAAAGTTAGGTAACGGGTATCAATGTAAGGCACTTTACGTGCAAAATACACAAACGGTAGGCGCGTTTTCAAAACGCGCCTACCGAGGGTTGCGGACCGCTAAGTTTACACCTATGGGTTTTGCACGTATTTAACCAACCTGCAAAATTGTAATCCACTCTGGTTTCCAACTGCAGAAATTAAGAAACTTTTAGTCTTTAGTAATCGTTAATAAATTTGGTAAATGTCGGGTTCCTACAGTGGCACTTCTCTTAACACATAACATAATGCGATAACACCACACGCATCCAAAACTATTATAAAAAATTCTTTCCTATGGAGATGCTTCTGAATGAACCCAAATCAAAAAATTGAAAAATTGACCTCGCTTCTCAATAAACATCATGAATATCGCGAAACCTGCTTAAACCTCATTGCCTCAGAAAATACGCCTTCACCGTTAGTAGAAGCACTTTTTGACGAACGGTTGGCGCGGCGGTACGGAAATTATTCTGGAATTGATCTTTATCAACGGAACTATAAAGGCAACCGCTATATCGCTGAAATAGAGGCGTATACACAGGAATTGGCAAAAGAACTGTTCAATGCGAAGTTTGTTGATTTCCGCCCGCTCTCTGGAAACATCGCGGGAATTGCCACGACATTCGCGCTTGCAGAACCGGGTGATATAGCATTAGAAGTGCATAACGGGCATCGTTATGCAAATAAACTCGCTTCGTCTCCGTTAAAGGTTGAACTACAGTCTATTCCGATTCCGTGGGATGGTCTCCGCTCAAACATTGACCTTCCCGCAACGTTTGAATTAATTAAGCAACATAAACCGAAAATAGTAAATATCGGTTCAGGTGTATTTCTATTTCCACAACCTGTTGCGGAATTGAAAAGCGCGATGCGTCAAGCAAATCCAGACTCATATCTCATCTATGACGCTGCACACGTTATTGGACTCATTGCTGGTAAAAGGTTTCAGTCGCCATTTGAAGAGGGGGCAGATGTTATCATCTCTAGCACACACAAAACTCTCGCGGGTCCACAAGGTGGCATAGTTTTAACCAATGATAAATCTATTGCTGAACGAATTGGAAAGACGCTTTATCCGTTGCTGATGAGTAACCATCACTTGAGTCGATTGCCTGCATTAGCAGGGACGTTTGTAGAATGGATGGCATGTGGTGCAGCACATGCAGATGCAATTGTCACTAACGCAAAGGCTTTGGGACAGGCGTTAGCAGACCGTGACATTCCGATGCTCGGTGCAGAACTCGGTTTCACGGAGTCGCACACGTTGATACCGATTGTAGACGCTTTTGGCGATGATGGGAACGAATTAGCAAATCAGTTGGAAGCGTGCCATATTATTGCGGGCGCTGCAGGATTATCTCCTGAAGTCGGCACCTCTGGACTGCGTTTCGGCGTGCAAGAGGTTACCCGATGGGGAATGACATCGGAAGATGCACAGGATATCGCAGATTGTATCGTTGCCGCGCTCTCAGGAGAATCATCCGATACAGTCAAACCTAAAGTCGCGCGAGTAGCACAACGTTTTAATACGGTCCAGTTTGCGCTAAAATAAATGGTGAAACAAACTTTCAACATAGCAAAAATTTTTTGTAACGTTTTGGATTATTGTAACGTTAATATATTATAGCACTAATGTTTTATAGTTGTCATTAGCATTTTAGGTGATGTTAATGGTATTTTAAACAGTAAATAACAAGAAAAGGAATATTTACTATGGAAAATAGAACACCCGATTGGGTGAAAGTGGCTGAATTAAGCGAGGTGCCGGACGGACAACCGAAGACAATTAAAATGGGAGAGGGGCGTAGCATTGCTCTCTTTAACGTTGATGGGAAAATTTATGCGACTGATAACCAGTGTCCGCACATGGGCTACCCATTAACGCGAGGCACAATTCGAGACGGTATCCTGACATGTGATTGGCACCGCCGCAGTTTTGATTTAGAAGGTGGTGGCTGTTTTCACGTTGAATGTGATGATTTGAAGGTTTTTCCGGTGGATATCCGAGGCGATGAAATTTGGATTGAACCGGGAGATATGATCTACCGCCGCGCAGAAGAACATAAGCAACTGCTCAGAGAAGGTCTTTTGAGCGAAGACAGATGGACAATGTCCAAAGCAATTGCCTTGTTACTTAAAGGTGGTGTGCCAGAAGAAGAGGTGATGGGTTCAATTCTGGAACACGTTGCACGACATATTCCATCCGCTCATGGCTCAGAAGGTGGCGAGGATGTTTCCAGACTCATCAATGGACTCAGAGTTGGCAGTAGATATGAAGGTGAAGATAGACTAATCGCTGTTACGACTGCTGCATGTTCCGCTGCTGGAGAAGCACGTCAACGGCTTGAAGTTGTGCCGCTGCCTGAACCTGTTTCTTGGGAAAAGATAGAGCGATGGGTTCGTATCTTCTCTTATGAAGGACAATCCAGTCGCATTGAACGATGCTTGTTCACAGCATACCAAAAAGGCGATGCAGATAAATTGCGTCCACTGCTCATTGAATGTGCTATGGAACCCAATTTTATTGATAATCCACAAATTCCACTTTATGTCAGTTATCTTTCTGAAGTGGTCGACGAATTTGGATGGGATAGAACGGCAGACCTATTCTTCTATCTCGGTGCAGACCTCGTGGGACATCACCCCGCGGATCCAGAACGGTACCGTAGAGACGCTATCAATCTCCTGAAAGAGATGATGCCCACAATTGAAGCCGCAGCCTTAGAGCGGACCAATAAATTTGACGAAGATGCTTTTGTCGAAGCACTTACCAGCGTCAATCTCCAACGTTCATTTGAGGAAGTACAAGCGGTCATAGTTGATGGTGTTAACTTAGACAGAGTTATTACTTCACTTGTTCTGCTTGCAGCGGACAGGATGGCAAGCACACCTGTGAATGTAGATGCAGGTTGGTGGAACTTAACGATGGAACTCAACCTCGCGGCATCTTTACGAAGTGCGCAACAAGTGGGTGGAAGTCTTGTCGCAGCGAAGGGGCTTTTCCACGTTGCGTGGCAAATCTTTGCTGACCGCTGGATAAATATATCCTCACGACCTCTCAGCGAACCGTTAAGTGAAGAAAAACTTGATGTCGCAAATGAAGCAGAAGGTATCAAACACATTATTGGAACGATTGAGTCACTCAACGTGCAAGATGTGGGACCACAAGTACTTGGCTATCTAAATGCTGGTTATTCCGGTGAAAGACTGATTGAAGCAATCGGACATTCAGTGCTTTGGGATGATACTGGAAGTGAAGTTCTCCCGACATTGCGCACAGTATTTGATGAATGGAAGCACGCAGAAGGACATCCCGCGCAACCTCAACTGCTGGTCGGATTAGCACGCTACGTCACAGACATCCGATCCAACACGGATAACAAATCCGCAGCTACCACAGCGATGAATTTTGCTGAAGGCAGGACTACAATTGAGGTCTTTGAGGAGTAATATCCAATGGCTCAAAAAGGGGTGCCCTTGCCACGTGCAGAATATATTGAAGCGGTAAATATAAGAGACGAAAACCGAGTCAAATCCTTGTTAGTAGATAACGAGGAACTTCTTGAGTTCATTGATGAACCTTGGTTCGAATTTGACGCTCCTGCAGTTGTGTTTGCCGCTTCAATGGTTGATCGTCCGCTTGTAGAGGTGCTGCTTGATGCCGGAGCAGACATCAACGTTAAGAGTTCATGGTGGGCAGGCGGAACGACAGCACTGCAGCACGCAGCAGGGTCAATGCTCGGATACAGCCCGAAAATGGCTGACTATCTAATTGGACGCGGTGCTACGATTGACGCACATTCAGCTGCAGGTTTGGATATGTTCGAAACGCTTGAGGCGTTGATTCATGAAAATCCCGATGTTGTTAACGCACCAGGATGTGATGGCATGTCTCCACTTCATTTCTCAGCGACACCTCGAATTGCCGAACTGCTCCTCAAGAACGGCGCGGACATAAATCTACGCGACCGTGATCATTGGGGAACTGCAGCGCAATGGACAATACGGAGACGACCTGAAGTATGTAATTACCTGCTTGACCAGGGTGCTGAAGCGGACGTTGTACTCTATTGTGCAAGGGGTTACGTTGAACAGGCAAGGGCAGAATTTCAGAAAAATCCTGAACTACTAAGTCTTAGGTTAAATATGAAAGCACGTGAAGGCTACATTATCCCATCATCTAAGCCGTTAAAGGTTAGCGGCGACCATCCACAGGTCGTTCCCGGTGGACATGTCTATGCTTATCAGGTCGGACCAACCATGCCGCTGCTTGAGATAGCACTTCAGTCTAAGCAGTTAGAAATCGTTGATCTGCTCATTGACTTAGGTTATGAGATAAACTTAAGAGACTGGTATGTGCTGGTTGGGCAGGGACCTAAGCGGTTTGATACACTGCTGAAAGGATTTCTTGCCAAAGGCCTGGATATCAACGCGCTTCAAAAGCATCGGCGTGGCATGTGGACTCCACTACATTGGGTTGCACAACGTGGCTTGACGAACGGTATTGCTTGTTTATTGGCAAACGGCGCTAACCCGAATGTGACTGATGATAAGGGGCAAACGCCGCTACACTTCATCGCACAGAAGGGGGTTGGCAAAAACCAAGCCGAGCTGCTGATTGGGCATGGCGCAGATGTCAATGCCCGTGATGATGCCGGACAGACACCGCTTGATTATGCCAAGAAAGCAAAGCGGAAATCGGTTGCAGATTTTCTGACAAATTTAGGAGCGGAAAGCGGCAAGTAACCGACAACTGCTAAATTGCCATATCCAACGCTTTTTGGCTAATCGAGTGTTAGGAGGATTCAAGCATGCAATACGATGACAATTCACCTTTCTATAAATTGCTTGCTACGAAATATAAACAAGAAGAGGAAGTTCTCGGCATTGCTATTGTTGAAGCGCATCCAGAAGTAGCGAAACTGACGTGGCCTGGTCCGGATGAAAAAGGACAACCATTTGTCAAAGGCAGTACCGCACTGCATTACGCTGCCAATGATGGAAAAGATCAACTTGTTCTTAAGCTTCTTGAATACGGTTCGGATATTAATGCAAGTGATGCGAACTGGTATCGATCTGTGCTTTCTTGGGCTGCTAATAATGCATGGACTTCAACGATACGCTTACTTCTTGCAAATGGAGCGGATCCTACGTCTTTAGATGCGGTTCATGCTGCTGCATTTGGCGGTTCTTCGTGCGGCGAAGGGCGAGAAAAAGAATACGCAGAATCGCTGCAGATTTTGCTTGATGCGGGTGCCGATATGAATGATCGGTGCCATTATCAGAACCAAACCCCACTCGGGATTGCTTTAAAGAGTGGAAACAAAGGCGCGATTAAGTATTTGCGTAGCATCGGTGCTGCAGAAGTATAGAATTTACCGAATATGTAGATTGGGTAGAACGAAGTGAAACCTATAGATGTCAATTTAAGAATATATGTGTGTTTGTAGTCGCGCAATTCATTGCGCCTCGGACATTCTGTAGGAGCGACCTCCTGGTCGCGACCAGGAGGTCGCTCCTACAAAAGAAAATCTGGTAATTATGTGCTTAAATTGGCAGTTATGGATAGGACGAAGTGAAACCCAACAGATTGAATTTATATGATATATATTTAGTCTTCGGTTAGGATAATCGTTTCTTGCCGTTGATGTGATAGGAGAAGTATATAATGTTATCAGAAAATGGAAATTACGTTAAAGTCGCTGCCCGAAGTGATATAGCAGAGGGAAAACCGAGGGCAGTCAGAGTTGAAGGACATAGTATTGCCCTCTTTGAACACGAAGGCTCTGTATATGCAACGGATAACCAGTGTCCGCACATGGGCTATCCGCTAATCAGAGGGCATGTTAAAAGAGGCGTTTTGTCGTGCGACTGGCACGGTTGGAGTTATGACATGGAAGGTGGCGGATGCTTCACCGGTGGTTGTGATGATCTCGCTACATTTCCTGTTGATGTGCGAAATGGCGATATCTATGTAGATGTTGGCAGTGGTGGAAAGAAACGGGATGACGCACATTATCTGTTGTTGAAAGAGGGACTGTTTTCACGCGATAGTTGGACGCTTTCCAAAGCAATTGCCATTATGTTAGCAAAAGGTGTTTCAGAAGACGAAGCGTTGGAGATAATGGTGAAGCACATGGTCCGTCATATTACTACGGGGCAAAATGCACGCTTTGGTGGTGGACGTATAGCCACATTTATGCACGGAATTAAGGTCGCACACATGTATGAATCGGACGACCGACTTATTCCGCTGATGATGGCTGCATCACATTCTGCTGGCGGACTTGATGATCGTCCTGATCGTCAACCACTTCCACCGCCTGTTGACTGGGAAAAACTTGAAAACTGGATTAGAGTGTTCACCGCTGATAAAGAGTGGGAAGGCATTGAAAAATGTCTTATCACAGCGAGAGAATTAGGGGGACATGAAGACAAATTCATTCCGCTCTTCCTTGATTGCGCGTCCCAATGGTTCTTTCTCAGCCACTCCAGAAACCTAATTGACCTTTGCCATCTGGCTGAAGTGCTTGAAAAATGGGGATGGGAGTTGACTGGGGAATTAGTGTGCAATCTCGGTGCAAAGATACTTGGACAAGGCCGTGGCAGACCCGGTGAACGTCTCCGTGAAGCACTCCAAAAACTGGAAGAAATTGATCATATCTTTGATGACCTGCCGCAGGAAAAATCGCCTGACGCAGATGTTGACTTTGACGAAGATGAATTATCTGCTGATCTGGTCAGTGGGGATGAAGACACAATTTTTGATGCTATAACAAAAGTGCTCACAGCAGGTGCTTCCATTGACAAGATTGCCACAACCATGGTCATGACCTCCGCTGATAGGATGGCAAGAACACCGGTTAACATGAGTCCCGGTTGGTGGGATTTACAAGAAGAGATGGAATTAGCGGCGAACATCAGAAAGGTGCTCCGTTTTGGGGGTACCAAAATTGCCGCGAAGGCACTCTACCATTGTGGATGGAGATTCTACTCTAACCGATGGCTAAACATTCGACATCAACCGATTTCGGAGGCGAGAACGACTTCAACCACTAAAGTCCTTGATGAAGATATGGCACTTGACGCAATTATTGATGGGATTGAATCTGTTCGCATCCAGGAAATTGGTCGACGTACCCGTGAATATCTGAACTCAGGATGTTCCGCGGAAAAACTGATGGCTGAGATGGGACAATGTATCCTCAAGGATGATAACGGTGCGGATCTACTCAGCACGATTCACATCGTGGATCGTGAATGGCATTACTGTGAATCACATCCCGCCAGAAATCAACTGATTGTTGGGTTGGCACGATGGGCAACGGATGTTCGCAGAAATGCGGGTAACGATTCAGCAGTGCAAACTGCACACCGCTTCGCAAAAGGCGAAACCGCTACGGAACTTTACGAGTAGCATAATTGATTACGATTGTAGGGCAAGGTTTATTACCTTGCCCTACTTTTTTATAGTTAGGTATAAATGCGTTGACACCATGAGCATCAATTTAAAGAATTTATAGTGGACTATAGAAATAATTCTACATTTCCTCTGTAGGAGGGATCTCCGAATCGCGACAGAAACTTAGGAGCAGTCGGGAATCGGAGTTCCCTCCCGCAGAATCCTGCGGAATCATGTAGAATGCCAAAAGCGCATTCTACCAAGCGCATTCTGCGTTGATTCACAGTTCAGGAATGTAGCGTTAATTCTAATTTCTACCAAAATTCCGTTTTTGGGGTGTGTATAGCCTCGTAGAGGTGGTATGTTTATAGCATACATGTAGCCCAATATTGAGCCTCGTAGAGGCGATATGTGTATAACCTTATATGTCGCTCCCACCAAATACCATACGCGTATTTGGCGTTGATTCACGGAACTCAAGATGCAAAAATCGGGCTTAGAAGGAACTACCTCAAAAATATCCACCACTAAATTGAAACCGAAAAATCAAACTCCCGTTAACTAACAAATGAAAAAAATCGTTTTATTTATTCTTTTTAGTCTATTATGTGTGTCAGTTGATGGCGCATCGTTAGAGTTCGCCTTTCAACTGGGCGAAAAACAGAGTCCACGACTTGACAGGTTGTTGCCTGATGTCGCACGGTATATGGCTTTTAACAAGGATAGCACAAAGTTAATTGCTAAAGGCATGGATGGAACCTTGGTTGAGTGGGATATTCACTCACGCCAAAAACGAGAAGTAGGAGATATCCACGCAAAACGATTGTTTGTTTATGCTGCTGGTACTAATCAACTTTTAATTCAAAAAGAATATGATGTTACAATTCTTAATCTTGGAGGTGGCGATGAAACACAGGTAATAAAGGGTCAGTATGAAAGTGGAAGTCTCTCGGCAGACAGCACTTTGGTAGTATTGTCAAAAGGCGACAAAGAATTTGAATTTTGGCAACTTGCTCAGGAGAGTCCGAAGTCTGTAAAGACCTTTCTGACAACTTTGCCGATTAGAAATGGTCTTACGCTTTCTAATGATGGTAAATATATTGCGGCTGCCGAAGGCACTTATCGTGATGGTGTAGGTCATCGCACAATTGTTGAGATTTGGGATGCTAACAATGAAAAGCAACCTATGCGTGTTTTCAACACTGGCGAAATTCTTGGCGTGTGGAATTTGGTATTTTCAGATGGCGGAACGATGCTCGCGGTTGACACGCAACTCAACGCGAAATCTGGGATTTGTGTATGGAATATAAAAACAGGAGCTCAGCTCCTCAACAAATCTGGATTTGAAGCATACTGGACACGTGCCCTGGCTTTTGCACCCAATGAGAATTCAAATTCTACGGAATACCTTGCTTCTGGAGACGAAAAAGGCAATCTCCGAGTATGGAAAATTCCTGGTGGAGAATCAATAATTTGGGAAACCTATCCCACTGGAATTCAAGCGTTAGCATTTTCACCCAACGGTAAGTATTTAGCAGTTGCACTATGGGATACCACAATTCAGATTTTAAGGTGGAAAAAAGATGGAAAATAATAGTGAATCTTACACTGACGAAAAGGGACGCACCCGATGGCACGTTAACGATGAAATTGCGTTAAGACTATTGGAACTACATACCTTCCTAATTATGGCAGACTACCCAGAAGATCATGCGTCGCGATATCCTCGTTTGGCACATTCCATCTCCCGTTTTCCAGAATCCATCGCTGATCTTGTCGATCAGGGACGGTTGATAGAAGAAATTGGTGGGGTTGGCGAAATAGTTGAGACTATCATCACTGAATATCTACAAACTGGAACGTGTTCGAAAATACAGGATTATGCAGGCGACATTCCGCAGACAGTTGCAGAACTTGTTCCCATTCCTGGGCTTGGTGCAAAAACGATTAAACGCTTATATGAGGATATTGAAGTTGATTGCCTTGCTTCCCTCCGAACAGCAATTGATGAAGGTAAACTCAAAGGTTTTAAAGGCATTGGAAAGAAAACGTTAGATAAAATAGAGGAATACCTCAATACAAATCTATAAATAGGCATTCCTTGAAAAGCGGATGTAAGGGTCCGCAATAGAGACGATATTATGGCAAATTCACAAATAACTGGTGAAATGGTTGGTGGCAAAAAGCATGGGTATTGGATTACCTATTATGATAATGGAATAAAACGTAGCCAAGGCCGCTACATTCATGGGAAAAAAGATGGTATTTGGATTCAGTACTACAAAAATGGCAGCAAGGCTACTGAAGCTTGCTTTCGTAATGATAAGTTGAAGGAAATCATATATCCTTCCAGTGAAAATGAAAACATGAAAATTTCAGCATGAGAAGAACTACTCCAAATTCAGAACTATTGCTTTGTCTACGGAAAATTATAGGTATAGGTCGCGATTCGGAGTTCCCTCCCGTTGAATGCCAAAAGCGCATTCAGCGTTGATTCACAACTCAGATGTAAAGTTAATTGTGGAATCCACTATAAAATAGGATTCAACAATGTCATTCGTTCTTCTTGTAGGAGCGATCTCCAGCTCGCGACCTTCTAAAATCCTTAATATTCTTCATTTCGAAGATAAGTGACAATCCGAGATAGATTCAAAATAAATGATAGAGAGGAAACTGAATAATGACGAACGAAGAAATTGCCCAGAAGTTGATGGAGCTTAATACGATTCTACTTGTAGCTGACTATCCAGAAGACCATGCTTCCCGTTATCCTCGCTTAGCGTATACAATTTCTCGTATGGAGGAATCTGTTGCAGAACTGGTAACTGAAGGAAGTTTACAAGAAAAGGTTCCCGGAGTTGGCGATATAGTCGCAACGATAATTACTGAATATGTAGAAACCGGAACGTGTACGAAAATACAGGAATATGCAAGCGACGTTCCAGAGACAATTGTTGAACTCATACCCATCCCTGGACTCGGCCCTAAAACAATTAAACTTCTATATCAAGAGGTCGGCATTGACAGCCTGCATTCACTTCGAACAGCAATTGATGAAGGCAAATTGAAGGGGATCAAAGGTGTCGGTCCGAAAACGATAGAGAAATTTGAGGAATACCTTAATGAAAATTTGTTGTAGTTTACATCGTAGGTCGGGTAGAGCGTTAGCGAAACCCGACAGAGGCTAAACGTGTCGGGTTTCGAAAGCTCTACCCGACCTACAGGTACTGAGGTGAATCATGCCAAGTAAACTTGATACGGGTGAGATGGTTGATGGTAAAAAGCACGGGTATTGGATCACCTATTATGCGAACGGGGTAAAGCGAAGCGAAGGCAACTACATTCACGGTGAAAAGGATGGGAAATGGATCAATTATCACAAAAATGGGAACAAATCCGGTGAAGCCTCCTTCCGCGATGGAAAATATGAAGGCACTTGTATCAGCTATCATGAAAACGGGAACCTTAGATCCAGAGGTGCTTATCCTAAACATGAGGGTAAATCTTACGATGGCAAAAAGGAAGGACCATTTTACGGGTACGAGGAAGATGGCGAAACGGTGTGGCTAATCGTAACCTACAAGAAAGGTGGTAGCCGTGCAAAACCGGATGAATACCCTCAAGGAACGTGCCACGTTTGTGGCGAAGGAAGACGTTTAAGTTGGGGTGATAATTGTCCAAAATGTGGCGCAGAAGTTGATGAGGCATAAGCAATGAGGTAGATTATGGCAAGTACACGAGATACGGGTGAAATGGTCAACGGTAAGAAACACGGGTATTGGATTACATATTTCGCGAGTGGATTAAAAAGAAGCGAAGGAAACTTTATTCACGGTAAAAAGGATGGGAAATGGATTCTATATCACAAGAATGGAAATATTTCCAGCGTAGCCTATTTTCGTGATGATAAGTACGAAGATGATTATATATGCTATCATGAAAATGGGAATCGCAAATGGGGCGGTCCCTATAAAAAACATGATGGTACTTCTTCCGATGGCAGAAAAGAAGGTGTCTGGCACTGCTGGGAAGAGGATGGCGAGACGGTCTGGCGTATTATTACCTATAAGAAAGGTGGTGCCCGCGCAAAACCGGATGAACATCCGTTTGGTGAATGCCACGGTTGCGGCGAAGGCAGACGTTCTACCTGGGGCGATAATTGTCCACGATGTGGTATTGAACTTGACTAACAGTTCGTCGTACGGGACAATAGGATAAAAGGAGGCAGAAAATGAAAGTCATAAATACTTTGGTTGTAATACTGGTACTATCTATTATTGGATTATGGATTCACGAAAGTTGTGCGGAAATTGACCCTGAATCTGTAATTGGTGTGTGGCTCTTCGATTCAGGAAAAGGAGCAGAAGTAAAGGATTCTTCAGGCAAAGGAAATGATGGCAAGATTGTTGGTGCTAAGCGGGTAGAAGGCAAGATAGGCATGGGGATAGAATTTGATGGAAGTAATCATGTGGTCATTCCCGCAAGTGCAACAATTGACGATTACCGTGATGGGTTTACGTACCTGCTCTGGGTAAAACCCCTGGGAGTGCCGGGTGGTCCGCATATTCGTCTCATAGAAAGAGATTGGCACAATCCAAATATTCTTATCGGTCCCAATGATTTCTACGGAAGTTTTGTATTCAATGGTGGAATAGATAATAGCCAAATACGGAGCGGGACATGGGAATTGGAAGAGTGGAGTTTTGTTGCACTCACGCACGATGGCAAGACGCTTATATTATATGTCGACGGTGAAGAAGTTGCGGACATCAACGTTGGACAACCCGATCTCACCAAAAATCGAGAAAGCGGCTCCATCTGGTTAGCACGATGGAAAGGTGAAGCGGGTTGGGACTTTTCGGGAGTCCTCGACGAAGTGGCGATTTTCAACACCCCATTGGATGTAGACGACATCAATGATATTATGACAAAAGGACTTGAGGAAGCACTCGCTGTGTCTCCCTTAGGCAGGTTAACAACAACTTGGGGAAACATCAAAAAAGGTAAAGCAATGCAATAGTGAACCTGTGCCCCAAAACATCCACAACTTTTGGGTAGGAGGCTTTTGGTATAAAGTACATCCGTTAAAGCTTAAGGTGGAATGAATACACGGAAGGAAAACAGAAGCATTGTGAAAATTGATTTAGACTACCGGATCGCCTGGGGATTGCTTGCGATTTTTTTCGCTTTTCAACTCCCAGGCGATTTATTAGCAGAAGTCGAAGAAACCTCAGCACACCGCACAGCAGTTGCTATCCGTATTGAAGGTACACCCCCGAAGTTAGATGGCGTTTTAGATGACGACATCTGGAAAACTGCACCTATCCACGAAAACTTTCATCAACGCGACCCCGATGAAGGTGAACCCGCCTCTGAACGCACTACATTCCAAATCGTCTACGATGACGATGCACTCTACTTTGGAATCATGTGCTATGACAGTGAACCCGATAAAATAGATACCCAATTAATCAGGCGTGACAACGTTTTTGTTGACTCAGATAAAGTCAATATTAACATTGATCCACACTACAACAGACAGAGTGCTTTCTGGTTTACTGTGCATCCTTCAGGATCCGTGACAGACGGTATCATATCCGATAATAAATATCCCAACAGGACATGGGATGGTGTGTGGGATGCCAAGACGCAAATTCACGCGGATGGTTGGTCAGTCGAATACAAAATCCCATTTCATGTGCTGCGTTTTTCTCCAAAGGATGAATATGTTTGGGGACTCCAAGTTAATCGGTATATTAGCAAAAAAAAGGAGGATGCCCATTGGCGTTTGATTAAGAAAGATGAGCCCGGCTGGGTGGCCCGCTTGGGAGACCTAACTGGCATCAAAGATATTCATCCCTCCCGACATATTGAAATTGTGCCTTATGCGATGGGGAGGACAATCCTCAATAGCAAAACAGATTTGTGGGGAAATATTGGTACTGATATCCAATATGGGATTAGCACGGGCACCACCCTCAACGCGACAATCAACCCCGATTTCGGACAGGTAGAAGCAGACCCTGCCAGCTTAAACCTTTCAGCTTATGAAGAGTTTTTTGAGGAACGTCGTCCCTTCTTTGTCAAAGGAGCGTCCATCTTTCAAACAAGTGGACATCGTTTCTTTTATTCCCGCCGTATTGGACGGCGCCCGGGACATTTTGATATCCTTACTGGTGCAAAGGAACTAAGCCGTCCTGAATCAACCACGATTCTCGGTGCTGCAAAAATTGTCGGCAGAACGCAAAGCAACACTTCTTTTGGTATCATGGAGGCAGTCACTGCACCCGAATATGCCCAAATCAAGGAAAACGGCAATCGCAGTGAACATCTTATTGAACCCTTGACGAACCATTTTGTAGGGCGAATCAATCAAGACGTGTTAAAGGGGAATTCGCGTGTTGGGTTGATAACCACGGCTGTTAACCGCCAAAATTCCAATGCTGCTTATGTGGGTGGGCTTGATTGGGATTTGAAGTTTGCCGAAGAGCGATACCTGATAAAAGGCACCGTTGCGGGGAGTCAAGCGGGGAAACTTGATGCCCGTAAATCGGGCTACCTCGCCCACTTCAACTTTGCTAAACGCGGCGGATGGTTGAGATTTGATACCGATTTTAAAGCACTCTCACCCACTTTTGAGACAAATGACCTCGGCTACCACCAACGTAGTGACAAAGTAGATTGGAATTACGACTTCACGGTACGCAAAGAGAATCCATTTAGCATCTTCCGACGTGTCAGATTTGGGCTTTATGGCTGGCGCACTTGGAACTACGACAGGGTGAATATCAAAAATTTCTCAGAAATATGGACAATTGGTCGTTTTAAAAACTATTGGGACTACAATCTCTCGGTTGCACGTAACTTTGCATCGTTTAGTGATGAAGACGAAAGACGTGGCGGCACACTGATCAAAAATCCACCGGGTTGGTGGGTTGCCGCCCGACTGGCAACTGACAGTCGCAAAATGGTTCAATTAGAGCTGAATCCAATCTTCTCATGGGTTGACGACAGACGTTCGTATGGGTATGATGTCCGATTCCATCTACGCATTAAGATCGCATCTAACGTTGAGTTTACCGTTGGTCCACGGTATAACTATCAGAAGCGCGATGCACAATGGGTAGATATCGTTCAAAAGCATATCAATGGGAAAACGCAGCAACATTACGTTTATGGGGAACTTGAGAACCGCACTTTAGACTTCACCACGCGCGCAAATATCAGTTTTACACCAACGCTAAGCTTACAATTCTACGTGCAGCCTTTCATCACGATTGGTGATTATACTCACTTCAAAGAATTGATAGAACCGAAATCTTACCAGTTTCAACCGTATCCACTAAATGAAAATCGGGATTTCCATCAGCGTTCTTTGCGAGGGAACACCGTTCTCCGCTGGGAATTTCGTCCCGGCAGCACACTGTTTTTCGTCTGGTCTCAATCACGTGAAGCTGCCTTAGAATCAGTTCAAGAAGCAGACCTTGAATTTCGGCCGTTGCAGCGATTAGGTAGCACTTTCACGGATGATGGGCAAAACATATTCTTAATAAAATGTCGGTATTGGTTTGGCATATAGTTTATAATTCACTATAGAGAACTTGGAAACTATCAATCATGACAATGATTAAGCTTTCTGTCCTGACTGGACACACTCGCTCAGTACGTTCCGTGGCATTTTCACCAGATGGAACTACGCTTGCAAGCGGAAGTTTAGACACAACAATAAAGCTGTGGGATACTATAAGCGGCACCGAAAAAATAACACTTACTGAGCATAATGCCCCAGTCAATACTGTCGCTTTCAGTCCAGATGGATCGTTGTTGGCAAGTGTTAGTGAGGACGGCACGGTCCGTTTGTGGAATCCTACAAGTGGTGAACTGCAAAAGACACTCACAGGACATACTGATTGGGTTTGGAGTGTTGCGTTTTCACCGGATGGGACTACGCTTGCAACTGGAAGTTTGGGCAATACAGCGCGACTCTGGGATGTTGTTAGCGGCGCACACAAAGCGACATTCACAGGTCATCGCGGTAGTGTCTTGAGTGTCGCTTTCAGTCCCGATGGTAGGACGCTGGCAACTGGGAGCGCGGATGAGACAGTTCGCTTATGGGATATTATTAACACCCAACATTGTAAAACAACACTTACAAGACATCAAGGTAATATCTATAGTACCGTTTTCAGTCCTGATGGTCAAATCCTCGCAAGTGGCGGAAGTTTTGATAAAACCGTACGGCTATGGAATCCAGCAAATGGATCATACAAAGCAACGCTCAGCGGACATTCGCACAGAGTATGGAGTATCGCTTACAACCCTGACAGCACCATACTGGCAAGTGGAAGTGCTGACAAAACACTAAGGTTATGGGATACGTCCAGTGGAACATGTAAAGCAGCACTTAACGGGCATACAGGTAGGGTATCACAAGTTGTCTTCAATCCTGATGGTGACTTACTCGCCAGTGGAAGTGCTGACAATACAATTGTCTTATGGAAACGAGTTAGATAATTAACGCTGGATTATCTCTTGTGGAAGGGAAACCTTGTAAGCCCGATTTCCGATCAAATAACCCTACAGATGATTTATGAGATACGCTCTTATACTAAATTAACGGAATTCATATTGTTTTTCTATTTTGCAAATCCACTCAAAACCTACATGTGCCCGCACCTTCTCTCTATTTCTGGTGAACCATTGACACCTTTTCATAA
>JAPPCZ010000072.1 GCA_028824685.1 Candidatus Poribacteria bacterium
TTGTCCAAATATCCTTCATTAGTTGAGACGCTCTTTAGTCCCGTAGGGACGATATGTTTATAGAAAAACGGCAATAACGTCCTCTTTAGTCCCGTAGGGACGATATGTTTATATGACGACACCTAATATCTGTGAAAATAACAAAAACAATAAGTTAACTGGCACAAGTCGTTACTTCACTTCGTAAGGCATATAACCAGTTATTTACTATGGCGGATATAAAAACAGTTAAAAAACAGAATTTCACAGGAGGAATGCGGTGCAAAATTTAATTTCCACATTTAAACTAAATGCTAAACGTAATAACTTAATAGGGATGCTCGCTGTTAGTCTTTTTATTTTTACACAATCATGCGCGGATGCCTACATTGCAAAACGTTATACAATTCCACAAATTGCCAATGAGAGTTCAAACATAGTCTTTGGAACTATTACAGAAGTAAACACCAATCGAAAGACTGCTAATTTTAAGGTCGAACAAAACCTCAAAGGTCGTAGCGAATTTGAGGTGATTAGGATACGCTTTGATGTTTTTAAAGGTGAAGCTGACCATAGGAAAGAGCTTGCACAATTTTTAAAGCAAGGTGAATCTATAATTGTTTGTTATCTACAAGAAGGTGGACGAATTGACGCACTTGCCCACACGAGAGGGAAATGGTTTCAACTCCAACTCATAAAAGATCGGGAAAGAGGTTGGGGCAGATGGAGCTTTACACATTTTGAGAAATACCTGAATAAGGACAAGGTTTCGCGAAGAGATTCAACACCTGAATTCCAGAAAGAGTTAAGCTCAATGTTTGGCGAAGATGCTATCCAACTTCTTCTTTTGTACAAAGACGATTATGAAGCAGAGATCCCTATTATCTCCGGAATCAATAAGGTGAAAGATAATTGGATTGCCTATAATCAGACAGAGGATCGTAATCTACCGGGACTCAATAGGACAAATATTTTGTGGCTTGGGTGCCGCTCAATCGGCAGAGACGGTCGATACAAGCTTAACAACGGTCAAGAAAAACGGATTAAAGATTTTGTCAAAAACGGAGGGGTAGTTATTGTTTCTGGTCAAGATAGCGATCCAGAAAGCCCTTGCGGTGATGGTTGGTTACCTGAGCCTCTCAAAGGTGTAGAAAGCAAACACAGGAATGATTTCCAAACCACATCTAAAGCGGGTGATCTATTTAAAGCACCGCACCGTATCCGTTCAGGCAATCTCTCACTTGATGACTCTTGGAATGGTTGGAACGATAAATACGAAGTTTTGGCAACAACTAATGGTGGTAAGGAAATTGTTATCGCTAAATTGAGGTATGGAAAAGGCATGTATCTTGTTACGAGTCTCCATAACAATAGAAAAGAACAGGTTGCTCAAAACCGTGGAATGCTTGAGAATCTTATGCATTATGCAGTAGCATACTTGGATAGATCCAAATAGACGGGAGTTTCAACGTATGAGAAAAGCCACATGGATACTGACTTTATGTCTTATATCGGTTTTGGTCTGTTTTACGGCTACCGCGCATGCAGTAATTCCGCAACTTATCGGTCCTCTCACTGCACTGCTTAGCATTATCCCGGCAATCCTTACATTTGTCGGTGTAGCAATTATGACCTCACTTATATTTGCGCGCGATACAACGAAGATGTATTTTTACAAGCTGCGTGATTTTCTTACTGTTCGCAGAGTTATTGTATCTATCGTTAGTTTGGTTGTCCTCGTTGGATTAGCGGTATTAACGTATCAATTTGTTGGGAAGGGAATAGATCAAAGCACCACCTCAATGGGTGGGGACAGTCAGCAAACGGGTGTTAAAAATGCGGGAACAGGCACGGCATGGACAACATTCAGAAGCAATGCGAATCGCACAGGCCACGTTGATGACTTACCCGGTCCAACAAGTGGAGACCTCTCATGGGTTTTTAAAGCGAAAGGAACAAAAACGGTTCAATTCCATTCATCACCGACTATCGTTGGCAACCGCCTCTATATTGGTGCTACCAGTGGGGCAGTCTTTTCTGTTAGCGGCGCAACCTACTGTATTGATACAGATACACGTGAACTCATCTGGCGGCACGACTCAAAGATTCCTATCTTTTCATCTCCTGCTGTTGTAGCAGGCAGAGTTTACATCGGTGAAGGTTTCCATTATGATAGTGGATGTCAACTCCGATGTCTTGATGCCAAAACAGGCGATCCCATCTGGAGTTTCACAACTACAAGTCATGTTGAGTCAACCCCGTTTATTACGCAGGGAAGACTCTATTTTACTGCTGGTGCGGACGGTATTTACTGTCTTGACGCGCTGGCAGGTGAGCAAATTTGGCATTTTCCTGCTGTTCACGCGGATATGTCTCCTTTAGTTCAGGATGGTAAGGTTTACTTCGGGACCGGTTACGGGCAGTATAAAATCTATGCTGCGGATGCTGAAACAGGTGCCGAAATCTGGTCAAAACCGATGCCGTATCCCGTTTGGGGCACCCCAAGTGGACGCGATAACTTGGTCTTTTTCGGTTTAGGTAGAGGAAATTTTTCTGAAAGTGATCCTATTCCAAAAGGAAAGGTTGTCGCTGCGAATACAGAGAACGGGGACACCGTGTGGGAATATGAAGCAAACGACGCAGTACTCACTGCTATTGCCGTACATAACGATTTTGTAACCTTTGGTTCGAGGGATGGTTTTGTCTATACACTTACAGCAACAGAAGGAGAAGTCCACTGGAAAACCTATCTTAAAGCACCTGTTGTATCATCACCTGCTATTACACAAGATTCGGTTTATGCTGCTACGGAAGCAGGACGAATCTATTGTCTTGCAATTGATGACGGCAGCATCAGATGGGAATATGATACACAAAACGTAAAATATGGGTTGAAACTCCTTTCTTCTCCCGCTATCGCAAACGGCAAACTATACATCGGTTCAAGTGACAGATACATATTTTGCTTAGGTGGCAAGGAAGTTGACCAAGCTTTTGAAAATCGTTAATTTTAGTGTAGATTTGAACAAAATCTTATTTATAATGTCTGATTAGAGAACGACTTAATTTGTTACATTTTATCATGTAAATTGCGAACTACGTAGTTACGCTTACTTTACAGACGATAGACTAACCTCTAATAAGGAGAGAAAAGATGAAAAAGTTTTTGATTGCAATTACCTTATTGCTATTTCTCACAGCCATAGCAGCTGATGCACAATGGCGTAGCAAAACACACGACGTTTACAATGCACTTGAAAAAACCCTTGACATTAAGATTGATGGTGAACTTGATAATGCTGAAGGTTGGGAAGCTGTTTTTGACACAGTGAAAGGCACAAATGGCGACCCCTTTTGTGGTGTTGAATTTGAAGATGTTGGCGGAGCGGTTAAAGCATTTGAACCACACGGTGGCGGAAAATGGGACGGTGCCGATGACCATGAAACATGTTTTGCATTCGTTTGGGATCCTGATGCCATTTATATTGCATTAAGTGTTACGGATGACGAACATCAAAATGGTGGTGCAGCCTGGAATGGTGATAGCCTACAGATGGCATTTGAACCAACTGGCAAGCGTGCTGGGACACTCTTTCTCTATAACATTGCGTTAGGCAACGCGGCAAATCTCATCATTCATAATGAGACCTTCCCCGGTGCTCCAGGACTTGTTGCTGGGGAAGATTTCGCCATAACCCGAAACGAAAACAAAAAAGAAACCTATTATGAAATTGCAATCGCCCCTGAAGATTTGGGGTTGAAAGTTCCATTTAAAGAAGGTTACGAACTCGGAGTTGGACTTTGCGTTAACGATGGAGACAAAGCAGCCGGCCAACAGGGACAAAAAGGCTGGAGTGGTTGGTACCCGCACGCTGTTGTCCACGGAAAGAATGCTGAAAAAACCGGTCTTGTCAAACTTACCGATGAAACGCTTGCAGTTGAACCTTCAAATAAGTTAACGACAACGTGGGGAAGACTAAAATCTACCCAATAAAGGTTTAGCATTTCCGAAAACTGCTGAAACCGAAGTTTTCAAGATAATCGTTACCTAACGTGAATTTGATAATAAAATGTGAGTTTGCTCTAAACACTTTTCAAGCCTAAAAAAAAGCAATGTTTTTGTAGCATAACCTGTTAGGTTGTGCCGTTTTTGCCAAAATAACAGAAAATGCTGCGGGTGAAAGGAAACTTTTTCAAACTCACATTTACCTAATAATGTTTGGGCAGAAACTTGCTTGCCCAAACTTACTAACAAAGAAAGCAACTATTGGTCTGTCCACTCTAATATTGCGGGTATAGGTCGCGATCCAGAGATCGCTCCTACAGAAGATGGTCAGTCTTTGTAGGAGGGAACTCCGATTCCCGACTATTACTGATACCTATAATTTTAGAATGGATACTCCACTATGTTGCACTTTCAAAACTTCCACTTTAAAATAAGGTGGAAAACAACAATTAATATAGAGAGGTAATTTAGATGAAAAAACAGGTTTTTGTATTTGCTGCTATTTTTGCAGCAGTATCTTTATTAACAATTAATGTCGCAGATGCACAATGGCGTAGTCCAACACACGACGTTTACAATGCTCCTTCAGGTCTTGATGTGACCATTGATGGTAATCTTGACGAATGGGGCGGCGTTATGGAATCTGTCACTGGTACTGACGGTTCCCAATTTTGCGGTGTAGAATTTGAAGGCGTTGGCGGTGCTGTTAAAGTCTTTGAAGAACATGGCGGCGGAAAATGGAACAGTGCTGATGATCAAACAGTCTGTTTCATGATTGCTTGGAACCCCGATGCAGCTTATCTTGCGCTGAGTGTTACGGATGACGAGCATCAAAACTCCGGCGCTGCATGGAATGGTGATGCCGCACAACTCGCATTCGAACCAACGGGCAAGCGCACAGGAGGACTCGCACTCTTCCTCTATAACGTTGCATTAGACAACAATGCTGAAAACTTAATTCTTCATAATGAAAGAACAAACGGACAACCTGGTCTTGAGGCAGAGAGAGATTTTGCTATCACCCGAGACGAAAGTGCTAAAAAAACTTACTACGAATTCAAATTCACTCCTGCAAATTTCGGTCTTGATATCGAACTGAGTGAAGGTATTGAAATCGGTTTAGGCATCTGCGTAAACGATGGCGATGTAGACACTCCTGGGCAAAAGGGGTGGGGTGGTTGGTATCCACATTCTGTTGTCCACGGAAAAAATTCCGAAAAGACAGGGCTTGTTGTGCTTAGCAGCACTGCAGTAACTGCCGTTGAACCTGCTGATAAACTTACCACTACTTGGGGCACTTTGAAATCTACCCAGTAGCAGCTTAGCACTTATCAGTAATCTTTAGGACCATTATAGTGGTTCAAACGAACCACTATAATGGAAAATTATGTTTTCAATCAAATTAGATGTCCCAAGTGAACTCTCAATCCCTCTATCCGTTTCAGGCTATAATCGTGAGAAACTCACCGAAGAGGCAAAGCACTTGCTGGCAGTTTCTCTATTTAAACGGAATGCCTTGTCTTTGGGACAAGCTGCAAAGTTGGCAGAATTACATCTGTGGGATTTTATTCAACTGTTGAATCAGCATGGAATCGTTATTGCTGAATATGATGATGAGGAAATCCAACAGGAATTGAAAACAGTTGAATCCCTCCTGAAAAAATAAAATGACTGCAACAGATAATTTAATTGCCGTCGCCGATGCTTCATTCGTGATCGGTGTTTCTGTATGTGGACAGTGGGACACTCTGAATGCATTAGTCAAAACGCTAATTATTGCGGATGCTGTTTGGGAAGAAGTTGTTGCGCAAGGAAAAGGGAAACCGGGACAGAAAGAATTGCAACAAGCAACTTTTGTTGAACGAAGAACTGTTTCTAATACTGATACTGTTGTAATGCTAACAGCAACACTTGACAAGGGTGAAGCTGAAACTCTTGTCTTGGCAACGGAATTGGGTGTATCAACAGTTTTTATGGACGATCTTCGTGGAAGAAAAATTGCCCAATCTGTCGGGTTGCAAACTATTGGCGTAGCAGGTTTTCTTCTGTTAGCCAAAAACAAAAAAAGAATTCAAGAAGTTCGTCCGTTTTTGTTGCAACTACACCAAAGAGGTTTTCGACTAAGCGGTAGATTAGTCAATGAAATACTAAAAACTGCTGGCGAAGAACCTATATAGAAACAACTACCATATTCCAGTGTAACTTGTAAGAAAACCGCCTACTTTGGCGGCTTTCTTACGTACGACGAAGTTCCTATTGGTCATGATGGTCTGTTTTATGATAGTGCAGCCGAAGCAGATCAGCACCAAAATCATCCTCAATATGTCGCCACACAGAATGGATATGATTAGCATTGTTCTGTGTGTTATCATACTCCACAAAGAAAAATGGACTGTGAAGTCTATAGTAGTGAGGCATCTTGCGTTCTTCACCGCCTGCCCATGCAAAGTGGATATCATTAAAACTGATTTCGCGTAGTTTGCGGTGTTCTATCTCAGCTATCTCATCAGGAAGCCGATCAATATATTCATGAACCAATTGAATTAGAAGTTCGCGCTGATGCGTCTGCATGGATTCAACTGCCAACCCCTCAACTGCTTCAAACTCAACTTTTGGTGCATTGCGCGTGAGAATATCAGATGGTGCCTCCGTGTTAATAACAGCCTGCGTTTTTTGGAATGGGGTTAGGCTTAATAAGAGTTGCCGTGCTAAATCTTCTTCAGCAAAAAGGACCCGTAATCCTTTTTTCTCGCCTTGAGGCACTTCCGCTGGATTCGATCCAAAAAAGAAAGGATTAGGAGAGATCAATTCGCGATTGACCACCGTAAAATTCAGTGAAACATGATGTCCTTCAGCACGCCAACCCCATGCACCATTTCCTGTCGGATCACCAAACACGGTAAAAAAGTAGAACTCAGGGTTACGCTCAAGCCGTGTTTCTCCTGCTGTCTTTTCAATTTCTCCCAATATGGACTCTAAATTGATGATTGCACGTGCTTTTTCATAACCGTTTGCACTCAATCCGCTCTTCATGAGGGCAAACGCCAATTCTTGTTGGTTCGCATTTAGTTCTTTTAGCGAAACACCTTGACGCTCCCACATCTCTATAGGAATATAGTGCCATCGAAACCGCTCATTTCCATCAAAAGGTTGGCACGCCTTTTCGCGTAAAGTAGGCGGCAAAACATCTAAAAAATTGGCTGCTGCTTGTGCCATCCGTTCTGCCGTTTCTGAAGCTGGAATCAATAATGGTGTTTGAGAATTAGAATGTGTATGTGCCACGAAAACACCTCCGTAAGTTTTTACTATTATCATTCTAACTGAATTTCCTCTAAAAATCCACTTAATTTGACAGAGCCCAGAACCATTCAATTTCTCCCATGATTTCTTCCTTACCAAAACTCCAAAACTCACCATCCTCCGAGATGCAGAAAACAAAATACATATTCAACCGAAATTCAAAAAACGCGTCAACCCAATTTTTTCAACAAACTTATTGTATATATATTGGATATCTATTGTCCGGCAACAACAAAAACTTCTGACTATCACCTATAACAAGGGTATAATATCAGTTAGAAAAACAAAAACGATCCTAAACTCTAATAGAACCAGACCAAAAATCTTGAGCAAAACATGTTAGGTGAGAATGTCAGAGCCATCCAATTGTCGAGTTTCACATTTATAGTAAAATCCAAAAAAATGTTCACATTTCATTGAACAACAATCCCTATACGCTCGCGCTGGCGAGGTTTCCTAACCTCGCCAATGTAAAGGTAATTGTGGATTTCACTATAATTATATTAGACATTATAATGATTTAATTTGAATTAAGGTTTACCGAGTCTCTCGGACCTCTTGAGTTCCGTAGGAACGCTATGTTTATAGAAAAAATTATCAACACCATTGAGTTCCGTAGGAACGACATATCAACTGCCAATGTGCTGCGAAAACATATCGTCCCCGCCAAATACCAAACGCGTATTTGGCGTTGATTCACGGGACTAAGAGAGTGGATAGCACGAGCTACTAGAAACATATCGTCCCTACCAAATCAACGCTATGATTCATACCCGGGGAATGACTAAACGTCATTCATACCGTTGATTCTTGAATTGGATTCCCGACTATCATGGTGTTTGGTGGCTATTCGGAGATCGCTCCTACAAGAAATAATCTATGTCGCATGTGCGATTACTGGAGAATTGAATGACTCTGTGAGAATGTTAAAAATACTTGACACAAAACGGCAGAGAATCCAAAAAATTGGAAGCGCACTGAAAACTAAACATGTTGCTGAAAATTATACCAATTTCGCCATAATTATTGAAAAATCGTCAAAATCGGAAAGTCCGAAATTTAAAATTAATTCCCTAATAAGAAAACCTTTCTAAACCCAGTCAGGAACTGAGTTTAGGGCAATTTTCAAAAAGATACCACGGTATCAAAAAAGTTACCAAATGGTAACTTTTGAATAGCAGCAATTTCCACATTGCGGTCATACCATCAACGATTTGCTACTTCACAACTCAAACGGATAATATATCAACAATTGAATGCCTCTGGAAAGGCCATTCAGTTTTCTGGTTTTGCTACACATATTGGAGAAGATCACTCCTACAAGAAGATGAGTAATTGGTAAAATTTGATTGAATTTCTAACAAATTTTGACACAAAACCGCAATTTCTGTAAACTTAAAAGAACGCATCTACGTTAAAAGAGGCAGTTGTTCACAAACTGAAAGAAAGTCTGGCAAAAGTTATGGACAAATTGATTGACGATGAAATGCTTGTGGCACAGTTCAAATCGGGTAGCCAGAAGGCTTTTGATGAATTGATGAAACGCTATGAACGTAGAATCTTTGGTTATCTCCTCCGTTCTGTTAGGAATTATGAAGATGCTGAAGATTTAACCCTTGAAGTGTTTTTCAAGGCATATCGTGCGTTGGATTCATGGGAACCGAAAGCAAAATTTTCGACATGGCTTTATACGATTGCATCTAATCTTGCTATTGATTACCACCGTTCTAAAGCTCGACAACCTGTTTATGTTTTTGAAGATGAAGATGTTATTGAAGCAAGACTCGTTGCTACAGACATCTCAAGCAATCCTGAAAAACAACTTGAAGAAAAAGAGCGTGGACGCATCATTCGCGAAGCTGTTGACGAACTCTCCTCAAAACAAAAGGCTGTTTTCATGTTGACACGATATGAGGGATTGCAGATTCGGGAGGTTGCAGAAGCACTCGGAATGGCTGAAGGCACTGTGAAAATTCATCTTCATCGCGCTATGAAAAAGTTACAAACTTTGCTACGATCTTTATGGGAAAATAATGAATTATAGGAGGTCCGTCCATGCCTAAATGTAAGAAATCTGAAGCACAGGCGATTGATTACGTATATGGTGAGTTACAGACATCTCAAGTAGCCGAATTTGAACGGCATCTTACGACATGTGGTAGCTGCACCAGAAAGGTCAATGCATATAAGCGTGTGCTTCGCCTTGTGGATGAAGCAGAGGCAGAATTAACGCCTCATGCAATTGTTCCACCTAACCTTGAGATGAAACTATACAGACGCCTCGCTGAGGTGCCACCTGTAAAACCCTCACTCAGTTCCCGGTTATCGGATTTTGCAGCGGGGTTGCTATTAGTCCTGCGGGAACAAAAGGTTGTCAGTTTCTGTCTTTTCATTTTTGCGGTAATTTCTATTTCATTTTTCGTTGGAAATCCGTTTCGTCCCGCGCCAACATTTGAGATAAGTCAAATTGACTCTGCGGACGCTCGCATTCAGCAGTATAGACATCAAGATATTCAACGGAACATGGAGGATGTTTTGCGCAATAGACACCTTCGCAATTCAGATAAATGGGATACAGTTAGTCAGCTCAATCGTGTCAAAGACCAAGCACAAGGTACCGATTGGGCAAATATTGCCACAAAACACCTGAAGAGTGTTCATTCTGAATTTTGATGTTACAATTCTCAGATAGTTGTTTATAGTGAAACCTAAAATAATTAGACACATCCTCCCACGGTAGGCGAGGTTTCCTAACCTCGCTGGTGCGGCGTGTCTGATTAATTCTAAAGTCTACTATAAATTAAAAGAGTTTTACGTGGAAAAATTGAAATTCACTTCTATTATTCAACGCGTTATGTTATGTATGCTGCTAATATCGCTGGTTTTATCCACCGCGCACGCGCAGCATGATGAAGTTAACTCCTTACTTAAGGAACTACGTTATGCAGAAGCTGCTGCTAAGTTGGAGAAACTCACGAAATCCGCAAAGAACATTGAGGCACAGAGTCAACTCTACTATCAACTCGGCGAGATCTATTACAACTATACACAGCAATATCCAGAGGCACTCAAGGCTTACGAAAAAATCCTTGCGATGAAATCGGCTGGATTGCCGATGGCTGAAATTTTTCTTGCATATATTAAAATTAGCGATGTGTACTGCCGAATGGGAGAACATGGGAAGGCCATTCAAAATCTCCACACGCTTGTTGACATGGCACCACAAACTCATTTCGTTCACAAAATGGGATTGCAGAAAATCCGAGATATTCAGACTGCATTAAAAGACCTTATGATGCAGAGAGAGATTATTCGCTCATACAAAGGCACCCCTCTTGAAGCGGTTGCCCTATCTCAGATTGCTGAACTTTACCGAATGCATTCCCAACTCAATCAACCTCAACGTGCAATTGAAACATATCAAGAGTTGCTTAAAAAACATCCTACTGACAAGTTAGCTGCTGCTGCACAATGGCGGATCGCACATTTAAGGCATACAGCGTTACATCAATTACCATTAGCAATTGACGCTTACCAAAAAGTTGCAGACAATTTTCCAACAAGCAGCTTCGCTGCAGAAGCTCTTTTTCATATTGCCAATCTACATCGAGAGACGGAAAAGTATCAACAAGCACTTACCGTATACGATAATATAGTAGAGAAATATCCGAACTTCTGGAACATGCACGCTGTTTTCTATTGGACCGGCATCTGCCATGAGAACATTCAGCACTATGCCAAAGCACGCAAAGCATTTAAAATTTTTCTTAATGTTTACCTTCCAACGCTTGATCCGGTCTATCTCGGGCAGATAGCAATGTATGATAAAAGTGTTGCGGAAGTGAATGAATTGGTTCAAAGAAAAATAGGAACGCTAACACAACTCATCCCCAAACATGAATTCGTAAAACTCGAAAAGGCAGTGGAAAATAGTAATTACAATGAGGCTTCAAAAATTGCCCGTAATCTAATCAGCAATGCCCCAAATACACAGTTTGCGAAACAAGCTGCAGCACAACTAAGTTCAATTAAACACCGTGCCGCTATTCAGAATCTACTTGCACAAGTGAAGAACGAAAAGGTCAGTGCTGCCGAGAAAATCAGAGCGCAACTGCAAATTGCTACTATCTATGAACGTGAGTTACTGGACTATTCTAAAGCCGTTCAGGCATATAATAAAGTGGTGCGGGAGCATTCTAAGTCACCTTATGCAGCTGAAGCACGCTACCGTATGGGCATTATTTATGCGGATATACTTGAAAAACCAAACAGCGCGCTCAAGACTTTCAACGTTGTTGTAAAACAACATCCAAATACTTTGCAGGCAATGATGGCAACCTTCCAAGTAGGTGAAATCTATAGGAAACTCCAGCGATTTGATGAAGCATTGCAAGCTTACCAAACGACTATTAGTTATCCCGAACGCGAACTTTATCTCTCTGATGGATATAAGGACAGTTATGCTGATAGAGCATTATTTCGCATCGGTAGGGTTCACTACGAAGACCAACGTTATACTGAAGCGCGTTTCGCATTTGAGGAGTTTATCAAAAACCGCACAGAATCGCCACGGTTCGCTGCTGCACATATCTATTTAGCAGTGATACATCATGAAAACGGAGAAAAGGATGCCGCAGCAGGCTATTATCAAAAATCTGAAAGGATGCTGACGAATAACCTTGTCCAAATGCAAATGCTCATAGATGAAGCAGGCACTCTTGGTTTCCAAAGTCCAGATACTGTAATTAAATTCCTGCAGGATCGTCAAAAACGTCTTAAGTCTGAGTAGCGTTCAAGTCATGGTAGACAAGGTTTCCTAACCTCCGCCGGTACAGAATGCTCAAGGAATTCTAAAATCTGCTATAGTATTAATCTACGCGAAGTACTTCTCTTAATTCTGGTAACTCATCCAATAAAGTCCGCTGTTGTTCCGGTGAAAGTCCATCAAAAATCTGCTTTCTCATTTCCTTAATTTCGGCAATATGTTTTTGTTCATCAGCTCTTATCTCAGCTTTTAATTCTGCTACGCGAGCCGCATCTTCTGTTGAGAGAGTCTTTTCTGCTGCTAAGATCTCTGCTGCTGCTTCTGAATACGAAGCGAGATTTTGGAGTGCTTCCTTCCGGCGTAACCCAGCATTTTTATGGTCACTTGTTGCCGATTTTATTCGATCCCAGTCTATAGGCCTTGTTTCAAGTGCTTCTTTTAAGGACTCAGTAAGGAAATCGAATTCTATCTCAGCCTTTACATAAGCTTCAAAGGCATTTGCTGCTGCTACATCCTCAGCAGAGGGTGATTTTTGATGCTCCTTTTCACCATCTAAAACAGCGTTTTTAGCAGTACCACCAGCGGCGTTGACCTTTTCTGGGTTTGAGTCATCTCTTTTAGTTTCTATCTCCCTCGCGGCATCATCCTTGCCTGTTTTCTGTGTAGCGTCAGGAACAGATGATTCTTCCTGGAGATGGTTTTCTATAAGCACACTGTCCTTAGATTCGCCTTTCAGTTCTTTTTGGTCGGAACGCTGATGTCCGAAATACCATACAGCGAATATTCCTATTATGCAAAGGACTACACAAGTTGGAATGACATACTTTTTCATTTTAATACTCCTTTTGACTTAGATGACGACTATGGATAGAAGATTTTATGGTTGTTTTCAACATCCTATTAGAGTGTTCACATTTATATTGCGGGTCGCGATTCGGAGATCGCTCCTACAGCAGGTTGTATTGTAGGAGGGAATTCCGGGGAATGCTAAAAGGCATTCATACCGTTGATTTGGATTCCCGATTATTGATACGACTCGCAATTTTAGTGTAGACAGAACACTATGATATTATTCATCGCTTTTTTTAAGCGGAATGTGGAACATCCCGAGACGATTGGTTGCGATGTAAAACCTATCATTACTAAAAACAAGGTCACGTACTCTATCTGGCACTTCCGGCCAGCTCAGTTCCCATTTACCTTGATTATCTAATTGATAAACACCTGCATCACATGCACCATAAACCTCAGTGCCTGCAATTGCTAAAGAGTCCATTGCAATTCGATCCCCATTGTTATCGGTAAGTACGGACCATTTTTCACCATTATCTGAAGTTAATACGCCATTATCAGTGCCGACATAAACCGTTGAACCTTCAAAAACTATCTTTTTGAAAAGGTTAAAGGAAATAGGAAGGTCTGGGGTAACATCTTTCCATGTGTTTCCACCATCAAGCGATTGAAAGAGATGACCATCCCGTTTTCCCACATAGACTGTATCATCTGAAACAGCGAGCCGGAATCCTTCCCTACCGTAAGGGCGTTGTTCACCAGCATCTATTAAACCTGTGCTCGACCAGGTTGAACTGCCGGGTTCCCATTTGAAAAGTTCGCGTTTGTATTCTAAGTAAAACTTCCCACCACTGGCAGCAAACGCTCCTAATACTATCTCTCCTTTTTCAAGAATGGCAATGTATTCATCTAAGGCACGGCTATATTCATCCGATTTCTCATGATTTTCTAATGATCTTTCAACCTCCTCCCTAAGTGCTGGAGGCAATTTTTCTTTATTATTCCGTAGGCTGTCTTTTAAACTGTCTACTTTTTCGCTGTTATTAGACGGGACATTTACATTAATATCCCCTGTAAATGGAGGTATTCCTTCAACAAACATAAGTTTATTCTCATCAACAGATAAGCGAGCGACTCGCATACCGCTTATTTCTGGGACAAGTGCAAAGAAGACATCATCTGTGATTGCAAACTTGTGAGGATAATGTGCAAAAATATTGTGCGTATCACTTTTTTTGTTCTTGTTAAGCATGCCCGCACTTGAATCAAAGTGAATTAGGTTCCACGATTCGCCACCGTCGATTGATTTTAGAATATCTTTATACGTGTGGCTGTAGAGTCGATTTTTGTACGCAGCTAAATTCCGCCTTGCGGTGCCTGGCATTCCTTTCATAGAGAAATGCCAAGATTCACCTCCGTCAACCGTTCGATAAAGACCAGCCCCTTTTACTTTATAAAAAGTATCATCGTTTATTGCGACAACGGGATGGTAACTCAACGTATATGAATCTCCGGTCTCCTTGAAGATTTGCCAAGTCAGTCCTTTATTCCTCGATCGGAGTCCAAAATCATTTCCTAACACAAGTAGCGTATCATTTATACCCAAAACCTTAATAGTAGCAATACCGACTTTGGGATACGTGTCTGTTGGGGTTATTTTTGTCCATGAATCTCCTAAATCAGTAGAAAAGTAAACATTCCATAAATAACTGTAGCCAGTTATTAGCGCGACAACGTCTACAAGATATGTCTTGGATTCCTTAGACGAAATATCGAATTTTGTTCCAACGTATAAATCATCTTCAATGACAGCTAATGAGGTGATTTCATTTGATGGATCTATTGATAATCTTTCCCAGGTACCCGTACCAAGACGATAGAGTCCTTTGTCTGTTCCAGCAAATACTGTGTTTCCAATTGCAGTTATTGCTGTAATTGTTCTGTCGTTCAAGCCATCGTTTAAAGGAGACCACTGTTTACCAACATCAGTTGATTGGAAAATGTCATTTTTGATAGCAAAGTAAAACACTTCATCTATAACTACTAATCCGATAGCTTGTCCATTAGGTCGTGGGCCAAGGGCATGCCACGTCAAACCGTCATCAGATGAAGCAAATATTTGATCAGTAGAGACAATATAGAGTATCCCGTTTGCCTCTGCCATAGGCATTCGCATCCCACCAGTTGGGACGGTGTTGTTGATTAATGTCCACTGCGCCGCATCCGCTGTCAATTGATAGATACCTGTCGGTGACACAGCATAGAGTTGTCCTTCAGATGTTAGAAATATTTCATGCACTATACCACCTTGGGGGCCACTCGCTTGAGTCCATTTCTGTGTTAACGGGTTAGTGGTTGAAATATCTTGTTGGGCTTCTGCTAATAAAACCGCATCGGTACCCTGTTGGTTGTCCTTGTTCCCTTCGCTGGGAACAGCAGTACCTGCACCTTGATGTTGAACATCAAGTATTGACGTAATATCAACAACAATAGGTGAATCAACGACTTCAACAGTGGTCTCCGATTGTGCTTCTAAACTATAGGGCTTCTGGAAACGAGTGAAGAAATGATCACTTGCACCAATCATCAAAATAAGTAAAACGAGAGTTGTACCAAAAGCTGCCAACGGCAGCAAAGGTTTTCCAACTGGAGTAGGAATAGGTTTAGTGTTAGCAATTTGCTGTGCAATATTTTCAGTAAAGTTTGCAGGTAGTTGGACACTACCAAGAGTTTCGCGAATCATGGGAACCTCCGTCTTTAAACGTTTTCGGGCGCGGCTCAGACGACTTTTAATTGTATTTACTGACACACCTAAAAACCTGCTGATTGCTTCACACGTCATCTCTCCCAGGTAGTGAAGGATCATCACTGTACGTTCGCTTTCTGGCAGTTTTTCTAACAGTCTTCTGACCAGTTCTCGGCGATACTCAGTTGCTGCTTCCTCGCGTTGTTCCGAGAGATACTGCCCATAAGCATATCTTTCCAATGTCATAACATTAGACGCGTCAAGAGATTGTATCTTCGGTTTTTGCTTTCGAAGCCATGCTGTGCAAAGCCTATCAGCAATCACATAAAGCCATCCGGCGAACTGACTCGGTTTCTTTAGTGTTGAAAGTTTCCTGTGTACTTGGAGGAAAGTATCTTGGGTAATTTCTTCGGCAATTTGGAAATCCCCTATTTTCCCCCACACTAAGGCGTGAACGCTTTTTTGGTGTTTTTTTACTAAAGTCGTGAAAGCAGATTCATCGCCACACAAGATACTATCAATTAGTTGAACATCATCTTTTTCCATCAGATTCCCCGAAATTATAAAATTTGATTGTTAGTGACGCGATTTGGAAGGGAAAAGGTTGCAAGATTGTCAAAATTCGCGAAAAAAATGTATTTTATTAGCGATTTTCAGTTTAGATGGTTTTCTGTAGGATAAACACAGTTCCTCTTACCATTATAAACAGAAGCACCACTGGACTATTTAGTTTTAAGTATTATCAGTTGATGTGTGTTACTGAAAGTTTATATTGTAGGTTGGGATGAGGCACGAAACCCGCAGCATGCCATACGCGCATGCTGCGTTGATTTGAACATGAAACGCTTTTAGAGGCTCGAAATGTTGGGTTTCACTTTGTTCTTCTGATCTAATGGTGTTTTTCGAATTCACGTTAGTGTTAATCTTCATTAAGAAGTAGTTCTTTTAACTCTGGAAACATTTCCAAAAAAGTCCGCTGTTGCTCTGGAGAAAGTCTTTTAAACCCTTCCAACCAAACCTGCTTCATCTTTTCCTCCATTTGCTTCTTCCTTTCGGCAGACCGTCTTTGATCTTCAGCTCTCATCCGTTCCATTATTTTCTCTACTTCTGCCGAGCGAGCCTCATCTGCAGCTAATATCTCTGCTGCTGCTTCAGAATAAGGGGCGAGATTTCGAAGTGCTTCTTCCCTGTTTAACCTGGCGTTCTTAAGAGCATCCGTTGCTGCTTCTAAAGAGGCTGAATCGCCAAATTCCAATGCTTCCTTGAATTTACTAATAGCGGATTTGTGTACTATTTCAGACTTCGCGTATGCCTCAAAAGCAGCACCTGCTGCTATATCCTCAGCAGAGGGTGATTTTTGATGCTCCTTTTGACCTTCTAAAACAGCATTTTTATCTGTACTACCAGCAGGGTTGCCCTTTTTGAGATTTAAGTTATCTCCTTTGGTTTCTATCTCCTTTACCGTATCATCCTTGCCTGTTTTCTGTGTAGCCGCAGGTACAGAGGATACATCTTACATCTTGGGAACGGTTTTCTATTTGTAAACTGTCCTTAGATTCACTTTTTAGTTCTTTTTGGTCCGAACGCTGATGTCCAAAATACCATACTGCGAATATTCCTATTATGCAAAGGACTACACAAGTTGGAACGAGAAACCTTTTCATCATACATTCTCCTTATTTTAGTTTGGGCGACTTTTCTCTATGAAATAGACACTATTTTGCGTTCCATTATAGGCGGATGTACAATTAATTTATAGACAAAAACACAGTTATCTGTTATTATTAACTCATACCTTACAAAAGATTAGACAACTTACTTGTAAATGCGTTCTACTTAATTCGATAGCCAAATTCTTTCAAGCACTCTTAGACTGGGAGGAAAAGGCATTTGTCAGCCGAAATCCTTAATGGTACTCGCCTCGCGCAGCGTATCCGCAGCCAAATTAGAAAAAAACTCAAAAAACTTTCCTTTACACCGGGACTCGCTGTCGTCCAAGTCGGTGATGATCCGGCTTCTACGATCTACATCAAACACAAACAACGCGATTGTGAAAAGGTACATTTCCATTCAGAAGTTCATCGACTTCCCACGGACATAACTCAGCAGACACTTATTGATAAAGTAACCAAATTAAACGCACGCCAAGATATACACGGTATTTTAGTGCAAATGCCTTTGCCAGATGAAATTGACGAACAAACCATCATAGATGCAATCTCGCCTGATAAGGATGTAGACGGATTAACACCTCTCAGTTTAGGTAATCTATTTATCAATCGAGAGACGATTACACCTTGTACACCTACAGGAATTATACGTCTTATTGAATTAACTGACGAACCAATTGAAGGCAAACATGCAGTCTGTGTCGGTAGAAGTCATCTCGTAGGAAAGCCTGTCGGCGTAATGCTGCTCAACCGCAACGCTACTGTCACTTACTGTCATTCACGCACCCAAAATATTGCAGAGGTAACAAAGCACGCAGATATTCTTGTAGCAGCTGTTGGAAAGCCTGAATTTATTACAGCGGATATGGTGAAACCAGGGGCAACTGTCATTGATGTCGGTATCAACTCCGTTGATGATCACCTTGTCGGTGATGTTAAATTTAAGGAAGTCAAAGAGATTGCGGGGTTTATTACACCGGTTCCAGGAGGTGTTGGTCCGCTGACGCGAGCAATGTTATTAGAAAACACACTAAAATTAGCAAATAGATAAGCAGATTCTGTTTGGAAAACAATTAGTCTTAGACAATGGAGGATATTTATGGCATTTCCAGGATTTGAATTAAATGAAAAGGTAATGTTAATTACTGGTTCCGGCAAAGGTATTGGCAGAGGTATCGCCCTCGCTGCCGCACAGATGGGTGCAAAAGTTATTTTAAATAGCCGAACCCGTTCTGATCTTGATGAAGTCGCGGAAGAAATTCGTGCAAACGGTGGAGAAGCAGAACCGGTTGTGTTTGATGTAAGCGACATGAAGTCTGTTGCGGAAGGCGCGCAAGCTGCTATTGACGTATGGGGCAAGGTTGATGTGCTCGTTAATAACGCTGGAACAAATCGCCCGAAACCTGCATTAGAACTCACTGAAGAAGATTGGGATGCAATCTACGATCTCAACCTAAAAGGACTGTTCTTTTTGACGCAAACACTTGTCAAACCGATGATTGAGCGAGAGAGCGGCAAGATAATCAACATCTCTTCTACTATGGGCTTAGTCGGCGGACCGTTGCGAACTGCCTATTCCGGTAGTAAGGGTGGCGTTGTTTTATTAACCAAGGGACTTGCTGTTGAATGGGCACCTCACAACGTTACCGTAAATGCTGTTGCTCCAGCATTCACACGCACCCCACTTGCAGATGTTCTACTGCAACGGAAGGAATTCTATGAAGATGTCGTCCGCCGTATACCTATGGGGCGAGTCGGTGAAGTAGATGAGGTAGTCGGTGCTGTCCTATTCTTAGCCTCGGATGCAGCAAACTGGGTCACTGGACAAACCATCGCTGTTGATGGTGGGTGGGTGGCATGGTAGTTCCATCTATATCTTTGTTTTTCGTGGGGTGAGTTATTACAAACCCATAGGTGTCAACTTAAGAAGACATCTACGTTTTGACGAGTGCTTCTCAACCCTTATAGTGATTGAAACTGTCCCATATTTAGTCCCGTAG
>JAPPCZ010000111.1 GCA_028824685.1 Candidatus Poribacteria bacterium
GTCAGATTGTGAAGTCCATTCCAGTGATATGCGCGTGCAGCCGAGTCCAATAGCCTACTTCTATCCAGATGTCGTTGTTGCCTGCGGTGAACCTCGCTTTGAGGATGATGTTTTTGACACACTTCTGAACCCGATTGTTATTGTAGAGGTGCTTTCACCTTCCACTGCAGCCTATGACCGAGAGGAGAAATTTTTACACTATAAACAATTTACGTCGTTGCAAGACTACATCCTTGTTTCACAACACAAGTTCTGTGTTGAACATTATTGCCGGCAAGATCGCCGGTGGGAACACACCGAATTTCGTGCACCTGAAGATGTGCTGACGCTCACCTCAATCGGATGCAAGATATCCTTGCGTGACATCTATATGCGCGTTACAATTACTGAATCAAGAGGAGAACATCCGTGATCGTTGAATTTGAAAACCGATCTGGCGAAATGGAGCAGGCAGAAATGGAAATTGATGAACCTTGTCCAACCTGTTGTGGTATGCTATTCCCTGCTGTAGAGTCAAAACCAGAAAGTGGATACCGCTGTAGCAGCTGCGGACTCGTCTTTAAGCCTGTAGAAGAGTCAAAAGCCGTTTCTGATTAAGCTGGGACTCAATCAGATTAGACTATTCAATCTTCCGAAAATCAGGCACTTCCACCGGCGCACCACCGTTTGCAATAGATGCCTCCGAAACCAACCCCGGCACCGTATAATCCATAGCAGCATAGACATCAATTGGCGGTTGTGTATCGTTGAGAATGCTATCAACAAAATCGCGCACCTTAAAATATTCACCAAGGTCACCGACACTCTGCGCCTCAGCAGGCGGATTCTTCCACCGTTCAGGCAGCAAGTCTTCAAATTGAGAGAGCGGTCTCCACTGCTCACTTATTCCGAACTCACTCAACCAGAGTTTCGGTGCAGCACCCAACCCACGTGAACTCTCATAACATCCCTTTGTCCCTTGCAAACTAAAATAGGAATTCGCAGGACGATTTGAGAGCATATCTATCCTAATCTTGATCAACCCATCACCCTCAGTTTTGCATAGCATCATCACAGTATCTTCCATCGCATGCTCCGGATCGGTATTAACCCCTGTGCCGAGACAACAAACACTCACAACGCGCTCACCAAACCACTGCAGTACGGGACCGAGACTATGTGTCGCATAATTACAACGATTGATGCCTACTTGCCAATAGTAACGCCACGTCGGGTTGCCATCCGCATCGTGATGAAGTGATTTGATGTTATGGACATATTCTCCCTCCCCGAAATACACATCACCAAACATGCCTGCCTCTACAATATTTCGGATTAACACATTGTGCTTAGAATAGCAGGTATTTTCAGCCATTGTATACTTAGCAGACGAATTCCGAACTGATCGAACAAGGTCATAACATTCCTCTAACTTAACAGCAGCTGTCACTTCGCTGATAACATGTTTTCCCGCTTCTAATGCTTCAATTGACTGCGGAACGTGCAAATTCTCAGGTGTCGCAAGCACAACAAGGTCTACTGCGTCTAACATCTCCGAATAATCTGTAAATTGATGTGGAACGTTAAACCTTTCGCCAACGCTTTGAAGTGTAGCCTCATTGATGTCGCATACTGCCGTGACATCGGTTTCTGATATTGTGTTAAAAGGTTGAAAATAAGAACTGCCTCGGTGTGCCCCCACAATCCCCACCTTTATTTTATTCGCCATGTGTATATCTCCTGATTAAATATAGAAATAGCATAACACATCGTCAGTAATTTTTCAGCAAAGTTCCTATTTAAGCGAGGTTTCTTATAGAAAAAGCCTTCCATTTGATCAAGACTTCAGTTGATTTCTAAAATAGAACACGGTATAATAATGAAGCATTCCATGACATGTAAGAGGCAGGTTTAATAAACAAATAGCAAATACCTTCAAACACCACTTATGAGCAAGAAAACACTTGATCATCTGCTAATAACATTTACAGTCTTATGTGATCTCTGTTTCATCGCCACCGCAATCGTCATCGCATATTGGCTGCGATTTGAATCAGGTTGGCTTGACGCTTTAGCAGTACACAAAGGCGGCACCCCGCCCTTTAACGATTATTTACGGCTTATTCCTGTGACAGCAATTGTCTGGTTAATGACATTGAAAGGATTTAAACTCTATCGTCCAGAAAGCAATGTGTCTCTTTCAACGTTCTGGGCACTTTGTAAAGCCTCAGTTATAGCACTCATTGCTACTTTAGCCGCACTCTTTTTCATCTATCATCACGATGCATATTCACGTTGGGTAATGCTTCTCGCTACAGGTTTTAATTTCGTTTGGCTGTTCCTTGGACGGCTTGTCCTATACCGTTTTCGTCAGGCTGTTCAAGCACAGGGAGTCGGTGTAAGCCGAGTAGCACTTGTAGGGTATGACGAACGCGGTGAAAAAATCATCAATGCTTTAGATGAAAAACCGAACAGCGGATTCAAATTAGTAGGTATAATTGATACAAACGGAGAAATAAACTGTGTGCCGCATCTGGGCAAAAGTGAAGAGATACTTGAAATCGTGCAAGCGCAACGTCTTGACATGATCTTCATCACATCCCCTACGGTATCAAATGATACTATCCTGAAGATTCTCCATGCCTGCGAAGGTGTTCCTGTTCAGATCAATGTACTACCCGAACTCTCCGAATTTATCAGTGGCGGAACAGCAGTTGCGTTTTTTGATGGCATACCTGTGCTGCAGCTACGCGAGACACCGATGCAAGGAGTAAGTGGCATCATAAAACGTCTGATAGACATCGTTTTTAGTTTGTTTGCGTTAATAGTGTTAAGTCCGTTGATGTTAATAATCGCGGCAACCATTCGACTGACATCACCCGGCAAAGCAATTTTCCGACAAGAACGCGTCGGCAGAGCAGGAAAAAGATTCAAAATCTATAAATTCCGCTCTATGCGTGCCAATGCTGAAGAAAACGTTGGGCATACGTGGGCAAAAACTGATGACCCACGGCAAACCGCACTCGGAAAGTTTCTGAGACGTTGGAGTCTGGACGAATTGCCCCAATTTTTCAATGTGCTTAAAGGTGATATGAGTCTCGTCGGTCCGCGTCCAGAGATGTCAGGGTTAATTGGGACATTCCAAGAATCTATACCGCATTACCTTGCGCGACAGCGAGTCAAATCGGGTATGACTGGTTGGGCACAAGTCAACGGTTTGCGGGGAAACACATCTCTTGAAGATCGGGTTAACTATGACCGCTACTATATCGAAAACTGGTCACTCACTTTAGACATAAAAATTATTTTGAAAACATTATGGGCAATCAAAAAAGGCTCTCGGTAGTTTATTCCGCAAAAAATCGCCGCACAAAAGGCCACGCGCCTGTCTTGTAATAGCGATGTCCACCATCACCGATAAAGAGTTCACATCTATCCGCAACACTCGCGACCGTGTAAACCTCCTTTAATCGTTCATAAGCAAACTTGACGTGATCAATCGGAAAAATAGGATCATCCCGTCCAGCAATTGCACAAAACGGACGCGGTGCAATTAAACCCGCAACATCATACATCTCACCTAACCGCATCACACCGGGCACATAGTTGCAATCACAATGCCGAATAGTGCCGATGCTCCCTTCAAACGTGCAATAGTAGCAGCTCGGCACCGCCACAGCGATACGCGTTTCACACGCCGCTGCAAAAAGCGACACCGTTCCACCACCAGAATTGCCGGTAATTGCGATCCGTTCAGCATCTATAGGCAAATTTTCTATTGCCCAGTCAATAAGACGGGACATATCCCACACCCGCTCACCAATCGGTGTTCGCCCAACAAGTATGCTATGGACTAACTGATGTCGGCATGAATGTGTGTTATTGTTCTGCTTATCCGCTTCTGTGCGTGTTTCACCGAACGCACGTGTCGTCGGTGCTATAGCGATATATCCTTCTTCCACAGCTGCCTGCCGAGCAATGTCACGCTCACCTTCTACCATTTCCTGTTCCTCTTTCTCAGAGTGAGCGATGCCAGCGTAGATATGCGGATGGTTGTGTCCATGCGGTGCAAGAATCAGTGGAACTTTCCCTTCAATTGTTTTTGGACGAAGCAAGTAAAACGGGAGCGGGACTGTCGGTTCAACCCACAAATACCAACTTTCTCGAATATGATTGTCCATATCCAAGGTTTCCAGTTGTTCCGCTTTCGGGACATAACCAGCAAGGTCAGATTCCATGTTGTCTAAACCGAGTGCTTCTCTCAATTCTGGACGAAAATTGGCTTGCCATGCGACTAAACCTTCCCGTGTCGTTTCCTGAAATTCATATTTCCGCGGCACAGTGTCGTATAAGTTTCCAAAATGTTTTTCTGCGTTATACATTGTGGTTTTCTCCTCTACAAATACGGTTCACTTGACAAAATTCGTAGTAGTGTTATAATACCTAACAATAATAGACAACACACTGACACCTGTCAACTGAATTCTTCCATTTAACTATCGTTGAATTGATGTGAAAGGATTTTTATGAAAGTATTGATAACTGGGGCAAGCGGTAGACTCGGAGCATATCTCATCCGAGAATTGGCAGAAAAACATACCCTTGTTCTGATGTCCCGCAGACAACCTCCTGATGAATTTGCCGAACTACCATTTATTCAAGGTGACCTAAACAATTTTGAGGACTGTCAACGCGCAGTAGAAGGCGTAGATGCAATCCAACACCTCGGTGCACAACCCGGTCCTGTAGACCATCCAGATATGCGTGCGGGTGCCGCAGAGAAAGGTATCCCATTCGATGCAACTTTCAAAACCAATATGCTCGGTACATACTATCTTATGCAAGCCGCAATTGAAGCAGACGTGAAAACTGTTGTGATGTCCGGAAGTAATTGCGCATTAGGACACGGGTTCCGCATAAGCAAAACACACATGCCAATAGATTACCTGCCTTTAGACGAAGATCATCCGTGCTACCCAGAAGATTCCTATAGTTTCTCCAAACGTTGTGGTGAAGACCTACTGGCGAGTTATACGCGTGCCTACGGTATCCGAACCTACGTCACCCGGCCCGCTGGTATTACGCCAGAAGAACGTAGGAACCAGATGGCAGAAAACGCCAAACCGACAAACGGTTGGACTCCATGGCTATGGTGTTGGGTAGGAAGTGAAGATGTCGCAAGTGCACATCGTTTGATTATGGAGAAAGCGGATACACTGCCGCCTCACGATGTATATTTTCTTAATGCAGATGATACTTCTGCATTAGAACCCTCTCTTGAATTGGTTGAACGTTTTAAACCGGAATTTCTGCCAAAGGTCCGAACACTAAAAGAACACCAATCGTTTATCAATTGCGACAAACTCAAAAACGCTGTCGGGTGGCAACATGAAACATCGTGGAGGAAACATCATGGCAACTAATGATAGAGTGCGTATTGGAGTCGTCGGTGTTGGTAGTATATCTGTGCGCGGCATCCTTCCGCACCTCACACAGGATGATGTTCAAGATAGATTACAGGTGACCGCTGTTTGCGACCCTGTCCCCGGCAGAGCAGAAGCTGCATCTAAAAAATTTAACGTGCCGCATGCTTATGAAACATTTGAAGAACTCTTAGCAGACAGACACGTTGATGCCGTCAGCATCGCATCGCCAATCGGTCTCCATTATGAGCAGGGAAAACTTGCTATTGAACACGGTCTCCACGCGCATTTTAACAAGACGATGACAACGACCGTTGATGAGGCAGATGACTTAATTGAATCGGCAAAGCGCAAAGGTGTCAAATTAGTCGCTTCTCCAGGACAAATGTTGCGTCCGATACATCAAGAGATTAAGAGACTTATTGATGATGGCGCAATTGGAACGCTGACGTGGGCTGCAACAGGTTCCTCCTTCGGCAGATACCATGAAAGTGAATCTGTTCGCCAAGGAGATGATGTCCTCTCTAATATCAACCCCGCGTGGTATTTTCGCAAACCAGGCGGCGGTCCACTCTACGATATGACAGTGTACGGGTTGCATACGATGACCGGTATACTTGGTCCCGTCAAGCGGGTGACTGCTTTCTCTGGTGTGCGCGTTAAAGAACGTGAATTCAGAGGCGAGATGCTTCCATGCGACATGGACGATAACACCTTTATTCTCCTTGACTTTGGCGATGCATTTTTCGGTTTCATCTATGGCGCGGCGGCGGGACACGCTATCAAGGGAGGACTATCAATTAACGGAACAGCAGGGGCAATTGAGGGCAGTACCATCAACGGCGAACCGATTGATGCACCGAAAAGAGAACTACCGCACGTCGTGGGACCGCATCGCAACATACAAGAAGCACATGTATATGAAGACATTATGCAGCTTGTTGACTGGATCCGTGAGGATAAACCCAGCATTGTTACAGCGGAACATGCAAGGCATGTCATAGAGATTTTTGATGCAGGATACCGTTCGGCTGAGACAGGACAAGCACAAACCCTCCGCACCACATTTTAATCTACAAGCGAGAGAAGAGAATAATTTTCTTTCTAAGTGAGTTACTTAACCTTGACACCCGTAAAATTATAGAGTATCCTTGAGTATATAGACACTGCATTAACAGGAGAAATTTTCTCATGAAATTTGATGAACAGATACCCATGATAGTTGACAATCTCATTACATGTAATGCCGAGATTATGAGTGGGACTCCTGTATTTAAGAACACTCGTGTTCCCATAAAAAACCTCATTGACTATTTAGAAAGTGGAGAAACACTTGATGAATTTTTGGAGGATTTTCCATCTGTCAACCGTGATCAAGCAGTCGAGGTCTTAGAACTTGCCAAAGAAATGCTTCTAACACAAGCCCATGCAAATTCTCATTGATGAGTGCTTGCCGAAAAAACTCAAACAAGAATTCGTTGAATATTCCGTTTTCACAGTCCAAGAAAAGGGTTGGTCTGGCATGCAAAACGGTGAATTACTGAATGAAGCAGAAAATGAGTTTGATGTTTGGTTAACAGCCGACCAAAATATTGAATCACAGCAAAATCTCAATCGTTTTGATATTGCAGTTGTCGTTCTTGTAGCACCACAGAACAAGTTAGAAGTGTTATTGCCTTTGATGCCTCTACTGCACGATGTCCTAAAAAATATTCAGCCTAAGCAACTTATTTACATTGAACCTTAAGTGCCTTAAGGGACTACAATTTATGCCAAAAGCTTTATGTATCGGTGAACTTCTTATCGATTTTATATCCACAACACCTGATGTAACCCTTGCCGAAGCGCCCGGATTTGTTAAGGCACCGGGCGGTGCTCCCGCTAACGTCGCTGTCGGTTTAGCCAAACTCGGTATAGAAGCAGGATTTATCGGAAAAGTTGGCGCAGATCCGTTCGGTGATTTTTTGACTGAGACACTTCAACGGAACAACGTTAACACCACATATCTCATCGCAGGAGAGGCATCCCGTACCACATTAGCCTTTGTTGCCACACGCTCTGATGGCATGAAAGACATCACCTTCTATAGACATCCCGGGGCTGACATCCAACTTTCCCCTGATGAGATTGATGCGGACTACATTCAATCGGCAGAACTGTTCCACTACGGTTCTGTTAGTCTTAGCCACTCTCCGACCCGTGAAGCAACACTCAAAGCAATTCAATGTGCTAAATCCGCAGGTGCGTTCATCTCTTATGATCCCAATCTGCGGTTGATGTTATGGGACAACGCTGATGACGCAAAGCACTGGATCTGGGAGGTAATGCCCTATGCTGATGTCGTCAAAATTTCTGAAGAGGAATGGGAATTTGTTACAGGAGATGTTGAATTAGAGAGTGGTATTGAACAGATTCTCGGACTCGGTGTGAAGTTGTTGGTTGTTACGTTAGGGGAGCGCGGGTGTTATTACACAAATGGTAATGTTGAAGGTTCTGTTGACGGTTTTACGGTTGAAGTAGTGGATACACTCGGTGCAGGCGATGCTTTCGTCGCTGCTATGCTTACTCAACTGATGCAACATGCTGACCTCACATCGCTTAAAAATGATCAACTTGGTGCTATCATGCGATATGCAAATGCTGCAGGGGCATTGGCAACACAGAAAGTTGGTGTAATTCCCGCCCTACCAACGCATTTGGACGTTGAACAGTTTCTGCTAAGACAGTTATTAAGACAGTTATAAGGTATATTGCTGCATAAGTGCAGAGAAAATTAAAAATAGTGCGTAATGCCGGTTCATCTGATACATCCTATCTCAATTCTGATATATACTACACCGAACTTCGTTATAAATCAGGTTTGATGGCTCTACTGATGCTTCAACTCTCCCCACAAAATCGCAGCCTTACCATTAGGGCGGACGTTCGTTAAGCCCTGTGCTGGAACATTAGGACCTGTAATTACAAAGTCATCTAATACAAATGTTCCTATGTGCCCTAACCCCCGTTCTACATACGCAATTATCCCAAGACAATCAATTGTTGTCATTTGTGGACACTTGAATTCAGTTAAAAGATTACCTTTGGACAAAAACTTAAAGTGTCCATTGTTAAATGAAATTTCCATTTCTTCAAGAGGAAAATGATCTGAATTAACTTGGTGGGCGATTTCCGTTATTTCAAATGTATGTAGTGGTGGTGTTTGAATTACGCCATTTCTAAAGGGAGTTCTATTTAAAGGGATAAAAGAACCGTTAAGAAAATGAAACGTATCGCCTATTACACCATCTCTTTCATCATATTGTCCTATTAGAATTCCAATTCTGTCAATACGATTTGTCTGAAGAATCTTAACTTTGACATTGAGTTCTTTAGCCATAATTGGAAAACCAACAAATTCGATCGGAAATTTTTCAAAGATTCCGGGGGTAGGAGGCGGATCTATCCATACATCTAATTTTCCATTTTTTGTTTGCCAGATTACTTTTTTGGGTGCCCAAATGCCTCCATCAAAATGGTCATCATATTCTTTCCATGAATCAAGGTTATTACTAAAATTTTCTATCCAAGTCTCGGCAAGCACCATTTGTCCTTGAATAAAAAGTAACATACAAAGAATCAGAAATAGTGTGTGAAATCGGTTCATCAGATACTCTTTCAATTATGACAGCATTATTTGGACATTGTAGTCTTATTCTTGATGGCTTTATTGCTGTTTCAACTCTCCCCATAAGACCGTAGCCTTGCCTTTAGGACGCACATTTAGGGTGCCGTGCGCTGGGACATTGGGACCAGAAATTACAAAGTTGTCTAACACAGAATGTGCAACTACGCCTCTTCCTCGACCAACTATAGAAACTAACCCGATACAATTAATTGTTGGGAGTTGTGGCACATGGTATTTAACGATGAATTTTCCCTTTGTCAAAACCTCAAAATCTCCCTTATTGAATGAAATTTCCATAGCTTCAAGAGGAGCGGGTGTAGGATTTTCGTTTTTTGCTTTTCGGATTAATTCAAAACCTTTGGGTTTCCAAATTACTGAGAATACAGATCTGTGGAGAAATGCAATAGTTCGGAGGGTTATACTTCCCTGCCCATCGTATTGTCCGATAAGAATTCCCACACCTGTATTGTGAGCCTCAAGAATCCTGACTTTGACACTAAGTTTTTCAACATCAAACCGAAACCCCGTGAATTCCAGCACATATCTGTCAGGTAGTCCGGGTGGAGGTGATGGTTGTGCCCATACATCCAAGCGACCATCTTTTGGCCGCCATGTGCTTCTGTTTTCAGGATCATGCTTCGTCCAAGAATCAAAAGAGGCAGTGTTGAAATCCTCTACCCATGTTTTGGCGAACACAATGGTGGTAGCGAATAAGAGGACACAAAGAATTAGGCATAAAGAAAAGATGCGGTTCATTCGCTGCCTCCATTTATTTTTAAAGAACCGAGTGGAATGTCCCTTATATTTTGTAGGTCGCTATTCGGAGATCGCTCCTACGGTAGGAGGCAACTCCGATTCCCGACTATTGCAGATACTTACAATTTTAAATGGACACCCACGAACGCTCTTTCTAATAGGAATTGGTGTGTTAGTTCTGTTTCAGCTTACCCCATAAAACAGGAACTTTACCTTTAGCACGCACATTTAGACTGACTGCATCAGGAATTGATGTCCCCGAAATGATGAAATCATCCACGACGACATCAGCAACCTGTCTACATATCTTCGGGAAAACAGCTATTCCAAGAAGATCGATTGTTTCTAAAGTATCAACTTTGAAATCAGCTATGTATTCATCATTAGAATAAAGATAGAAATGTCCACGATCAAATACGACATCTATCTCGTCTAAGTTGTTCAATGCAATACGTGGTGCTGATGTTCTCGGGAATTTTTCGGGACTGCCGAGTGTATGGTCAGCAAATTGATAAGCATATTCAAAAGGGTGGATTAGTTCATCCTGAGGGTCCTTGCCAATGAAAATGCCGACGTTGGCATTGTGTGTAGATACAAAACTAAGTTTGACACGGATCTGATCAACATTAATAGGTAAAGCTGTGAATCTAAGCGTGTAATTGGTTTGTTCTTCCAGGCGATTGCCAATGTTCAATCGCCCATTACAGAAAGGTTTGGTTCGTACATGCAAGCGATCATTTTGTACTTGCCAAGTAACCCTTTCGCGTTGAAGTTCGCGTTTTTTCCACGAATTGAGATGTCCTGCGTTGAAATCCTCAGTCCACGTTTTCAGATTCTCATTTGTTAAAAAATCTGGCGGTTGTGGTGGTTCTACCGCTTCTTGTGGCGTAATCTCCCAGAGACGTACAGTTTTATCACCACCAGCACTTGCTAAGATGTGTCCATCAGGACTAAACATAACGTCATAGACATACGCCGTGTCACCATCTCTACTATTTCCTGTATGCCCAGTAAGTGTTTCCAAGAATAGAGCATTATCTACATCCCATAAGTCTATTTTTTTATCATCCCTTCCGCCTGCAAGCACGCGTCCATCAGGACTAAATGCTACACATATTATAAACCTACCACTTTGTCTGGGAAAAGATCGTAATAGTTCGCCTGTGTTGGCATCCCATAGGTCTATTCCACCCCAACCAGCACTCGCCAAAATGTGTCCATCTGGACTGAACGCAATATCAAAGACAAGTTCTACCTTCGGTTCAAACGTGTATAGGAATTCTCCTGTATTGGTATTCCACACTTTGACCTGCCTATCTCCGATAACCCTATTAGCAAGGCTACTTCCATCAGTATTGAAAGAAAGACTGCTCGGTTTTTGTGTTCCCAAAATTCGCAGAAGTTCATCTGTGTCGTAGTTCCAAAGATAGATTTTGTCATTACGAGTTCCGATGGCGAGTACAGTTCCATGAGGGCTAAATGCAAGGCTGCTGACTTCTCCCTTGTGTTCCTTAATAGTCTTTATTACTTTACCAGTATTCGGATTCCACAAATTAACAACTTTGCCTTTTTCGTCACCACTTGCAAGCAGACGCCCATCAGGACTAAATACGATGTCTCCACCCGTATTTGTATTTATAGTACTTAAGAGTTGTCTTGTGATAGGATTCCATATCTTAATGGTTCCCTCTTTGCTCTTACTTGCAAGCATGTCACCATCAGGGTTAAATGCAACACTATATACCGCATCGGTATGCCCTTCAAGAATAGTATGTGGTGCATCCGCTGCAAAGGTTTTTGGTAAAACAAAAATACTAATCAAAAAGATTGTTGTAATAAACTGATTGGCTTTCATAAACAGGGTCTCCAAATTTTTGTTGCTTCAGTTAACAAGCCTTAGAACACCACTATTCAATTTTAGGAAGGATGGGCGGTACAGGACTTGAACCTGTGACCTCTTGCATGTCAAGCAAACGCTCTAGCCACCTGAGCTAACCGCCCGTATTTAAGAATGGAGGTGGCGGTCGGAATCGAACCGACGAATAGGAGTTTTGCAGACTCGTGCCTTACCACTTGGCTACGCCACCGAATGTGCGCGCTTACAAAGCGCGCCTACCAAAAAATATTTGGTATAGAAGCGGGAGACGAGATTTGAACTCGCGACCCCCACCTTGGCAAGGTGGCGCTCTACCGCTGAGCTACTCCCGCACTATCCTTTAAGATTAGTGTTAAAGAAATGACACATACCTTAAAAGCGAATTTATTGTAACATATTATCGTAAAAATGTCAAATTAATTCCTATGATTCTATTTGATAGCTAAAATTGTCAAGGCATTTTGACCCGTAGTGAAAGTGAGTTAGGTGCGGTAGTCAGCATTGATTCGGATATAATCGTAAGAATAATCACATGTCCACATAGTTATCTCAGCATCACCAGCACGCAGGTCAATAGTAATCCGAACCGGATCATTATCAAACAATTGGGTGGCTTTTTCCTCGTCATAACCCGCATCCATTCCGTTTTTCACAAGTACGTAATCTGCAAGTAGTACATCCACCTGATAAGGATCAAATTCGGCCCCAGATTTACCGATTGCCATCATAATTCGCCCCCAGTTAGCATCGTTAGCAAAAACCGCTGTTTTGACGAGAGGAGATTCCGCAACAGCACGGGCAGCTTTCTCCGCATCACCACGGTTTCTGGCATGTTTGACAACTACTTCAACAAGTTTGGTAGCGCCTTCACCATCACGCGCGAGCATCTTTACCAATTCGGTGCAGACGAATTGCAATCCTTCACAAAATGTCTCATAATGTGTTCCTTTGGCTTCGACTATTTCGGTATTTTCCGCGTTGGCTGTGGTAAGAATAATCACAGTGTCATTTGTGCTGCGGTCAGTGTCAACGGTTAGAAGGTTGTAGGTATTATTTACCACACGGTTTAAGGCGGATTGGAGCATTTCACTATTGATATTAGCATCTGTCGTTAGATAGGAGAGCATAGTCGCCATATTTGGTGCAATCATCCCTGAGCCTTTGGCAATCCCACCGATTCTCACAGGTTTACCATCAATTTCCATTTCAACAGCAGCAGATTTCGGATGTGTATCCGTGGTCATGATGGCTTCAGCAGCATCGGCACCGCCTGCAGCGCTGAGTGAATTGGCAGCGATCTGAATTCCGTTTTCAATTTTATCTATCGGTAATTGCTGTCCGATGACACCCGTAGAGGAAACGAGGACAAGATTTTCATCTATGCCGAGTTGTTCTGCTGTTGTAGATGCCATCCTTTGTGCGTTTGACATACCGAGTTCGCCCGTGCAAGCATTAGCATTACCGCTATTGATTATAATTGCTTGTGCTACTGAATCGCTAAGGTGTTGACGACAGACCAGTACAGGTGCAGCAGTAACACTGTTTTTGGTAAAAACACCCGCAGCCGCCGCAGGTGCATCGGTAACGATGATTGCTAAATCTTTCAATTCCGCTTTCTTGATGCCAGCGTGGATACCGGCAGCTTGAATACCTGGGACAGCAGTAATCCCGCCATCTATCTGTTTCATGAATCCCTCCTTACGGATAGTGTAGCAGGAATTCTAATATAGAATTGTGGAATTGTCAAATGAATAATGGTTTCTACAGAGCCAATCAACTCTCCGATAATTTTACCTTCTGTCTAAAACCTCTTCCTGTAGGAGCGACCTCCTGGTCGCGACCCTGTCTTAAATATTGTGAAAACGCGAAAACTGAATGTTCTGGAGTTCTAATCCTATATTTTTCTTGACATTCAACAAGAGGTATATACAATAAAAACAACGATTATGAATTGTGGAGGAGAATATGGCAAAAATACGAATGGCACAATATGGCACTAAACATGGACACGCACGCGGGAAAATGCAAGCAATGCTTGTTAATCCCGATGTTGAGGTGGCGGGTGTATTTGAACCTGATAAAGAACGACGCGCGCAACTTCAAGCAAGCGACAGTTGGTCTGACGACATCCATTGGTTTGCAGATGCGGAGGAGATGCTTAACGATGAAACGATTGTTGCTGTTGCCTCTGAAGGGAATAATGCAGAAAGTTTAGATCAGACAGAAAAGATTGTGAATGCAGGCAAACACGTGTGGTACGATAAACCCGCTGGCGAAAACTGGGAACAGTGGCAACGCGTTATTAATACCGCCCAAGAAAAATCGCTATTGGTTCAGTTAGGGTATATGCTGCGGTATCATTCCAGTTTTAAGCTGGTGACAGAGTGGGCAAGGTCCGGTTTTTTGGGAAATGTGTTTTCTGTACGTGCACACATGTCAACCAATATATCCGAGGAATCACGTAAACGAATTAGCCAACATATTGGTGGTATTTTCTTCGATTTAGGTGGACATGTGCTGGATCAAATCGTTTGGATGTTAGGAAGACCTGAGAAGGTCACCAGTTTTCTACGTAACGATGGCGGTTCGACGGAACCTTTCAAAGATAATACGCTTACTGTTTATGAATATGAACAGGGAATGGCGTTTATCACAATTTCTGCTTTAGAGCCGCGTCCGATGGCGCGGCGGTTTGAAGTTTACGGCACGGAGGGGAGTGCTATCATCGTTGAACCTTTTGAACCGGGACAAACGATTCGGCTGTGTTTACAAAGTGCAAAGGAGGGGTATTCACAAGGTGAACAGATTGTTAAGATAGATGGTGAAAGTCGCCAACGTTTGTATGAATTGGAATTAGACGCGTTTTTGGCAACTATTGCCGGCACACAACCGCCTGATAGACCCGTATCACATGAATTGTTAGTGCAAGAGACGCTTTTAAGGGCAACGGGAGTTATTTGAAAGGGTTGTCAGTTATCAGTTTTCAGTGAAAGAAAATCATGACAAATAACATGTCTTAACTGATAGCCGATAACCGATAACTCAAAACTTAACCTAATCTTCCAAACCGCCTGCCCATTTGATGCATCCGGCAATGTGTTCGTGGAACCACGGTTGACTCCAGAGAACGTCAGGGTGTCCGAGTGCTGTGTACATGACACGTCCTTCACCGTAGGTATGACACCAACCGAGCGCGTAATCGTTATCGTCTCGGTTGCCACGGGAGACATCAATAGAATCATTATCTAAACGCATCAGCACATGTGTCTTTTCACGTGACCAACTTTTGAATGTGTAAATTTCATCAACTACCTTGAAACTTTCACCGAGCATACGTGTAGCGGGATGGTTAGTATCTTCAACGATGACGTTGACCTCTTCGTGCCACGGATGTCCGTTGAAATAGCCACCAAGCATTTCGCCAAATTCTGGCCAATCGTAGAAGGTATCGGTAGCATTGTGGATTCCAAAGAAGCCCTTGCCGTTGCGGATAAAGTTGAGGAGTGCTTCTTTCTGTGAATCGTCAAACGGCAAATTTCCTGTTGTCGCGAATGCAACAATGTCCTGTTTTGCTAAATTATCTGCGGTGATTCTGTCACAGCGGTGGGTTGTGTTAACTCTCCATCCGTTTGCTGCACCGATCTCTTTCAATGCTACTTCGGCATTCGGTAAATAACTATGTTCAAAGCCAGCAGAATGGCGTAACATGAGTATGTTCATTGTATCTTCCTTTCGGAGGTTGCAATTTGTTGGATATTATATATTATTTTAGGAAAAAATGGTAGCATAAAAGCGAATAAAGGTGTGTAAAGTTTTTGTCAATATATGATTCTGGTGCATAAAGTTTTCGTCAATAGAGGCGTGAAATCAGCAATTTCCTCTGTCCTTAGTTTTCAGAGTGCCTGATGGTTGTGAAAACACCTTGAAATCCCCTTCCGCGTCTTCCGTGTTCTCCGCGTAATCCGCGATTCAGACAAAAACGGTGACAATTACTTTATACACCCTAATCTTCTTTTTTCTGGACAATAAATCTAAAATGCAATATTATGTTCTTAATAACAGAAACGATACTGATTGTGTCTCTATTCAAAGCGTTTAGGAAATACTTTCATGTATTGTCCTAAATAAGGAGAGAATTAATGTTTCAAAAAGCGGAAAAAGCCCAAGTCAAATGGGGAACGTCTATTGAAGAGGCAATGAAACAATCTGCTGAAACCGGTAAACCGATCATGATGGACTTTTATACAGACTCGTGAGGCTTTTGTGATCGGCTGGATGCCGACACCTATACCAACGCGGATGTTATCACCCTTGCTGATAAGTTCATTACAGTCAAAGTTAATCCACAAATCAAAGAACAACCCATCAACGCAGAAACAAACAACAAGTTCGGCGTTAGTTTTTATCCCACTATCCTTTTTGTAAGTCCGGATGGTGGTCTAATTACGCACCATAGTGGTTACGCACCACCTGAGAAATTCTTACCTGTGATGCAAGAAACGTTGAATAAAGAGAAGGCATGTCAGGAGAAACTATCAAAATTGAAGAAGATGCCTGATGATGTTAAGCTGAACCGTGAAATCGCAATTCTCTATGTCCAACGACACCAAATTGAGAAAGCAGAACCGATTCTTGAAATGATGCCTGATGATATAGATCTAAACCGAGAATTCGGTATCTTCTATCTCAGTAAGAATGAAATGGAGAAGGCACTCAAAATAAGTGAAATGATGTCTGACGATGTGAAGCTAAATTACGAATTTGCAGTGACGTATCTGGAGCAAGGACAGATTGAGAAGGCACTTCCATATAGTCAAAAGGTCTTAGATAAAGACCCCGAAAATACGACCGGTTTACTTCCTAATCTACACTTGGAAATCGGAGCCACTTACGCAAGTAAGATTCAGAGTAGTCTCTCAAAAGACGCTAAAAAATATGGGAAAAATGCTGTTAAGTACTTACAAACTGTCATTGAAAAGTACCCGGATAGCAATGACGTCTTTGAACATGCACAATTTCATCTGGGTGTTACGTATTCACTGACAGGTGATTTTGACAAATCAATTGAAGTACTTGAAAAATTGATGAATCACGCCACTGATGAACTGATAAAGGAGGCTCTACCAAATGAGATAATAGAGGTCAAACAGTTAGCTGCGCATAAAGCTGCACAAGATTATCTGGGTGTTACGTTTTCACATACAGGTGATTTTGAAGCATCAATTGGAGTACTTGAAGATAGGATGAATCGCCACAACACTGATGAACGGACAAGGCAGGCTGTACAAAAAGAATTCAAAAAGATCAGACAGTTAGCTGCGGAAGCAGAAAAGTTAGCTACGGAAGCAGAAACGAGTGAATAGGACATTTTTAAGTTTTGGTTACTTGTCTGAACCAGGATTTGCAGGATTTCCAGATTTTCAGGATTACCATATCAAGTTTTTTTTGATGTGCATTGGTGTCATCTTTTAAAATAAGATTCGATGAGAAAAATCCTGCAAATCCTGGTTCAGACAAGTAACCAAAACTTTACACACCCAGCGAATAATGAACGTTAAAGTACTAACAAATCAACATATCCAAAAAAGATTGGCAAATTGAAGTTTTTTGTGGCATTATTATGTTAAGAGATTTTGGAGAAGGAAAAGAAAATTGAAATTTTTTAAAAAGGGTGAAAAAAATACGGAAAAAACTGATCCAACGGCAAAACCGCATCCTGAATTACAGGTTATCAGCGGATCCGAGATTTCTGGTACACGCACGCAACAACCTAACCCGCAGCAACAAACTCAAACGCCACAACAGAACATAACACTGCCAAATATAAGGTATAAAATTGCTATTGCAAGTGGAAAGGGTGGTGTTGGAAAGTCAACCGTTGCTACGAATTTGGCGATTTCACTTGCAAAGACTGGTGCCGCAGTCGGATTGATGGACGCTGATGCTTATGGGCCGAGCATCCCCACAATGATGGGTATTCAGGAGAATCCAAAGACAAGCCCAGAGCGAAAACTCATTCCTCTTGTGCGACATGATATTAAATTGATGTCAATTGGGTTTATGGTGCCTGAAGAACAGGCGATGATCTGGCGCGGACCGATGCTGCACAGTGCTATCCGCCAATTTCTGAGCGATGTAGATTGGGGTGAATTGGATTATCTCATCATTGATCTACCCCCCGGGACTGGAGATGTTGCGCTTACTTTAACGCAAGCAATTCCGCTCACAGGGGCAGTTATTGTGACGACACCACAAGATGTTGCTTTGGCAGATGTGCGACGTGGGGTTGCTATGTTTGAACGTCTCGGCGTACCGATCTTGGGAATTATTGAAAATATGAGTTATTTTCTCTGCCCGCACTGTAATGAAAAGACAGAGATTTTCAGAGCAGATGGCGGAAAAAACACGAGTGAACGGTTCGGTGTTGCTTTTTTGGGAGAGATTCCGCTTGATGCTGAAGTTTGCACGGCAGGAGATCTCGGCGTGCCGATTGTTGCTGGACATCCTGAGTCACCACAATCTGCAGCGTTTGGTACTGTCGCAACTGAATTAGATACAGTGTTGCAGGAAAGCGGAGAAGATGATGAATTGACTATCCTCTAAATAAATGCAATTTACAAGTAATACCATTTCTAAATGATTATATAGCATTATTTCGTAGGTCGGGTAGAGCGAAGCGAAACCCATAAATCAACGGTATGAATGCCATTAGGCATTCCCGGGTGTAAACTTAAGAAAACGTTTATGTTTTTATGAATGCTTTTCAACCCTTATGGTGATTGAAACTGTCCCATATTTAGTCCCGTAGGGACGATATGTTTATAGAAAAAAGTTACCCACCGCCTCTTGAGTTCCGTAGGAACGACATATCTGACTGGTAGACTGAGGCGACAACATCCCGCCCCTACAGGGCTCAAGAGATGGATTATCCGTTTTCTATAAACATCCCGCCCCTACGGGGCTCAAGAGGGTTTTCCATGTTCAGAAAATCCTTAAGTTTACACCTATGGGTAGAGCGAAGCGAAACCCGACACGTAGGATTTGATAGGGTGTTCATGTCGGTTTCGCTGACGCTCTACCCGACCTACAGTTTATTATGACAATTTGTCAATTAGAAATAGTATAACGGGTGTGTAAAGTTTTTGTAGAAACAGTGATATGTAAAGAGATGAGATGTTGCGGGGCGTAAGGATGCGGCACAGTTTGGTCCGAAGTTGTTTACGTTAGCGACAAACAGTGGTATCTACCAAGAAGCGATAGATACTCAGGAAGTTGTGTTTATCGGAGATGGTGTGGCGTGGATTTGGAACCTTTGTGATGAATACTTTCCCAATGCTGTTGAGATTGTGGATAGTATGCATGCGAAATCCCATCTGTATGATGTAGCGAAAGTTGCCTTTGGCGAGACAGAGATTGAAGTTATCGGGTCTTGGCTAAAAGCGACAGAACCGCTACTTTTTGATGGGGACATCACAGCTGTGGTAGCATGCATTCGTGGCTTCGCAGCACAGCAGTCGGAAGTTTTGGATATTT
>JAPPCZ010000020.1 GCA_028824685.1 Candidatus Poribacteria bacterium
GACAAAGACTTTGCCGATGCTGTGTTATCCGAGTTGGAAAAAGACGCGGAATAGCAAGGCAACCTTACTTTATAGGCAGGTATCTTTCAGATATCTGCCTTTTTCTTTGCGTTAATTGACAGGACTATCAGGTGGTATAAGTATTACCCTTGAACGAAGGGAAGTTCAAATGGTCTTGTGTCAGGGATGCGCGGCTGGGACTTTGCACGTAACACATGCAGATTTTTTAAGCTCGGGCTAAGAAACGTTATTACTTATCATGTAGGAGGTAATAGAAAGGAAGTAACCGTGTTTTAGAGTCGTTAAGATACATGTTTTCAATTTTCGTCTTTTTCATTAATTTGTTCAAGATGTTTCGCTATCTTGTACAGACTTTCTGTAATATCTTTTAGTTCTCCGCGTATCATTAAGAGAATAGCCGCAATTATGATAGATGAGACAAAAATAACCAGATCCATAAGTTCCTTGATATTGTTCTATCTTCCTTGAATTGAAGATATTTCAACTGGTAGGTCTCGGAGAATATTAGTTCCTGAAGTTAAGCAGATTCTACATGGATATTACCACTGCACTTCACAAAATTCCTCATAGTCAATGAGTTCTTTAATGGTAGGATTTTCACCACACATCGGGCAGTTTTCGTCTTGACGGAGTTTCAGTCGTTGGAAATCCATCGTGAGCGCGTTGAAAAGTAGGAGGGTTCCGATTAACGGTTCCCCGATGTCTAAAAGAACTTTAATCGCTTCAACAGCCTGAATTGTGCCGATAATGCCGGGTAACACACCGAAGACACCCGCCTCTTGGCAACTCGGTGCCATCCCTGCTGGTGGTGGTTCAGCAAAAACGCATCGATAACACGGGCCCTTCCCCGGATAAAGCACGGTTGTTTGTCCTTCAAATTGGAAAATACTACCGTGTACAATCGGTTTACCGAGCATGACACACGCGTCGTTGAGAAGATAGCGCGTTGGGAAATTATCACACCCATCCACAATTAAATCATACTGTTCCAGTATCTCAAAAGCATTTTCCGAATTGATGCGTTCATTATGAGGAATTACCTTAACGTCTGGGTTCATCTCAGCGATAGTAGCTTCAGCAGATTTCGTTTTCGGTATGCCGATGTCACTGGTGCCGTGTAGGATTTGGCGTTGCAAATTGCTAAGGTCAACTACGTCATCATCAATAATGCCGATTGTGCCAACCCCTGCAGCCGCAAGATAAACACCGATAGGCGAACCGAGTCCGCCCGCACCAATCAGCAGGACTTTTGACTCAAGCAGTTTCGTCTGCCCCATCCCGCCGACCTCTTTGAGGATTATATGTCGGCTATACCGCTCAATCTGTTCATTCGTAAAATTAAGCATCTTATCCTCCGAGATTGGAGACGAGTTCCGAAATCGGTTTTTCTGAATTCGCGGAGATTCGCACGGCGAAACGTTCGCGGGCATCCTCAGAGGTGCGTTCTATTGTGAAATCATCACCGCCGTACATCTGTTTTAGCACAGGTTCAAGGTCTGCTTGAATTGCATCTGCTGTTTCTGCTGTGTTCGGTGCGATGTGGCGATTGTTTATCATAAACAGAATGTCTGAACCGTTGAAATGGATAGCGTTTTCCAATTCTTCCGATGCTTCAAGTAATTCGCATTTAGAAAGCGTTTCAGCGAGTGCTTGGCGAATCTTTTCAGCGTTATCACCTTCCACATTGTGCTTCCTGTTGTAGAGAAATCCTGGTTCATGAAAAGCACTGTCAATGCTATAGTTGGCTTGTTTCAAAATCAGTAATACGCCCGGCCCAGCATCAACGTGTGAATAGTCGGCGTAGTTCAGATAATCTTCAGAATCAGCCTCCTCCATCCAACGGTTGAAGACCTTAATGAAGTTGGTGTGGTTGACCGTGCTTTCTTCGGTTACAAAAACCTTAATATTAATCTGCTGTAAATCCATTCTATGAAAAGTTTCCTTTCGTAAGTAAATCGTTCGGAGATGAAAACCGCCCTATTAGACAAGAATTGAGTTTCAGTTATGCAAGTGAGAGATCCCCGACATTTTGACCGTCAACGCTTACAACGGTAACATCATCTGCATCAATCCAATATATTTTTCCAGCACTATCACAGACGCAGACCAAGGCGTATTCCCCTTCGTCCATATCAGCCATTAAATTACCTAAAAACCAGTTTGGTTTTGCAGATTGAAAAACACCAAAACCTGTACCGAGTAAGCAGTAATTTTTGCCCGTTGTATTGTGTTTAACTATCGTTGCCATCTTTCTTACTTTGGATATTGTATCCAAGTCCAATTAGCCCGGAATCCATATCTTTTTTGCCTGAACTACTTCCACATCAGCCTGCAGCTTGATAGCAGTATCCGATTTGCAATAAAAGTGTAACCCTTTGTAGCTGGTTAGGTACTGATAGTTTTTTGAGAAAACTCCACCTAATGCGGTAACGACGAGGGGTTCCTTGCTCTTTGAAAGTATTTTAAGGAATTCGGTAGGTTCAAGTTGAATGATTGCTCCGGAGGCTTTGATAGCCTGGGCGATTGCTGCAGCAGCCGCTGCACCTCCCGTAGCTGCACCTGTAGTTACCATCAGAATCTGTTCCTTTATAATACTACCAGTTGATAAGAAAGTCAGCTAACTTTTGTCATCACAATCTATTCTTTTATTATACTGTAAGTTGAAAAGAAAGTCAATTTTTATTTTTCTCACTGAAAGGTTGAATATTGCTTTAAAACAAGGATTATGATAAATTGAAACTCTATACATTGGTTACGACGACGACATAATACCATTTCTAAATAATGACATTACATTATTTCATAAATTAGGTTGTCCGAATGCAACACTCTCTTCTGTAGGAGCGACCTCCCGGTCGCGACCCGCCAAATGCCAAAGACGTATTTGGCGTTGATTCGAGGTCGCTCCTACAAAGAAACTCAAAAATCGAAATGATACTTTGTAAATTAGAAATGGTATAACTTTCACCCACCTCAACATGGGAGAAGAGTTAAGGAATTATACGTTATGAAGAACATTAATAGGGCGTTGCTACAATCAGAGTTGCAAGAAATGCAAGTCTACGGTGAAACGCAAGTAGGTTGGGACGAAAATATACCTCCTAATGAAACCGTCGATTCAGATGGCAATCCAGAAAATCGCAGATTTGGCGCGGCGGATCCGAATTCACCTAAACGTCGGGTTTACGATGATCCAGAAGTAGAAGCACTCAGAGAAACGCTGCGTAAACATAATGGGATTCGTGGACTTGAGATATGTGAACCATCTGAAGTGAAAAAAATTGCCCGAATTTTTCGGCGGGACGGTTTTGTCGTGGTTAGAGACCTGCTTAATGCAGAACAATTGGCACGTTTGAGAAAAGGCTGTGCTGAAGCACTCCGAGAAATCCTTTCTATTCCCGGACAAGGAAATAGAAAATATGCCAATGAAACTGGACGTTTACCTCACAGATATAGTTACGGCACTTCATCTGCTTCAAGACATATGCTACACCACCCTGCTTGGGCAAGCATGATTGATCTACCGACAACGACGCCAATTGTCACCGAAATATTTGGATCTTCCGATTACCGAGTGTGGGGTTCAGGTGGTGACCTTTGTCTTCCGGGCGCGATTGAGTATCAGCACCTGCACTCTGATGTGCGAGATCCACAGCATCTAACGGAAGGACGCATTAAACAAGCCAAACTACTTGGGGTTGAACTTCATAAAGATGAGTCCGGTAATCTTAGTGTTGCGACACAGAAACTGATTATGGAGTTGACATCGCCGCTGGTAACAATCAACTTTGTGATGTGTGACCTGACGTGGGAAAATGGTCCGATACGGCAGATTCCCGGAACACATGCATTGCAACAATCGCCACCATCCCCTGCTGACGAACCAGATTGGATGCGGCATTCTACACTTGTCGGTGCGACTGCGGGTTCTGGTGTTTTTCGGGATAATCGGGCATGGCATGGAGCAACACCGAATCTGTCCAAAGAAATACGGGCATTGCCAAACGTTGAATATTCACCGATGTGGCGACCACAAGCTGATTATACAAAAAGCATGCCGCATGAAATTTGGGAAACTTTGACTCCACACGCGCAGAAAATGTGTGAATGGATTAAGGCGGATCCAGGGGTTTTGCCCGCAGGTGCAGGTTTTATGCATCCGCTTGCAAGTAAGCGCACAGAGGCAGTAGAAAAACAGAATAGTTAGAAGGAGAAAACAACAGATGTTAAATTGGGGCGTTATCGGTGCTGGTGGCATCGCCTACGTATTCTGCAACGGAATGCGTTTTACAGATACAGGACAGATTTTTGCTGTTGCCAGCCGCACTGAATCCAAAGCGGAGAGATTTGTTAACGATTTTGAAGTTCCACGCCAATATAGTAGTTATGAAGAACTCTTGGCAGACGACGATATTGACGCTGTCTATATTGCAACAATTCATCCATTTCATGCAGAGTGGGCGGTAAAGGCTGCTGAGGCAAAGAAACATATTCTGGTTGAAAAACCGATCAGTATGAATCACACGGAAGCTTCAGCAATGGTGGAAGCAGCACGTAAAAACGATGTGTTTCTGATGGAAGCGTTTATGTACCGTTGCCATCCACAGATACAGAAGATGGTTGATATAATACAGGATGGGGAAATCGGTGAGGTGCGTTTTATTCATGCAACGTTCGGTTTTCAATCAAATTTCAATCCGCAGAGTCGACTTTTCAACAGAGAAATGGGTGGCGGCGGTATCCTTGATATTGGCTGTTATACTGCCTCAATGGCACGCAAAGTGGCAGGCGCTGCTGCCGGCAAACTGTTTTTAGATCCGATTTCTGTAAAAGCGAACGGAAAAGTGGGACCAACAGGTGTTGACCACATCGCTGCAGCAACGCTCAAATTTGAGAACGATATTGTCGCACAGATAACGTGCGCTGTGGAGTGTAACATTGGGAGTAGTGTTACTATCTATGGGTCCGGCGGAATAATGACGCTTCCAAGTCCGTGGCTGCCCTCATCACCGGTCCGTGGCACAAGGACACCGATATCGCCTGATACACCTATTCCGTCAAGCCAAATTGTCCTTAACTCCTATCAACGCGGAGAGTCGTCCGAGATAACCGTTGAGGCGGACCGTGATCTCTTTACTTACGAAGCAGATATGGTAGCAAACCATATCGTTGATCGGCAAGCACCCGCGATGTCTTGGGATGACACGCTCGGAAACATGCAGCTATTGGATACTTGGCGTGAAGAGATAGGCGTTGTTTATTGACACCATACACTGTAGGAGCGATCTCCGAATCGCAACTTATAAAACACAAATTGTAGGAGCGATCTCCGAATCGCGACTTGTAACCACAAATTAGACTGGATAAAACACTATGTTAACGATTTGTTACGATCCATATTCTGGCACATTAGGAAGATTTACCCGTGCCGAGATTTTCGGCCTTGTTACTGAGGCAGGTTACGAAGGCATCAACATTCCTGTGAATTCTGCTTTTCTCGGTGAACTTTCAACTGCAGAAATAGAGGATGCAATGAAACTTGCTGACCAGCATAACCTCGTTGCCCCTACGATCGGTTTCGGCAATCACATTTTGACAACCCCTACCCAAAAAGATGAAGCGTTACAACACTTTGAGATTGTTCTTGATGTTGCACGCCAATTTGATGCGGCGTTTATCGGGGTTTGGGTAAACCCATCAGCAGATGTCTCGCGCCAAGATTCTCTGGACGCACTTGCCGATAACCTCTCTCAGATGATACCTGCTTGTCAGGAACACGACATAAAAATTGCCCTTGAGTTTGAGAAAGGATGCCCACTTGATAACTATCGCGAAGGCGTTGAATTCATCTCGGACACAGGATTGTCTGTATATTTGACGTGCGATACCTATCATCTCAACAACGATGGCGGGGATCCACACGCTGCGGCACTTGCAATGAAAGAATGCTTAGGCGATGTGCATGTATCAGGGAGCAATCGTGGTGAGCCGGGTGGCGGTGTCTTCGATTTTGAGACGTTTGCGAAAGGTTTGAAACAGATCAATTTTTCGGGACCACTTGTAGTTCAATATAAAATGGAAGATGTAGCGAGCATCAAACGTAGTTGTGAATTTACCCAGAAATTCCGCGAGATGATACAGTCTTAGTGGAGCAACAAAACCGAATGGTTCATAAGCATTCTTATGGATCAAGAGATAGAGGTTTTAGTTCATTCTGTCCCGGTTCATACAGATACGCTTCTCTACCACTGCCGGAAAAATACTGTGCATAAACCTCTTTCCAATCGCTATTTGTCAACCTCCAGCGTGGTGCGGGTCCGAGTTTAAAGTAAATTATATCCGCTTCTTCCAAACTCTGAAAAGGATAATCCCCAATCGGTGCACCCCGATGTCGAGATACGAAAATAACGGTATCGTGGATGTTTTGCTCCTCTACCATTGGTGGCAGCTTCTGGTAGACATGACCCCAATTCTGATATACTTTCCCGATGCGTACATAACTCCACACTGTATTAACACTAAGCAACAAGAGGCATATTCCAACAACATAAGCGAGTTTGTTTTTCCAGATCGGCTTTTTAAGTCGTTCATAGAGGATATACATTCCTTTCGCTGCAAGCGGAATGAAACCAAGGAATATTGCTTCTGTGTAATAGCGTGCATTGACCGGTGTAAATCCCCAAGTTGACCCTTCAAAATAGAAGAAGGCGTAAAGCAACAGACTCCCCACAATAAAAGCAATACAGAATACATCATATCTGTTTCGCGATGCATGAAAAAAGGGTATGAGGACAAAAAACCAAGGTAGAAGTAACGGCAAAAAGTCGATTATAAAACCGATAGAAAACTCAGCTTCTTCAATCAATCTGGGACGATAATTACCCCAACCGAGTGCGTTGAAACTGATACACGGAAGAATGTGTCGCCATGTTCTTTTAATTGCCCATTCAGGTTTAAAATCAAATGCCCGATCAATGTCTGGTTCGTAGCCTTCCGTCCGTTTTCCGAACCCGATTTTATCGTGAGGTTGCGCGGCGGTATGCGTAAACGTGAACGGATCGCCTGTAAAGTGTGAGTTCCACGCCATACATACCAAGACCATGACAGCAAACGGAATTAAGAAAATTCCCAACCGAGATACTAACTGCTTGCGTGTAGGTGGATTGTCCTGATTTTGTTCGACTGTTTCGTTGGATTCACCTGTTATTCTCGGTTTATACAGATAATAAAGTGCGAAACCAGCACCAACAACGCCAAAAACGATAGCCGAAAGTGGTCTCGTATTAAAAGCATACCCCAAAGCAAACCCTGAGATAAGCGGATAGAGAACATTCCCCGCGCCGTTTAAGGTGCGGATCAGAGCGAAAAGATAGAGTGCGAGGTAAAATCGGCTTACCGGTTCACTAAACCATGTAGATCCCATGCCTGCAGTTGCCGGTGAGATAAGCGCAATCATTGCAGCAATAAGTGCAATCGGTTTGTTGTATGTTTCTCTTACAAAAAGGAATAGAAGAAACAGGGCACCGCCTGTCGCAAGCGCAGGGATAAGCCACGGCGCGTTAACAAACACCCCAAACATTAGCATCAAGGCATTGCCAAACGGATATTTGGAATACCATTTGCCGTTTAAGATGTTAATATGTGGCGAAGACGAGAATCCGTATTCGGGTGGTGCAGGCACTGAGATTTTACCCTCGGCAAACAACTTCGCTTGAAATAGATATGATACGGTATCGGGTTCAAAATAGGTAAAGTTAAGGTATATGCCGCTTAGGATAATTGATAGCAGCACACCGAGTATGGAGATAATGAGAATAGTTTTGTTTTTCATTTATTGGATTCCAATTCTTTCGCCTTCATAAAGTCCTTTTCCGCTTCATCAGACTGTCCGAGTGATTTCTTTACTATTCCACGATTTTTGTATGCGTTTACATACTTAGGATTAATAGAAATTGCTTTCGTATAGTCCTCTATCGCCTCTTGATAAAGTTTTTCTGCTTCTATTATATCGCCCTGCTCTGCTTTAGATTGACCTAGGTGATGCTTTGCTGACCCGCGATTGTTATAGGAATGGGCATCGTTTGGTTCTAACTGTATAACGTGCGTACAATCATCAATCGCCTCTTGATAGAGTTGCTGTGCTTCTGTTATATTTCCTTGATGCGCTTTAGATTGACCAAGGATAAAACTCGCTACCCCTCGATGATAATAAGGGAAGGTATACTTCGGGTCAATCTTAATTGAGCGCGTATAATCTTTTATAGCTGCTTTATAGAGTTGTTGTGCTTCTGCTACATCACCTTGATCTGCTTTAGATTGACCAAGATGATACTTTGCCCGTCCGCGATTGTTAAGGGCGATGGTGAATTCAGGATTAATCTTGATGGCTTGTGTATAGTCCTCTATAGCTGCTTTATAGAGTTGTTGTGCTTCTGCTACATCACCTTGATCTGCTTTAGATTGACCAAGATGATACTTTGCTCGTCCGCGCCAATTGTACGCACGAATATATTTAGGATTGTGTGAGATAGCGTTATCAAAGTTTATTATTGCTTTGGCATAATTCCCTGCATTGAATCTGTCTTCACCTTTCCCGCTGTAAGCATAGGCACGGATATGATCTCGCTTTTGCCACTGCATCAAAGGTTCTGGGGACAGAGACCGAGTTAGCAATGCCTTAAGTATGTTTGAAGGAATAGCAAAACTATAATCGCCTGATTGGGTATTAATCCCGATTACCTCTCCTTTACTATTTAGAAGGGGACCACCACTGTTCCCTTGAGCAATTTCGGCTGTCGTTCCGAGCAATTTGTCACTAATCTGGATACCGTGTACATTTCCAGTAGTGACCTTGTATTTTCCATCGGGATATCCCACTGCTACAACAGGTTCTCCTTTTTGAACTAAATCACTGTCTCCCAAGGGCAACGGTATGCCATCACCGGGAACCTTTAGGACAACGAGATCATATTCCATATCGAACGTAGTAATTTCCTCTACTTTCCATATTGTCTCGTTGTTAATGAGTTTAGCGTAAACAGGTCCTGGGTTGTCAACAACGTGTATATTCGTCGCAATTTTGTTCGTGTCCACGAAGAAGCCGCTCCCAATGTTAATACTACCATGCCAGTTTATCACGCTGACTATAGATGTAATTTCTTTTTTGGATTCTATGGGGGCAATCGGGGTATTGACATCTGCCATATATATTAGTTGGATAGATTTACCAACGTCTACAATACCTTCGCGGTACAACCGTTGGGCACTCGCTACATCACCTCGCGCCGATTTCGTATCTCCCAATTTACACTTTGAAATACCTCGATTACTATAGAAATCAGCATCTTCAGGGTCAATCTTGATGGCTTGCGTAATGTCTTCAATCGCTTCTTGATAGAAGTGTTGTGCTTTTTCTAAGTCCCCATCGTCAGATTGAGATTCGCTGAACTCTACCTTTGCTATTCCCCGACCATTATAAGCTCTAGCATGTTCAGGGTTTAGTTTTACAGCGTGTGTACAGTCACTGATCACACCAACATAGTCATTTTTGTAAAACTTTGCTTTTGCACGTTTGTAGTATGCACGAACATGCTCAGGGTTTAGTTCAATAGCTTTATCAAAGTCAACTATCGCATTCTTATATTGTTCGGCAGCGTATTTTTGTTCGCCTTGGCTGTGGTGCACCTCAGCGCGGACAACTTCCCGTTTCCGCCACTCTACCAATGGTTTCAATTTCACTGATTGGGTAAGCAATGCCTTGAGCGCGTTCGAAGGTATAGCGTAGTTGCCTGAATCATCACCATACGCGAGGGCAATCCCAATCACTTCTCCATTTCTGTTTAGCACGGGACCACCGCTACTTTCCTCAGAAGTTGCGGCTTCTATCCAAAACCATTTATCACTTTTTTGTATGCTGTCTATAGTTCCAATCGTTGCCTTGTATTTTCCATCAGCATATCCCACAACAGATACAGTTTCACCTATTTGAACCGCATCACTGTCACCTATAGACAAAGGTTTACTTTTGCCCGCAATTTTTAGGATGACAAGATTGTTTTTCACGTCATACGCTGCAACACCTACAATTTTTAAGGTTTTCTCTTTATCGCTTAGTTCAGCGAAAATCGGTCCAGGTTGTGCGACAACATGGATATTCGTAGCAATTTTATCCTTGTCCACGAAGAAACCGCTACTAAAACGAACTGAATCTCCAAATCGATTCACCAAGCGAACTGTGGCATCTTTTGCTTTTTGGGTTGCTATGTCTGCTGATGGCACTAAAGTTTTTTCAGGAACCTGCTGGGGTGCTTGCGCACATGATAGGATGAACCCCAAGGTTATCAGAAATATCAATAGAGATTTAATGCTGTACTTCATAAGATGTAGGATTCCAAAAATTTTCTGTTTGTTGCGCTCATTATAATCCTAACTGTGTCCTGACACCACGCAAAGTTGTGCCGCGTTTTTTGGCTAAAGTGATAAGTGCACGTACCCGCTCTACATTTCGTGCTTCCCATTCCTGAATGAGCAATTCATATTCCTCGGATTCCACATCCGTCAACGGTTTTTCTTCGCGTTTGCCACGCAACTTCCAATAGCGATCATGTTTTTTTTCTGGCAGGCGCGAGTACTCTTCAATTATCGCTAACAATATCGGTTCTGGTGTCAAGTATGAGATTTTTTCTTTTGTTGACATTGTTCTACCTCTAAATATTTGTGAATATCTTCTTCCACAAAAAAGTTGTGATTTTAAACTGGGCCTTAAATGTGTTGTTATCCTTCAAGTTTTGTTTTTTCAATTGACACGCGCTTTAAATATGATACAATATCGTTAGGAGATATGATACCATATTTTTAAATAAATTGAAAGGAAACGAATTATGGATTTAACACGTCAACCACCACGTAGACCTACAAACTTAGGTGTTGCAGGAATTGTCGGTGCGGCACGTATGACAGATAAGGCACGCGCACATAACGAGAAAACCCTCGGCGATTTTGTCTATGGAGATCATTCAGGTTTAGATCGCCGCATTTTAGCGTTTTTGGATATTTCAGCAGACGCATTTGCGGAAGCAGCTGACGAGTCCGATGATGCTGCACTCAGTGCTTGGATGCTTGAACAAGGCAAGAAAACAGATGAAGATATCGATGCATTCAACCAAACGGAACTGGACAGACTGCCAACCGACAAAAAACATCAACAATTATTGAAAGAACGACTCGCTAAATTTGCGCCTGATCGCACAGATATTAAAACAGTCCTACAGTCCATTGAACTGGACGATTGGGGTTGTTTTTGGCAGGTAGATCTCACCGAACGTCCACCGCGCAGTGCACGGGCAAGGGACGTTGCTGGTATCTGCGGTGTGGCACGCATGGCAGATAAAGCACGTGCGGAACGCGCAGGAAAAATCGGTGACTATAAATACGGTGATATTTCTGGACAGGATGTCCGCACTTTAGAATTTCTCGGTATTCCTGCAGGTAATTTTCAGGAAGCAGCGGTCAACAATCCGAATGATATTGAGATAGGTGAATGGGTGCAGGAAAACTGTGATAAATCACATGATGAAATTGAGGCATTCAATCATGCTATGGTCAATCGTGGTCCTGATGAAATTTCACGGGAACGTTTTGAAGCACGGTGCAAAGAGGTAGATCCGACCCGCACGGACATCACTACGTGGGTTGCACTTCAAGACCTTGACGATCAGTTGAGTTTTGGTATTGTTGATCTTAATCGCCGTGCCCCGCGCAGCCCTTACAATACTGATGTCTACGGAACAGTTCAACTTGCTCGATTAATTGACAAGGGTAGGGCATTTATTGGCAATACCTTGGGGTCTTATTTCTATGGAGAGGATTCAGGAATGGATAGGATGGCGCTTGGATTTTTGGGAGTGCCCCCTGCCGATTTTACTGAGGCGCTAAAGACATTGTCAACCGATGTAGAGGTAGAGGCATGGCTGAAGGAGAACCACCCAAAAAGCGACGCGGACATCAAAGCATTTAATGAAAAGATGATGCAAATGGGTCCCGAAACCGAAAGGTATAAAGCGATGATGGCAAAAATGCTCAAAAAACTTGGTGCTGATCTTACGGATATCAATACTTGGTTCGCGATGATGGACCTTGATGACGAGAAGACATTTGCCTTGTAGAGGTTTTAGGACTATTCGTTGTGGAGCATAATTATGAAAAATCTTGAAGCGATTGCCGACGTTCAATCAGGAAAAAGGGTGGATGCAAATGCTGCATGGTGGGGATTCAATCCAGAGGATGCGACAGAAGGATTGCAATCCGCAATTGATTCTGGCGCAAAACGGTTGATTGTCCCAAATATGCGTGCGGATTGGATAATTCGTCCTATTAAACTTGCCAGCAATCAGGAACTGATTTTTGAGCGAGGGACAGTTGTCTCTGCCAAACGGGGTGAATATCGCGGCAAAGGTGATTCAATGTTCACCGCTCAGGATGTGGAGAACCTCACCATACGCGGATATGGTGCAACCTTCCGTATGTGGAAACAGGACTATATCACGGGACTTGTGCTTGAGCAATTCGATTGGCATCGGTGGTATGGGCAGTATCCAAAAGGAGAGTGGCGGATGACGTTGTCTATTCGTGGTTCCAAAAATGTAAACGTCTCTGGTTTAACGCTCAAGGATAGCGGCGGTGACGGTATCTATGTTGATGGCGGCAAAGAACGAAAATACTCTGAAAATGTGCTGCTGCGGGACATTGTTTGTGATAACCATTATCGGCAGGGAATCAGCGTTATTAGTGCTGAAAACCTAACTGTTGAAAACTGCACATTTGCAAACACGTGGGGAACGCCGCCTTCATCCGGTGTAGACATCGAGCCCGACCTAAGTGAACAGCGGATCAAAAACGCGATATTCTCTGGATGCCAATTCTTAGATAATGCTGGAGACGGTATAGAAGTGTTTTTAGCATTTACTACAAATGAAACTGAAGATGTATCAATACGTTTTGAAAATTGCTATATTAGCAGTCAACACGGGGCGGGTATCCGCGTGTCAAAGATAGGCGACAAGGGTCCGGGCGGCCACATCGAATTTCATAACTGCACAGTTGAAAACACTATGGGTTATGGTATTAAAGTTCAGGAAAAATCGGTCAATGGTGCACGTGTAATGTTCACCAATTGCGGGGTCATAAATGCTGCTACCGATCAACAATTCAACGATGGATGGGTGCCGATTTTGTTATCCTTGCCAAAACCGGATATTGTTCAAACGATGGGCGGTATTGATTTCATTAATTGTTTCGTTGAGGACAATTATGATCGCCCTGCCATAGCATTTACGCAACAGGACAGTGATTTACCGCTTCACGATATCACGGGAACGATAACTGTGCTGAATCCAAACGGTGTCTGTGCTGAATTAGGTAAAGACAGGGAAAAACTTCCTCTGCTCGTTAAGGCGTATAAATAGGATGTAAATCTATCTCGTTTTAGAATCTGTAGAAGGCATCTATTCCGCAAGGAATATTGAAATGGATAACTATGCAGAGTTAATTTTAGGACGTGGTTTGCATCATATTGCAAATTCATTGATAATTATTATGTGTGTAACAGGCTGTGGAAAGGCACGGAGTGTCACATCCGCTACTGGGAAGGTGGAATGGGGCTACAAAGCAGAAAATGGTCCTGGGGTTTGGGCGCAGCTCAGTCCGGAATACGCCTTGTGTGCTGAGGGGAAGCACCAATCGCCAATTGATCTTGTAAACCCTATACCAGCAAAATTGCCCCCTATTCCGTACGACTACCGCCCAACAAGTATGAATGTCCGCAACACTGGTCATACAATTGAAGTTGCATGTCCGGAAGGGAGCTGGATTGAGGTTGATGACACGCGGTATCAGCTGCTCCAATTCCATTTCCATGCACCGAGCGAACACACGGTGGCCGGTAAACCTTTTGACATGGAGGTGCATTTCGTTCACAAAAGTGAAGATGGCATGTTGGCAGTCGTTGGATTACTAATTAAAAAAGGGTGTCACAAGTTCGTATTTGATCCTATCTGGTCCCATCTACCCGCAGTTCCAGGTGAAACGCAACGCATTGAAAATGTCACTGAGGACGGCAGCTTGATAATTGATCCTCGTTCTATGTTTTCACCAAATGATCAGGTAGAGGATGTGGCTCCGTCACGTTTCGGGAATTACTATCGTTACGATGGTTCGTTGACGACCCCACCTTGTTCAGAAGATGTCAAATGGATTGTGCTGACAACCCCGATCGAGATGTCTGAAGCACAAATCTCAGCGTTTAAAGCGATTATTCATGACAACAACCGCCCGGTACAACCCTTGAATGGACGAAAACTGTTCGTGGATTCTGCCGGGGACGAACGATGATTGGACAACAACCTGCGCCATTCCTGAAAATGCTACATGCCTGAGAAAGAAAATGTGCTGATAATAGAGAAACAAACAATGTATCTATATCATGGAAGCAAGCAGTCTTTTCCAAAATTGAAAAAACGCAAAGCGCACGCGCCACCTGGGAGACCACCTGAAGAAGCTTTAGAAGCGATCTATCTCACCCCCGACTTTCTCTTCGCATTGGCTTGCGCAGCAAGACCACCAGGAGTCTCAAATATAGATATCACAAACCGAACTATTTGCTTTGAAAATCCCGATCAGTTTGAACCAGACGAGACAATTTATATCTATTTCGTAGACCCCACAAAAATCCCTGAGGACAAGAAAATCGAAATTGATCCGTGGCAAGTTGCTGTGACCGAAGATGAGATTATACCTGATAAGATTGAAACTCATAAGTCTGGTGACTTGTTTAATTACTACCGCCTCATTGAGAACGATGAATGGAATTGCTCAGACACAAACAAATCAGGTTAATGGATTCACTTTATGGTAGATTTTAGAATAATTAGACATTATGGGCTTGTAGGAGGGAACTCCGATTCCCGACTATGAGTGGATTTGGTCGCGATTCGAAGATCGAAATCAACGGTATGAACGCCATTTAGGCATTCACCGCCTACAGAATATATGTAAACTTATTGGCATAATCTACCATAATCTGCCCAACATTGTAATTAGGAAAGCCACATGTTAAGATTATTTACACCTGTCGCAATTGTTTGTGATCGCACGATGCTTCGGGAAGCAGACGCACTCCGTGGCGTGCTTGAAAGTTTCAGATTACATGTCGATTTCTACTATTTTGTCCAAAAACGTCAGATTCTTGATTTCTTTTCACAACAACGCAACTATGCGTATACAATTATATTTTGCCACGGCTCAGGTGAAACAACGGAGGATATGCATCTAAGACTTGAAGTCGTCGATCAGGAAGATGGAGATTACGATACCCCTGGCGATAAAGGTTGGGATCATATCGTTGTTGAACTGACACCTGCAAAAATTGCCAAATACGTCCAAAATCGAGATGGCACGCTGCTCTCTACAGCGTGTGGTTCAGGAAGAGAACCGATAGCAGAGGCATTTCTGAAATCCGGCTATCAATCCTATATTGCGCCCGTTCACCCAGATGACCCAGAGGAAATATATGTTGATCTTGATTCATCATTAGTCTTTTTTACCAATTTTTTCTATTATATAATGGACGGTGTGGACCGCGATTATTCAACAACTACCTATACAGAACAAGAGGCGGCTGAAAAAGCAGCACAACTTGATCCACACTTTCGCTTCGGCACGAAGATATTCAAACGCTATACAGAAAAGGAGAATACATAATGTTTATTGCTGCTAACAATGCCATCTATGCCGTTGAAGATAATGGAGATGGAGAAGTTGTCCAAGTTTACAAGGGGACAGATCATCAAGAACACGGCGCTATGGTTTCACTGTCAAACGGTCAAGCTGTGGTGTCTACCTTGTCGGATGGAACGCTACTGGTTTTATCGGAGAGTGATGAGAAACGAATTCCAACAGGTATAGAGGATCCAATCGCTTCATTACTCGTTGTTCGTGAGGACCCGTTGACACTGCTCATCGGAACGGATGAGGGTGCTTATGTCTATCGTCTCGTTGGAGAAGAAGGTCCGGCTGAACGGGTCAAGTCGTTTGACGAATTAGAATGTCGGAAGGATTGGTATACGCCGTGGGGTGGCCCACCAGCCGTGCGGACTTTTGCTAAAACCCAAGACGGTTTTTGTTATGCAGATATCCATGTTGGGAGTATCATGCGTTCCCCAGATGAAGGCGTTTCGTGGGAACCTGTAACGCCAGAACTTCATAAAGATGTCCATCAGGTCGCTACGTGTCCCGCAGACGATCATCAAGTTTATGCGAATACCCAAAACGGTGTCTATGTCAGCAAAGACCGAGGTGACTCATGGGTAAACCGTATTGAAGGGTTGCCGGTTCGCTACGGCACCGCTATTGCTGTACATCCAGCAGACCCAGACCTACTGATCGCCACAGTCCAAAACGGACCAAGAGGCGGTGGTGCTTGGCTCTGTCGTTCGGAGAATGGCGGCGAGACTTGGACACAACTCAACGATCAGCTCACAGAACCTACTGATCGGATTCGCACGGGTTGTATTGCGTTTACATCCGATGGAACAGCGTGGGCAGTTATCGGAAAGACGCTTTACATTGGTCGGGATCAAGCCACTGATTGGTCTGCATTCTGGACACCACCCGAATACCATGATGAATATCCCATCCAAACCCTTGCCGCTTAGTACATCATTGTAAAGTGAGTAGAGGAGATTGTAGTTTTGAATGTATTAGGTATTGATTTTACTTTCTTTGCTGTGAGCGATATGCAGAAATCGCTCGCTTTTTATCGTGATGTACTTGGAATTCCGCTGGCATGTTTAGTCCATGAAGGCACATGGGCAGAATTTGAGATAAACCCCGGCACGCTTGTATTAGGACAAGGTTATGATTTTACGTCTCCCGGTGGCGGGACAGTCGCGCTTGCAGTCGAAGACGTAAAAGCCACCATAGAAGAATTAGAACAAGCAGGGATACATATACATTCGCCTCTGGGAGAATCCGCAGTATGTTTTTGGGCGATAATCAAAGACCCTGACGGTAATAGCGTCATCATTCACCAGCGAAAAGATAAGACTGTCGGTTAAACGTTATTGACTTACTACTTTTCGTGAATAGCAAAAAGTGCGATTTAAGCAAATGATAAAATAAATTTTACAGTTGGCGAAAATTGTGGTATAATATAACGTAAGTTAGGTGTAAGACTTCAAATATCATCGCAGTAAATCAACACCGCTAACTGGAAACAATATCTGAAATTGTAGAGCGTATCTCATAAATAGGATTTGTTGGTTCATTATCAGTTGTTTCTCTTTGTAGGAGGGAACTCCGATTCCCGACTATTAGTGGTTTCGTCGCGATTCGGAGATCG
>JAPPCZ010000055.1 GCA_028824685.1 Candidatus Poribacteria bacterium
GACGGATTGCCGGGGTAGATCCTTCTACCTCCCGTCTCCACCCAACTGGCAATTGGGTATGCGTCTGAAAATACAACGTCCAAATACCCTAATTTTTTGATTCAGTGATGGTGGGCATCTGTACTTTGCAGTCGCTTATTTCTTCGTATTTGATACCATAAAAATAGCGATGCTTGCTAGCGATCTTCCCATGCCACGTTTCGCCTTGATAGATACGTGAACGTGAAATTCGAATGTTGTCACAGGCGGCTACCGGACGGGAAGCGAATCGTATTGAGGAAATCAATTCTCAAAAGAAAAAGAGTTTTGAAAATGCGAAAACGCCCCAGCAACGCTACAAACATCTGCACGGTTTGATGAAAATTCATTTTGAAAGTGCTATAGACGGCACGACGACAAGGAGGAAGAGGATCCTATGCAACTCAGATACTTTTTTCTAACGATCCTGTTATTTTTAGTTTCGGAAGACTTCGGTTTCGCACAGCAACAGACAGAATGGACAGTGCCCGAAGGCACGATTGCGCATCTGGCTGAAGAACCAATAAATGATATAACGTATTCTCCGGATGGGGAGCTTCTTGCGGTGGCAAGTGACAGCGGTATTTGGCTCTACGATACAGTAACGCATAAAGAGGTAGCGCGCCTCGTGGAACACACCGGTTTGGTCAATAGTATTTCCTTTAGTCCGGATAGTACGAAGTTGGCAAGTGCGGTTTCGGACGGGACGGTTTATCTATGGGATGTTGCGACTGGCACGCGCCTATGGAGATGGAACGAACACTGGGAGCTCGCCCCAAGTGTCTCGTTTGGTCCGGGTGGTCAGACATTGGTAAGTGGGGCTGGTCAGTCCCTTCGTCTATGGGATGTTGCGACTGGGCGATCTTCAAGACAGTATGTCGAGTCCAGGTCTGGAATCCAAAGTGTCTCGTTTAGTCCGGATGGTCGGATGGTTGCCATTGGATTAGCTGACGGAAGGGTTTTTCTATGGGATGTTCGGTCTGGCAGGATCCGACATACCTTTGAAGGACATACCGATTCGGTCTTAAGTGTTGCCTTTAATCCGAGTGGTCTGATTGTGGCAAGCGCGGGTTTGGACCAGACAGTGCGTCTGTGGAATGTTATCACTGGCGAGCTCCGACATACCCTTGAAGGACATACCTTTGATGTCAATAGTGTCTCGTTTCGTCCGGATGGTCGGATTCTGGCAAGCGCGGGTGATCAGACAGTGCGTCTATGGAGTGTTATCACTGGCGCTCCCCTACGGACACTTCACGGACACACCGGTTGGGTCAATAGTGTCTCTTTTAGTCCAGATGGTAAGACGTTGGCAAGCGCGGGTTCGGACGGAAAAATCCTTCTCTGGTCGGTCGGATGGCCCGCTGCCGATGTTAATCGCGATGATAAAGTCAACATTCTGGACCTCGTCCTCGTCGCAGGCGCATTCGGGCAAACTGGCGAAAACGAGGCGGATGTCAACGGTGATGGCATAGTTGACATCCGAGACCTCGTCCTCGTCGCAGGCGTATTCGGTGAAGGCTAAGCGGCACCTGCAGGAGGTGGAATTTTATAAAGCAGCCTGCGGGGTTCTATGATGGCACAAGCCGGGCAGCACATTGGGATGGTAAAAACGCAGTCGGTGAGTCTGTAGCAAGCGGCGTATATTTCTATGCACTCACCGCAGGCGATTTTTCTGCAACGCGCAAGATGTTGATACGCAAGTAGGAGAGCCGATTGAAAACGTGTCATATAGGGTGGAAGGTTTCCCAATAGAAACGAACCTAATCTAAAAAGGAGAACTTTACAGTGAAACATAACAGGTTTCTAACACGAACGATTTTCTGTCTCATAACGTTTCTTCTAATAACCTTCGGTGCGAATATAACCTTCGGTGCAAATGTAATCACCAGTGCGAATGCTCAGCAAATTTTACGTCCTCGGAAAGTTTACGTAATTTGGTATTACGCAGCAAATGAAGCCAAAAGAGGTGATGCTGCGCAATTTTTTGGGATCCATTGGCAGGCACCATGGGATGAGGACCATATAACGCCTTCTACTGTGGGAGCACATTTGCAGCACGTAGTAGAATATTTTCACCGGGAGGTAGGTAAGACATTTGAGTTTTATAAATCGGGGAATGATATACATGTTGAGTATATACAATCCAATAAATTTTACGTCAACTCTGGAAATACGAACAATGCACCAACTGGCTATTTCTTGGATACAGACCCAGATTTCTGGAGCAAAGCATGGCAAGATGTAGAGGACTATATAAATACCCAATCGACACTGCCATCTTTTAACGATTTACAGAATATCTATCTCGTGCTCGTTCAATCGAACTATGGATACCTGCACGACAATAATAAGAGATTTATTGGGGGAGCAATTTCCAACGGTGGTAAAGCAATGGTTGCACTGGGGGCTTTTGAAACAGATCAATCTAAAAATTGGTATGCGTGGTCCGATGAAGAAGTAAAAAGTGTTATTGCACATGAGCTCGGACACATTTTTGGGTTGCAGCATGATTTCAATACGAACGGAATTATGTCGTACGACTATGAGGTGGGTGGCGGATTATTTGGAGGAAGGTTTAATGTGACGCCTGTGCCTCTGTTGGGGCAGACTAACCTTTCCCAAAGATCAAGAAACTGGCTATCTGTCCATCCTGATTTTTCTGGCAACTCACCCGCTACTCTTCCCGCTGACAATCCTTTAGAAACAAAGGTTAGCGGTCAACCTATCACTCAAAACAATAGTGGGCTCCCTCCCGGCAATGATATAATGTTGATAACTAACGCTTCGACCGGTACCCCGCAATACAAAATTTTCGTTCAGATGGACGATATAGACGGTCTCCATCAGGTGGAACTCAGATTACCTATGTTAAGTACTGCTCCTCACAGTGGCAGTGCACAATATGACCCCACTGGACAACAGAAAAACTATTCATTGGCAACACATCTAACCCCACCGGGTGGAGGGGGGCCTTTTCCTGGTCGCTGGCCCGTCGTCGCGAATATGACAGAAGAGATCGATATTACGCAGTGGGTAGAGGAGAGCTTGAAACGTGGAGAGGACAGTTTTGATTTGATTTTCATTGCTATTGATAAGCAGGGCAATATCTCTTATGAAGATATTGACACGCAAGGCAATTTAGATTATACCCATTCCTATACTGTATTTCATCTTCCTGTGCCCATGTTAGAGGTGTCACGTCCAAAGACAAGCGTGTGGGTAACAGAGGGAACTCTGGATGGTGCCACCGTCTTACTGGAACTTAAACCTAAGGGGGCGGCTTACGTGACGGACATATCCACAATCAGAAATGCAGTGACAGTCGATGGCATTGAGGGTGTAACGATAAACCCCGATAATGTGCAACGAATCAACGATAACGAGCTAAAGGTTACGCTCGACTTTGATCACTCCGACTTTGACACGAATGCTAACCTTACCTTCAGTGTGGCAGCAGATGCCATCGCAGGCTACATGGGAAACAAACTCACCACAGAATTATATGTTTTGGCACACGATGAAGAACTTCATGCCAGTCCTCAACCTAATACGTTGACAGAGGAAACGCTGAATGGGAGTGAGGTGCTGCTGCAACTAAATGATGCTGTTACTTACGAGGATGCCCTCTTCATCATCCAACATGCGGTGAGTATATCTGGGATTCCGGGCATTAGTGTGAACAAAATTGAACGAACTCACGGCAGCAATAGAAGTATAACGGTAGTACTTAACTTTGATGGGACTGAACTTGGGACAGATAAGGTTCTCACCTTCAGTGTTGACGCTGCCGCGATAAAGAACTATAAAGGGGATCCGCTCACCGTAGAAGTTCCTGTCACCGCAAGAATAGAAGAAGGGCTGCTGAAGATGTATTGGACAGACATGCAAACAGGTAAAATCCAGCGGGCGAACCACGACGGGACCAGCATAGAAGACATCGGATTCTCGCAGAGGCCATACGGACTAGCGTTAGATGTAGGGGGAAAGATGTATTGGACAGACCGGGACAGAGATTTTGATGGGAAGTACAAGTATAAAATCCTGCGCGCAAATTTAGATGGTTCCAACATAGGAGACATCGTCACAGGATTGGAAGGTGTATGGGATATTGCGTTAGATGTGGAAGAAGGCAAGATTTATTATTGGACGGGGGATGTCTATTGGGGGGATGGCAGCATCCAGCGGGCGAACCTCAATGGTTCCAACATAGAAGACATCGTCCCACCGACAGAAGAGCCAATAGACTTTGCGTTAGATGTAGAAGGGGGCAAGATATATTGGACAAAAATCACGTGGTCCAGGGGAGGCAGACCGTTCGGGGGAAGCATCTGGCGGGCGAACCTCGATGGTTCGGATATGGGACACCTTGTCACAGAAGGAGTGGTGGAACCACGCGGCATTGCATTAGATGTAGAAGGGGGCAAGATGTATTGGATAAACGTTTACGCGAATAAAATCCTGCGCGCAAATTTAGATGGTTCTGACATAGAAGAAGTCGTCAACAGTCCAGCAAAGTTGTCGTCATATGGTCCAATAGATATTGCGTTAGATGTAGAAAGGGGCAAGATGTATTGGACGGAAGAGGGCCACGCGTCCACGAGTAAGATTCAGCGTGCCAACCTTGATGGCTCAAACGTTGAAGACCTTGTCACAGGATTGCGAAGGCCATATGCCATCGCCATCGCCAGTCTTTCTCCAGTTAATCCCGCAAAGGAAACGCCTTCCGTCACCGACGATGTCAACGCTGTCCCAGGTTTAGTGGCATACTACCCCTTTGACGGGAACTCAGAAGACACCTCTGGAAATGGAAACCACGGTGAAATCGTAGGTACAACCAGCTATATTGATGGTAAATTTGGGGATGCGTTAGCACTTGATGGAGATGGCTATGTTGAAATGCAAACCTCAGACTCGCTCCACGGTGACTTTTTCAAAAGGGATCCGTTCTCACTTGCTGTTTGGGTTTATCGGGGAACAGGATATTACGAACACGTCTGGCGGAGTTTACCGATAGAATCCGGCCATAACACCTTGTTCATTTTTCCTCAAGAAGGAATCATCTCTTGGCGCGGATTTGTTGATGGCGTATGGTCATGGGACAATCTCTGTGAGACTGACCCTGGTGTTTTTGAAACGGATACATGGTTACACATAGCCGTCACAAACGATGGTGAAAAATTTAGGATTTATGCTGATGGTGTGAAGGTCGCTGAGACAGATTTTCAAGAAACGGATGGTGGGAACGCCACTTACCGCATTGGTGATTTTGCAAAACATTTAACAGTAGACGATTACGCCGTCTTCTCCAAGGCATTGAGCGAAGAAGAAATCAATTTGATAATGAATACAGGGGTTGCACATTTCTTAAAGACGACACAATCGGAAGATATTGTAGATTTAGGAGTCCCTGAGGATGTCAATGGCGATGGCGTTGTCAACATCCAAGACCTCGTCGCCGTCGCAGCGGCACTCGGAAAACCTGGCGAAAATAATGCGGATGTCAATGGTGATGGTGAGGTCAATATTCAAGACCTCGTCGCCGTCGCAGCGGCACTCGGAAAAGTCCCAGCAGCACCTTCTATTATCCGTGATCAAGCCGCAGGACAACTGACCTCTGCAGACGTGCAGCACTGGCTCACACAAGCACAACAAGCAGACCTCACAGATGCAACTTCCGTAAAAGGGATCGTATTCTTGGAGCAGCTGCTGGCAGCGTTAACCCCAAAAAAGACTTCACTCTTGGCAAACTATCCAAACCCGTTCAATCCGGAAACGTGGATACCGTATCAGTTGGCAAAGGCTGCTGATGTGACGGTGACTATCTATGGAGTGGATGGCACAGTGGTACGCACTATAACGGTGGGACACCGACCTGTCGGTATCTATGAGAATCGTACACGGGCTGCACATTGGGATGGCAGAAACGCACACGGCGAACCTGTGGCAAGTGGTGTGTATTTCTATACACTAAAAGCAGGCGATTTTTCTGCTACACGCAAAATGCTGATTCGGAAATAATATTTCACTGCATGGTATGGATTTTGTACTGTGCCATACATCCTGTAATGGTTATTTATGAAAGGAGAATTTCACGATGAAAATGAAAAAAACATTGACATTATTTATACTGTTCAGCTTTCTTTCCCTAAACGCTTTTGCTCAAGTCCAATTGGAAGGGACTCCAGAAGACTTATACACTTTCGCGTTAAGTCCGGATGGTGAAACACTGGCAGGTTGTAATTTCGATGGCACTATACATTTGTGGGATACCGCCACAGGAACAGAGAAAGATGTCTTCATAAGCGAGTTCCGCATAGGTGCTAGTGGCGTTCTTACTTTTAGTCCTGATGGCACGCTGCTTGCAAGTGGTTCTGAGCAGAGTAGGACGACTTTGTGGGATGTCGCTACCGGAAAAGCAAAATTCGTATTCGAACATGTTGATGCAAACACGATCTCAAGCATATCTTTCAGTCCAGATGGAACCACGTTGGCAAGTTGTGCTGCCGGAAGATGGGGAACCCGTTCTACGTTTGTATATTTATGGGATGTTGAGACGGGAGAGAAGAAATCTGAAATAGAATTACCTGATTTCCCTACGTGTAGTACATATAGTCCAGATGGAACTACTTTGGCAATTGGAACTCTTGGTGAAGACGTTTATTTATGGGATATCCACGAAAACATCGAAATAGCAAGACTTAGTACTCGTCTTTTTGATTTTGGTGTCAGGTATGTAGAGTTCAGTCCAGATGGAACTACTTTGGCCGCTGGTGGTCATCGCAACAGACAGCTAATAACGTTGTGGGATGTTGTTACAAGAGAAGAAACAGGTCATCTATTCGGGTATTATGGTATTGGATGGATCTACGCTTTTGCGTTTAGCCCAGACGGTATGATATTAGCAGGTCCTGGTAGGGATGGGTTTTATTTGTGGAATGTTTCCAACGAGGAAAGAAGAAAAATCTGTGAACCACCTATGTTTGCTGGGGTTAGTTCAAACGGCACAATCTATGCTGTTGAAAATCAATATGCGATAATAGATGAACACTGGGTGCCTGATGTATACTTCCTATGGACTATATCGCCTGAAAACGTTCCTATGGAAGTTGCCGCCCACGACAAGTTAACGACAAGTTGGGGGCAAATCAAGCAGGAACAATAGTCTGATATAGGACAGACACAATTCCTTGTGGGTGCCGTTGGGAAACCAGTGCAAGTCCATTAATATTGAACGACAACAGGTTTCCGACAAATTTTCAAAATTTATAGAAGGACATTATCATCATGTTTTTACGAAGAATCATCGAATGGATTAATTCATTGGAGGCAGGTCATCATTTCCGAAAACAGGCATCATTTTTTGTCAAAATATCGGGCGTGTTTATTTTGATTGCCTCCTTCGTGTTAGGAATCGTCTTTTTAGTAGTCGCGCTGATGTTTACGAGAACTTCAAGCGTTGGTGCACAGGCTTTCGTCATCATTGGAACAGTTATCGGTCTTGTCATCATCGGTATCGTTGGCACAACTCTAACGATGCTGTTTTGGAATAGAGCCAAAAAAATCGTATCAGCTGGTGAAGAATCCCATCTCATATTTGGTCCTATTGCTGGGATCGTCATCCGTCTTTCTGGCGAAGCCGCCTTCATCGGGTTCATCGGGGGCGGACTTCTATGCCTTGTTTGTTCAATCTTCGGTGCCGCCGCGTTCGGATGGCTCGCCCTCATTTCGCTCGTTTTTGCTTTCCTCTTGCCGCTCATAGCAGTAGTAAGTTTGCAATTTTCTTATCTCATCTCGGAATACGCCAGTTTGATCGGGGATATCGCAACGAATATCAAGAAGATAGAGACAGCCTTGTCAACCGATGCAACTGCTGCCCCAACATCCGAAACGGTAGCATCAGAAAAAGATTTATAAAAAAGTAAAGCACTCGCGTATACCGCTGGACAAATGTATTGAAATCAAAAGGAGACAATTTTTATGAAATCTCATGTCAATCTATTTTTCCTTATATATTTTGGTATCGCATCCGTTTTTCTCATAAATATAATTGGCTGTGATACAGAAGATGAAATAGAGGAAACCCCAATCAAGTTTGTTGAGGCGACTCCCGTAGACGGTAGCACTATCCAAACAAATTCGCAGATAATCGTCACCTTCGACGGTACTCCGATAGACCTAAGCGTAACAGGAGCGGAATTTTCAGTTTCCGATACCAATGTAACAATAATTGGTCCGTTTACCCCTGGCACGTTAAAACTTGAACTCGCGTGGTCAGATGGTGAGATAACACTTACCTATACAGTTGAAATTCCGCCGCCTCCCAAAGATATGGTGCTTATCCCCGCAGGCGAATTTGAGATGGGGCATCACCACAATGAGGAGGATCCGAGAATAAATGATCTTTTCTCCTCTGCACGTCCTGTTCACACCGTTTATGTTGATGCTTTTTACATGGACAAATATGAGGTGACAATGGCACAATTTGTTGAGTTCCTCAATGCTGTGGGGAAACCTGCACACGCTGGACACTTATTGATAAATGAACATAGCGTAGCACACTTACTTGATGATGGTGCCTACCGTATCGTCGATGGGGCAGAAAATTTTGCTATGGGGGGTGTGACGTGGTACGGCGCGATGGCTTACGCAATATGGGCAGGGAAACGTTTGCCAACGGAAGCCGAATGGGAGAAAGCCGCACGCGGAGGTTTGGAAGGTTTACGCTATCCATGGGGCAACGACTATGATACCAATTATGTAGATAACCGGATATCATCAGTTATTGGAGAATTCCCACCGAATGGTTACGGGTTATATGATATGGTTGGTAATGTGCAAGAGTGGTGTCTGGACGAGTACGATTCAAACTTCTATGCAAATTCTCCGACCCATAATCCGTTAGCTGGTGATGTCAGTGTGACGTGGTTAATAGATAATTTTACAGAAATCTACACGCATCGCGTCTTGCGAGGCGGATCCGGTTGGGGCCATGTAAAATACTGGCAAACGGTTTCCCATCGATACGGAGGATTGCCTCCTACCCATACTGATCCTGTTAACGGTTTTCGTTGTGTGAAGGAAATATCGCCTTAATCTTCACGCTTTTACCTTTCTCATTCCAAATCGTGGTTTCCCATAGAAGCAACGAAACTCCTTTTACACTTTCAAGTGAAATCACTAACGAAGGTATGATACCAAACTAACTCAATCCCACTGGTAGGCTCCGAATCATGCTGAATGCCATACGCGCAATCAGCCAAGCCGCATTTGGCGTTGATTTGGTGCTTTTCAGCATGCCTAATGCTAAAAATAAGATAAATCCGTTTATTTAGCATGAATTGCAAACTATGGCAAAAGCATATTGATTGAAATTAATCCCATTGATTTATGCATACAATTCATTTTTAATTGGCATTCCTCTCAAAATTGTGTAAAATTAAATCGTAAACAACTTATAAAAAAAGACGTTAAGTCTATTATAGTGAATTATAGAATATGTTGACACATCTTCTGTAGGAGCGATCTCCGAATCGTGATTAAATACTTTGATAGTCGGGAATCGGAGTTTCTTCCTACAAATCAAACTGTCAAATTAATTGTAAATTCCACTATAGCAATTCTTGGAACTTACACAAATGAAAATGTGAGAGTAACCCACAATGCCAGAATCCAATCAACCCGTAGACTATTTAGAACGGCTTCGTCATTCTACCGCACACATTATGGCGTATGCCGTGCAACAACTGTTTCCTGACGGTGAACATACCGTCAAACTTGCAATCGGTCCTCCAATAGAAAACGAATTCTATTACGATATGGAGGTGCCGCGTCCAATTACGCCTGACGATTTTCCTGAAATCGAAAAGCACATGAAGGCGATGATTAAAGCCAATGTGCCTTTTGTACAGGAAACTTGGACTTTTGAACAAGCACGTGAGTGGTTTGCTGAACGCAACCAAACATTTAAACTTGAATTAATAGATGGTATTTCTGACCGCGAAGTCAGCGCGTCTGATGAAGGCGTTGCTGACGAAGGTGTCTCTATTTATCACAACGGAGATTTTACTGATCTTTGTAAGGGACCGCATATTGAAAAAACAGGTGAATGCAGACATTTCAAGCTGCTCCGTGTTTCAGGTGCGTATTGGCGTGGTGATAGCAATCGTGAGCAGTTACAGCGGATATACGGCACAGCGTGGGAAACAAAAAACGACCTACAGGCATATCTGAAACAACGTGAAGAGGCAGCAAAACGTGACCATCGGAAATTGGGACGCGAATTGGAACTTTTTCAGATGCACCCCGAATCTCCGGGTAGTGTGTTTTGGCTTCCAAAAGGTGCGTTTATTTACAATCATTTGTCCGAAAAAGTGAGAAAACTCTATCTCAGTGAAGGTTACCAAGAGGTTCGGACACCGCTCATCTATGATAGCAGTTTATGGGAAACTTCGGGACATTGGGAGCACTTCAAAGACGATATGTTCCTGATTGAAAATGAAGAAGGCGATCCAACGAGTGCGCTGAAACCGATGAATTGTCCGGCACACATGTTAATTTATAAAAGCGTACGCCACAGCTATCGTGATTTACCATATCGGTTATATGACCAAGGTGTGTTGCATCGGAATGAAGCAACAGGAACGTTGAGCGGTTTATCTCGTGTTCGTCAATTGTGTCAAGACGATGCACACAATTTCGTTACCGAAGACCAAATTGCAGATGAATATGAACGCATCCTTGGGCTTTTCCAACGTATCTACGGCACATTTGATCTGCCGTTCCGATGCGATTTCAGCACACGCAATCCTGATAAATTTATGGGGGATGTAGATGTCTGGAATCGTGCTGAAGATATACTTGAATCGGTGTTAAAAAACAATCAGATTGAGTACACTGTAGACCCAGGAGAGGCAGCGTTTTATGGACCAAAACTTGATTTTCAGGTTCGGGACTCGCTCAACCGAGATGTGCAATGTGCTACTGTCCAACTCGATTTTCAGTTACCCGAACGGTTTGACTTAATTTACATTGCTCCTGATGGTTCTGAAAAGAGACCTGTAGTTATCCATCGTGCGATTTGTGGGAGTTTTGAAAGGTTCATTGCTATGCTCATTGAGCATTATGCGGGTGCTTTCCCCACATGGCTTTCCCCTATTCAATGTGTTGTTATGACAATCAGTCAAAAATTCGTAGATTACGCGACAGAAATTCAGCAGATTTTGTTACAGAAAAACTGCCGTGTTGTGTTAGATAATAGTGATCATAAAATTGGAGCGAAAATACGTCAAGCCCGTTTGCAACGGGTGCCGTATATGTTAATCATTGGTGAACGTGAACAACAAAATCGAACTGTCAGTGTCCGAAGCCGTGATGAAGGAGACATCGGTGCAATGCCGCTCGATAGTTTCGTTGACAGAATTGTTCGTGAAGCTGATTTAGATTTCTAATAAATATATTATTTATTGATGCAGGTTACTCGCCTGCTGTAGGAGTAGATGATTTATCTACTCCTAAAAAAACATTAAAAGGAGTAATGAAATGTATAAAGTATTGTCTTGCCTAATGCTGATCGGGATTATCATATTCAGCGGGTGTGGTCCCTCCAAACAGGTTACCCGTATTGATAGCGATACCGTCGTTGACCTCTCAGGTAGATGGAACGATACAGATTCCCGTATGGTCGCTGAAAATATGATTGCTGACTGTTTAAGCCACATTTGGATTAACAATCACAATAAGTCATCTGGTGAAAGACCCGTTGTGATTGTAGGTGGAATCCGTAATAAGAGTACAGAACATATCCCCACACAAACGTTCATCGGTGATATTGAACGAGCATTCGTCAATTCGGGAAAGGTTGAGGTTGTTGCCAGTAGTAGCGAACGTAGTGAACTTCGAGAGGAACGTGCGGATCAGAGTGAAAACGCAGCCATTGAAACTATCAAACAGATGGGGCGTGAAGAGGGTGCTGATTACATGTTGACAGGCGAAATCAATACCATTGAGGATCGCGAAGGTGGAAAACAAATCGTGTTTTATCAGACTGATCTCACATTGACAAATATTGAAAGCAATATAAAAGTTTGGATCGGGGAGAAAGAAATTAAAAAGTTTATTGGTAAAGGCAAGTTCAAATTGTAAATCTTTTTGTATGAACTTTCCTGTTGAAGTATCGGGCGGGTGCGTATGCCCGCCCATTATAATTTAAAAACCTGAAATACAATGACCAAAATTTATTCTTTTCTATTTATTATTTTTTTAGCAACAGGGTGCGCTGGCTATAAGTTTCAAGATGTTAAAACCGACTTGGAAACAGGTAAGCCAGCAGATGCCTACAACTATCTTAAAAAACATGCACCGAAAAAATCGGATATTCCACATCATTATGAATTGGGATTGACTTCTCATTACGCGAACTTATTTCCAGAAAGCAGTAAAGCATTTGAACAAGCAGAAATGATCGCAGAGGATCGCTTCACCAAAAGTGTTTCAAAAGAGGCTTTATCGCTTATTACCACTGATAAACTCCGCCCTTATGCTGGCACCCAATACGAGAGGTTGTTGAGTCACTATTACCATGCCCTAAACTATTTCTATCTGAATAAGTTGGACGATGCGTTGGTAGAATGCCGCCGTGCTACCAATTTAATTCAATATTTCAAAGGTGAAGATAACGAATATAATTACTTTGGAACAGGATTTTTGGCGTGCTTTTCTGGCATGGTATTTGAAGCAGCGGGAGAGTGGAATGATGCTTTTATATCATATAGGCAGGCAGAAGAATACTATAAAAATGCTGCAAAGATAACTGGTGTACCAATGCCTAAAGATGTTGGTCATTCTTTGGTGCGTCTATCACGCAAACTCGGTTTTACTGAGGAATATGAGCGTTACCGAAAACAATATAACGAGCCGTCACGAATTCCTGAAAACCATGGCGAGTTGATCCTCTTTTATGAAACAGGTTATGTCCCACGTAAACGCGAGGAGACCTTAACCTTTCCTATCCTCAAAACCGATAAAGTTGACAAAGATAATGCCAGTGAGTTTGCTGTCACGCTTAGAACACGCGAAGGGTTAGTTGTTGAGGAAATAAAATTGGAATATCTTTTACACGTGGCAGTGCCAGTAATGCGTTCCAATCGTCCACAGTTCGCTGGGATTCGAGTTTCTGCTGGAGAAGAGATAGCCGATGGTGTGTTAATAGAAGATATTGAGACCATCGCAATTGAAACACTTGAAGCTGAACGTCCTATAACCCTTATTCGAACTTTAGTGCGTGCCATACTAAAATACTTAACATTCCGTGAAGCAAAGAAGCAAAATAAGGTTTTAGGAGCAGTTGTTAATCTCGCGGGTGTGCTGACTGAAAGTGCGGATACACGTTCATGGCAAACACTGCCAAATCAGATTTTCATGGTGCGGATGTCACTGCCTGCTGGTACTCACAAGGTCAATCTCTCTTTTTTAAATGCTAACAGAAATATTAGAAAAAGTGAGACTTTACAAGAAATTAAAGTTTCTTCAAATCAGATTTCGTTTCTCAATTACCGAACATATAGATGAACCTATCTTAATAACAGAAATCTAATCTCAATAGAACGAAAGACATGCAACGTATTTACCTTGATTACAATGCCACAACCCCACTACGCCCTGAAGTCCGAGATGCGATGATGCCGTTTCTGACAGAGGCATTCGGTAATGGCTCCAGCATTCACGCTTATGGGCGTGAAGCACGCAACGCAATTGATACAGCGCGTGAACAGGTAGCAGAACTCATCGGTGCTAAAAGTCCCAGTGAAATTGTGTTTACCGGAAGTGGCACCGAAGCAGATAACCACGCGATTAAAGGACTAACCGAGCTGCAAAAGAGTCGGGGAGAAGGAAATCACATCATCACTTCGTCAGTGGAACATCACGCTGTTTTGCATACCTGCCAATATCTGGAGCAGCGCGGTTTTGAGGTAACATATCTTCCGGTAGATAGATACGGGCGGATTCAAATTGAGCAACTCAGTTCTGCTATTCGCGATAGCACAATTCTGATTTCTATTATGCATGTCAACAACGAAAACGGTACTATCCAACCGCTGGAAGAAATTTGTCAGGTAGGACAAGAACACGAAATTCCCGTGCATACCGATGCTGTGCAATCAATTGGTAAATTGGACGTTAATGTGCAGGGACTTGGTGTTAACCTATTGACTCTTTCTGGACACAAAATATATGCGCCAAAAGGTATTGGCGTATTATACATCCGCCGTGGTGCTCGTTTAGCAAACCTTGTTCACGGGGGTTCACATGAACGCAATAGACGTGCGGGGTCTGAAAATGTACCTGCTATCGTTGGAGTTGGCGTTGCAGCAGAACTTGCAAAACGAGAACGTGACGTATACGCTAAACACTTGAACAAATTAACCCATCGGTTACGCGAAGGGCTTGACACACACATTGAGCGATTGCACTACAATGGACATCCCGAATACTGCGCCCCTGGTACACTTAACGTCTCTTTTGAGGCAGTGGAAGGTGAAAGTCTTATCTTGCGACTGGATATGGAAGGAATTTGTGTGTCAACAGGGTCCGCGTGTACGTCAGGGTCTATGGAACCGTCACATGTGCTTGCTGCCCTTGGATTACCTCCCAGATTAGCACAAGGTACAGTTAGATTTTCGCTCGGAAGAAATACGACTGAAGAAGAAATAGATACTGTAATCGCTAAACTACCTAAAGTGATAAAACAGATGCGGACGTTGTATAGAAGTTGATAGAAACCTATAAACTAAAAGTATTAAACATCGTAATAGATGAATTTCATTGCTACACAAGTTTTTGCATGGTATGATAATTATGATAGGATTGCAACTTGGACATACATTATAAAGGAAATTCAGATGAAACCTGCAAACAAATTATCATCTGCAGAAACATATTTTCAGTCAGGAAATAAAAAGAGTGAGCTGGGTGATTATAAGGGTTCTATAATTGATTATGATTCGGCAATCAATCTAAAACCAGATTTTGCGTATGCATATTACAACCGAGGAAGTGCAAAAGATAAATTGGGACAGATTTGTGAGGCGGAGTCGGATTTTCAAATCGCTGGCGATTTAGCAAAACAAACTGGCGATGTTGCTCTCAAAATCACAATTGAACAACGGCTGCGATTAAGTCGAATTACTTTGAATCCACAGCAGTGTGGTGGACGTCCTTGCATTCGAGGCATGAGAATTCGAGTTACAGATGTCTTGGGATTGCTTGCAAGCGGACTCTCCTTTAATGAGATTCTTGAAGAGATGCCGGATCTGGAATCTGAAGATATCTTCGCGTGTTTGCAGTTCGCTGCAAATAAAATGGACGTTCCCATACTTACCGCATGAAGTTTTGGATTGATGCCCAACTTTCACCAGCACTTGCACCTTGGATCAGTGACACTTTTGCTATTGAAGCATTCTCTGTTCAACGGCTTGGGCTACGAAACGCAAGTGATGAAGAAATCTTCTTTGCCGCACGGACCGAAAAGGTAGTTGTGTTAACAAAGGATAGTGATTTTCTCAATTTATTACAACGATTTGGACCCCCACCGCAGATTGTTTGGATTACATGCGGCAATATTCCAAATGCTGTTATGCGCGAAATTCTGCACCAACACCTCCCAAATGTCATTTCGCGTTTACAAACTGGTACTTCCTATATACAAATCCCTGAATTCACATAACCAGCACTAACACCACTATACTTTCTTTGGATTCCAGAATGCACTGATTATAGCGGTAATCGGAATTGCTAATACCAAACCGAGTGTGCCCGCAAGCAATCGCACGATCTCTGCAGATATTACTCCAATACTTAGTAACTGTACTGTAGGCTCTTTAAAGAATTCAAGCTGTACTGCTGGCTCTTTAAAAAGGAATTCAAGAAGGAATTCAAGATTTGGTGCTGCTATCGCTATCACTAACAACAACTCTGCACCGAGATAGGCAAATACTAACGTATTTATCATTGTTCCCAGAATATCCGTACCAACATTGAGACCAGAAGCAATCAATCGCCATGTCGGCATATTTGGATTTGCTCGCCGAATCTCCTCCATACTTGATGCCACCTCAATCGCACCGTCAACGGCTACACCTAATACTCCCATCAACATTCCTGCCAACAGAATTTGCACAAAATCAAAAGGTGGTGTTCGGGTCGCCTCAACAATATCTGCAGCAATTGCACTCTCTAACCCAGTAAAATGTAACTGCTTTTGTGCAAACAAGACAATCAGACCTGCAACAAGGATGCCACCCATTGTTCCCAACACAGCGGAATAGGTTTTCCGACTCGGACCAATCACAAACACTAACGACACAAAAGCGACTACCCCTGAAGTTAATGTTACAACGAGAACCGCGTTCATGCCCTGTGAGATTAACGGTAGCATAAAGAAGTAGATGACCGCACCAGAAATCAGCATTGCACAAACCGTACGGATGCCTTCTATTCTACCGACAAGAATAATTAGTAGAAACATCCCACCAACAAACCAAATAAGATATTTATCGCGCGCATATTCTTGCACAATGTTTACAAGACTAATCTGTTTAGAGTCACCACCAATCTTACAAAGTACAATATCCCCTGGCTCCGCAGGAATACTTAACAACGGCATGCTGTGGTTCACAATATTTCGTAACACTAAATGTTCGCCTTTATACATACCACTAAGCATTTTAACTTCAAGTACGTGGTGTTCCGTTTCCGAATCATATACATTAAGACTGTCTGTTCCATCTTGTGCAGTGCGAATGCTGTAAGTCTGTTCGTACTCTGCATCGGAAATCAGCCAACGACTGTCTTTCCACGGTTTTATTGAGATAGTCACATCATCAGATAAATTGATTCTATTGTTAACAAATGTCTCTCGTAATGCCGAAGGCACAATTCTCTTGTCTAAATCAGTTGTATTAGTTCCATCAATAGTAAACAGAAGATTCCCAGTTGATTCAAGCAATCGGATTACCTTACCCTTCGCATACTCCGATTTGTCAGTAAGTTGTCCTTGTTCGTCCTTGTATTCCAAAATTGTAGCAGAGAGCCCGCTTGTGCGATAGTAAACAAACGTTGTCCCGATCAACACAAAAATCAATGCAATTGGTACTGCAACTCGACTGGAAAAAACTCGATATCTGCCATGTGCTGTTTCACCACCGAATAATTCTTCTAACTCCTCCTCCGTAGGTAAATTTTCGTGTATTTCTGATCGCTTTACCCTTGTATATTTTGTAAGGAAACCTGCAACTGTGGCAGCAATCGGAACGGTAAGAACAAGTCCAATAGTTCCGACAACCGCCTGAATAATAGCAACAGTTGTCGCCTCTTCATTGACCAATCGCAGAAACGGATATAAGAAACCTGCTTCAGGAAAATCGATGCGTGGCAGCAACATCGTGATCATGTGTGCACCGAGATAGGCGAAAATGAGTGTATCTGCCATCGTCCCCATAATATCTCGTCCGACATTCAAACCTGCTTGTATCGATTGTCGGACGCTTATATTCGGATTTACCTGTTTAACCTCATGCACACTTGAGGAGATGGACATGCTAACATCCATCATTGCACCGACTGCTCCCAAAATGATTCCAGCTGACAGGATGCCAGTGAAATTCCAATGGTGTGAACCTGGTGTGCGCCAGAGTGAAATGCCGAGTTCCAGAAAACCGAATTCCTGTGCTAAACCTGTCAACGCCATCAGATGTTGGCTGATGATAGATAGAACAGCAACTGCTGTTAAACCTCCGAGTGTTCCAATTACTCCAGATATAACTTTGAAACTAAATCCTGTGATGAGTAGGAAGGTCACTAATGTAAGAAATGAAGCGATCAACAACGCCACTGCAATCGGATTGTAACCTCTGATAGTCAATGGAACAAGGAGATAAAGTATAGAAAGCGCAGTAACAAACAGTGTCAAAATTGCTCGGACACCCTTCATTCCTGCAACAAGTATCATCAAAATCCCTAACGTTCCAGCAAGATAAAGCAGAAATGGGGTGCGAAAATAATGACCCATGGAAACAGTGTTGATTTTCGGATTGTTGGGATCTCGGATCGGAATGTCCAGAAAAAGCACATCGCCTTTGCTCAACACACGGTCGCTGAAAGCACGTCCGATCCAGATATTATCTACTTGGACTGTTTCGCCACGAAACTGTCCTGAAAGAATTCTAAAAGTCAGTATTTGGTCTGCCTCATCACTTGTATCTATGTTAATTACCCGTCCTAAGCATACCAGAACCTGCAACTCACCATCTTTTGTGATCTCAGCGAAACGATAAAGTTTCACATGTAAAAAGGCAACGCAAAATAGAATAAGTAAAATACCGATAAATTTGATGTGTGTTTCGCGCATATTCTCACTCAAAGTTTTTGTGTGATCTAATATCAATTCTGAATAATGGTATTACACTATTTCATACTATAGTTTGGACAATTCTTGTCTCGTGGATGTTGAGTTTTAACGGAAAATCTATTTTTCTACGAGTTCGCATATCAATGAAACACAGCGAAAATACCGCACTCCAGCGGAGTGCTATGTGTCGGAAATCACATACCGCTCCGCCAAATCAACGGTATGAATGCCATTTAGGCATTCCCCGGAGCGGATATGTCGGTTCATATTGTGACTATAAACATATTGCTCCGCTGGAGCAAAGAAAGTTTCCATTTTGTCTGTCGTGTGTTGATTTAGCAACATAAATCGTGAACTAATTTTTAAAATCAACTCACGTATGAAGAAATTGTCCAAACTATAGTATTTCATAAATCGGTTAGAAAAATGCAATACTTTCTTTTGTAGGAGCGACCTCCTGGTAGCGACCGGGAGGTCGCTCCTACAGAGAAACTCAAAATCGGAATGACACTTTGCCAATTAGAAATGGTATAATGAGAATTCTAAGCAAATTATATGCCAATACAAAAATATCGTGCTTCCGAGAAAACGCACTTAAGCACTCACTACAGTTGCACGATAAGGGGCAGAACAAATTAAAAAGCACAAATTCGGGCAGCTTTATCAGATTAGAACAGAATAAGGTATCAGATTTATAATTTCAGAGATGTTTTCGGATATTTTCGGCGACGCTACGAGGAATCCCTTTCACAGAGAGAAGTTTATCTAAACTTGCTTGTCTAATTGCATCAATCGAACCAAATTTTTGCAGTAAAACTTGTTTCCGCTTCGGGCCAATATTTGGAATTTCGTCAAGGACAGATTCACTCAGAGCTTTCTGTCGTAGTTTTCGATGATATGTAATTGCAAACCGGTGTGCTTCATCCCGTAAACGTTGAATTAAGTGTAAAGTAGGATTATCTTCTCGTAACACAATTGGGTCAGGATTTCCCGGAACGAAAATTTCCTCAATCCGTTTTGCCAATGCAATCATCGGAATCTGTGTGGGAACAGGATTCAAATTCACTTCAGCAAATGGTTGAAGTGCAGCTTGTGCAGCACTGAGTTGTCCCTTGCCACCATCAATCAACATTAAGTCCGGTAATTTACTAAATTTCTTATCTCCTGTTTCAGCACGCCGAAAGCGCCGTGTAATCACCTCTTGCATCATTGCGTAATCGTTCTGCCCAACAACATCTCGAATCCGAAACTGACGATATTCACTTGAAGCCGGTTTGCCATCTTCTAAAACTACCATAGAACCAACAGCATATCTATCGCCGAGATTAGAAATATCATACGCCTCAATCCGTCTGAGCGGACGATTGATTTCAAGGAGTTCCTGTAGTTCTACCAGTGCCGGGTCCACATCGCTGCTATAAACTACGCTTTGTTCGCGCTGTATCAGAAGTACTTCAGCATTTTTCATTGCCAAATTTTGCAGTCGTCTGAGTCTCCCTGCCCGTGGCACGTGCAAAGAGACATGGTTTCCACGTTTCTCGCTAAGCCACTTTTCAATCAGTTCCACCGATTCAATTGGCATTGGTAATGCAATCGTTTTTGGCACCAAAACAGCATTTTGATAATATTGAGAGACGAATGCACTGATAGCAGTCGGTATTAATTCTGGATGTACATCATTCAAATAATAATGCTCACGTTCCAAGAGTTTTCCATCTCGAATGTGCAACACTTGTACACAGGCAATATCTCCAAGACGACTTTGCACACCATGCTGAAAAGCGGTTGCAATACCGATAACATCTTCATCCACAGTTGAAACATTGTCAAGGCTCTGTTGGGTAGTGACTGCCTGTTGGACATCCTTAAGCATATCTCGATACTTTGCAGCTGTCTCAAAATCTAATGCTTTTGATGCGGCTTCCATCTGCTGATGCAACTCTTTTACAACAGCATTAGTATTGCCACCTAAGAACTGGCATACTTTACGAACAATCTTTTTATAATCCTGAACGCTTATCTTATTCGCACAAGGCGCGGGACATCTACCAATGTGGTAATCGAGACATGCGCGGTATTTATTTCCCGTTTCTACAAGCGGTAATGTACAGGTGCGAATGGGGAATAATTTTGTCAACTGTTTAACTACCTGTCGAGTGGAACGAACGCGGACAAAAGGGCCGAAATAGCGCGTCCCGTCATTTTCTGTTTTGCGCGTAATCATAATGCGCGGAAAGGGTTCATTCGTTGTTACTCGCAGAAACGGATAGCGTTTATCATCTTTTAGTTTTACGTTGTATCGTGGTTGATGTGCTTTAATTAGATTATTTTCCAGAATCAGTGCTTCTATCTCAGTACTCGTGACGATATAATCTACCTCTGTCACATACCGCATCATCTGTGCTGTGAGAGGGTTTTCAGTGAGTCCACTTTGCTGAAAATAGGAGCGCACACGGTTCCGCAGGTTTACTGCCTTACCGATGTAAATAGGGGAGCCATCGGAGGCTTTCATCAGATAAACGCCAGGTGCCCCTGGGAGAGATTGCCACATTTTCGGTTGGTTTTCCTTCATTTCCGACCTACCTCAAAACTGAACCTTCGCGTAAATTGCTCGTAAAGCCAATTTACATTCTATTGACGCTATTTGGAAGACATCATCAAGTGAACGGAATTCTCTCAAAGTCCAGTTTCCATTTTGACGTATATACTGTTCAACATGCACACCACTCTGCGAAACAAGGATATATTCTTGTAGAGATTCAAGGGTCTGGTAGGACAAAAACTTGTCATGCCGATCATAATCTTCGGTTGATGGCGAAAGCACCTCTACGATGACAGTTGGATTGAGAAGTGTATCAACGTGGTTGTCTTCAAAGCACGGTTCATCACATACAACGACAACATCCGGATATGTGTATAAACCGCTATCGCTAACCTTCACACGCATATCGTTGGTATAAACTTCACATGTCCTATCCAGAAATTGTATAAAGATGTGACCAAATATATTTCCTGATATTAGGTTATGCGGGCGACTTGCACCAGGCATTGCGACAATCTGTCCGTTCCGATACTCACTTTTGAATTCTGCTTTTCGTTCTTTCACAAGATATTCTTCTGGTGTAATAAGAGTTTTTGCCGCTACAGTTGCCATTGTTTTCTCCATATATTATTGCGATTTCTCATAAACCGCCCGATAGATTTTCCTACCTTCTGAACGGTACTTCATTTCAAAGTTTGTAGCGATGTGTTCGTAACCACTCAGATTCAATGGGACAGATTTTAACGATGTCAAATCTGCAAGCCTTTCTTGGATTTCGCTATAATATTCTGCAAAATCTGTGGCAACATACAATTTTCCACCATCTAACACAAGTGTTCGCGTGATGGCTGAGAGGAATTCCTTATTGCGAAAAATTCTCCGCTTTTGCTGCCGTGCTTTCGGCCACGGGTCGGGGAAATAGATATGATACGCTTGCACCGATTCATCAGGCACATATCGTGTCAAAAAGTAATTGGCATCAGTCCACGCGAGGCGTACATTCTCAAACATACCCGAATTCCTGTCTATTGAGAAATGCCGCGTGTATTTCCTAAACCTTTCACGTGTGATTTCCACATACTTTTGTGCACGTTCTACACCGATATAGTTTATTTTCGGAAACTGCTTTGATGCTTCCAACAAAAATCGCCCTTTGCCGGGACCGATCTCAATTTCTACCGGATGTGAATTGCCAAAGAATCTTTGCCAGTCAATTGGAGATGTTAGATCGTGTAAAGAGACCGCATTATCTTGTACCGCGTGAATTATCTGCGAGTGGGAAGTTGTACATTTATAATAGATGTCGTTGTAACGAGGTTCCGCGTTCATTCTTCGTTCTGCCAAAATTTGTGTAGATGTGTCTTAATCAAGTTGTCTTGTGGTTCGTAACCTAACACTTCAACCGCACCACTGATGTCAAGAAAACTCTGTTGATGCCCATCTGAATTCGCTGAGCGACCATATGTTATCAGATATTTGACAGGTCCATCGTAATCCACAGCTAACCCGAATAGTTGCACGCAATCGCGCGGCGTCAGGAGTGTGCTGCAATGTCGGAGTCCGTTCGGTTCATAAGTGCCGTTGAAGCTGCCAATACGGATACTGATAAATCGCATACCGTGTGCATCAACAAGGTATCGTCCTGCAATTTCTGCCATGCCTTTCATCGCTCCATACCAACCATCAGGTCTGAATTGATCGCCGGTAGAGAACTTTGGCGGTGAACTCAATCGCTCATTCCATCCTGACACATGATTTGTGCTAGCGTATACGATTTTTTGAATACCACCTTCACGTGCTGCTTCAAACAGATTCATTGACGCACCGATGTCACTGACTTCACATGGATTTTTGCCAAGTGAATCTTGACGGATGTAAGCAAGATGCACTAAAACATCTTGTTCTTGGCACAACGCTAGCATCGTAGTATAGTCCCGAATATCAGCTTGTTCCACGCGAGATGCCGATCCCCCAATCGGATTGATGTCCATCAAGGTTAGCGTGTATAAATCTTGTTTTTCCCACGCTTGCCAGAGGGTTGAACCCACCGTTCCCGCTGCACCTGTGATAAGTACTCGTTGTTTCATCTATTTCTCCAACCCGATAGGGCAGGACTTATGCGTAAATCTTTTCATAAATTGACGCATAATGTGCTGTTTCAAACCGAACTTACAGCCACGTATTAACATATTTTGGATTTCACTAATTAGGTATTAGGTGCGGGCTTGCAAGCGCGCGAGTTGTTCTCGGAGTTTTGCGGCTTCCGCTTCTGCCTGTTCAGCGCGTGCTTCGGCAGTTTCTGCGCGTGTGATTTCCTGTTCAGCGCGTGCTTCGGCAGTTTCTGCGCGTATGGCTTCTTGTTCAGCAAGCGATAGCGCTGACTCCGCAGGTGTCTGAAGCCAATCATTTGCAGCTGGGTCATAAATACCTAAACCCACATTATCAACATGGAAGTCTAAACCCAGAGCAGAAGAACGTAAACCGCCAGTCTGACCTGCTGAAATCGGAACATACACATTATCAACCAACTCAAAACCCATCAGGGCAGAGGGTAAATACAATCCCTCCGCATCATATAAAAAGTAGTCTTGTATACCCAATAAACCGTAAAGTTCCAACTTTTTACCTAAGTCGTTTCGGTATGTGTTTTCGCTTGAAAACTCCATCGCGAAATCAGGCACTTTCCCTTCTTCCCAGACCTTATACGTCCGCCGGAGTTTCTTACCTAAACCGAAAGTGACCAGAACATCTGGCGCAACTGATTTACGCGGGTCTCCCTCCACATAATACATCAGTATATCACCAGACACATAGACTTCCGGTCTTTCTTCAAAATGCGTATCAAGAACTTGTAATGTTCGGATAAGGATTCGTCTGTGAAGGTCGCTGACTGCCATCGGCTTTCCGTCCGTTTCTGGATAAATGTCTGACTCATCTGTAGGTACGGCAGGGATATCAAGTCCTTTTAGATAAGTAGTCATCGGTATTTCTCCTTTGCCACAAGATGTGTGAAAATAGAGTCGGAGGTTGATACACAGTTTACATTATGTGTTAATTGTAACTGAAAATTGAGAAGGTGTCAAGCACATTTAGAAGCATAGTGTGTGTAAAGTTTTCGTACAAAGAAAGCATCTTGTCGGTTGAGTTTCGCTTCGCCCTCTACGATCTACATATTGAATTAGGACGTTTCACATCACATTTAGGACGTTTTGCACGTCCTAGTGACGTGCAGAAGTCAATCAGGACAAGGATTGTGACGTGGATTTTGAGATTTTTTGTTTTTTCTTCTCTTTTTCTTTAGAAATTTTGCGTATATTGAAAACATTATTTAATTGTGTGATAATAATATTAACATAAACATGTTACAGCGTATCTCATAAATATTTTAATGACATACGTATGCAAGCAAGAAGGACAAAACCTAAATAATTTTCGGCATGATATTCCCACCGCACAACCAAACGCCGGAAGTCTTCACACCAACTGAAAAAACGCTCCACTTTGAAACGGCGTTTATACCGGCGTAGACGACGACCATCCTGTGTCGCAGACCGCTTCCGATTCTTTTTATGCGGTGCTACCATTTCAACACCCCGACACCGCAACAACGCATCTAAAGGATCCGAGTCATAGGCTTTGTCCCCAATCAACACCGCAGGGTTTTCAGATGTCCAACACGCATCCAATACAGGTTCAACCAAGCGCACTTCATGACAAGAAGCATCTGTAATCAGAACACTCACAGGTCTACCAGACTTCTCTGTAATCGCTACCAGTTTCGTCCCTTTGCCACACTTCGTCTTGCCTACACACTCACCACCTTTCTTCGCAGGAACGAACTTCGCATCAATACAGCACTCACTCATATTTATTTTTTTTTCGTTTTTCAAGCATTTCTGTGAGTGCCATTTGAACTTTTTCAAGCGTTCCATCCAATGACCATTGCTGAAAACGACGATGACAAGTTTGATAGGGGGGATACTTTTCTGGTAAATCCCGCCAAGGTGCCCCTGTTCGCAACACCCAGAGTATCGCATCTAACACTTCTCTATTACCACGCCAAGGTCTCCCGGGTTTACCCGATGGCGGTTCGTCCAATAGTGGTTCAATAATCTCCCATTCCTTATCACTTAATTCCATTCAAATCATCTCCTAACTCTTAGTAGAAATAGATAGAGTCTAACAGAAATGATCGATAATTAAAAGAAATTTGACACCAGTTAATATTTATGAGATACGCTGTACTTATTGCGAATCATTTTATACTTAAAATCAGCGTAATCTGTGAAATCCGTATAATCCGTGATTCAGACAAAATACCACCCGACTATAGAAAAGGATTGTCAACATCATAAAAGTACGCAGGTTCTTCCACGGAAACTTTACTGTCCATAGTCAATCGGATAGGTGAAGAAAATTGATCAAGGATCTCCTTACGGGAAAGCCATTCACACGCCATACAAATCCATAGCTGACGATGACCGAAGTGATCGTAAATGTCTGACAGTGATTGTTCCCCTCCTGCATCCTCTAAGAAATCGAGTAGCGGTTTAAAAAACGTCTGTGCGTTATCTTCTAAGTATGTGTCAATCAGTTGCAACACCTCGCCAAGGTTTTCCTCATTTTTCGGTACATTGATAATATTGGTAAAGATAGCGTTAAAAAACTCTGGATTGTGCTTGAGTGCTTGATAAATCACTTTACGTTTAGGGGTTTCACCATGCCTGATGGTTTCAAGACGGGCTAATTCTTTCACTGCGGACATTAAATAATGGAACGTGTAATTGTAATCTTTCTTGACATAGAACCATTTTTCTGCTTTGTCAAGTACTGTAGTTACACCGCTGGCTGCGTTAAATAGTTGAGATTCTTTATCACGTTTACCGATAACATCAAGGTCTTTATGCAAATCAGTAAGAGACGGGTCTTTAGTAAAAAGTATCTCACTTTGGGACATGATAGAAAAGATTCCACTCCCCTGTAAGTTCCTTTCCAACAACTTTTTATAGGCACTTCGATTTTGGAGTCTTACGCGGATCGGTATCCCGTCCTCTATTACTTGATATTCTCTTTGCTGAAATTTCGTGCCGTCTCTCATAATGAGCGAAATATTTATATTCGTCTTTTCCCAAACGTTGTCTTCTGCTAAATTACTGGTAAGAATAGCCGCAACGATGTAACGATCCTCCGCAATAGTATCTGTAAACCTTTCTACTGCATTTTCAATATCGGAATGAATATCAGATTTGAGACGTGATGGATGTAATTCGGGTTCGGAATCATCAAAATAATAAGCGGGTTCCTCTACTGCAATTTGGCTTTTGACAGTAAGCTTCATCGGGGCAGAAACCTGCTTGATAATTCCTTTCCATGTCAACCATTGGCATATTATATCAACGGATGCATCGCGGAATTTTGAATGGAAATGAGCATTCATCTCAGAATTTGTCCGCGGTCCTTTCTGCTCTGCAAGGTAGTCCAGAATCGGTTGAAAGATAAACTGACGCTCGTCAATGTAGGCATTGATTGCATCCAGTACTTCTTGAAGAACTCGCTCGTTTTTTTCACAATTAATTAGGTCAGTATAAACATGATTGAAGAAATCGGGGTTGTATTCAAGGGCAGGTTGGATAACTTCTCGCGCGGGGATTTGGTTGTTTAATAGCACCTCTATCCGTGCTAATCCTTGCACAACACCAAGAAGTGACAAGAAAGAAGTTATCATATCTTCATTAACGTAAAGCTGTTTTTCGGCATAGATAAGCGATGGCAAGGTTTCAGCGATGACGTTTAGTACTTGGAGTTGTTTATCTCGTTCCCCGATACTATCACGGCTTGCATTTTTATCGTACCATTCATTGATTGAGTCATCGCGTGAGAATAGAAGCGTGCTGTAAGAAAAGTAGGAGTGCATGAATGAACCCTGCTGTGCACTCTCAATAGATCGTTTAAAAGAACTACGCGGAGACAAACCTGCGTGTATGTTCACACCATTTTCCACAAGTGAGAAAAACGATTGGGTTGGACGAATGCCATCTTGCCCGATGATTTCAACGTCCAAATCCGATCTTTCCCACACCTGCGCATGGGAGAAACTTCCTGCAACTATCGCTGCGAGGATATACGGATCTTCTTGTACCTTTTCAACAAGCGAATCAACAGCTTCATAATACTGTTGTTCAACAGCATCTTGGGATTTCATCAGTCGTTACTCCTATTCCAATTCAAAATCTTATGTATCAGCGAAGCATAAAAAATACATCATTTGGGAGTGATGGCGTTTGTAGTCGCGCAATTCATTGCGCCTCTTTAGATCCGACTACGGCACGCGGAGCGTGCCTACTACTTTTAAAGCACATTTGACATTAAATCATTTATATATACACATCAGATAATTGTATGCTTTTGCCGATATACCTGGCCACCTTTTATAACTACGATGGGTTCAAGTTTTTGTCTACAGATTTTAGCCTTGCCGCGGGCATCAACCAATTGGAATTCACCCTCGCGCATTTCGAATATAACGGCATCTCCCCACGCACCTGCATCCAACGTTCCAACTTGCCCTGGCATCAAAATCGTGTCTGCTGGAATGCTGGTGACTTTTGCCAACGCATCGTCAAGCGACATGCCGAGGTAAAGGAATTTGTTTACAACATTGACCAGATCGTAAACCGGACCGTTTATATTATAGACATGTAAATCCGATGAAATCGTTGTTGGTTCGACCCCCTGTTCCATCGCTTTTTCAACAACATCCCAACTGAAAGAGCCTGCACCATGTCCAACGTCAAAGATAACACCGCGTTCAATCGCTGCGTGTACAGAATCTCGGATTTTACCATTTTCATCTAAAATACCGCATGCCATATCGTGGAAGCAGTGTGTAAGGATATCCCGCTTACCCATGACTGCCAATATATCGTCTATGGACTGACACCAAGCGTCTTGTGGATGAACCATCATTGGAAGCCCAGCAGCATCTGCAGCCTCACGTGCTTTATGCAGTGGTTGCATACCAGCACGTTCTCCAACAATAGAATTGCGTGTCAACCTTACCTTGACACCAAGAATTATATCACGATGCTGCTCTATCATTCGGCATGCCTTGTCTACATCTGCATAGTCTGGATTTTCTAATTCGCCAATTTCCCGTGTTAACATCCCTTGTGACGAGATATTCAACTGTGCAAGGATCCGTGTGTCGCTTACGTCTATAACATACTTACGGAATCCCGGAAAAGTGTCTGCACCTGCTGAACCAGCATCAACAACTGTCGTCGCGCCGCGCGCTAAGCAGGTCGGATCAGGTTCAATCCCGAAGTGACTAACACCGTGGAACACATGCACGTGCAAATCAATTAAACCAGGGGTAACATAACACCCATCGGCGTTTATCACGTCTCGTGCTTCAGAAGTTGGAATGTCGGCACCTACATTTGAAACACAACCATTCGCGAACGCTACATCTTTTTGGGCATGGATTTCTTGTGCAGGATCAATTAAAGTTCCATTTTTGATAATCAGATCATATTTCATCAGGAATTGTCCTCATTCTCCTCAATTGGTAGTTTTAACTCTGCACGAACTGCTTGACGCACCATTTCACAGGTTTGCATGGCATGCAACGCATCTTCAGCAGTTGGCGTTTGACCTACATATCGCGTGTCCACTGCATGTTTTGAGAGCGTCGAAAGATCAACTTTCCAACTATGCCAAACTGGAATAGACGGTAGAATCAAGCTTAACAATTCTTCTAAATTGTGTGTCCTTGGAATAGGGATATTATTTTCTTGAAGCCATGCCTTTAGATATTTTTCAGCACACTGCTGAGCATGGAAACACATACCGTTCCGCATCGCCAGCTGCTCTCGTTGAATTAATTTTGCTATTGCATAATCTTCCTCTGCTAATTCAATCCACTCCAAAGTCAAAGGATTCATTTCGGTATTCTCATTTTTTTCAGGGTTGATATAGAAATCGTCAGATTCATACAGTACTTCCCCCTTTTCAGTGACTTCTCGGAGAAACCAATCGTTGTGTGAAATACGGTAAGCAATTTCTTCAGGTGAACGCACGATAAGGTCCATACTGAATCGGCGTGGAATACGTTCTCGAATTTCCGATGCTTGGCGGCGCGCTTCAGATTTCTCTACTGGCATCACGACTAAGAGATCAACATCCGAATATTCGGAAGGCACGCCGTAAGCATACGATCCAAATAGAATTACTTGCAGCGGCGCAAATTCACGTACAATGTCATCACATGTGGCTTGGATGTCTTTGCGGGTTACCATCTTTTCACCTTACTTGTACAGTTTGCAAGGTCACTTTGCTTGCAATTCATCAACAAATGTGTTATCTCAAGTTGTATTAATTATGCTATATATCTGTTATACTTGCAAGGCAATTTCACGAATTATAAATGTTTCAAATTGACTTTACTCTAAAAAAATGTTAGCATATTTTACAATTACACTGATGGTAACACACGGTATTGAAGATTTGCTTTAAGCCTCTGAAACATTATTTAGGTAAAATCTCTTACTTTCACACAACCCTAAAATGGAGATACGTTATGACACATTTTATCTCAAATTCCCAGAGAATATTGTGTTTAAGTCTTTTTCTTTTGTGTAGTATTTTCATAGTAAATCCTGTTCCTGCAGAAGAAATAATCTATGCATCATTAAATCCTCAGAATAGAAAAATTGAGATACGAATTAGCGATGTCAATGGGAACAATGCTCGCAAATTGTTTAGCCCACCGGTTCTTGTCCAAGAGATTTCAATACTAAAGGGCGACAGATACATCCTATGTGTTGGTGAGGGTGTAGGAAATGAAACTGGATTTGATGCATATCTTTTTGACACTGAACAATTGAATTATGGCATGAAAGATTTAACCTATGGACGGTTTAGTTTTATTTTAGACGCAGCGATTTCATCTAACGGAGATATTGTATTTGCAAATTCTATCTATTTTGAATATTCTGATGGTATCTATTTTATACCAAATGACGAGATTCATGAACCAATTCCAAAGGCGGAAAAACTTTTTGATGGACCCGCAGGGTATGTAGACTGGTCTCCAAATGGGAAAGATGTTGTGTTTTCTAATAAGGAGGGGATTTTTCTTCTTGATACTTTTACAAAAGAGGTGACACAGATACTTGATTACGGGTTACGTCCTGCTTTCTCACCCGATGGAACAAAGTTAGCATTTTATGTTTATACACCAAAAGAAAATAATCAAAAATGGGTTTGGGAAGTCGGCGTAATCTCTCTTCAGGATCCACAAAATGTGAAGGTTTTTGAAAAGACAAAGACCGACCTATTTCTAAAATATCTCACGTGGACACCGGATGGAAAGTCAATTGCTTATGCATTAGTTAATGACAAACTGGATAAGCAAAGAGGTGTTTGGGAATATTTAAATTTCGCTGTGTCGGTTGAAGATGGAAAAATACGACCTATTTTTGAAGATATTGAAGGAGGCATCCGAGTTTGGGAATGGACAAAAGAATCATTTCCACTTATACCTGTGGCGAAGTTGACTACGACATGGGGCAAATTAAAACGTGATACAGGCAACGGAGGTCAAAATGAATAGGATATTTCAAATCTACGGCCGTCTATGTCTTTTCTGCATTGGTTTGTTTTTCGTGCTAACACCTGTTTGCGCTGCTCCGACAGGTGAATTCATTTTTGTACATCCAGTATCACGGAGTGAAATTTGGATTTCCAACGCGGAAGGCACAACAGCGCGTAAACTATTTCGCCAGGCGTTTTCTGATATTGATAAAATTGAAGTTCAGGAAAATGGAAATTATGTGCTTGTTGTTGCCGGCAAAGCGATATTTGAAGGTAATAATATTCAAGTATTTTCTGGTTTTGAACTATTTTTGTTGGATCAACAACACCCTGGTAGAAAGGCAAAGAACCTTACACTTGGGAGAATTACAGATTTCGTAGATGCAGATATTTCGAAAAACGGTGATGTCGCCTTTATAAGGCGTCCTGGGATAAGACTTATTCGAAACGAAGAACTTGCCAAACCTGAACCCAAAATTGAACTCCTCTTTGATGCTATGATGGAGTGGAATTCGAATTTATTTGATATAGAATGGTCCCCTGATGGAAAACACATTGCTTTTACTACACATGACGGGTTATATCTTTTAGATGTTGGAACAAAGGACGTCTTTCGTATAACTGAAAAAGATGCATATAACCCCGTTTTTTCACCCAATGGAAAACAGATTGCTTATAGTACCGTTCTTGCCCGAAATGGCAAGTTGTGGACAACGGCTATTGCAGTCATCTCCGTGCAACCCGATGCAAAACCGGAAATTGTGCACACAAAAAAGGATTATGTCTATGACGTTGATTCTTGGTCGCCTGATGGAAAGTTCATTGCATATAGATCTTATACACACAAGGAACTCGTAAACATTGAAATATTCCGCACACTTGGTAACTTTGTTATTCCAGCGACAGGCGGTGAACCTGAACCTATTCTGATTACTATGAAGGACACAGTGCTTTCGCTGGATTGGGATAATAAAACCTACCCCGTTGAACCTGCTGATTCTCTTGTAACAACGTGGGGGAAATTGAAGGCACAAAAATAGACTGAACTAACTATCAATCAGTCAAGCCAGACGCATATAAATTTAAAAGGGATGACCTACTGTAGTGAATCTACACTTGGTCATCCCTTCGTGCTTAAGATGGCTTTATGGCTAACCATTTGATGTTACGCATGCGGTGTATTGTCAGGGTCTGCCAACTGATTAATATATGCTTCTTGATAGGTCTCCCAATTATCAGTAGGTGGAATATTAAAAAGTCCAGAGGTCCAAACTTCAGGCTTCTTTTGAATCCGCATCAACATATCGCGAGCATTAAGATAACGGCAATAATCATCAAGATTTTCTATAGTGATATTTTTCTCCAGAAAAGTTTGAAGCCACTCACTGCGTGGATAACGTTCGTCCATTTCAGGAAGTGATAGCAATTTTCCACTGTACTTCAAAACCTCAACACCGTTCATCACATAAGAGTTGCTTATTGTAGTCGCTGCATGCCGTTCGTTGTACTGCTTATCAAAACGTCCTATCAGTGATTGCACTCTATTGGGTGCGGTGGGTTGTTCAACCGATCTATGGGTTTCAATATGAACTCTTTCTGAATGGTTATCAGCAGCATCTCTGAGTTCTTCAATCCGTTCACGAATTCTTTCTATTCGTTCATCCGAATTATCCCGGTATTCCTCCGCTTTTTCACGAATTCTCTCAATCTGTTCTTCCGCCGCTTCAGCGTTTTGTTCAATCTGTTCGTGAATTCTTTCAATCTGCTGTTCGGCGTTTTCTCTGGTTTGTTCAAGCCTCTCCTGAATTCTTTCAACATCTTCTTCAATTTTATGAGCGTATTCTTCTGATTCTTCTTGAAGTTTCTGAATCTGTTCTTCAACAGTTCTCCGATGTTCTTCCAAACCATCATGTAACCTTCGGATATCTTCTTCTGCCGATTCCGCTTCCTGATGAATCTGATTTTGAATTCTCTCAATCTGTTCTTCAGCAGCGTTTCTATGTTCCTCTAATTGATTGTGGATTTTCTCAACGGATTCTTCCGCAGTCCTTTCGTTTTCCTCCAATCGATTTTGAACTTCGTTGATTAGTTCCTCTGCATGTTCAAAGATGTTCATAACTATTCTCCATATTGCAAAATAAATTAAGAAAGGGTGCGATTCGTTTTAAACGATTTGCCGACTCTTGTAGGAGCGATCTCCGAATCGCGACATATAATCGGGAATCGGAGTTCCCTCCTACACTACAGACAATATGTCGGGAGTTAGACAAATGTCACGACTACTTTAAAATGTGCTTTCGCTGTTGGTAATAGGACACCATCGCGCCATGAGTAGATAATCAAAAAGGACTGATTCTGCTTCTGGTGTGCTAATCCGTTTGAGCGCATGGATAGAATTGTCCCTCACGTACCGGTTTTTATCCGAAAGCGAATCCTTTAAAACAGGAATCGCATCACTTGAAGCAGGACCAATTTGTGCTAATGCTAATGCAGACTCAAAACGGACTTGGACATCATCATCGTTCGCTAATCTATCAATCAACGTTGGCACTGCAGGCGCTGCAGATGCACCTATTGCCCCGAAGGCTTCTGGAATATAACGTCTGACTTCAACGTTGCTATCCTCAGACCTTTCTATCAATGCAGAAACCGCTGACTCTGCTGTACTTCCGATCTGTGCTAAAGCGTAAGTTGCTTCAACTCGCACCCCATCATTTTCATGTTCCAATGCTTCGCAGAGTGCTGGCACTGCGGGCTCTCCAACTGCTGCTAACCCATACGCCGCCATACGGCGCGTCGGACCATTTTCATCAGCAAGTTTTTCAATCAATGCCGACACAGCAGGTTCACCAATCGCACCCAACGTATAGGCGGCATTCAAACGAGCAGGTTCATAGTTGTTCCGCAAGGTTTCACTCAACATCGGAATTGCATCGGCTGCGGATTCCCCTAATAACCCCAATTCATCGGCAGCATCAGAACGGACAGTAGGATCTTCATCGCTCAATGCTTCAATATGTTTTGCCAAATTGCCGTTAGCCTGCTGTCCTGCATATCCATTAGAATTGCCAGTCATCCATTTCCAAACATGCCGCCATGTCGTTTCATGTCTTTTAGCAGCAAGGTTACCATTTACATCAAGTCCATCGGTTTCCCACTTTGTATTTTCCACGTTCCATTCCGGTTCTCGTGGTTCATCCAAGCGGATAAACTGAAACTTCATCATGTAGCGAGTCTTATCGGTATGATTTGCCATTGCACGATGCCACAAATCAAAGTGAATGATTGATACCGTCCCCGCTTCACCGTTCAGTGCAGTTTCACCATCGTTGTTTTCAGTAATCCTGTTACTGTAGTATTGCGTTCCCGATAGGATTGCTGAGGGACCGATTTCAACTGGCGTATCCTGTGGATAGTAGAACGCCATCGCCCAGCGAGGTAGGTGATGCCGAACCTTCTGATGTCCCCAGTAGCTATCTTTATGGAAACCTTGTCCACCACTGTGTGCTGCATTCCGATGTGGATGCCGATGTGAATGCATCACATAGTTCTGTCCTAAAATACTGGTAAATGCACCGCGAACCACAGGGTCATCAAACACTGCTTGTAACTCTGGCACTCTCGGGAAGATATTATTTCCCAAGTTACCTTCTTTTTCTGTATATTCCTGTGTTTTACGATAGATTGTCTCGTGAACACTGCGCGGCAAATCCGTTTTCACTGTAACATACCCGTTTACAATGAAATCCCGCATCTGTTCATCGCTGAATAAATTAAAATGTGTTTGCATCATCAAATCTCCGTTTCTTATCAAGATTAGGTGATTTTGTCACTATTACGCGATATTGCGATAGTGTACTTGAATTTATCTGTTACTATTTTACTTGACTTTTAGTTATTTGTCATATAATTTTTCAATAAAATCCCGAATTTATTACCATAATAGCAAAACAGTTTACAGAACCCTATATTTTGTGTATGATTAACGCAGAGTCAGATTTCCGCTTCAAATTCCTACCGACACGAAAGTGAGCACATATTGATTCAACAACGAACCCGGACAAGTCTATCTTGGCGCGCAGTAATCATTGGCTTGATGTGTGCCACATTAGAATGTCTCCTCGCCCCCTACAATGATTATGTCATTCGCAATATTTTCCTTGCCGGCGGACACTTTCCTGTCGGTCCCTTCTTTGTGCTTACTGTATTTGTTTTGGGAATTAACGTTATCTTAAAGCAGATTAATCCCAAATCTGCGTTTTCACCGGGTGAACTGATAACAATCTGGTGCATCATGCTTGCACCTGCAGGTATCCCGTCTTCGGGTATGATGCGCTATGCGCTCAGTCCGATGATTGCTTACAAGTATCTTGCTACACCAGAAAACGATTGGGAGTCATTGTTTTACCACTACATTCCACACTGGCGTGTTGTGCACGATGAAGCCGCAATTAGCTCTTTTTATGAGGGATTATTTGCTGGAGAGGTGGTGCCGTGGGGTGCTTGGATAACACCGATACTCGTCTGGAGTGCTTATGTCATCGTCATCTACTTCGTGATGATCTGCCTCTCTGTATTACTGCGTAAGCAGTGGGTAGAATATGAACGCTGCGCTTTTCCACTTGTCAAACTACCGGTTGAGATGGCAGTGCAAGGCAGCGGTAGACTCGGACCGCTCTTTAAGAACAGCGTGTTCTGGTTTGGCGTTGCATTTCCAGTGTTTCTTCATACGATGAATGGACTCCATACGTTTTTCCCATCCGTTCCACATATCCCGCGCGATTTTTGGCTCAATCACTATTTCAACGAAAGACCGTGGACTGCATTGCGTCCATTTCAAGTCGTCATTTTTTGGTCTATGGTGGGGTTTAGTTATCTGCTTACTTTAGAAGTCTCGTTCAGTATCTGGTTTTTCTTTGTGTTTTACAAGCTGCAATGTCTGATAGGTGTAATGCTCGGTTTTCAACTGACTTCCGGGCCGGGTGTGCAATGGACAGGAAAATCTTTTAGTGCTGCACAGGAGGCAGGGGCATGTTTAGTATTTGTCGCCATTGCATTATGGAAAACGCGGCATCATATCAAAAACATGTTCCAGAAAAGTTCCTCTGATGAGGCACTGCCCTACGGTGTTACGGTCTTTGGTCTAATTGGAGGAATCTGTGTTCTCGTGTTTTTCAATCACCTGATGGGCATGTCTATACTTTTTGCTATCGGTTTTGTCTTGTTCCTGCTTGCTATGTATGTCGTTTTAACATGGCAGGTAATTAACGGTGGTATTCCATTTATCAATCCATCTTTTTCACCACAAAGTTTTTTTCTAACGACACTTGGCACTTCAAGAATACACCCATCAACATTAACATCGTTAATGATGCATCCCGTCTGTTTAACGCTTGACCTACGCGAATTTATGATGCCAAACATCATGAATGGACTAAAAGCAACAGACGAAGCACGCGTCAAGCGACGACAGCTGCTCATCGCTATGGCGGTTGCGATGGTCATCGGTCTGGGCGTTTCTTATTATTCAGCGATCAAAGTTGGGTATGCCCACGGCGCGCCTTATATGGGTGGCGGATGGTTTATGCGGCAACTCGAAGGATTACTCACAAGTCCAAAAACCAGCACCAATTGGACAAATACTGGATTTATCTTGTTCGGAGGTGGGTTCACAGGGTGGTTAATGTGGATGCGGCAGACGTTTGTTTGGTGGCCCCTGCACCCTCTCGGCTATACGATGTTAAGTTCATGGGCAACGTTCAAACTGTGGTTTTCAATCTTTTTAGGATGGGGAATGAAATTTGCGATTGTGAAATACGGCGGACTGAAGGCATATCGCCAAGCGCGACCGGCATTCCTCGGTTTGGTCATCGGAGAGATGTTGTGTGCTGGTTTATGGGCAATTGTTGGAATGTCAACTGGGATTAGTAGTGGATACAGGATATTGCCCGATTGAGACGGGACAGTGATTGTAGAACGGTTCCAGGATATTCAGTTCAGAGAATCCTCTTCTGTAGGAGCGACCTCCTGGTCGCGACACCAACATATAAAAACTATGGTAGAGATTAGAATTAACGCTACATTCCTGAACTGTGAATCAACGCAGAATGCGCTTTTGGCATTCTGCGGGAGGGAACTCCGATTCCCGACTGCTCCTAAGTTTCTGTCGCGATTCGGAGATCCCTCCTACAGAGGAAATGTAGAATTATTTCTATAGTCCACTATAGATAGTCCTGGAACCTATTCTAAGGATTATTTGGCTTTGAGTGCCCCCCATTGCGTGGCAAGTTTGCCTTGAGGTTCAACCGGTGTTAATGCTTGGAGTTCTAAGGTCTCAATTTCGCCTGCTGTTAAAGCGACATTGTAAATTCGGGATTCTTCAATATGGGCGTTGAGATCACCAGGACCGCTAAGTCCATTCACATGACGTTTACCCCAAATCGCTTCTGAATCACCAGCCTCCCAAGTTCTGAGATCGCCTCTTTTGAAACTTCCCATGCTCTCACCGTTACGGTAACCCGTGATCTCATATTGGTTGTTGTCGTTCTTGTACGTGATAGCGATGAAAACCCTGTCACCAGTTTCAGGTTCAGTGACTGCATTGGGAAAATCTGCTGTACGCCTAAAATGACTGCTCCCGGGCATCCACTGTTTTACGACCCTTTCTGCCCAAACGATTCCACAAAATTGATCTGTTGACACCTCATCTAATGTGAGCGCGGAACCGTTTGTCTTCGCGTAACTATCTAAACTCACCCAAGATGCTAAGGTTAATTCTGTGATGTCAGGACCGGTATAATCCAGTGAATGTGCCCATTTTCCATTAGCAACAACTAATTGTCCATCTTCTATTGTGGCACCGTGTAGGACAACATCTCCAAAGTTACCTGTTTCTTCCTTCGCACTATCAAATCGCCACCAACCGACGAGATTGTCTTCTTGTACTTGTGCAAAAACTGACATCGGCATGCCAACCATTAACAACACAGCACATACACAGTAAATTTTTGTTCTCATGTGAACAACTCCTTTTTATTTGGTTTAATGGTTTACCTAAGTGAGTTGACTTAGGTAAACCGTATAACTTATCTTGAACTGCTGCAAAAGACTATTTCCTTTTCATCTTTGCCCAACGGGTAGCGAGTTTACCGCGTGGTTCTACTGGAAGATCCCCTTGGTACATAGCTTTAACATCGTCATGCGACAATGCAACGTTATAGATACGAGATTCTTCAATGTCAGCAGTTATAGAATTGCTAACTCTACCATCAACACCACCGGAATGCCTTGCTCCCCAAATAGCTTCAGCATTTTCCTTTGTCCAGGTCCTTTTATCTCCTTTTTTGAAACTCCCCATACTCTTATCGTTACGGTAGCCAGTAATCTCGTATTGACCACCATCAAGTTCATAAGTGATGGTTAGTAATACCATCTCCCCTTCTTTGTCTTCATTCACTACGTTAGGGAAGTCATTCGTACGTCTAAAATGGCTACTACCAGGCATCCATTGTTTCGCCTGTCTTTCAGCATAAACAATCGCAACAAACTGATCAATATCCGTTCTATCCAATGTAAGGGCGGAACCGTGTGTATGTCCCAGATCATTTAATGTTACCCAACTCGCTAAAGTTATATCAGTGATATCTGGCCCATCGTATTCAATGGAATTCGCCCAATTGTCACGCGTACAGACCAGTTGTCCATCTTTAATTTCGGCACCACGGAGGATGATTTCCCCCCAATTGCCAGTTTCCTCTGTTTTGTCATCAAAAAGCCACCAACCAACAAGGTTTTTTTCTTGCACCTGTGCAAAAACTGACATTGAAACAGTCAACATCAGCAACACTACAAGCACACCCAAAATGCTATGAACTTTCATTTCCAGAATTCTCCTTTTTTCTTCTTATTTTGCAGTTTTAACATCTGCATTTCCTAAAAAGTTACGGGAACTATCAAATCTTTCTACCTATCATATTTTAATATGATAACAGATACTCTATTAAGAATTCAAACTTTTTAAATCTAAAGTCCACACAAGCATTTGCGAAGTCTATCCCAATAAGCGTGAGCAACTGTCAATCATAAGTATAATATAACATATCTGACAAAACGAAACAAGATAAATTCTCATGATTCAGAATCATTACGCTTGCATAGTGGTTAGGAAGGGACAGGGCACTCTAAATCACTCTAATGGTTTTACATTTTTCATCTTAATGTGTTATGATATAATCGGAGTTTGATAATAAGAACCCAAGTGTAGATGGAGGTTGGATTAAACAGTATGTAATCTTTAGGCATCAATTAGTTCCTTACTTTTCTTGTTGAAGGCTTTGTAAGCCCGAAATTTCTTGATTTCATGTTTGATTACCTGCGGTTTAGCATACCTCACCAAAAATCTTAGTTGGTATTTTGAAAGAAAATATGAAAACTCAAAAAATTTTGATCCTATTCTTTGCGATTGTTGTTGCTGTAGTGCTTTTAATGTTTTCAACGTGGCATCAATGGAGCGACAATCAAAAAACGACAAAGGAACGGTTGAGACCGGTTCCTCCAATTGCTGAGTTTAATCATGGTACTTCAATAAGTGATGTTGCTTTTTCTTCCACGAATCCGGAACTATTTGCAAGTGCTGGAGCAGGGAACACTGTAAAAATTTGGAACGTAAACAATCAAGATAGTCCTCAAATAACGCTGGAAGTTCAGGAAGACAATGATGGTTCTACCAACCTGAACGGTATAGCTTTTTCACCAACAGATAAATGGTTAGCCAGTAAAACTTTCCGAACACTTGAATTTTGGGATGTTTCATCAGGTAGGAAAATTGACTTTATGAAGATTCCAGCATCTACATTCGCTATTTCTCCTGAAGGACGTTATCTTGCAACAGCGGCAAGAGAATTGAAATTGTGGGATATTAGTAATCCAAAAGACATTAAAGGATTAGTTTTATTACCGCCAGAGATAGGTTGGAAGCCTCTATCTCTGGAAGAGATAAGTGTACCCGGTCCTACTTCTGATCCGCTAACAAAATATCACATGTTACCTAATAAATACCATCATGCAACAGACAACCAGTTTTATGATTCAATTGATTTTTCAAATAACGGCAAATGGCTTGCAGCTGGAGGAGATGTAGATGACAAAATCAAGAAAAAAAGGATTGGTATAATAAAAGTTTGGGATTTACGAAGTAAACAACTTATCAAGCTAATAAAGAGGGACAGAAAAGTTGCAGAAGGTGCTAAACCTAAAGAATTTATCAATAGTATCCGTGCCATCAATTTCTCGCCAGACAACCGTTTTTTTGCTGTCGCGGCTAACAATGGGTTAACTATATGGTCTCTACCTGAATGGAATATCTATCATGAAGTACTGGATCAACGCATAAGAGATATAGCGTTTTCACCAGATGGCACGATGTATGCAGTTGCAGATGTCAAGGGAATCACCCTCTGGTCAGTGGAAAATATTACCCCTATTGCTTTGCTAAGAGGAAAAGGTCTTTTTGCCAGTGTTTCAATAATTGCGTTTTCTGCAGATGGCAGCATGATTGCTGGTGGGAATTACGATGGTGTTCTTCGTCTCTGGGATTTGAGGTAATTAAATGAACGGTAAAAAAATCTTTCTGTTGTTCTTAGCTATTATAGTTGCTGGTGTTCTGTTAGCGTCTTCAACTTGGCGGCAGTGGAACGACAATCAAAAGACTCTTTTGGAACGAACAGGACCGATTCTACCTATTGCAGAATTTAATCATGGTGCCATGGTTGATGACGTTGAATTTTCTCCATCAAATCAAGATATCATTGCAAGTGTAGGTGATGACAATAACATAAAAATTTGGAACACAAACAACCCAAGTACCCTTACGAAAACCCTGCATGATAATGAAGAAACTCTCGTCTCATTAGATTTTCTAAACAACGGAGAATTGCTTTTATGTAAAGGGCTGCATAGGAAGATGATATTATGTGATGCATCTTCATGGGAAAGAATAATTTTACCTCAGGAACAGTACTGTTGGGATGCTGAAATTTCACCATCTGCGGATTACCTTGCGAACGTCTATTCGCAACGATTAGAGTTGTGGGACATTCGGAATCCAAATGAGATCACTGAGATAACCGAAATAACAGAGATTCATCATACTAAATATGCCAATTCCATGCGATGTGCTGACTTTTCACCTAACGGAAAATGGCTTGCCATTGGATTTGAAAACGGTGACATAAAATTTTGGGATTTAGAACAAAAGCAATTTATCAAGACGCTATCCGTTCCACATGAAAGTCACGAGCACTTGAAAGATATAATCTTTTCGCCTGATGGACGTTGGATTGCCGCTGCTGAACATAGCAGTTTGTCATTATGGGATGTTCAGCAAAGTCGACGTGTAAAGTTATTGGAGGATACCTACATAGGTTTTCTCCGAGATGTAAAGTTTTCTCCTGATGGAAGATATATCGGCATAAAAACCCAGGATAAAATGAACAGATATACTATATGGAGTTTACCAGAAGTGCAAATCTACCATGAGGGGAGTGGTCGATACGTCACTGATCTTGCATTTTCGCCTGATGGGAAGATTCTTGCAATTTCAGATGCTGGTGAGGTAACTCTTTTATCTATTGAAAATCTTACACCTATTGCCCTGCTGCAAGGTAAAGGCTTTTTAGGTGGAGCTATGGAACTTTCATTTTCACAAGATGGTAGTATGCTTGCAGGTGGAGGTTATGGTGGTGTTCTTCGTCTCTGGGATATAGGGAAACTAAATGAACGGTAAAAAAATCTTTCTGTTGTTTTTAGCGATTATAGTTGCTGGAGTTCTGTTAGCGTCTTCAACTTGGCGGCAGTGGAACGACAATCAAAAGACTCTTTTGGAACGAACAGGACCGATTCTACCTATTGCAGAATTTAATCATGGTGTCCGGATCCATGCTATTGCTTTTTCACCAAGAAATCCTAACCTCATTGTTACTACGGGTGAAGACTACACCATAAAAGTTTGGGATAGGCACAACACACAAGCACCAGAAGTTGTATTGACCGGTATGCTTGCGCATGATGGTAGTGGGGACACTTATTCTGTTGAATGTATATCGTTTTCACCAACAGGTGAATGGCTTATAAGAAAAATAAATTGGATGCTGGAATTCTGGGATGTGTCTTCAAAAAAGAAATTGAATTCTTTTGATATCGGTCCTTCAAATGCAGCTATTTCTCCTGCCAATCACTTACTCGCAACTGCCTTTAACGATGTAAGACTATGGAATATCAGCAACCCAAATGAAATAATAGGAATGTTTGTGTTACCACCACTGATAGGCGAACAAGCATTATCACACGAAGATGTGAGATTGTCTAAACATCATCACACTGATCTTGCAGTTAAACATCACAATGAGACGCTTAACCAAAATTATCGTATGGTTGATATCTCAAATGATGGAAAGTGGGTAGCCGCAGGAGGAGGTATATATGACAAAACGATCAGAAGATACTTTGATAAGGTAAAAGTCTGGAACTTACAAAGCAAGCAACTTGTTAAGATTATAGAGAGAAAGATACCGGATGACCGTAGACCTGGAGAATATCGTCAAGATATTCAATTTATTTGTTTTTCCCTTGACAACCGTTTTTTTGCCGTCGCAGGTGAGAGTGAATTGACTATTTGGTCTTTGCCTGAGTGGAATATCTATCACAAATTACCATGTCAACACATCAGCGATATGGCGTTTTCGCCAAGTGGAAAGATATTTGCCATTGTAGATGTGAAGGGAATAACCCTCTGGTCAGTAGACAATATGACCTCAATTGCATTACTTAAGAGAAAAAGTCTTTGGGACAGTGTTACGAAAATTGCGTTTTCACCTGAGGGTAACATGCTCGCGGGTACTGAATATGATGGAATTCTGAGTCTTTGGGATTTGAGGGAACTAAATGAACGGTAAAAAAGTGATCTTGTTGTTTTTAGCGATTATAGTTGCTGGAGTTCTCTTAGCATTTTCTACATGGCGGCACTGGAACAACAATCAAAAAACGATACTCGAAAGAATGAGGCCGATTCCTCCAATTGCTGAGTTCAATCATGGTAGCTCAATAAGAAGTATTGCTTTTTCTCCCAAGAATCCAGACCATATTGCAAGTGCAGGAGAGGGGAATAAAGTAAAGGTATGGAACATAAACAACACAAAATTACCTGAAAAGGTGCTGATAGCTCACCCTCCCAAAGAAGGTGGTATTCCTTTATTTGTAAATTTCATCACTTTTTCGCCTACAGGGAAATGGTTTGTCAGTAATTGCATTCGGAAGTTTTCATTTTGGGATATCTCCTCATGGAAGGAAATTAATTCTATAGAGATACCCGCAGGAGATTTAGTTATTTCTCCAAAGGGCACATATTTTGCATCAGCATCTAACGATGTAAAATTGCTGAAAATTAGTGATCCAAATAAAGTGTGCGAAATTATCTTATTACCACCTAAGATCGGCTGGGAATCTGTTGCACTGGAAGATTTAAATATAGCAAATTCTAAATCTGAAAGAACCATAATTAAAAATCAAAATACCATTACAAAATATAGAAATGCATCGTTGACTCAACAATATAAAGCAATTGACTTTTCACATGATGGAAAATGGATCGCTGCTGCTGGACAGATGTATGATTTTACCAGTGAAAAATGGACCCACAAAATAAAAATATGGGATTTACATCGGAAACAGCTATTTAAGATTATTGAGAGATATATTACCGAAAAACCCCAAACCAAGAATGACACAAATCGATTATATCAGCCTTTTTACTCCAGTGATATTCGATCAATTAAGTTTTCTCCTGATAATCGTTTTTTTGCTGTTGGGGCTCGGAATGGGTTGACGATATGGTCTATACCAGAGTGGAATATTTACCACGAAATCTTGCATCAACAAATATGGGATATCGCCTTTTCACCAGATAGTACGATGTATGCAGTTACAAATGTTAAAGGGATAACCCTATGGTCGGTAGAAACTCTCACGCCTATCGTGCTGCTTACGGGATCGGGTTTATACGGTAATAGCCTAATTGAGTTTTCACCCGATGGCAGTACGCTTGCTGGCGGCGGCATGGATGGGGTTGTCCGACTTTGGGATGTGAGGAATATAAATGAAAAATAAAAACATCTTACTTCTATCAGTAATCTTGATTATAGCAGTTGTCGGTGTTGTATTGTATTTCATTTTACGTCTGCCGCCGCAGGAATTGTTCCCACAGATATTCGCGCAGCTACCTGAAAAACCGAAACTCATAGCGGAATTCAATCATGGTGCAACGCTTGATTCTGACGCGATTCCTTTTGAGGGTTTTACTCTCACAGACGCTACACCAATTTATTCTGTCGCCTTCTCCCCGATAGATGCTTCTCTCATAGCAAGCGTTAATGCAAACGGTTCCATAAAGTTATGGAACATAAACAACACCAAAGAACCTGTAAAAATTCTTAGACATCCTGGTGTATATCCAATCATCCGTTTTTCTCCCACAGGTGAACTGCTTGCAAGTGCGGGTTATGGAAAACTGGTATTTTGGGATGTTGCTTCTGGAACAAAGCTTAATTCACTTGAAGCAGCTGGTGGAGATTTTGCTCTTTCCCCGAATGGTCAACTCGCGACAACCCCGGATGATGTGAAACTCTGGGATATTCGGAATCCAAAGGAGATAAAAGAAGTAGCGACACTACCGTTCGACGAAGAGCATAAAATCAGAAGTTGGGCATGTGCAGTAGCTATCTCAACAGATGGTAAATTGATTGCCGCTGGATACGCCAATGGTTATGTGAATGTTTGGAATCTACAGACCAAACAGCATGTGAAAACTTTAAAAACACCCTTTATAGAAATGAGATATTTAAAGTTTTCAACTAATCGCAAATACTTGGTCAGTGGAGGTAATGAATGGAAACATAGCGGCCCGAGAGGTTACGTTATGTGGGAATTACTAAGTTGGCAACGTCACGGCGAAGTGCAACGTGGACACATCGAAAATTTGGCGTTCTCACCAGACGGAAAGATATGTGCAAGTGCCAATCATCAGTCCTATTCTGGAAGAGGGGTAGAACTCTGGACAGTTAAGAGCGGTGCACCAATTACTGTATTACCAACTGCAAGGGATGTATCGTTTTCGCAAGATGGGAAAAGGATCGCAAGCGGTAACGATGATGGCATTGTCCAATTATGGGAACTTACGTCTCAGCAATTAGCGTTAGCCTCTATCCCCACCGACATGGTGCGGTTAATTTATGTCCCGTCAGAAGATGAAGAACCTCCGCCAGACATTACAGTAAAATTAGATAAATCAATAAGAGAGGCACAAGACTTCTACGCGGATGAGATGGAACGACACGGTTTCGGCAGAAAAACTTTTACGTTTGAAACTGATGAGAATGGAAAAGCCAAGATATATCATGGTAAATACAATCAAACCAATATCGATCTGTCAAACGACATCTGGCTAATAATTGGAGGAGATGAATCACAGATTTTCCCGTCAGATCCGACATCACTCTATATTGATCATTATGATACATTCTCTTATACTCGTAATGACGGATATTCCACTAAAAACAATGTATGGAGAGAGAAAATAAAAGGAATCATCAAGGCAACACATGTTCAGGCATCCGTTAAATTCCTTGATCGGAAATCTGTTGCGTATGCTCTTAGAAGTGCTTTTAGTGTGCCTGGTATCCACACAGAGCCTGAGCCAAACGCTTTAAAACGTCTTTTCTCCCGTGTTAACGACAAGATGCCTTGGGGAAAAAGATGGGCAAAACTGTCCAGATGTGAGGCTGAATGGTTAGATAAAAGCCGCTACTTTAACCCAAACCAACCTTTTTTTGATAAAGCACCAAAGATGGAGATGCGTGTATCCGTTCCTAAAGATAACGGTCTGCGGCACTTCATATTTGATGTTGCAGATGAAGATGGTATGCACCATGCACAACTGTTTGTAATTCAAAGGTGGAAATTGAAGTTTCATAATTGCCAAGCTCTAAACGGTAAACAAGAAGCAACCATTGCATTTGAAATCACAGATGCGAAAATAAAGACGGTTAAACTTCGGATGATTGATATGCATGGAAACATCGCAGCACGTGATTTCCAAATTCAGGAAAAAACAGATGAAAAATAAAAAAATATTACTCTTTTTTTTAATTTTGGCAGTAGCAGTTGTTGGGATTGTAGTATATTTCATCTCACGTCCGCCGCAGCATCAGGAATTGCTCCCACAGACATTCGCGCAGCTGCCTGAAAAACCGAAACTCATAGATGAATTCCATCATGGACTCTGGGTTTATTCCGTAGCAATTTCACCTACTGATCCATCCCTTGTTGCGGGTGTAGATCAAGATGGCACTATAAAGCTATGGAACAGAAACGACACAAAGAAAATATTCAAATTCTTCAGACATCCTGAAAAAATTCCGTCCATTGGTTTCTCACCCATAGGTAAATTGCTTGCGTGTGCTGGCTATGGAACACTTACAATATGGGATGTTGTTTCAGGAACAAAGATCAATTCACTTGAGACATCATACCGTCAATTCGCTTTTTCGCCAGATGGGCAAAAACTGGTGACAATTCGGGATAACAGAAAAGGAATACATGAACCAGGAGTGAAAATCTGGGATATCCGGAATCCTAAGAAAATAACGGAAATTGCTATCATCAATATACCACATGCAACCAAAGGTTCGACATGCGCGATTGACATTTCGCCCGATGATAAATGGATCGCTGCCGGATATTCTAACGGAACTATACACGTATGGGATTTAAGTACCAAACAACTTGTCAAAACATTAGAAACATCTTTTTATCAGATGGATTATTTAAAGTTTTCCCCTAACAACAAATATATGGTCGCTGGTGGACGTGATCAGGAGGGGTATATCAATTATTCTGTGAAGTGGTTCATCATGTGGGAATTGCTAAGTTGGCAACGTTTGGGTGAGGTGCTTCGAGGAAATGTTGAAAATATGGTGTTCTCCCCAGATGGGAAGATATGCGTGGGGGCAAATGATTGGTCTCATCACGGACGGGGTGTTGAAATCTGGTCAACTACGAATGGTGAGCCAATTTCTTCATTACCAACGGAGGCAACGGATGTTTCATTTTCACATGATGGCAACCTTCTCGCCACTGGAGGCAAGGATGGTTTTGTTCGAGTGTGGGAGCTTACGCAATCGCAATTAAATTTAGACAAAGTCCGCAACGATGTCGTGCGATTAATTTACTACTTACCGAAAGATAAAGAACCCTCCCCAAACATTACACAAAAAATAGATAAAACTATAAGAAAGGTTCAAAAGCACTACGCAGATGAGATGGAACGACACGGTTTCGGCAGAAAAACTTTTACTTTTGAAACCGATGAGAATGGAAAAGCCAAGATATATCACATGAAAGAAATACCGATCGGAGCACATGATTTGCAGTTGAACGATATCTGGCTTGTTTTTGTTGATTATGAGAACGATATTCAGTCAGTTCTTATTGATAACATGTTAAGACAGTTCAAATCAGCTGGGCGCAATTATCATCATTATGATAATACATTCACATTCCCTACAAGGAGGAAGGGGGTTTTTAAAGACAAAATTGGGATGTATGATATTAAGGGATTCACAGGAGATGGCAGTTTTGTCTATGCTAAAAAGAAGGGCATTGATTGGAAATTAATAGTATACTCACTTAAGCATAAATTTGACGTATTACATCGGAGACATCATTTACCTAAGTATGAACCTAACGTAGTTAAAAGGGTTTTCAAGGGTATTAACAGTATTATGCCATGGGGCAAGAGTTGGGTGAAATTGTCTAAGTGTGAAGCAGAATGGTTGGATAAGAGTCGTTTCTTCAACCCAAACCAACCTTTCTTTGACAAACGACCAGATATTGAAATAAGCATAATAAAAACTGATATTGGTTCAAAAAAAAATTCCAGTTAACTGCATCTGATGATGATGGAATACATCAACTTCAACTGTTTGTCACTGAGAAATCAGAAAAACATTATTGGTTACACAAACTTCAAGGGTGTCAAGCACTAAACGGTAAAAAGAAGGCGACCGTTGAATTTGGAATATCCAATCCCAAAATTGAGGAAGGTGAAATTCGGATGATTGATATGTATGGAAATATCGCATCACGAGAATTCAGATTTTTGGAGAAAACATCAGAACAAGATAAAGAACCGTAGAATATACAAGAAAGGAGTACAGATGTCTAAAAGAATTGCAATCTTCCCAGCAAGTTTCGACCCGATCACGCTCGGTCATGTGGACTTAATTGATCGGGTTTGCAAACTTGACGTGTTTGATGAACTCGTCATCGTTATCGGTGTGAACCCGGCAAAACAGGAACGGTTCACGATTGAAGAACGCATCCAGATGCTTGACGAGGTCATCAAACCTTATCCGAAAGCTACTATTGCGGGGGACGCTGGGTTGATGGTGCATTACGCGCAAACACGTGGGGCATGTGCTATCATTCGCGGACTACGCGAAATCTCCGATTTTGAATGGGAATTCAAAATGGCACGGATGAATCAACAAATCGCTCCAGAAATTGATACGCTCTTTATGGTTGCAAATAAACAATACGCACATATCAGCTCAACACTCGTGATGGAGGTTGTGGAGATGGGGCAAGGCAAATTGAGTGAAGAGAAATTGTTGGAGATGGTGCCACCGGTTGTCGTTGAATTTATCAAGCAGAAATATCATGTCCAGTAATTTGCAGGCACCATTGAAATCCCATCTGAAAATAAATCAACTAAAACCGATTATCTAAACTCACGCTTACATTGAAGCCCGGTGCATTCACGCCAGACCCATGTGGACGATACCGACGATCCAACAGGTTTTCAAGTGATAATGTCAAACGCGTATAGTCAAAGAGTTTAACACCACAGCGTACGTTGAGTGTCCACCATCCCGGTGTGCCTGCATCAACTGCATTGCTGTTGTCGTCAAATTCAACTTCCTGAGGGTTGCGTGTTTTTCCTTGTATCCGCGGGTCGCGGATGTCACTCCGATTTAGGCGTCTCTGTTCCGCAGCACCCCGCATAAACAACGTTGCCCAATACTGCGTATTTACCGGTTCCCACTGGATTCCTACAATACCGTTCAAAGGTGGTTCTCTCCGAGTGCGTGCTTCCCAAGGTTTATCAGGATCGGGTTCTACACCGTTAATCAAAAGCACTTCCCCACGCAGCAACGCAGCATTCCCATAGATTGACAATGAAGAACCAATCGGTACCACTCCTGCTAACTCAACTCCCTGAAACTGCGCCTCATCAACGTTGTCAAACACGAGTACGTCAATACCTTCGTATTCCTTGATTAGGTCTTGAAGGAGTTTAGGAATTTCGTCTTCTTTGTATGCCTCTTGGACAGGTCTACGCGTAACTAAACCGTTGACCCTGCTGTGGAACAGTGTTAATGCACCACGAAAAGAGGCATGTTTCGCCTTGAGACCTCCCTCAACTGTCCACGAAGTCTCCGCTTCAAGGTCGGGACTCGGTGCCGTTACCCCCTCATTCGTCACCTCTACTGCTGTTGTATCGTTCAACGATGGCGCGCGAAACGCTGTGGCAAAACTACTCACAAAATTTAGATAATCTATCAAACCGACAACTATCCCCGCACTTCCTGTCAGACTACTGTCGGATTCATTGAATTCATCAAAAACCTCAGATCGTAGAGACAGGTCCGCATCGGTTTGATAAAGTGTTGCTCGTCCGCCAAGGATAAGTTCAACTCGTTCATGTATCGTTATTTCATCTTGTAGGAACAGACTTGCATCCCAAAACTGCGAACCGTTGATAAATCGTCCAAAATTCTCATCAACAGTTTCTTTCCCTGTCTCAAGATCAGTTTCGACAGTCCGGCTTTGCAGCATGTCTAAGTAAAAATCACCACCACCCACCAAACGTTGCTGTGGAAGAATACTACTAACTATCTGCGCGCTTAAACCGATGGTATTAACCGTATCGTCCCGCTGTCTACGTGAAGTCGCATCGCGTTTTACCTCGTTCCGTCCTTCTTTCTGTCGGTGAAAAGAACCTGTGAATCTATATAGGTCAATGCTGGAGATTTCAGGATTCGCTACATAGTTAACGTATACAAGGTCGCGATTTTGCGGTTCAAAAAAGAATTCACTAAACTCCTGTGGTGCGATTTTATCATAACGTGGTGTTTGTGGTTGCCGCCACATTTGATAAGCAACATTGAGAGTTCTTCTTTCGTCAATTTGGTAAGCAACTTTAGCATCGGCATCGTAGGCTCTCCAACCCAGGGGGCCTTCATTGTCTACAAGCCATCTATCAGGAATATCATCTTTTGACAACTCACTCACTTCATCATAGTCATAAAGTTGCACACCGCTCGGCATTTCGTCTACTATTTCAAATTTACGGTTTTTGTAGTGAAGGTCGTATCCACCGCCAGGATTTAGATCTCCGTAGAATCGCACTCCACCGCCAACACTGAATCCAAATCGTCTTTGGCTGCCAGTCACCTCTAACCTACCGATTCGTTCCTGTGTAGCGGTGGTATAGCGAGCAAGAAGTCGAGGATGTATTTCCCATGTTTCCTGCGCTGGATTTAGCGGGATTGCTTTCGTAAAGAAACTCACAACGCCCCCCATGGCACCGCTCCCATATAGTACAGAACTTGATCCGAGTAGCACCTCTGCGCGGTCAAGGTTTTCCGGTGCTATGGTTGCAGTATATTGGTTTGGACCAGAGCGAAATGTTGAGTTATTGAGTCGAACCCAATCGACTTGAATTACTGTTTGATAGCCGGTTAAACTTCGGAGCATCGGTGAACCTTGACCGACAGTTGTTTGCTGTGCGATGACACCAACAGAATCCTGAAGTAGATTGGACGCTATATCTGCATTGGTCCGTTCTAATTGTTTTAAATTGAGTACAGTGATAGTGTTCGGTGTTTTAAATGGTTCTTTCTCGGCACGTGTGGCTGTCACCGTTATCTCCTGCATTTCCACAACGTTTTCGTCATTATATTCTTTAAGTTTCACTTTTGCGCCTGCATGGGGTTGCCAAATTACAAAGAGTGCTATACTAAAAATAAGAAAAAGATAAAAGGGCTTTTGCATGTTATTATTCTCCGTTCAATATTATTGTTCGTAATATTGTGTAAGGCTTCGTAGTATTTCAAAATTATATTTTATCAACTTAAGCAAATTTTATGCCATATATAATCCTAACAAAAACCGTGAATTTCAACCAGTTTTGGACAGAATTTGAATTAGAGTGTTCATTTTTTGAACAGTTGACAAATTGTAAGAACAGATTTCTAAATTATGCCGAACAGAATTAATTTCTTGATTTTTGTAATAGGGCGTGGTAACTTAAAGCAAAAAGAATTGAATGAGGAACATACATGGCTAAACAGAAATTAAAATTTGGATTCATCGGATGTGGTGGTAACTCACGGGGGCATGGACGTAGTGTTTCAGGTGTTGAAAACGTAGAGATTGTCGCCCTTGCTGACCCAAGCGAAAACGCACTCAAAGGATTTAAAGAGACCGTCGGTTTAGACGATTCAATCCCTATCTACGCAGACCATGTTGAAATGTTAACCGCTGCGAAACCAGATGCGGTTGTCATCAGTTCGCCGCACGGGCTGCATTTTGATCATATCATGTCTGCGCTTGATGCAGGTTGCCACGTGCATACCGAAAAACCGATGGTGTGCACAGTAGACCACGCAAAACAGGTGATGGCAAAAGTCGAAGAGACCGGTTTGCATCTGATGATCGGCTACCAGCGTCATTTGAGTCCTACCTATCAATATTGCCGCAAAGTCGTGCAAAGTGGCGAACTTGGCAAAGTGAACTTTGTTGCTGCCCATCAATCACAGAATTGGTATCGGAATCAGCAAGGGAAATGGCGGCAAGACCCGTTCCTCGGCGGTGGTGGTCAACTGAACGATTCTGGCAGTCATCTCATAGACATCCTCCTATGGGTACTTGAAGCAAGCCCAGACACAGTGTTTGCAATGATAGATAATTTGGATATTGAGGTAGATGTCCTTACAGCAATGTCAATCAAATTTGATACAGGCGCGCTGTGTAATATCAGTATCGTTGGGCATGCCCATGGTGGTGTCCAAGAAGATTTTTCTATTTGGCTGGAAGATGGCGCGCTCTTTTTACGCGCGGGGCAATTATACCGTCAAGGGACTGGAGGCAAACCAGAACAGGTTGATGAATCTGAGCTACCTAAAGGCGGTAACAAAGATGCTGCCTTTATTGAACTTATCCGTGGCGAACGGACAGAGAATCCTATCGGTGTTGAAAACGGATTGCGAGTTATTCAATTAACCGAAGCTGCATGGCAGTCTGCGGACCTTGGCAGATCTGTCAAGGTTGATCTCAGTTAAGATACTGTGGTTATACGAAATGGAAACAAATACTTATTTTTTGCCTCATAATTAGAGATACAATATGAATCAAAGAGAGGCTCTGTTTGAAAAAGCGCAACAAAACCCAAACGGATTGAAGTATTCCGAGTTTGAACGGCTTATGCGCGGATGTGGATGGACGCAACGCCGACAAAGAGGTAGTCATCGGATTTGGTATTCTCCCAAAGGATATAGATTATCAATTCAACCGAACAAGTCAATGGCTAAAGGTTACCAAGTAAGGCAATTTTTAGCACAATACAACAAGGAAAATGAAGATGAAGAATAATCATGACGATTTTGACGGATTTACTATAAAGATATTTCTTGACGAAGACGGTGATTATCTCGCTCATTTCATTGAACTTCCAAATGTCTCTGCTTTCGGACCTACGCCTGCACAAGCATTAATTGAATTGAAAACAGCGTGGGAGTTGATGAAAGAGTGTTATCAAGAGGATAATGTTCCCATTCCAAAACCACCAGCGCGAGAATTGAATGACGTGCCGTTTAATGTCTCTGTTGATCCACACCTATATCACCGCTTAACAGATGAAGCCGCAAAAGCTGGAATGAGTCTCAACGCACTCGTAGAACAGAAATTAGCTGAAACAACAAGTGTTGATACCTGATGAATATGAGCAACTCGGGAGATTTTAATTGCTTGATGTCTACAACCTTAGCAAATCTATTGACAAGAAACCGTTTCTCTCAGAACTCACTTTTCAGGTGGCAGCTGGGGAGTCTCTCATCCTACTCGGTAGAAATGGTGCTGGAAAAACACTTTTGCTCAACATCTTGGCAACCTTGGTTGAACCGACATCAGGTTCTATTTTTATTTCTGGAATAGACGCATTTTCCAACTTGAAACGGGTTCGTCCACACATCGGATATATACCTGTTGATTTTGAAGGATACCCTGAATTATCTGTTGTTGACTACCTCCAATTTTTTGCTGCTGCATACAAATTAGAGAAACAGGAACGCACCGCTGCAATTGATGCTGTGATTGAATTGATGGATATTCCGCATCTTCGTGACATGAAAATCGGGGCTTTATCAACGGGAGAACGTCAACGACTTCTGTTTGCCAAAACCTTTCTTCATGAACCACAGTTGTGGTTACTTGATGAACCGTTAGCACCGCTTGACCCACGTGGACAAATTGAGATGGTAGAATTGTTCAATGAACTCCAGATGATGGGAAAAACACTTGTAATCGCTACCAATCGTCTGGAAGATGTATCAAAACTATGTGGTATAGGAACTGAAACCGAACCAAATACCAATCTTCTCGGTATTCTCAACGATGGAAAGTTCGCTGTATTCAATACAATAAGGCAAATACAATACGAATTTAAAGTAAAAAATAAGTCAGAAAATCTAAAGCCGAATTGGCTTGCTGAACTCTATTTGGAGGTTACAAAATCATAATGTCAGACATTGGACAATTTTTTCATGAAAACGGATACTATTTCGCAAAAGGTGTCTATTCGCCTGAAGAGATCAAATTAATGGAACATGATTTTGACCGTGTGGTAGACCAGTTGCTCAAAAGCGATGAAAACGTCAATGCACGTTGGGGCGGTAGATTGATGGATGCGCTTGATGGCGGGGAATCTGTTATTATTCATACCCATAATATTCAGAGTTTTTCTGCTGTGTGGATGCAGGCATTTCTGCAAGAAAAGTTTCTCAACGTTGCTGAAGATATACTCGGACCAGATATTATGCTCCACCATTCTAAACTTTTTTGCAAACCGCCAGAGAAAGGCTCACCCTTTCCGATGCATCAGGATTGGCAGTATTTTCCGTCAGTTAAGGACACGATGATAGCCTCCATCATATATGTATCGGATGCTACAGATGAGATGGGGTGTGTTCGCGTATACCCAGGTTCTCATAGGGAACTGGGACGAATGGATGGTATGATGGGGAGAGGAGATAATGAAGAAATTACGGATAGATACCCGATTGAGGATGCTACCGTATTAGAGGCGGAACCGGGGGATGTGCTTTTCTTTAGCTACTTCACACTGCACGGGTCAATGCCGAACCGTTCAAATAAGACGCGAAAGAGCGTGCTTGTCCAAATGCATGCAGGTGATGATCAGATTGAGGGTGAAAATCGACACACCAACGTGAAATTAGTGCTTCGTGGTTGGAATCATTTCGCTACCCGCTCTTCTGTCGGAAGAATTGTATAGACATCTTTGTAACCGTGCTTTGCAAGCGCGTTATCAACTATATCCGAGTAGGCGCGTTTTGTAACGCGCTGTTAACAAAGTTTGAGGAATAATCAGTATTTTTAAAGGAGAATTAAATGATTAAAGTAGCAAAAATTAGTATGGCGCATGTCCACGCAGGTGGATATGCACGACAGATTCACGAAAACCCCGAAACCGAACTCGTTGCCGTTTGGGACGAGGAAGAATACGGTGGCAAAGCAGCTGCAGAACAATACGAAGTTCCCTTCTATTCCGACCTTGACGAAATGTTAAGTCGTGATGACGTTGACGCAGTTGCTGTTGATGCAGTTACGTCTGACCATCCGCGTGTAATGATCGCCGCTGCTGAAGCTGGCAAACATATCTTCACCGAAAAAGCACTCGCTATCACAGTCGCAGAATGTGATCCGATTATTGAGGCAGTTGAAAAAGCAGGCGTGAAGTTTATGATTTCACTACCTTCGCGAGCCAATTCTGAGATTCTATTCGCCAAAAAAGCAATTGATGATGGACTACTCGGCGACATAACGTTCGGTAGAGGACGGATTGCACATTCCGCCGCGCTGGATAGCTGGTTCAGCGGCACAAGTGCTTGGTTTGCAGACCCGGTACGTGCAGGTGGGGGTGCTCTCTTTGACTTAGGATGTCACCGTGTTGATGTGATTCGTTGGTTGATGGGTGAACCGAAAAGTGCAATCGCGAAGATAAACAATTTCACTGGTAACTTCCCAATTGACGACAATAGTGTTTCTGTCGTGGAATTTGCAAACAAAGCACTCGGTGTAATTGATGTTGCATGGACACACCGCTCTGGTCCGAATATGCTTGAGATTTACGGCACGGAAGGGTCGTTTGCTGCGGGACACGGTGAGATGCATTTCCAAACCCGCAAACTCTCTGATGAAGAGAAAGCAAAGTACATTGAAGATGCGCCCGCAGCACCACCGTCACCGATGCAGCAGTGGATCAATGCCATCCTCCGCGATGAACCGATGACAATTACAATGCAAGATGGACGTAATTTAACAGAGTTGATGCAGGCATTCTATATGTCCTCTGAACAAGGAAAAGCGATAGAATTCCCGCTCTAAGTTGCTATATTAAACTCACGTTATATAACGTGAGTCCGACATAAGAGTTAGAAAAATCCGACACAATTTATCATTTTTATCACAAATTTGATGACGGACATGTTCCTGCACTCCAGCGGAGTGCTATGTGTGATAATATCACATACCGCTCCGCTGGAGCGGAAACACTGGTTCGGATGATTGCTATAAACATATTGCTCCGCTGGAGCAAAGATGGTGTTTTGGGTTGCGTTGGAACTATTTTTCGTTCAATTGAATCCACGTGATGAACCAATTTCTTATATCGAACTCAAGTTTATATACTTGGATGTGTGAAAGGCATGAAAATAAATAAAGACGAACAGGTTACCAGTATATCTCAGGCACTAACTCTGGAGGAGATAGCCGATTATTGGGACACACATAGTTTGGCTGACCACTGGGATGAAACGCATGCAGTCGATTTTGAGGTTCGGATGCAGCGCAAGTGTCGTGTAACGCTTACCCCAGAGATCTATGAAAAAATTGAAAAGCAAGCGCTGGAACAGGGAATCTTACCGGAAACTTTGGTTAACTTGTGGTTAGCTGAACGTCTCCAAGCGATGGAATCATCGTAAATGATAGAAAACGCTAAATTTTGTCAAATGACACACCCATTTAGCGTTGATTTAGCAAATTTTCAGACCAAAATAGGGCAAAAACTTTTGTAAGGAGAATCTATGAAAGCTACCGAAACACCTATACTTAGATTTTTACAAGGTCCGAAACAGTTTGTTGTTCCAATTTTTCAACGTAGGTACAGTTGGGAACAAAAACAATGTCAGAAACTCTGGGATGATGTGCTAAAGGCTGGTGAAAATGATGAGATTAAGTGGCATTTTCTCGGCTCAATTGTATACATGGAACCAGAGGAAGAACAGCATACTGTCAGCATTCCAAGACACCAAGTAATTGACGGTCAACAGCGATTAACGACTTTATCGCTCTTATTATTAGCACTCAGCCGTGCAATAAAAGAAGATAGTGACATTGATATAACCCCGAAACAACTGGTGAATTATTATCTTTTCAACGATGGGGAAAGGGAAGAATTCCGTCACAAACAAGTTCTCACAAAAGGGGATAAAGATACACTCATCTATCTGTTGGAGAGTAAAGAAATCCTTCCTCAAGATCCTTCTCCATTTTTGGTAAAGAATTACCGATTTTTTGAAAGGAAAGTCAAAGATGTTGATCTTAAAACTTTATATACGGGACTTGGAAAGTTGATGATTGTGGACATCGTTTTGAATCGGGAAGGAGCAAATCCGCAATTGATTTTTGAGAGTCTTAATTCGACTGGGGTCGAGCTCACAGAAGCAGACAAAATTCGGAACTATGTCCTCATGGGACAACCATTTAGTTTCCAAAATAGACTGCACGAGAATTTTTGGTTTCCTATGGAACAGTATTTTGGTAAAAAGGAATACACAAAACGCCTTGACAGTTTCATGCGAGATTATCTCACATTAAAAACTGAGCGGATCCCCACCCGTAAGAAAATTTACGAAAAATTTAAAGCATATCTTCCTGAATATATGTTCAACAAGCCAGAAAACGCTGAGCAAATTGTCAGTGAGATTTCACGTTATGGGAAGCACTACGTTAACATTACACAGAAAGAAGAAGATCCGGAACTTAAGGTTTGTTTAGAGGATATAAGGGAGCTGCGTGCCGAAGTTGTCTATCCGTTCTTACTTGAAGTTTATGATTATTATAGACGAGGTGATATAGAGAAATCGGAAGTCATAAAAACGCTTCGATTGGTTGAGAGTTACGTTTTTCGGCGTTCTATATGCGAATTGTCAGGTAAATTTCTCAATCATACGTTTGTTAAAATTTTGAAAGAGATGTCTAAGAAGAACATTAAGGATTATATTAAATCTTTTAATGATACTTTATTGTTTATGCCCTTTATTAGTCGTTTCCCTAAAGATGATGAATTCAAAGAAGCATTGTTGAAAAAAGACATTTATACTGCTCAGTCTGGTCGCGTCTGCAAATATATGCTACGAAAACTGGAGAACTATGGACATAAAGAACCTATCAATGTTGACGACTATACGATTGAACATGTAGTGCCGCAGACACCCACTCCAGAATGGCGAAAGGAATTAAGTGAAGACTTTAGCGAAATATATGATAAATTCCTTCACACTATTGGCAACCTTACACTTACCGCTTACAATTCAGAATATAGCAATTCTCCTTTCAAAGAGAAACGGGACATGGAAAAAGGATTTTGCCAGAGTCACTTATATTTGAATGAAAGTCTTGCACGTGCAGAACAATGGAACTTATCTGCTATCCTAACAAGAGCAAAGTTACTTGCAGAGAAAGCTTGCGAAATCTGGATTTATCCTGAAGTCGACGATGATCTATCTATTGAGAGGAACGATAATTTTCCATCTTCTCAACAAAAACTTGCTGCTACAACGAGTGTAACAACAGCCGGATATGGCACATCTTCAAATTCAACTTCCATGGCTGACTGGTCGGAATGGGAACAAGAATTAGGTTGGATTATCATTGAGATGCTTGAGTATAAGGATCCTGCAGGTTTAATGATATTTGAACCAAGGGATATTCAAGATTATTATCCTCGGCTAAAAGAAAAGTGGCCGAATAATAATAGTATAAGTGAAACTGTAAGTAAGATGTTGGGTTCATTGGTAAATCGTGGAGAACTTGAAAAGCCAAACTGGGGCGAATATAGGCTTGTTGAAGGTGAGCTTTTGCATCTTCATTTAAAACTGCGAATTGCAGAAAAAGAACTTACAAAGAACAAGCAAAAATCCGCTGAGTTAGAAGATAAACTTACTGAATTGGAAGACGAACTTACTGAGTAAAACCAACAAAGGAAACATATCATGAAAGACTATCAACCTATATCTCTTACCGATTTATGTAATGTAGACGCAGAAATAATCGGTGCAAACACAACGCCAACCTTGGGACAGCAAACATTTCACGGACTTCCCTTCCACATCTCCGAAGGCGAAAAATGTTTCTTAGGTTTCGGTGAAGGTGTCCATACAGACTCCATCCAAATTCCAATCAATTCTAATCCAAAGCGGGTTATCATAGTACATCGGCTGCTTGAGTCCCGCATCCATGAAGGTGAACCGATTGGAAAACTTATTGCCAATTATGTTTTCCACTACGCCGATGGCGAAAAGGAAAGTGTTCCAATTCGTGAACGTTTTGAGATTGGCAGCGTGCCGCAGGGATGGGGACAACAGACCTTCATTGCTGTCCCTGATACCAAAGAAGGTTTGCATGCTCGGCATCAAGGGCCGTGGGGTTCTGCCGGACAACGTCAAACAGAGGCAACGCAGTGTGTTCCGCGCAACTACTATCTATGGATATGGAAAAATTCCAATCCTGATGTTGAGGTGACATCAATAGAAATTCAGCCGCAGGAACGTAAGTTTATCGTAGCGGCGATTACGCTCGGTTACCTTGATGAGGATCCAATCCCGCGGCACCCGAACCGTGAGGTTAAAATCACACTTCCGCAAGCAGAAGATGCTGACAAACCGTTTGACATGGAAGTGAATGTTGACCGTGGCACTGCGACTTATCCGTATCCGTTGCCAGAAAATCCATCCGATGCATTTATGAATGACGATTTCAAAGGATGGGGAGAATTCCAAAATAACAAAAGCAGCCCTGCATATACTGAGATATCCGCGACACCATCCGCGACCGTTGAAATTAAAAATCAAGGTGAAACGCTTGGCAATGTCAACTGGGGAGAGCTTCAAGAAAGTGGAAGTGTCCAACCGAATGAACGGGTCAAGATAGAAGTCATTGATACTGGCAGAAACTGGGTACATACCACCGTGATTGACGAAGACACGAATAAGCCCGTGCCGTGTCGTATCCACTTTCGTTCACAGCACGGTGTGCCGTACGCCCCGCATGGACACCACGCACATGTCAATTCAAACATGGGCACGTGGCACATAGACGTCGGTGGTGATGTGCGGCTGGGTCAGATTAGTTATGCTTATATTGATGGCACATGTCAGGGATGGTTACCTCGCGGTGATGTTATCGTTGATATTGCGCGCGGCTTTGAATATACGCCTTTGCGGACCACCGTCAACATTAAACCCGGACAACGCGAGTTGAACCTGCGGATAAAACGGTGGTGCGATATGAACGCCGAACGCTATTTTAGCGGCGACACACACGTCCACTTCCTTTCAACACAAGGCGCACATACCGAAGCACAAGGTGAAGACCTTGGCGTTGTCAATCTTCTCCTTTCGCAGTGGGGGCATCTCTTCACAAATACAGAGGAATTCATCGGAAGACCGACGGTTTCTGCCGATGGAAGAAGCATTGTCTATGCCACGCAGGAGAACAGGCAACATGTGCTTGGACATCTTACGCTGCTCGGTTTAAAGGAACAGGTGGCACCGTGGTGTTCGGATGGACCGGGTGAGGCAGAACTTGGCGGAAACCTGGAGGTCACGCTCTCGCATTGGGCAGATGCATGCCATGCACAAGGCGGCACCGTAGTTCTACCGCACATTCCTAATCCAAATTGCGAACCTGCAACGCTCATCGCTACAGGGCGCGTTGACGCTGTTGAATATCTCACTAACGCGATGTATGGACATATTGAATATTACCGTTATCTCAACTGTGGATATAAATTACCCCTTGTCGGTGGCACAGACAAGATGACAGCGGATGTGCCAGTAGGTGTTTATAGAACGTATGTTCATATCCCCGAAAATGAAGAATTCAACTACGACAACTGGTGCAAATATATGAGTGCTGGTAATACGTTTCTCAGCGGCGGTCCAATGATTCGCCTTACCGTAAATGGACAACCGATAGGCAGTACTATTAACCTACCCGGTAACGGCGGCACTGTTGAAGTTGAAGCATCCGCTGATTCCATCTTCCCCATTCATACTTTACAAATTGTGCAAGCAGGAGAAGTTGTTGCCTCTACAGAGGAAAACAACGGATCACACAAGTTACGCCTTAAAGCAAATCTAAAAGTTGATAAACATTCGTGGATTGCTGCTCGATGTGGTGGGCCAAACTACGCAGAAGCAGTTCCACATCACGATGGGTGGCGGCGTGGCATCATCGCACACACGTCTCCAATTTACGTCGCTGTCGGTGGCGAATGGTGGATGTTCGATCCAGAAACGGCAAACTATATGCTCACCTTGATTGAAGGTGGATTGTCCTATATTCAACAATCAGCACGCCACCATGAACCCGGCACGGTTACGCACCATCACGGTGAGGAGGATCATCTGGAATACCTTTCTCGTCCGTTCCAAGAGGCACGAGAGGCGATTCACCGTCGCATGCATCAATTGGGCATTCCACATTAAAGTAGTAGGCACACTCCGTGTGCCGTTAAACATTTAAGGAGAGAAAGGAGAAAAAATGCCAAAAGAATTAGTAGCAGTTGCCCCGCGGCAACCCGTTTTGCAAGAATATGAAGATGGTCCTGTTTCTGCCGATAGCGTCCGTGTCCAAGTCGAATTCGGTGCCCCGAAACGCGGCACCGAACTGACTGCGTACTACGGATACAACAACCCAAATTTTCCACTGAGACTTGGAAATATGTGTGTCGGAAAAATTATTGAAATTGGCGATAATGTGGATGGCTTTGAGATTGGAGAACGTGTCGCCAACCACGGACACCTCAAGGAGACGCACACGTGGCGCGCGGGAAGTGTCCTTAAAATGCCCAACCACATGACGTGGAAAGAGGCAGTCTGCTATGATCCAGCACACTTCGCAATGTCCGCAATTCGCGATGGAAAAGTCCGTGTTGGCGAACGAGTTGCTGTCTTTGGACTTGGTGCAATTGGGTTGATGACAGTGCAAATGGCACGGATCGCTGGGGCTGACTTCGTCGCTGCCGTAGACCCGCTTGAAAGACGGCGGAAAGTTGCTGAAAAGACTGGAGCGGAACTTGTCATTGATCCAACTGCCTGCAATGTCGGTGAGGTGCTTAAAGAAGCGACTGGCGGACTTGGCGTTGATGTGGCTGTAGAAACAAGCGCAGTTTACGAAGCACTTGATGATGCCCTTCGCAGCGTCACTTTTGAAGGAACAATCGTCTACGCTGGACGCGCGAAAGCGTGTACTGGAGGACTTGACCTCGGTGCTGTTGCGCATGTCAACATTCCGAATATAATCTTTGCGCGTGCCAACAGCGATCCGAATCGCGACCACCCTCGTTGGAATTTCCGACGTATCGTTGATACTTGTTGGAAGTGGCTTGTCGAAGGACGATTTGAATGTGAAGATGTTGTTGATCCCGTTGTGCCGTTTGAAGATTCTGTAGAGGCTTATATTGAGATGGACAACCACCCTGAACGGAGTGTCAAGTTAGGCGTCTCTTTCAAATAATACAAAACTTGTAGAACTTCTGTACCCTGTCATATTCTATTGAATGCGTTGTATTTCAGCCAATGGTTCTGCTGTGGAGGAGAAAATGAACAAATTAATTTCTGTTGTAGTTGCAATCCTTATGTTTTCTTCTTGTGGAAATCCAGAGAAACCAGCTACTGAAAAATCAACTACAATAGTAGAACGCGATTTCACTATCAACACTGCTACAGAGATTGGACATGAATTTGGTGAAGGGGAATTACGTGTATCAAAATTAAAGAATCTATTGGCATTAGACTCCTTGAGTTTTTCGCAGACAAAAATGATTCCCGATGCTATGCGTGTCCTGTTTGTAAATGTCGCTGCCCGATACGACGGAAAAATGTTCCAATTTCCACTCACTGTGGGAAAAACTTGGAAATATAGATGGGATGGAGAAACACAAATAACCATTGAAAACCCTGAAGATATTGAAATTGCTGCTGGGACTTTCCCGAATTGTCTCAAGCATAAATCTGTATTGATAGGTGCAGATAACGGAACAGAATTGGAACACGCTCTTATTAACGGCACACGCTATCTTTGGTTTGCCAAGGGAGTCGGATTAGTGAAAATGCGGTATGAACATTCAAACGGGATCATTACTGAAGCTGAATTGATTGAACATAATTTAGCCAAACAAAGTAAAGACTACTTCCCCGTCAGTTTAGGCTCGACTTGGACTTACAAGTGGAAGAATAACTATTACAACGAGGTATTTTTTGAAAATGTAACAGTTGGCGAAAATCGCAGCAAAGCTAATCTCTATAAAGGAAAACATGAACTCAAAGTGATAGTTTCATCTGAAAATGGTGAAATGTTGGGGCAAAGAGATTTTTATGTCGATAAAACAAAAAGGCATTTAGGATTGCGGCAGTCAAGTTCAAGACAGGGAATAAAATCGAGTCAAACAGTTCCGAATACAACCAGTTTATTCTTTGGCATGATTGGCTATTTCTATGGTGTTGAAATCTTCAAGTTTCCTATAACAGTTGGAAAATCATGGACATACCAAGGGCCAATTGGTTCAGAGGCACATGTAACTGTAGAACCGTATGAACAGGTTGAGTTATCAACAGGCACTTACCAGAAATGCCTAAAACATAAAACTGTCTTTAAGGGTGAATCCTCTGACACTGATACTGATACCGATTTAGTTAATGGCACCCGCTATTTATGGTTTGCAAAAGGGGTAGGTTTGGTAAAGATGCGATATGAACATTCAAACGGAACTGTCACCGAAGCTGAATTGATTGAATACAGTGTGCAGGGAAAAAGCGAAGAATACTTACCACTGAATCTCGATACTACTTGGACCTATAAATGGCAAAATGACTATTTCAAACCGATAATAGAAAAAATAAAAGTGGTTGAAGCTGGAAGCGGTCATGAAACACCTTTTCAAAAAGCACAATATACAGTAATTATTTCTGACGACCAACCTGGAGAAGCACAGGTTGTTTGCAAGTTGACACCAAAAAAATTGAGTGGAAAGAAAATTCGGTTACGCACCGATGGTCGTGGATATTATATTCCAAGTCATACTGTAAAGATAAAGGATTCCTCCAATAGAATCCCGAATCGTCGGTCAGGCAATTGGGAGTACGAATTTCGTAAACCATACAAATCTCCTCTAACACTAACCTACAATGTATCCCTAAAACATGATGAAGAAACAAGGGGATATTTGGAATCACGCGAAGGATCAAAGTCTGAACGTGATACTGCAACATTTCCTTATCTTAGACCAGACTGCACGTTTTGGACAGGTTATCACTTATTTATAATTGGTGGGACAAATCCTGATATTGAAGTGGAATTTGACCTCCCGAAAGGGTGGCGTGTTTCAACGCCTTGGAAACGTCTTGGTAAAACGCGAAATAAGTTTTCTGTCAAAAACCAGAGAGAGTTAACGGACTCTGCGATTCTGATTGGTCAGCATGCTGAAGGCGTAGCAAAATTGGGTAAGACTGAGGTGATGCTTGCTGTTGGTGGTAACTTGAAAACATCAATAGATAAGATGCAGAATACCACATCAAATTTTTTAAACAAATATGCAGAAATGTTTAATGGCGGTCCGACTCAGCCAGTTCTGTTTATCATTAATCCTTTTGAAGATTTACGAATGGATCGACTTAAAGGTCGTGCCATAGGATATAGTGTCAGTATTCTGATGAACAGCAATTTAGATGAAGAAACTAAACACCTGTGGGGTCCATTCTTAGGACATGAGGTATTTCATATCTGGAACGGTATTACAGCATTAAAGCAATTTAGCCTGAAGGAACATTGGTTTCTTGAAGGTATCACCAGTTATTACACAGAAATTGCATCGGTTGACATGGGGTACATTACAGAGCAAGAATTTTTTGAGCGGTTAGAACGGACATGTGAATCATATTTGTCTTCCTCTTCCGATGCAACTATCGGAGGAAGTTCAAAAACATCCGCGCTGGGTTATAATGGAGGAAGTGTAACTGCTATATCCCTGGACCTACAAATTCGTCATCTTACGGAGAATAGGAAACATTTAGATCACGTCATGCAGCAACTTTATCAAAAATTTGGTAACATTCAGAAAAAATACACACAGCGTGATGTCATTGATGCTGTCAATAAGGTGTCCAAAGAAAATTTTGAACCGTTCTTCAAAACCTATGTCACAGGAAAAGAGCGTTTCCCACTCTCTGAATATTTCAACTATGCAGGTTTAGATGTACAGATAGAATACAGCGAGGAATTACCTACAACCGATTATATAATTGATGTGCTTAAAACAAGTTTACAGAAAGAAAAGTGGCGTTTGATCTCTGTAAACGGTGTAAAAGTTAATGCATTTGCTGACCTTCGCGAAAGTGCGAAAAGCTGGAAATCTGGGGACGCACTAACGGTAACAATCGAAGAAAATGATGAAACACTCACTCTACCCGTCACACTAAGTGGAATTTTCGATAATCCACCAACGACAAGAGATGTAAGTGTCCGTATCACTAAAAAGGCAGAAACAAATCGGTTACAACGCGCTATTTTAGCAGGCATTTTAGGAAACAATTAACTTATGATAAGGAGGCAACAATGTTTAACAAACCGAAACGAAACTTGATATTTGTGATTGCATTTGGATTGCTGGCATTGACAGCAACCGTTACCCTAACCCAAGAATCATGGTTCCCTCTGAGTGGGGAGCAGATGACCGGCGCGGTGCAGCAAACCGATTAACATCGCAAAAAGTGCGACAAGCCGCTACACCAGTTATTCATCGTCAAACACGGCATCTACAATCTTGAAAATATGATCACTGAAGAGTTAGCGAAAGTGCACGAATTTGCTTTCAGTTTTGCTCCGCTTCGTCTGAAAGGTGCAACAGGTTCTCCCAGCAATCCGATCGCCATTCGATAACCTTCCACAGGACAGCTTTGCTGCTGTCCCACAATCCCTCCATTTTCTTTCCACATCTGCACAAAATTGTACATATTATTTCCCGTTTGCCCCTTTTCGTGCAATTCAAACGTTGAAACACTGCCCTTATCAGCATCTTTATGTATCTGACATTGGCACGTAAATTGCTATCTATCTGACATAATGACGCAAATTGTTACTTCCAAACTAAGAAGGAACTTGACAATGAACATTTTTAAATTCCTCCCCTATTTTGCTTTTACCATAAGCATTTTAATGGTTGCCTGTTCAACACCGACGTTTTTGATGAATGAACAGAAGGCAAGCCCTTTATCAACAGATGAAAAAGTTCAACAAACCGTAAAAACGTTGAATGCTAAACCCATTTCAACAGTAATTCAGAAGTGGGGGAGACCGCATGGTCTCAGTGACGATGATGCAGGATCACGTGTCTACATCTGGCAGATACCTGCCCGAGAATTCCTTTCCACACACGATAGTGGCAATTTCTCCCGACATACAAAAGTCGTGACCAAAACTACAGAGAAACTATTGCCAACAGATGAAATTTACGAACTTATTTTTTATACGCAACCAGATGGTGTAATATACAAAATAAACACAAAAAAGGATATCGTATCAGCGATTTCTTTTGACCATAATCACACATTAAAATAACATGACGAACTTACCCACAATATCCATTGCATCACATCGCATCACACGCCTTATAATCGGTGGTAATCCGTATAGCGGCATCTCGCATCAATCGCCTGCTGCATCCAAAACGATGGAGGATTACTATACGACACACCAAATTATGGCGGACCTCGCACAAGCAGAGCAGAACGGAATTAACACCGTGCTTGCCCGTGCAGACAAACACATCATGCGAACGCTCAACGAATATTGGAACGCAGGCGGCACAATCCAGTGGATTGCCCAAACGCCAAAGTCGACAGAATATGGCAATCTCAACGACTACCTCAAGATTATCGCACACTACAAACCAATTGCCATTTATCATCACGGTGGCACCACTGATCAGTTATATGCGGAAGGCAAACTTGATTCACTTTGCGGTAGTCTCAAACGTATCCGTGACCTCGGATGTGCAGTCGGTATCGGCACGCACGATCCACAAATCCTTAAATACTGCTACACAGAAGGATATGATGTTGACTTTTACGTTTGTGCATTATATAATCATACTCGGCATAGGGAATTATATCTGCCAGATGACCGTGACTCAGCAGTTGCTACCATTCAAGCAATACCGCTGCCTATCATTGCCATAAAAGTCTTAGCGGCAGGTAGAAATGAACCTTATAATGCCTTTCAGTTTGCACTTGAAAACATAAAACCGATTGACGCGATGGCGGTTGGGATGTATACCCAATTTCAGCCTGACCAGATTCGTCAAAACGCGCTGACTGTCGCTAAACTTATCAGGGAATTAGAGAATGAACCGAATTGTAGAACCAGAAGTGATGGACACAGTGGAAGCCGCCGAGGCTTACGATGCGATGGAACACGGTGAGGTTGATGAGGCTTTTGTTAATCGGGTTATAGAACTCGGTGCGAACGATGGAAATTTCCTTGATGTTGGCACAGGTCCCGCCCAAATTCCAATCCTACTTGCACAACGTTGTCCCAATATCCACATCACCGCTATTGACCTGTCTGAAGAGATGCTAAAGATAGCAAAACGCCACGTCGCAGATGCTAATCTTAACGATCAGATAACACTTGAATATGTTGATGCCAAAACCCTACCCTATCCCGACAACACCTTTGACGGACTCATCTCTAATAGTATTGTACATCATATCCACGATTCGTTGCGTGCTTTAAAAGAGATGGGTAGAGTTGCCAAACCTGAAGGTGTGGTTTTAATTCGTGACCTCATCCGTCCTGAAACACCAGCAGATGCGCAAGCATTCGTTGGCCGTTATGCCGCAGATGATACCCCCTACCAACAAAAACTCTATTACGATTCCTTCCTTGCCGCCTTCACACTTGCCGAAGTCAATGAGATGTTGACACAGATGGATATGCCGGGTGCGGTTGCTGTTCAAAGCACTGATAGGCATTGGTCTATTGAGCGCAGTATATAATACCACTTCTGAGTGAAAACCTCTCATTTACAAAAAACGCGTTTAATGTGAATGTCGGACGCACATTCACCAAGCGCAATTCATTACGCCTCTTTAAATTCTCACTGCACGATGACCATGCCAATTACCTTTGGCACATATTTAAGATCAATGATTCACACATATTTTCAATTTACGATCCTACCAATTTTCAGAGTCACTCTGAAATAACCTCTACCTTAAACCTCCCATAAACCTATACCCGGACTAAGTTTTTCTCTACTTCTTGATTTATTGCTTTTTCTCATTTACTCTAAAAACTCTAAAATTTTCTATCTCTCCTATCCATAAAATTCTAAACAATTTCTCATTTTAATTCCCACCAACCCAAAAAACATGGTATAATATTAATGCATCCCACGATATAAACCGAAATTCACTTTACAAAGGAGAATCACAATGCCAAAAGTTACTTTTGTGTTGTTACTATGCTCACTAATTATCACGAGTCTAAGTATAGCTTATGCGGTTGAGGACGGACTTGTCGCGTACTGGCCATTTAACGAGGGTGCTGGCAAAACGGCAGTAGATGTTACCGGCAATGGACATGACGGTAAATTTGAAGGAGCACCCAAATGGGTTGATGGAAAATTTGGCACTGCACTCGAATTTGACGGTGCAGGTGACCATGTTGTAGTTGCCGATGACGGTGCATTAGACCTAACAGAAAATATCACACTGATGGCATGGTTTAGTCCAAACGATGTCCTAACAAGTCGCCGTTTGATGGTAAAAAACGACTCCATATTCGTCATTTTTGACTTTGGAAATAAAAACAGCATTGATTTCCTCGTAAAACCAAACAACACCCATGCCGAATCTACAACAACAGATTGGAAAGTTGGCGAATGGTATCATTTCGCAGGGACGTTTGATGGGAAGACGATGAAGGTATACATAAACGGTAAATTAGAAGGTGAAAAAGCGAATGATGTTCCAATAGCGCCATCCGATTTAGAATTATGGATCGGTGGTGATGATTATGGTCGTCCAACTGACTGGTTTCCCGGTAAAATCGATGAAGTTCGGCTTTATGATAAAGCTTTGAGCGAGGCACAAATTCAAAAAACTATGAATACACCGCAGGACGTGCAAGCACGTGGCAAACTTACCACAACGTGGGCAAAAATCAAAGGTTTATAAGGAATTTGTATGACAAGCCAGCAAAAACGCCCTGTCGTTCTCATCATTCGAGATGGATGGGGCAATAATCCGTATCCTGAATTTCAGGATGTCAACGCTGTTCATCTGGCAAAAACACCTGTAGATGATTGGTTGCGGCAAAACTATCCGCATGTCCAAATTCACACCTCTGGCGAGGATGTCGGTTTACCACCGGGTGTCATCGGCAACAGTGAAGTCGGACATCAAAATATCGGCGCAGGACGTATTGTAGATCAAGAACTTCTGCGTATCAGCAAAATGATTCGTTCCGGTGAGTTCACTCGGAACGAAACGCTTTTAAATGCTATGGCACATGTGCAAAACAATGGAACGAATTTACATCTTATGGGTTTAGCAAGCGATGCTGGCGTTCACAGTTCTCTTGAACACCTTTACGCCCTCCTCTCACTCGCGAAAAACAACGGACTGCAAACTAATCAAGTCTTCATTCACAATTTCAGCGATGGACGCGATTGCCAACCTGATCTCGGCATTAAGTTTTGCGAACAGGTTGAGGCAAAACTGCAAGAAATCGGGATTGGGCAGATAGCCTCCGTCATAGGTCGTTACTATGCAATGGACCGTGATGACCGATGGGAACGGGTTGAAGTGGCGTATCGTCTATTAACTGAAGGAGTCGGTTCGCGCGTTACCACAGCAACACAAGCATACAGTGATTACTACAAAAATCCAGACGATGAAAATCGTAAAGGCGATGAGTTTATTAAACCGACTGTAGTTGTTGACAATAACGGAGAACCACTGCCGCGAATATCCGATGGCGACGCTGTTATTTTCTACAACTTCAGAGGTGACCGACCACGCGAACTCACCAAAGCTTTCTGCCTTGATACATTTCCATATCAAGCAGAAGGAAAAGACGGAGTCACGCGCGAAATGGGTTTTAAACGGAATTGTAAAATGAGCGTTAAGTTTATTACGATGACTGAATATGAACAGGGAATGCTTGTTGAAGCAGCTGTCGCAAAACCGCCGAAAATGCGTAATACACTTGGTGCTTATGTCAGCGAGGCAGGTCTCACGCAATTCCGATGTGCCGAGACGGAGAAGTTTCCACATGTTACGTTCTTTTTCAATGATTACCGAGATGAACCTTATGAAGGTGAGGAACGTCAAATTATTGCTTCCCCGCGTGATGTTACCACTTACGATCAGAAGCCTGAGATGTCAGCACCCGGCGTAACGGATGAAATGTTACGCAAAATTGCTTCTGACAAATATAACTTGATGGTTTTAAACTACGCCAACGGTGACATGGTAGGACATACCGGTTCGCTTCCAGCCGCTATCAAAGCAGTTGAATCAGTTGATATAGGAGTTGGAAAAATCATTAATGCTGTTTTGGAAAAAGGCGGTGCGCTTATCGTCACAGCAGACCACGGCAACTGTGAGCAAATGATTGACCCAGAAACAGGCGGTATTCATACGGCACACACTACGTATGATGTCGACCTCATTGTTGTTGATGAGCAATATAGAGAGCACAAGCTGCGCCGAGGAGGACGACTGGCAGATATTGCACCGACAACATTAAGACTTCTTGGCTTATCGCAACCTTCTGAAATGACAGGTGAATCCTTGATCTAATTGTGTCTACAAATTTTGTGCAAATACCAACAAAATTGTCAATGCTAAAAATTTACTAAGGAGATTTTGGCATGTCCATATTGATAGACCAAGACCAGCAAGTTCGCAACGATTTTAGACTATTTGCCGGACGCGCGAACCCGGCTTTGGCGAAAGAAATTGCTGCGCTTTTAGGTGTTGAACTGGGTAAAATTACAATTGGTCCATTTCCAAACAGTGAGACGCGTGTGCAGATAGAAGAAAGTATACGCGGCACCGATATTTATATTATTCAACCCACGAGTGAACCCGCCAACGAAAACTTAATGGAACTCCTCATTACTATTGATGCGATGAAACGTGCATCTGCAAGACAGATTACCGCTATCATCCCATACTTTGGTTATGCGCGTCAAGACCATAAAACAACAGGGCGTGAACCGATTAGTGCGAAACTCGTGGCAAATCTCCTGACCACCGCAGGGGCAAGTCGGGTGATGGCGATTGATCTGCACGTCCCACAAATCCAAGGTTTCTTTGATATTCCGATGGATCACCTCACTGCGCTAACGACCTTGGCAAACTATTTCCGAGATAAACAAATTGAGAACGGGGTGATTGTTGCACCTGACGTTGGACGGGCGAAACTTGCAGAAAAATATGCTAAAATCCTTCGTCTCCCGTTAGCCATCATGCACAAGCGGCGGAACGGTGCTGATGGGCAAGACGTTGAATTCGTTGAGCTTGTTGGCGACGTCAAAGATAAAACCCCGATTATTATTGACGATGAAATCGCAACCGGTGGAAGTATCTACGAACAAGCACAAGCGTTGGCAGCAGCTGGTGCAAGGCCTGCTTATGTTAGCATTGCCCATGCTGTGCTCGTCGGTCCTGCATTGGAACGGCTTAGTCACCCTTCTATCCGTGAAGTGGTCACCACAGACACAATACCTGTCCCTGCTGAAAAGCAGCTTGATGGGAAAATCAAAGTGCTTTCTATCGCATCACTTCTCGCGCAAGCTATTCTAAGGGTGCACCAGCACAGATCAGTGAGTCAGGTTTTCCGCGATCAACATCTTGACTTTGCGGTGTAATCAGGACTTTCGCTCCTACTGAAAACAGATGATTCCTATACTTTACCTTAGCCATTGTGGATCAAGCATAGGTGGGGGCGAAAGACAACTCTATTATCTTGTTACGCATCTAAACAAAAATCTTTATCAACCGGCCGTTGTCTGTCCCGACGACGGTATATTCGCTGAACAACTAAGAGAAGCGAATATACCTACTGTTATTTTAAATCTTCCGCCATGGCGGAAAGTGTCATCTCGCCTCACTCGCCACGCAGCTGCCGCGAAGTTAACCGATCTTGCCACAAAACACAATGTCCAATTGGTCCACACCTCCGATTCGTGGTTCAATCCGTATCTGTTACAAGTTAAAACCCAACTCAATGTTCCTGTCATTTCACACGTGCGAAATATCCTAACATCCAAACAAGTGTTAAACTACGATTTTGACCAAATGAGTCATATTATTGCCATCTCCGAACAAAGTAAAGTACCACTCGTTAAAGCAGGCATCCCATCTGAAAAAATAGATGTCGTTTTAAACTGTGTTGACCTTTCCGTTTTTCAACCTAATCCTATCGTAAGAGACAAAAATACGGATCGGTTTAAAGTCGGGATAGTAGGCAGGATTGAACCCTTTAAAAAACAAACAACTTTTGTTGAGATAGCGCGCGAAGTTGTCAAACAATGCCAAAACGTTCGATTTCACATCATCGGTGCTGCACTTGATACACCCGAACATCGCACTTATGATAAAGAAGTTCGCCAATTGGTATCTCAATATAAGTTAGAAGAGGTGATACATTTCACAGGACACCGTAACGACATGCCGCGCGTGATGCAGGAACTGGACCTTTTGGTTACTTTATCCGCAGGGAGTGTCATCGCCGAGGCAATGGCATCCGGAAAACCCGTCATCGGTACACCGATTGGTAGCACTTCTGAAATGATCGTAGACGGTGTAACAGGATACGTTGTTCCTTCAGACTCTATTGATGTAATAGCAGAAAAAGTTATCCAACTCATTAGAGAACCTTCACGCTGTGCTAAGATGGGTGATGCTTCGAGAAAACATGCTGAGAAGTCATTTAGTATTGAACAGCATGTTCAAAAGATTCAGAACATATATGAAAAACTAATTGAAACTAATAATGAGAATGGTGTATAATTATGGCATAATATCATGGAGGGATAGAAATGGTGACACTTGAAGCTGCTAATATCAAAGTTACAAATATCAAAGAAGTTGATGAAGCCTTGAAACATTTTGATCATTTTCATGATGATTACGTTGCAGGAATCGAAATTAAGTTTGAAAATTACAAAACCTTAGATGAGAATGGCGAGGGGACAGGAATCAAAAGTGCAGATAAGACAATTATTCTCACAATCAACTACTATCCTTATGGTAAAGAACATGAACAGTTCGTTTATGTCGAATTTAAGGGTGTCAAATCATTTGAAATGTCATCGGCATCGCAGGATTATGGACCAAAAGCTGGACCAACATGGGGAATTGACTCCGTATTGACTCAATCTGACGGAATAGATATAAAATGGGAATTTTATTGGATATGTGGTGAGACAAAGTTTACTGTTGTTTGCACAGAAATAGATTTTTCTACCCAATAAGACCTCATCTATGATTCTAATAGAACCATGCAGGAATAATAAGGTGAGATAAGCAGCTTCACATTGCGAAAGAGATTTCCGAGGGAACTTACGTAAAATAGTAACATCACATCAAGGAGACGACATGATGTTCACACAGGAACAACTCAATTTTTATGATAAAAACGGCTATATCGGCGTTGAAGCAGTGCTAAACGACGTGGAAGTAGCAGCACTTCGTCGTGTTACCGATGAATTTGTTGAAAAATCCAGAGAGGTCACAGAACATAACGACATTTTTGATCTTGAACCCGGACATTCCCCCGAAAACCCGCGTGTACGCCGCATCAAAAGCCCTTGTCTATACCACACTGTTTATGACCAAACCTTGCGCCACTCTAACATACTCGGCTTAGTATCCCAACTTATCGGTTCAGGAATTCGGTATAATGGGCACAAACTCAATATGAAATATCCCGAATTTGGTAGTCCTGTAGAATGGCATCAGGATTGGGCGTTTTACCCACACACCAATGACGATCTGCTTGCAGTCGGTGTTGTCATTGATGATATGACTGTAGAAAATGGCGCATTGATGATACTCCCCGGTTCACACAAGGGACCAACCTTAGATCATCACCAAAACGGAGCTTTTGTCGGTGCGGTGACCGATCCCGATTTCTCACCTGATGGTGCTGTGCCGATTGAGTTGAAGGCAGGTGGAATTACAATTCACCACGTTCGTGCTTTACACGGGTCTGCCCCGAATACCTCTGATAAGTCGCGCCGCTTACTGCTTTTCCAATATTGCGCTGTGGATGCCTGGCCCCTAAAAGGCATTCCAGATTGGGATACATTCAACGACTTCATTATTCAAGGTGAACCCACAAACCAACCGCGAATCGTCCCTGCGCCTGTTCGTATGCCTGAACCTTACTCCGAAAAGAAAGGTTCAATCTACGAAGTTCAATCTATCCTTGAAAACCCAATGTACGGGAACAAGCAATAGGTAGATTAAGGTTTCCAAAATCCTTGAAATTCGCCAAATGCCTATCCCTCTTAATTGGTATTTGGCGTTGATTTTTAACACATTTCATTTCACACCCATATAACTCCCACCAAAACAAACGTATTTTCCTATATCAACACTTCTTAGGTTTACCGCGTTCTACCCATCTTTGTGTCAATTTGAAATATCTGTTGCACAAATTTTATCCAAATGTTAAAATAACTAAAACTAATTTTTGTTTTAACGTTAAAATAAGTGTGGAAGATAGTGTCTCTGAAAAGGATGTAGAATGTGCTGTATTTAGACGCTCTCGAAAATCAAACAGAAAGTAGGACACCTAACAAGTTCGTTATCTGCCATCAGAAAGTGGAAGGTATCAAAGTAATACCTGAACTCACACCTTCTATGCTTTTGCTAAAAAAATGGGAATTGTGCGTTATTGAATGGGACGAGTTTCAGCAAAGGTTTAAAGCAGAGTTGAGAAAGGAATACGGAAAAGGTGATGTCAGTTTGCTTAAAAGGCTTACAAATTATTGCCGCAAAAATGAGGTTACGCTTTACTCCCCTGAGCCTCCCGGCGAACGAACATATCGCGCTATCTTAACAGAAGTCATTAACAAAATCTGGGAACAACTTGGAGAAAAGAAACGCGCAATAGACCTTGCCGCTAAATCCGAATTAAATAATATCGTTTTCCGAACGCATTTAAGTGAAATGGTTGAAACTGCAAACAGATGCGCTCACTTTCAACCTATACCAGAAATTCGTCTTTTTTATTCTTGTCTATTTTGTGAACATTTAGACGCACGTATTTACGCATGTAAAAAATTGGGGAAACCCGTCATTAACTATAGATGGTATAATGGGAATGGTTATTCCAAAAATTCGGCAATAACGGGTGGGACTAAATGAGAGATGCTATCCTCTTGTGCTATCCGCTGACGCACTTCTGTGGAGGACACTTCCGCATAGTATTCTGGGAGTATTAAGTAGGCAATTGATGATTTATACGATTGAAGTGCTGCCTGATCAATGAATTCTTCTATCGTTTCAATATCTACATGGTCGCGGTTTGCCACGATGAAACGACACCGTAAAAAAAGGTGTTGTAATTCTGTCTGGATATCCGCATAGTATTTCGGATCAAAAATCCTTACCAATGTATCGTAGCCGACAATGAAGTGAAACTCCGTATCAACAGGATAAACCGCTCTCAAAGCTTCTACTTTGTCAATGTATCGACCATGACTGGACAGACCAATTGAAACATCATTATGTTTTTCCGCATAATGTTTGAGTGTAAGAATCCTCCCAGCTAACGACCACCCAAATACATCTTTATCAACGTTTGCCTTAGCGAGTAACAAAAGCATCTCATCAAGTTGGAAACGTTCTCGTGCTTCCTCAACCATTTTGACATGGGCAACAGTGAGTGGATTGAATGAACCAGAAAAAATACCGAGTTTTTTGCCTGATTCAGAAATTGAGTCAGATGTCCGATGTACAATTACAACCTGTGGTGATGCGTTCGGATCTAATTGATTGATAAGTTGGGAGTACTTTTCATATTCTGGGTATGTTCGAAACTTATCAGAGGACTTCATGATTCATCTTTTTTAACATCTTCCCAAATTTCGTCAAGTTCAGTAAGAGTTTGCTCGGAAAGAGTCTTCCCCTGTTTTTCCAATTCTGCTTCCATCCGTTTAAAGCGGGCAATAAACTTACGGTTTGATTTTCGCAACGTCTCCTCGGCTTGAAGGTCAACAAAACGGCACAAATTCACAACAGCAAACAATAGGTCTCCTATTTCCATTTCAACCGCATCTGAGTCATTTTTCTGCAGACTCTCCTTAACTTCTAATAACTCTTCGTCTACTTTCGCAACCACATCAGCAATGTCATCCCAATCAAAACCGACTCGCGCTGCTCGTTTCTGGATCTTTTGCCCACGAAGTAAAGCGGGTAAAGCATTCGGAATACCGTCCAGCACCGATTTTCTATCTTCGTAACCAGCCTCTTGACTTTTAATGGCTTCCCAGTTCTTGACGACCTCTTCAGCGTTATCAACATCAACATCACCGAACACATGTGGGTGTCTTCGAATTAATTTCTCTGTCAACGTGTCAATTACATCGTAGATGTCAAAATCTTGGTTTTCTGCAGCAATTTGTGCTTGGAGCATGACGTTTAGCAGAAGATCACCGAGTTCTTCTTTCAATTTTCTTGGATCGCCAGAATCAATTGCCTCAACCGTCTCGTAGGTTTCTTCAATGAGTGTGGATTTTAAAGATGTATGTGTCTGTTCCCGATCCCACGGACATCCGTTTTCACTTCTTAATGTCGCTATAACTTCAACGAGTGATTCAAACAGTTCTTTCTTCATACAATAGTCTTTTACTGATAGGCAGCAGCCTTAATTGGTTTCATTTTCTTGCAGGTTTTCTAACTGGATAATCAGTTGTCCAAGTTGGAACCGGAGCAACATGTTATAAATCTGCATCAACAAGGTCACTTGTGCTTCAGTCGTCAATTCACCCACTTGAATGATCTGCATGAACTTTTCTGCTCGTTCTCGAATCCGATCAGATTGTTCCACATCAATCGGCTCTGACTGGTTTTGACTCTCTTTGATAAACTGCCAAATCCTATCTTGAATCTCAAGCATATAATTTTTTGTCATCGCGGTGCGTGCCTTTTTCGCAGAATCAACCCAGATAGTATTTGCCTTCCAATTTAGCATAAAGGCAATACTGTTGATAATCACATCGCGCAGCGTGTCCTCTCCAGAAAGCAGTTCCTCTAAGTTAGTTATGCCTTCTGCTTCTGCAGAAAAAGTGCGAACACGTGTAAAATCCTTCAAGTTTGTCAACAGCATCTCGTTTTCAGCAATAAGATGCCAAAAACTTGCACTCGTTGAAAGCAGCACCTCAACTTGATTACTAATCTCACCTGACAGTGCAGCACGCAAAGAAAAATTGTGGATACTATGCAAACGGTTCCGAAATTGTTGCAACTCGGTCGCTGACTGGAATTCAGTGAGACTCGCAACTTGTGGAAGAAGATGTTGACGAATCTGAGTGAGTAGTTCGTTTATAGCGGTTGGTTCAGCGTTCATAAGCGAAATGCCTTTACAGAATAACTATTTCAATATGATAACAGATTTATCCGCTAATATCAACGCAAATTTAACATGTGTTCGTTCACTGCTTGACATCAATTCATATCTTGTGATAAAATGCAAGTATGATGAAGATAACTACATGTCTGTTCATTTGCATATTGTTAGTAAGTGTTACAAGCCTTGCAGAGGTGAAACCCCAAAAAGTAGGCGATGCTGCACCAGATTTTACACTTCAAGATGCTGAGGAAAAACAGCACAATTTGAAGAAGCTGCGCGGAAAACTGGTTTTTCTGATTATGGGCAATCGGAAGATTCGGAAGGAAGACGATAAATGGGCAGAGGCATTCCAGAAAGATTATAAGAAAGATAAACGGGTTACTGCTTATATAATTGCGGATATGCGGAGCGTACCCGGATTTATACCGAAAGGATTCATTCGGTCCCGAATAAAGAGAAAACCACCACCCGTAACGTTCCTAATGGATTGGAAGGGGCAAGTACATGAACGCTATCAAACAAAAAAAAAGAAACCTAATCTGTATTTAATTTCAGCACAGGGAAAAATCGTATTCCATCGCGAAGCAAATTTCAAACCAGAAATTTACGCGGAACTCAAAAAACAAATTGATACCCGATTAACTGAAAAACCTTAAGCTACGATTGCATTGGTAAACTAAGACATTATGCTACACACAGGAGATAAATATGGATTCCAAAGCCAAAGATGATATTAAAAGATATTTGTCCTTTCCGATGGTTCTCATAGGCAGCGGTTCATTTGTCGGTGTAATCGGGTGGTTGGGATTGGCACAAGCAGCGGAAAGCATCTTATTCTTTGCAGGTTCAGCGCTCCTATCATTTTCAGGTTCAATGGCAACTCTATGCGGCCTAATGAGTCTTGAAAGAATTGCGCCAAGTAAGCTTAAAGTCCAAAAAATGAAATCTGAGATTTCAAAGAATATCAAAATTCAGTATCCAACTTATATTTTAAATGTTGAAAAACTCAAACAGAAGTATCAGGAACTTCATGGAAAACTACCTGAAATCCGAACTAATTGTGAAAATTTTAGGCAGACAATAAGAAACCAAAGATTAGGGTTAGGTAACTTACAGAAACAACTTCAGGAAAATCTGAAAAATCACGCTTCAGTTATTGGCAACGATAGTGTAGATGGCATTGCTAAAAAGATACTGTGGTCTGAAAAGGAAATTCAACTTACTGAATTAAATGATGTCTTAGAGAAACTCACTAACTTTTTTACAGGGGCAGACTTGGAGCGGTATCGCGTTGAACTAACATATATAAGTGGGGGTTTGACTCAATTAGACCAAGGCATAAGAGATTATCGGGAGCTAATGATACTTTGTAACCGCGCAGACGCTAATTATGAGAATATTATAAAGGTAAAGCAGAAAGTTGATAAGGTGGACACTTTGATGGTCTTGCAGGAAAAGCGATTAGAAGAACTCGGAACGGAAATGGATATGAAACCTGAAGAAGCAAACATGGAGTTATCGCTTTTTCAAGAGCGACTTGATGATATCCAGGTAGATGATGAATAAAGCATAGTTGTAAGATCACTTCTTATAGTGAACTTTGAAATTATTGGGACACTTGATAAATCTATTTTTGGAAACATAACGGACAATAGAAGTTGTAGCACAAACTTTTAGTTTGTGCCGATGAGACGCAAACTAAAAGTTTGCGCTACAGAAGCGTCTCATTAATTATAGGTTTTACTATAAGTGAGGATAAAAGAAGCATCAATTAGTAGAGGATTAGTATGAAATATCTTGTCACGGGATGTGCTGGGTTTATAGGGTGGAAAGTTACTGAATTTCTTATTGCAGGTGGACATACCGTGATTGGAATTGATAACTTAAACGATGCTTATGATGTTACAGTAAAAAAGTGGCGACTTTCACAACTTCAAAAGTTACCCGAATTTCATTTTCACCGTGTAGATATTTGCGACCGTGCTTCACTTGAACCGATATTTGATGAACATTATGATGCGGTCATCAACCTTGCAGCACGCGCGGGTGTTCGGCAATCTGTTGAAGATCCGTGGGTTTACATTGATACAAACGTCACAGGCACGCTAAACCTGCTGAAACTATGTCATGACACTGAAGTGAAAAAATTTGTGTTAGCCTCTACCTCAAGTTTATACGGTGCCAATAATCCACTTCCATTCAGTGAAGAGGCGAACACAGATGGACCGCTTTCCCCTTATGCTGCCTCAAAAAAAGGGGCAGAGGCACTCTGTCATAGTTACCACTATCTCTACGCTATTGACGTGACAATATTTCGTTTTTTTACTGTCTATGGACCCGCTGGACGTCCGGATATGAGTGCGTTCCGTTTTGTCCAATGGATTAGTGAGGGAAAACCGGTTATTGTCTATGGTGATGGAAAACAATCCTCGCGCGATTATACCTATGTTGAAGACATTGCACGTGGCGTGATCGCAGGACTGAAACCGCTCGGATATTCGGTGATAAACCTCGGTTCAGATAGTCCGATTGTGTTACTCGACACAATTAGACTAATAGAGGAACTCATCGGTAAGAAGGCGGAACTATCACATCAACCTTTTCATCCTGCCGACGTACGTGCCACGTGGGCAAATATCCAAAAAGCGGAACAACTTTTAGGATGGCAACCACAAGTAACCTTCCGTGAAGGGATCACTGCACTCGTTGAATGGTATCAAGAACATCGTGATTGGGTAAAGGATATTCCAACTGGGTAACGGTACAACGGAGTATGCTATATTTTATGCAGCTGTTAAAATTTCCACTGCTTTTTCCAATGCTTGTCCTTCCACCTTCAGCTTAGCATTTTCTACCTCGCGCTTCACATAAGTCATGGTATTTTCCAAGTTCATCGGCGTTGCAATTTCCTGCACAATTTTGTGTAGACGTTTGACATCGGTCTTCTTAATCCCAGTCTGTTCTTCCACACGAGTATGTAATGCAGCAGGGGACTCTGGTTCTTGAGGGGTTTCAGCAGGTTTTGATACTGTCTTTTTTGAATCAGTATTCCGCTTTTTCGCAGTGGGAGTGCGTTTTCGGGATGTCGTCTTCTGAATTTTTCCCACGTCCAACGCTTTAAAGCCACACTCCTTGCACAATTTCGCTGTGACTTCAGCCAACGTCATTGTTACAATCACTTCACTGATAGCACCACAGAGTTCACATTCCGTAAGATTTTCAATACCTGAAAGGATGTCGGCGTGTAACCCTAACATCTTTTGCTTGTCGGTCTTTGTCGGTTTTTCTTTCTGACACAATCCTATTAGTTTTTGCGCCGCTTTTTCAATTTGGTCTAAATTTCCCATGTCACGCCTCCAATAAATGTTATAATAAGTATAACATTTGTATAAAATAATGTCAAGGAAAGTTTAGCTTTATAAACAGTCGGCAAGATTTATTTGGCTGCATCTTTATCTTTATACAACTTATATTCAAAACTATCAATGAGTGCTTCGTAACTTGCTGATATGATGTTCTCAGAAACCCCGACGGTGCTCCAACTCATTTCGCCATCACTCGCTTCAATAAGCACACGTACCTTTGAACCGGTTCCTGCTTTGGTATCTAAAACCCGAACTTTGTAATCTATCAATCTGACTGTCTGCAAGGCGGGATAGAACTGTTCAAGAGCTTTCCTTAGTGCCGTGTCCAACGCATTCACAGGACCATCGCCATCCGCCGCTGTATGGGTCGTAGCCCCGTCTGGTGTGGTCACCTTTACCGTTGCCTCTGAACGCATGGTGTGATCGGTAAACTTCTCAATAATAACGCGAAAGCCGAGCCGTTCAAAAAAGGATTCATACCCATTAAAGACTTTGCGTGTCAAGAGCTCAAAAGATGCTTCAGCAGCTTCATACTGATACCCTTCATTCTCCAATTCTTTCAGGCGGTTGAAGAGTTCAAGTACCTGTGGCGAATTCTTATCGTAATTCGGATACTCCTTCTCAATTTTTTTCATAATAGTGCCCCGACCCGCTTGGTCGGAGACAAGAATACGTTGGGTATTGCCAACTGTTTCTGGCTCAATATGTTCGTAAGTAAGGCGATTTTTACGGATAGCATCTGTGTGTAAGCCACCCTTATGTGCGAAAGCGGAACGTCCTACATACGGCTGGCGTTCATCATGCGGCAAGTTTGCCAACTCACTAATTAACCGAGATACGCGGGTAATTGTTTGCAGTTGGGTATCGCTGATACACGCAATACCTAACTTTAGTTGAATTGTAGGGATAATAGACGCAAGATTAGCATTGCCACACCGCTCACCATAACCGTTGAACGTTCCTTGAACATGGTTTGCACCTGCCTGAACAGCCAACACAGAATTTGCTGTGCCCATACCCGCGTCATTGTGAGCATGGATACCGATAGACAAGGGTAGTGCTGACATCACTACTTTGATGCCTACCTGAATTTCTAAAGGCAACCGACCTCCGTTGGTATCACAAAGTACAAGGCATTTCGCACCACCTGATGCAGCTGCACGCAGCGTCTCAACAGCATACTCCGAGTCATCAGCATAGCCATCAAAAAAGTGTTCGGCATCGTAAATTACTTCACGTCCGTTTTCCACAAGATACGCAACAGAACTCTCAATTAATTCCAAGTTTTCTTCTGCTGAAACTCGTAAGACATCCGTTGCGTGGAGCCGCCAACTTTTACCAAAAATCGTAATTGTTCTTGCGCCTGTATCAAGTAAAGCAGACAAGTTCGGGTCAGCATCGGGGGCATAAGTAGGATAACGCGTACTGCCAAACGGCACAACTGTTGCTGTTTCCAACGCCATATCTTTTGCCCGTTTGAAGAACTCTATATCTTTTGGGTTAGAACCGGGATAGCCACCTTCAATATAACGGATACCCAATTTATCCAGCACTTCTATGATGATAAGTTTGTCTTCAACCGAAAATGCTACGCCTTCGGCTTGGCTACCGTCCCTAAGTGTTGTATCGTAAAATTCAACCATGTGTTTTTACATTAGTTTTGACTTGCGCTCTTGAATATGGGCTTCAGACCTCCCCTAACAACGCCAAAAATTGATGCCTCCTTTAATGGCAATACCCATCTATTTCTTGCTAAAATTCTATCACAATTTAGGGCAAAAGTCAAGATTATTGTAATCGTATCTATGTTGACGAATCTTGTCAATTCACAACATGTTTTGCTTTCATAATCTAAAGATTTATGCTACATTAATAGATTATGAAAACTTATAGCATTTCTTTAATTTGCTGTATATTGTTGCTATCAAGTTGTGGGATATTCGGGACAAAACCCGTCCAACCACAACCGCCAACACCCTCTATCGATCCACTTGAAAAACTGCAAGCGGATATTGATGCGGTATTGCAAGACGCGCTGTTTACAACTGCAAGCATAGGGATAAAAGTCGTTGCTGTTGAAACAGGGGAGGTGATTTACGCTAAAAACGCTAATAAATTGCATCATCCGGCTTCCACAACAAAACTCTTTACGGCAGCAACTGCTTTAGCGAAACTTGGATCGGATTATCGGTTTAAAACAACGCTTTACACCGATACGACTAAGGACGCGCAAGTTGTAGGAAACATATATCTCAAAGGTAGTGCTGATCCGGTGCTTCAATCAGATGATATTGTGGAATTGTGTGAGGCATTAGCACAAACAGGTGTAAAAATAATACAAGGGAACATTGTTGTAGACGAAACTTACCTTGATACTGTTCAAGAAGGTCCAGGCTGGATGTGGGATGATAAACCGCTTCGGATTAGTGCTTTAAGTATCCGCAGCATTGAACCGGATGTAAAAACAGGCAGTAGGACAATCGCTTGTGGTAATCTTCTAAAAACCACACTGAAGCAAAAAGGTATTGATGTAATGGGTGAGGTTGTCTTAGGAACAGTCCCGTCAGATGCCAACAGGGTCGCTGCACATCTATCGCCGCCGCTTGCTGAAATCATCAAACTAATGAACAAACCGAGTGACAATTGGATTGCTGAGTTCCTTTTCAAAACAATCGGTGCTGAGGTGAAGGGTGAACCGGGAACGTGGAGAAAAGGGAGAGAGACTGTTACTGAATTTTTAGGTGAGATTATGGGTGAACCGCCTGCACACCGATTTGTTGACGGTTCAGGGCTTTCTCGGTATAATCTGCTCAACGCTGAATTGTTGACCAAGCTACTCGTCTATATGTCCCACAATTTTGAGTTGATGCCAGAATTCATGACATCGCTTCCAATTGCAGGCGTTGATGGCACATTGAAAAATCGGATGCAAGGGATGTATGCTGAAAAGATATTACGTGCGAAAACGGGAACGTTAAGTGGTGTTTCCGCACTTGCGGGCTACACCACAACAGCAGATGGTGAGGTGTTGGCGTTTGGCATCCTCGTAAGCCATTATGTTGGGTCGGCGACAACGGCACGGGGAATTCAGGATAGAATAGGGAATTATTTGACAGGGTTTAGGCGCCATCTTGTTAGTAACGTCAGCGATAAACTCTTCCAAAAAGAATAGATACAACTTGAGCGTGTCATTCTATCAAAACAATTTTCTTGCCATCTGGTTTTTTGCGTGATATAATAAGTGGTGTTTGATTGTGTGTCGGCGAGATTTTACCGAATTATTGAACATGATTGTTCGCTAACAGCGCGGCATGCAGAACGACAAAGAAGATGTACCAATCAGAACGATTGACAGTCTATATGATATCTAATGCATGTTATTACGCGAAAGCGCCTGAACGAATTCATTGAACACAAAGATAAAACTGCCGAACCAGCACTTGAACGTTGGTATAGACGGATGAAGCAGAACAATTTCCAGAACCCTAATGAATTGCTGCAGATGTTTCCTCCTCATAGTGTTGACCAAGTAGAAGGTCTAACAGTCTTTGACATTGGAGGTAGAACCGCTGTTCGTCTTATTGCAGATATACACTATAATAGGAAAAAAGTTTACATCCGTGCGGTGTTGACGCATGACGAGTATCTTAAAGGAAATTGGAAGGAGTGAATTATGCTTGACAAACAGTCTTCACTACGTGTTTCACCGAGGGTAGCACCTGCTGAATCTGGCTTCCCAGTTGATGAAATTGACACGAAAGTATTTGAAATAAAAGAACACGTTTCTGCTGTTTTTGATTCATCACTAATGCCTAGTCGTTTAGAAAAATTATGGGCAGCAGGAAAACCTGATATTCTTAATCCAAACGTTGACTTTGATTCCACTCCACTCGTGACTGCTGTGAAAAATCTAATTGAGGTCATTGGAAAAAATGAAACAGACCTTTTTACCTCATTGACAGAAAGTGACTATCAAGGTCTTGTAACAGTTCTTGATGATTTAATCGATGTCGTTGGGCAAAACGAGAGCCATATTTTGGCATCCTTGATGGAATTCATTGGTACACTCATTGAAAATTATGAAGACCAACACGTTCCCGAACTAACAATTACATAGGAATGAGGTGGCGCAGATATTAGATAACACACTCGCGTTGTCATTGGTAAATTCTACCTATTAAGTAATGACCACTGTATTATTTCAGACTCAACATTAATACGTAAAGAGTATTGAACAATTACGTTTATTTTATCTTTCTTGCACAATTGATTCTTAAAAAGAGCGAAACCGTGAGTACAAAGCCGGTAACAAAAATAATTGAAGACTTTAGCAATCCGGATAAGGCTGAAGAATTATTCAAGAAAATACGAGAATTCCAGAATAATCCGGAATTGCCTCTTGAGGGCAAGGCTGTAATTGATGCTATCCTATTAGCGCAGGATGGTAAAATTGCTGATGCCATTGAAAAGTGGCGTTCTATTGCAAATATCGCGGAAGGACATAATAATGAACTTTCCGCCCAAGCATGGTTTTTTGTCGGAATTTTACTCTCAAAAAGGAATCACGAAGAATCTCTCTCTTCATACGATAAGGCAATTAATCTTAAGCCAGATTATGCAGATGCTTATTACAACCGAGGTAATCTGAAAAGTGCTCTGAAACAACACGAATCTGCCATTGCTGATTATGATGAAGCAACACGAATCGATCCAAATAACGCTTCTGTCTACACTAGTCGAGGAATCACAAAATCTCTATTAGGTCAATTTGATTCTGCCATTGTTGACTTTGGTGAGTCGATACGGTTGAAACCAGATGACGCAAGGACCTATATCAAACGGGGAGTTGCAATGGCTCAACTTAAACGTTATGAATCTGCCATTGCTGATTTTAATGAAGCGTTACGACTGGAACCAGACAATGCTTTAACCTACTCTATACGAGGTCGCGCAAAAGGAAGTCTTAGGCAATATAAGTCTGCTCTTGACGATTTTGATGAAACCATAAGACTAGAACCAGAGGATATTGAAACTTATTTTGTTCGTGGTGTTACAAAGGAAAGACTTGGAGAATACGAATCTGCCATATCCGACTTTGATGAGAATATTCGTTTACAACCAGATCATGGATATGCATACTTTAGACGAGGTTCCGCGAAGATTGCATTAAAGCATTATGAGGAAGCGGTTGCTGATTTTGATAAAAGTATTCAACTTAGACCGGATGATGCTTATGCCTACTTCAGGCGTGGGTGTGCAAAGGACGAATTAGAGCGTTATGGTGAAGCGATTACTGATTTTGATAAGACCGTTTTGATTAAACCAAGTTTTGCAGAAGCATATTTCATGCGAGGTTATATAAAATATAAATTAAACCGATATGAAGATGCTATTATTGATTTTGATGAAACTATTAAGCTAAAACCAGATGATGTTAATGCCTACTCGATACGAGGTTATGTAAAATACGAACTGAAACATTATGAGGAAGCAATTGCTGATTTTGATGAAACAATTTTACTAAAACCAGACAATGCTTCATCATATAACAATCGTGGACATCTGAAAAACAAACTTGGACAATATGAATCTGCGATTACTGACTGTAATGAATGTATTCGTTTAGATCCTGACCACGCGTGGGCACACACAAATCGCGGGTTTGCAAAAATGATGTTAGATCAAACGGAGTCTGCTTTGATAGACTGTGATAAGGCAATTAGTCTAGATCCAACTTTAGCTGAAGCGCATGAAACACGAGGTAAAACAAATGCCCTTTTAGGTAGAACTCAGGAAGCAAAAATGGATTTTCAGAAAGCCTTAGAATTGGCAAAACAAGAAGGCAACCAAGAATTAATAGCCGAGATTGAACAATCTCTACAAGAACTTGATGAAACCAAGTAGAATGTGCAATTCTGGGTTTAACACTGTCTGATCAACCACTATGAAATCTCTGGAGGTGGTTCACCCACAGCAGACTTCCCATCTTTCAATATCGGTTCGGCATTGCCCCAAAGACGACTGCCATCGTGTGATAGAAGCGGCTCTGCAGAATACTGTGCAAGATACGCTCGCCGCATTGAATCGGTAGTATTTGTCCCACTACTGTGAAAATTGATGCTCGTGAACGCTACAATGCTGCCTGCAGGCACAATAGCTGGCACACCCTTTTCAGGACCAAAATAACCGACCATATCGTTACTTCCCTCTTCGCGGATATGCTTCACCCAAGAGCGAATACCAATTTGTGAATACGGCATGACGTAGACTGTGCCGTTTTCCTCAGACATATCGTCAAGTGCACACCAACAGGTTAGATAAGGTTTGTGATCAGGGTAACCGACATAACCAGAATCCTGATGCCAACTGAACTTCATGCCTGCTTCAGCACCCTTGACAACATACTGTTCCCAAAATAGATATGCAGTATCTCCTAAGGTGGCACGACAAACATCCGCCATTAGCTCGCTGAACAGAAATTCCCGAAGTTTTGGCTGTTTCCTGAAGCAGTTAGAAACAAAGTAGCGTTTATTCCGGTGATTGAGACCGAGCACATCTGTACCTTCTTGCTCCATCCGCTCATCCATCTGGGTAATAAATGTTCCACATTCACCACGAAGCAGTTCCAGAAGTGGTTCGGGAATAACACGCTCCAAGATGAAATAACCTTCCTCTTGATATTGCTGCTTCTGTTCATCGGTTATGTTAATCAACTGAGTCTCCTATTATCTATTCAATGTTAATCTTGCGTACGATTTGACCGTTGCTTTCCCAATAGGTGTGTTTCCCTTTCATATAGTCAGAATCCGCTGCAGGTTGGATATTCCCTTCTGTGTCAATTGCTCTGGAAACGATGGTGTGTTCACCTTTTGATGGGTTGTCCCAATTGAGATGCCATATTTTCCAAGCGAATTCGGCATCTTCTTCTGGGTCTATTGTAACCATTTGCCACGGTCCACCATCAATACTTACCTCAACCTTTTGGATAGGTGCACCCCATGCAGCACCGTAGATACGATATTCTTCGCCGATGCGTGTTACCTTGGCTGCCAGCGATTTCAACTTTGTTCTACCAACTGAGGTCTCCATCCAGGCGGATTCGCCATCGGGGCGTTTTTCTTCGCGTATCGTGACATAATCGCGTCCCATGAATCTACCCATAAACCGAGTATCGCGAACCTCAATGCGTTTGAGCCATTTGACACATGCGATACCGTACCAACCCGGCGCAATCAAGCGAACCGGCGCACCGTTTGGGTGTGGTAAAGGTTCACCGTTCATCTCATAACAGAGTAGATTAGTCTCTTGCAGTGCGTCTTCTACAGACATACTCCGCGCAAAGTTCTGGTGCATCGTAACGCCCCGCCGCTTCTCTTCACCAGTATCATGCCCGAAGAAAATCACTTCAATCCCGTTCTCTTTGATGCCTGCCTCTTTGAGAATTGGAGCGAGGGGTGTGCCACCCCATCTCGCGTTGCCAATTGCTCCGGTAAAAGTAGGAAAACCGTGGTTCCCAGAACATTCTAATGTAAAGGTTACATCCTGCTTAGGTTGGGCTTTAATATCCTCAAGCGTAAGCATTAACGGCTTTTCAACCAACCCACTGATCTCCAGTTTCCAAGCCGCGAGGTCAACTTCGGGTATACCGTAATGAGAAACGTTGAAAAATTTGTCGTTTGGTGTAATGAACGAATCAAATTTGTTCCAATCCAATAAAACACGATCCGAAGACGGTTTCGGTGGTTGATCGGCAAATGGCACAAGTACTTCACCTTCACGGTTAGGGAAGGCATAAACTGCCCAAGGACTAAGTAATAATCCTGTTAGCGTTAAGCCGCTGCGTCTTAAAAAATCTCTGCGATCCATAAGCATTCCTCTACGCTTTCATTGCTGCGAGGTAGTTGAGGTTAACCTGTTTCCAATTGACAACTTTGCTCCACGCATCAATGTAATCGGCGCGTCGGTTCTGATATTTTAAATAATAGGCGTGTTCCCAAACATCAAGCCCAAGAATAGGCGTATGCCCTTCCATCAGCGGACTATCCTGATTCTTAGTGGCATAAATCTGTAATTTATTTTTTTTATCAACAACAAGCCAAGCCCACCCAGAGCCAAAATGTGTTTTTGCAGTGACGGTAAATTTCTCTTTTGCAGCATCAAGCGAACCAAAGGTAGATTGCATTGCTTCAGCGACTTTACCAGTAAGTTCTCTACCACCAGAAATCATTGTGCTCCAGAATAGCGTATGATTAGCGTGTCCACCACCACTGTTGATAACAGCTTGGCGGATTTTCATTGGCACTTTCTTTATATTACGAAGCAAATCCTCTACGGATAGTTCAGATAACGCATGATTATTCGCCAGTGCTGCGTTGAGTTTATTGACATAACCTTGGTGATGTTTGCCGTAATGAATTTCCATCGTGCGTTTGTCAATATGCGGTTCAAGCGCATCATATCCATAATCTAACTTCGGAAGTTCATAACCATGGCTATGGTCACCCTGTAAATGGTGATCTGCGTAAACACGCAGTGGATTGGTAGCCAAAAAAACACCTGCTAATGCGGTGCTGCCAGTAATTAAAAAGTTTCTACGGTTCATAGGTTCTCCTCACCATGCTGTTTTGAATAGTATTTTAGCAAATTTCTGTGGTTGTGTCAAGTGGCTTAATGCGTAAATTCTTTTGACAACAAATTGAGGCAGGGTTAAAATAGTAGGAATGAAAAGCAAGATCGCCCAGATATATGGCTTAAACGCGAAATCAATACATACTTTAAATATAGGTGAACGACACTTGTCCACAGCCGTGGCAACCGTAGCAACGTTTAAATCTTATGATCTATAAAACCCCCTCATATTGGCTGTGGTTCTCAATTTTTAGCGTTTTAGCATTCGTGCTTGCCACCATCCCCTTGTTCAATATACTCGCCTTTGAGTTTTGCGCGATTATCACTCTCTGTGTCGCCTTTGCCTGTGCCCACGTTGCAATAACTGAATTTCAAACCATGAAACGTAATCCAGATAATCTGAGCGGATCGTCAAGTCAGGTTATTTTGGGATGTTTCTGGCGCGCATTAAGTGCGAATGCAATATTACTTATAGCAGCACTAATCATAATTCTACTAAATTCATTCCGTATAAAAAACTGCAATTTCGGTGAAGGATTTCTCCTTTTCCTCATCTTGCCGACACTTAGCTGCGTTACCGTAACAGCAGCAGGTTTATTCTTTAATGTGTGGATCCAAAAAAGATGGTTAGCATATCTGGCATATCTGGCGTTTCTTCTTATCTCATGCATTCCAGTTGTCATAAATCTGATATTCCATCCACCCGTGTTTGCTTTTCATCCTATTCTCGGATATTTCCCTGGACCAATTTACGATTTCGTTATTTCAATTACAAATACCTTACTCATAGCACGTGGGGAAACTGTGATATGGGGGTTGTTATTCTTAACAATTTTAATCTATACGTGCGAAATTGGTCGGGAGACTGGTTTTGCCCCGAAACTTCGGTGGCGTAATCTTATCCAATTTTCTTCTAAGAATTCGCTTTGGCGAATCACAACGGTCTGTGTATTGGTAATTTTAGTTATCGGTATGGAAGTATTTTCCGGAAAATTAAGGATTCGTCCTACGCGTGGCGACATCGCGCAAGCGTTAGACGGATATAAAGAAACGGCACATTTCGAAATTTTCTATGCGACAGAACTTCAAGATGAAATTGACCTATTCGCCGACGATTGCGAGTTTCGTTATGCTCAGTTGTCTGATTACTTACAGACAAAAAGCTCAAGAAAAGTCCGTGCCTATCTATACGCATCTCCTGAACAGAAAAAGAAGTTGATCGGGGCTGGTAGTACATTTGTTGAAGACCCGTTTGGTTACGGTTTTCATCTTCATTCAGCAGGTTTCCCACATCCAGTTCTAAAACATGAACTTGCGCACGTGTTAACTGCCGATTGGTCTCCTTGGAAGGTTAGTTTGAACGTAGGAGTGCACGAAGGCATCGCCGTTGCTGCGGATTGGGACGAAGGACGACTTACAGTGCATCAATGGGCAAAAGCAATGCGTCAATTAAAGGTGGCACCGCCTCTTTCCAGCGTCATGGGCATTGGATTTTGGAGACATGCAGGTTCACGCAGTTACTTACTTGCGGGTTCTTTTATCCGTTTCCTTGTTGACACTTATGGGTTAGATGAGCTAAAACGTGCTTTTCCATTTGGAAATTTATCCAAAAGTTATGCGAAAGATTTGAGTGTTTTAGAAGCTGAATGGGTTAAATTCTTATCCGATGAAGTGCCATTGCAAGATACAGATATTGCCTACGCTGAACGCCGTCTAAAACCGGGTGGAATCTTTGAACAGGTATGTGCTCATGAAATGGCAGCACTACGAAACAAAGCGTGGCAAGCATATTACAGAAATGATTTCACGTCTGCCATAGACATTTTTCATCAAATGCTGTCAGATGAACCAGAAAACCCAAGAACGCTATTAGGTTTGATGTTTAGTGCATTTAAGATTGGAGATTATAAGCAAGCGACTTTACTCGCAAAACGCATTTTAGCAGATGTAAATTCACAATACAGAGCTGAAGCAGCGCAGTTACTGGGGGATATTAATTGGCTACAAGGGGATACAGCAAAAGCATTAAATCTATATAAAGAGACGGTTTCGTTTGTCACTCGTGAAACTATTGAACAGAGTATTTTGAAACGTATTGCGGCGCTTTCGGAAGATTATACACCTCAATCCAGAGAACTGCTGCGCACTGTGATACTGCCAAAAAGTTCCGCAGGTCGTACGGGGAGTGGGACGAAAATAGCATTTTTATTGCGGGTTATTGGCACAGAACCTGACGATTGGTTAGCCCATTTTTTAGTAGGTGAGTTACTTCATAAAGAGAAAGCGTGGGAACTGAGCACCCAATATCTCACTCATGCTATTGCCTTGAGACGAACAATACCGCCTCAAATTGAACTGAAATCGCGCTGGTTATTGGGTCTCAACGCATTTTATAGAAAAGATTTTGCAATTGCCAAAAATACATTTTCTTCTATAGCAACTAATCAAGCACAACCTATGGGAATTCAGCTTTCTGCGCGATATTGGATGGAACGGTGTCAGTGGACAAAAAGCCATGCACGATAGGTGAGGTTAATTATATTATACTTCAGATTATTATACTTTAAAGTATAATAATCTGAAACCTTGCAGAACATTCAAGTTGTGAACTTCTTAACAAGAATTTTACTCTTCAATCCTATATAAAAATCGGGCGATGTGGGTCAATGAAACAGTTGTTTTCATCCTTACGGCGCGGTGGTGGCAATGCGTCAGCTTTTGCCTTAAGTCTTGAAAGCACATCTGCATAATCAGGATTGTCTATCAGATTGTCTCGTTCATTTGGATCTTTGGAGAGATCAAAAAATTGGTCGGGCCATCCCTTATCGTTATCAAAACGGAAATACTTTAAACTACCTTCCTTGACCATAACAGAAGGCCCATTTTGCGCGCGCCACAGTTCGCTGTAAACTGTATCATTCCACTCATCAGTATTCCCTTCAATCAACGACACAAGCGATTTTCCATCAAGTTCATCAGGGGCAGGAATTTCTGCCAACTCACATAGCGTTGGAAAAAGGTCAACTAAAGATACATTCTGCTCAACAATCTTCGGTTCTCTACCAAACTTCTTCGGATGCCAGATTGAAAGAGGGACACGTGCAGATGCCTCAAAATAACTCTGTTTCTCCCACAGTCCTTTTGTGCCGAGCATCTCGCCATGGTCAGAAAGAAAGACGATGATAAAATCATCAAGCACATTTAGATGTTCTAATTTCTCAATCACTCTACCAAACTGTGCATCCATCCACTCAATCATCCCATAATACGCAGCTGTGGCACGGTGTGCCTGACGGTAGGTGACATCTTTACCCACCTGAACTCTGAAAAAGTTGTCGTATCCAAACTTCTCGTTCGGTTCTTCAACAATCGGCTCTACGCGCTGCATGTAGTAGTTGAATAGGTCAAGCGGACACTGATACGGATAATGCGGTGCTATAAGACTTACCGCCATACAGAGCGGATTTGATCTCGGACGGTCGTAAGAGGCATTGACAAAATATTCTTCGAGGAATAGCAGAGCACCATCTACATTATATTGGTCGTGAAGCATCCAATGCCCTATACCGGGTTGCGCATCACGAATTTCCTGAACCACTTTGTTCTGTTTCATGCCGGTTCCGGGTTCTCGTTCAGTCTTCGCATAATGCTCGTCTTTCACAGCGGGATAGGGATAACTATTATTACCGACGATATCGCGTCCGACACGTTCCTGCCAACCGTGCATGACATCAGTCCCAACAAAGTGCATTTTGCCTGCACAGCATGAATAATATCCGTAGTTGCCCAGATGTCCGGGGATGGTTCGGACTTCTGTCGGCATCGGGTCGCCGAAGTTAAGGCATCCGCAGTTACGGGGATAGAGTCCCGAAAGAAAACTTTGGCGCGCAGGCACACAGATCGGTGAAGGAGTGTACGCATTGCGGAAGTAGATACCCTCATCCATAAACCGAGAAAGTGTCGGTGTGCGGATAGCCGTGTCGCCTTCAATAGGCAATATATCGGGGCGGTGTTCATCGTTGATGAGTAATAGAAAATGGGGTTTGTTTTGTGGCATGGTTGTTTAGATTAGGTACGTGGAGGGTATTACTACTGGAGTATCTATCCTAAAATTATAAGTATCAGTAATAGTCGGGAATCGGAGTTCCCTCCTACAAAGACGTACCATATTCTGTAGGAGCGATCTCCGAATCGCGACCTATACCCCAATTTTAGAGTAGATAGACCACTACTTTAGTAAGGTGACATCAATCCTTCTGCACCCGGAATCGGTTTTCGCTCAAATTCCGGTGTAATCCACCTTTCACCTGGGTCTTTACCCGGTTTATAATATCCATAAACGACTGTCCATCTGGTATCACTATCCTGTTTTCTCGGTGTTACGGCATGTGCGGCATGCGTCCACATCAGGACGACCGTTCCTCGCGGTACCGATAACGCCTCAATTTCTAACGGTTTACCCGTTTCTGGATGGGTTTTTCCAGCCAACCAACCTTCTCGGAGTGCTTCATCTGTTGCCGCCTGAATTTTGGGATCACGGTAAAGATGACTTCCGGGTACTGCCTTCAGACCGCCATCATCCGCTTCAAATCCGTTGACATAGAAGAAAATACGGACATAACCGTAACGCGGATCATCTTCAGCATAACTGTGGCTATGCCAACCAATACCACCATTACCTCCTGGGCGATTGAGACTAACGCAGTGGTCATAACGGACCTCTTTGCCAAGCACTTGGCGCGCGAGTTTAAGCATTTGAGGGTGTCCGATTAAACTTTCAAGATAACTATTATATTCTGCTGCAAATCTGTTCGGTTCATATCCCTTTTTACCACCAGGAATTAGCGATTCAATCCGAGCTAACGCTTCTGTCAACCGTTCCTGAGCATCGGCAGTAAGAAGTTTTGGCAGTACATAATGACCATTATGATCTAATTCTTTTCGTTCTTGATCACCGAAGGTGTAATCATGAAAAATTGGAGTTTGATGCATAAAAATAGATGGCACTTCAACCGTTTGAACGCTATTTAGAGGAGTTGTGCTAAATAACTTTTAGTAACCAATTGTTTCACATAAATAAAGAAGGTTTGTCCGAATATCCTTCATTAGTTGAGACACTCTTAGGTCCCATAGGGACAATATGTTTATAGTACAAAATCAAAAATCCGTGAAAACAACAAAAACAATAAGTTAACTACACAAGTGTATAATTATACAACAATAATTTGTAAAAACCAACAAAAAAGTTGTGTTATTCCGCTTCGTATGCTAATATACTAACATACCAAATCAAATATCTGACAAATTCTATGGGTGTCCCATATCTAATTTATCGGTTGGATATTTGATTTGGTTATCAGGGATACCCACTCCTTTTAAAAGATAGATGAATCGGGTGTTCTATGATGTAGATTACAAAATCTAAACCTATAAATCTAAAAAAGGAGAATATAAATGATTACTTTTTTATTGGGATGTATAGTAGGTTCAGGTGTTTGTGTGTTAGTTACAACTCTTGCATTCATTTTTATGAAAGATTCTGAATAATTGTTTCAAAGTCGATTTTTTGAGGGCAAATCAACTTTTCAAAATCCCAAAACTATTAATTGCGTTTTAATATTTGTCGTTACTACCCTTAATAAAGGGACATCAACCCTTCTGTTCCAGGGATCGGTTTCTGTTCAAATTCTGGCGTAATCCAACGGGCATGAGAAGGTTTTCCGGGATTGCGATAGGCGTAAACGACGCACCAACGTGTATCGCTGTCCTGTTTCCTTGGTGACACAGCATGAGCGGCATGCGTCCACATTAAAATTACTGTTCCCGATGGTACTGATAACGCCTGAACTTGTAATGGTTCACCCGTTTCTGGATGGGTTTTTCCAGCCAACCATCCTTCTTTCAGCGCATCATCTGTTCCACCATGAATTCTTCCATCTCGGTAATGATGGCTCCCAGGAACTGCCTTCAAACCACCATCATCTACCTCAAATCCATTGACATAAAAAAAGATACGAACGAAACCGTAGCGTGGATCATCGTCTGAATATCCATGGCTATGCCAACCAATGCCACCGTTGCCACCGTGGCGATTGAGACTCACGCAATGGTCGTATCTAATATCATCGCCAAGCACTTTGCGTGCAAGTCCCAGCATCTGTGGATGTGCAATTACACTTTCGAGATAAGCATCATATTCGGCAGAAAATCGGTTGGGTTCATGCCCTTCCTTACAATTAGGTATTAGCGATTGAATCCGAGCCAACGATTCTGTCAATCGTTTCTGAGCATTGGCAGTCAAAAGTCCGGGAAGCACAAAATGACCATCACGATCTAATTCTTTTCGCTCTTGATCACCAAAAACATAATCCTGAAAGATTGGGTTTTGTGACATAAAAAAACCCTCTCGTTTAGTGATACCTTCAACAAGACCGAGGGTGTCCTATATTGAAGCATGTTCATTGCTAACGAACGCGATCTTTAGATTTTATCCCAAATTAACAGGATTAGTCTTTTTTAGCATTAGGCGCGTTTACAAAACGCGCCTACCGAGACGAATCGCGTTAATTTGGGATTAGGAGTAGGTCAACGAGATCTAATTGCAGCCCAGGTAGTTGCGAGCTTACCTGCAGGTTCAACATTAGTCAACGTATTTAATCCTTCATTCATGACGGTTCCAATATCATCACCGGACAATGCCGTATTGAAGACTACAACTTCGTCAATAGTTGCATGCAAAAATGCACCCCATTGACCGTGTTGTCCAGTGGCTAAATATATCCCAATTAAAAAGGGTTTATCGGTTAATGGGTTCCTTCCTATGTCGCCCGCAGTTACACCGGAACCAATCGAATCGGCATCCAGATACACTCCAAACTCTTCACCATCCCAAGTAACAGCAATATGATGCCATTCTGTATCCGGTTCCCAAGTTGCATCTACAAAGTGAAGCGTGGCCGCTGGGTCATGCGTGTGATGTCGGATTCTTCCAGCATCCCACCAAAATCCAGGAGCCCAATCATCCTTGGTCAAAACAGCCATGCCACCAGTGGGAACCTTAGCTAATTTAACCCAAAATGCAATCGTGTGTCCACCTCCGACCATTAGAGAATCATCGTGAGGAATTTCCACGTAATCATCCGAACCGTCAAAACTCAACGCTTTGCCAAACTTTCCATCAACCCATTCTGCACCACCGTGAATCGTGCCCTTATTACCTTTTCCAGAGGAATCATTGGCTGCGTCACCACTCCCCTCATCAAAGAGCCACATTCCGACAAGCGTTTCAAAATCAATTTCAGCAGAACTAATACCTGCAAACATCAAGCTAAAAACCATTAAACTTACACATAACATTTTCAACCTTGTGACTGTGGTTTTCATCTTTTATTCCCTCCTTCATCATTTCAAAGCCAGGGATAATCCACTGGCTATCACTCAAATATAAGTCTCGCTCAATAATTATCGTTCACTGAGGCAGCCAGAAAATCTGGCTATCCTCCGTATAATTGTGTAACCAATCATACCATTTAGATGTTTCTTTGTCAAGTTACACTTTCCCAAAAATTGAGTAATCCAATAAACGCAATTAATTCTATTTTAGTTCCGGTCCTGGTGTTCGATTCCATTGGGTGGGTTCAACGTTCCCTTCGTAGACTGGGGCAAGTTCGGCAATTCGCTCCCAATCCGCGTCCGACCAAGCGAAACTTTGCCGAAGTCTACCAATATGTGCCTGCATACTTGCTGGCAACAACGCAAAAAAGGGATGATACCAGAGTGTTATGACAGTGCGCCGTTCATCGGATTGATTGCCATGTGAAGCGTGTAACAATCGAGAATCACCGATAACGAGGTCGCCAGCATTTATCGGTATGTCAATCTCACCTGAGAAGTGCTGAAATGCGGGATGATTAGGATTTTCTACACGCTGCAGTTCCGCACCGTGCGCGCTCGGTAATATATCATGGAGTGGGTGTCGTTTGAGATGCGAACCTTTAATCACACGGAGGCAACCGTTATATGGCGTTGTGTCAACCAGATAATACATGAGAAACAACTGCTGAGGGAGTGCCGTGTAGCTGCACGGATCGTTCCAACCCCACCAATCCTGATGCCAAAATAGCGGTGGACTCTGCGGTGGTTTGCTAATAACGTATCCTGACGACCATTTTGGTCTCAAAAAACCTAAAGTCTCAAGCGTTTGTAAGGCACGAGGATAAACAACCAATTCTGCAAACAGAGAATGTTGATAGACACTGATCATACTGCCAGAGGAGCGATTTGCGGCACGTTCATCCTCCGTTTGGGTGTCAAGTAATTCATCCGTTACTGAGCGAAGTCGTGTAAGCATCTCTACCTTCAAGACATTTTCAACGACACAGTAACCATCAGCGATTAATTGATCGTATTTCTCTTTTGGATTTTCAATTTTCATAACGATAACCACTTGCCTTTTGTTACTGTCACTTCTTAGCCACTAAAGAAAACCCATTATCATTCTCTGGATCGAAATCTTCCAATCTACGTTTTTTATAGAAGTGGAAATCCCGAAATCCTGCTGCCGCAAGACAGTTTTTAATTGCGTCGGGAGAGAGATATTTAAGGAAAAAGTCGCACTTGTAATGTTCTTGTGTCTTTATGTCTATTTTAAGCCAAGTGTTTCTTGAGCCATTATCATTTTCGTCATATTCTCCCGTTTGCAGTACAAACACGTCTTTTTCAATTTCAGACAGATTCGCCATTGGAAATCCGTCTACTATTTTTGATTGATTTGGATGTTCAAAGTAGAGCCTGCCCTTAGGTGTCAGTGCTTTATGTATTCGGGTTAAGAGCGAGACTAAACCTTCTCTGGATTTATAGAAAAATGATCCCTCAAAGAAAATTACAGAAAACTTTTCTTCAAAACTCATTTCATTGTAATCACCTAAAATAAATTCAATCTCTAAATTTTCGCGTTGCGTAACCTCTCGTGCCTCAGAAAGAAAGTTGGGCGATAGGTCCATACCAATCACATGATAGCCGTGCCGTACAAATTCACGCGAATAACTTCCAATCCCACATCCTGCCTCTAATATGTTGTCATTTTTAGATAGCTGCAGTGCCTTTTCATAGAAGGGTATATGTTTCTCTATAAAATCTCTTGCCTCAAAATTGTGTCTTGCATGCTCAAGATACCAACTATCATATACCTCGTGACCAAAATCAGTTCTATTAAACTGACCAGATGGACTGTTCATTTAATATTCTCCTAAGATGCCTCTTCCTTGTGTCGATTTATCCTTCACGCTATTAATAAAACCACATTCACAAACAAATGTCAAATGAATTTCAGAGTATCCTAATTCTTGACTTATTTCTCATATATAGATATCATTACATTAGATTATAAAGAAATTGTAATCAGCGATAGGAGAAGAAAATGGCTAATTTAGTAAGTAGGCAAATTCATCTTAAAGATCGTATTGTTGGAATGCCGAAGAAAGAGGATTTTGAGGTAGTTGAAGTGCCGCTACCTGAACCCGATGATGGGGAGGTGTTAGTAAAGAATATTTACACTTCAGTGGACCCATATATGCGGGGCGGTATGCGATCTGCTGAACTCGGCAAACCACTTGGTGGTGGGTGTGTCGGTAGGATTGTGTTATCAAACAGCGATAAGTTACAGGCAGGAGATTATGTAACAGGATACTCAGGATGGCGCGACCATTACATTGCACGAGCAGAGAGTGTGACACCAATTGATACTACCATAGCGCCACTTCAGTCATTTTTAGGCGCGGTTGGTATGCCCGGACGCACAGCCTACTTTGGACTGTTAGAAATAGGTCAACCGAAAGAAGGTGAAACAGTTTTCGTTTCCGCGGCAGCAGGTGCCGTTGGTTCTATTGTGTGCCAGATTGCTAAAATCAAAGGTTGTCGTGTCGTTGCAAGTGCTGGCTCTCATGAGAAAGTTGGATGGCTAACAGAGAAAGCAGGTGTTGACGCGGCTTTTAACTACAAGCAGACTGATAATTTGGAGGCAGAACTCAGAAAACATTGCCCAGATGGTCTTGACATTTATTTTGAGAATGTAGGTGGGAAACATTTGCAAGCAGCCCTTGCAGTGATGAACATGCATGGGCGAATACCTTTATGTGGTATGATCTCTCAATATAACGATATTGAACCTACTCCTGGTCCGACAAACCTTAGTTCGGCTATCGGCAAGCGGATTAAATTACAAGGATTTATCGTCACAGATTTCATGGCACGCAACAATGAATTTTATCGGGATATGGGAGAGTGGATAAGTGAAGGTAAAATCACTTGGGAAGAGACAATCGTAGAAGGTTTAGAAAATGCGTCTAAGGCATTTATTGCCCTATTCACAGGGGAAAAACTTGGTAAGATAGTCGTTAAAGTAGACCCTAATTTTTAATATGCCAATCATTTCTATTTAGGAATATAGGCGCGCTTACAAAGCGCGCCTACAGATTCGGTATCTACTCTAAACAAAAGCGGCTTTGTCAACATCTGCAAGATAGACACGGGCACCGTTCTGCAATGCAGAGCGATGGACTGCTGCTTCAAACAGCAGTTCATTCCATGCTGCTTCTCCGTCCGCCGGGAACGGTTGGTCGGCTTGCATTGCTTTAATTACACCATCAGCCATTCTCTTGAAAGACTCTGACATTTCTGGTTTGCCGGGTTCGTTTTCCCATTTTTCCTCTATTTCAGAATTATTCGCTTTCCGGCGTAAGTATGAACCGTCCAAACCTTTTGCTTCCGCGTAAGATTTATCACCAAGTATTTTGACTCGAAGCGGATGGTCATCGTATCCCCAGAGGTTTGTACCGGTAAGCGAGCCGACTACTCCACCTTCCCAACCGATATGAATTAGACGTTTCCAACCGCCGCCTTCATTCGGATCGCCAACAACACTCACCCATTCAGGTGTCCCCATATCCCAGAGAATCTGGTCGATGATGTGTGACCAACAGTTGAAGTGTGCGCGTGCATGAAGCATCTTAATTTCACCCAACCGTCCTTCCACAACATCTTCGTGAAGTTTTCTGAAGTGTTCCATAAAACGGTAGTTGAAGTCAATACCAAATTTGAGATCGGAGTCGCGCCACGCCCCAATAGCGTGTGATGCGATGGCGAGGTCTGCTTCCCGAACTGTAGCCTGACCTTGTAATCCACATAAAGGTTTTTCAGTGAACACATTCTGTCCACCAGCAATCAACTCACGTAATGGTGGGATACGACGTGTTTCGTTGACAATAAGGAGTACGAGGTCGGGATCACAGTTTGCCAACAACTCTTGAATAGATAAATACCCTGGAACACCGAAGTGTTCTTTCGCTTTTTCAAGAAGTTCAGGGTCCATTTCACAAACAGCGACAACTTCAGCATCTGGGTGGTTGTGAAAGTTGCCACCGTGCATCATACCCATTCCTCTACCACTGATTAATGCACATTCTATCATAATTTATGCCTTTCATTTTTAGGATTTTTAAATCGCAGTAAGCTTGAATTATTGAAACATTATTGTAGCGTGCTTACAAAGCACACCTACTGGGTTAGCAGAAACGTGGATAGGTTTATACATGCAAATTGCCTTAAAACTGATTTTCTGCAGTATAACACACACAATAAAAAACTCAAGGAAAAAGTACTTTGTAGAAGCAATTGGCAGCTTTGTGTCAAAATCTTGTAATTTCTTGCACTACACCATCGAAGTTGCTATAATCTACCTGCATTACTTAATTGAGACAAACCTCATAGATTATATGTGTCACTACTTTTAAAATTGGATCAGAAGGTATTATGAAATCCAAACGAAATACTAAAATAGGCTTTATTGGACTTGGAAACATGGGCAGCCGGATGGCAAAAAATCTTTATGATGCAGGATATCCGCTCATAGGGAATGATATTGATGAATCAAAATGCACAGCACTTGCTGAAATAGGCGCGAAAACGACATCTGATACTACCCAAGTGGTTAAAGAATGTGATGTTGTCATGACCAGTTTACGCTCCTCAGATGTCTTTTTCAACGTAGCTGAAACGTATTTCCTACCGAATGCTGAAGACGCTCAGATTTTTATAGACTTAGGCACATCTGAAGTAGGTAAAACTCAAGAGTTAGCGACAGATTTATCTAAAAAAGGTTCTATACTGATAGACGCTCCCGTGAGCGGTGGACCCCACGGTTCAGAAACAGGAACACTTCGCATTTTCGTTGGCGGCGACGCGCAAGCTGTAGAAAAATGTCGTCCAATCTTAGAAGTTCTTGGGGAGCCTAAATTTGTAGTATATTGTGGTCCAAGCGGCTCTGGACAGATCGTCAAGGGTGTGAATCAGTTAGCAATGGGACTCGGTGCTGCTGCTTACATGGAAGCGATGGCGTTTGGAGTGTGTGCAGGTGTGGATCCGATAGCAATTCGTAAGGCTATCGGCATGGGGGATAGTTGGCGCGGAGAATTTGACAGAATTGCAAAACGTATCATTGATGGAGCAGGAAAACGATTGGTTGTTAAATATCCTGAATTGCCCTATTTTCTGGCTGAGGCAGAAGCATCGGGATTTGAAATTCCACTTACCAAAGCACTTTACGAATTTTGTAAGAAAGGAAGTTATGAGATGTTAGATAACATGAACCGACAATCACGTTCTTTTTGGCATGAATTGACTAAAGATTCTGATACAGAATAGGTCATGTTGATATCTAAAATTTCAATTTGTCCTAATTAAGGCGTTGCTGACTTGGCGCAACGAAAACCGATTAAATGGCTTGTACGCGCTGGTTCATTACCGCGTCGGTATGTAATCCAAATCCGAGGTTGACCGCTCTCGACCCAAGAACCGCCCCGTAAAGCACGAGAAGATGTAATGTTCTTAAACTTTTCTAATACTTCCTCAATGCTATCGGGACCAGCTATAGGATTCTTGTCTGGCGGATCGTCATAAAAATCCCTGTCATACGCATCAAGACACCATTCCAATACATTTCCGACTATATCATATAAATCATATCCGTTAGGCGGATAATCACCTACAGGTGTCGTACTCCCCGTTAATCCCACATTCAGGCTGTAATTTGCTTTGTCATCATCAATTGTATTTCCCCAAGGATATTTTTTTCCTTCCACACCGCCCCGCGCAGCCTTTTCCCATTCAGCCTCAGTTGGAAGCCGCTTGTTTATCCAGTCTGCATAAGCTGCTGCGGCATACCAACTTACAGAAACAACAGGATGATTAGCCTTGTCACTTGGATAAGCATTTCCATCCCAATTTTCAAGATAATTTCCATCGTGAAACCTACTGGCAATCGTCCCTTTCTGCCATTCTGGGTTTACATCAATAAATTTTTTGTAATCGGCATTCGTTACCTCATACTTGTCCATATAGAATGCGTCAAGGTAGACCGTATGTCCAAGTTGTTCCACGTTTCCTGCTTCTGCGCTAATACTGCCTAACTGGAACTCTCCTGCAGGAATAAGTACCATGCCTTCAGGGACTACGACTTGGTTTTCTACGGTATAAGTGAGTCTACGATTTCCACCTTCCCAAGTGAGTTCAACCTCAAGCATCCCTAATGGGAACGGACCTGAAATGGTGGTGATATTATCAGAAGTAGCTGCCTTTCCTTTGGAAACCGTAAGATTTTGTGGGTTGCCGCTAAAATTCACAGTAATAGTTGCATCAGTAGATATAGTACTTCCGTCTGGCGGATCAACAGATTGAATTTCCACCGAGTCATCTTCTCCGCATCCTACGATAGAAATAACAAATAAGAGTATGAGGATATTTACAAAAAAATATAACTTCTGTTTCAAAAATCGTCTCCTTTCAAATGTGAAAAAGTAGAACAATCGGCTTACAAAGCCATCCGATAAGTAAAGGTGAATATAGAAAACATCAGTTCGTATTGAATACTTGTTGCATTTCTACCTGCATCATCTCAAATAATTCGCTTTTCAGGTTGATCAGATCTTTATCTGTGATGCTTCTGGGACGCTGTAATGGAATCTCAATTTCGGCCTTTATTGATGCAGGTCTTGCGGTTAAGACATAAATTTTGTCGGCAAGGAGAAGTGCTTCCTCAATATCATGTGTTATCAACAATACTGTTTGCCCGCCTTTGTGCCAAATATCTAAAAGTATGGACTGCATCACGGTCCGCGTCATTGCATCTAACGCGCCGAAAGGTTCATCTAAAAGAAGAATATCTTTACGAAAGAGTAGTGTGCGGACCAAGGCAACACGTTGACGCATTCCACCTGAAAGTTGCATCGGGTAACTATTTGCAAATCCCTGCAAGCCAAGCTGAGTTAACAGTTTAAGAGCTTCCTTTTTTGTCTTAATAAGTGATTCTTTCTGAATTTCTGGTCCAATCATTACGTTCTTTAAGACTGTTCGCCACTGTAAAAGAAGGTCTTTTTGTTGCATGTACCCAAACGCACCGGTATTACCTTGAATACGTTTTCCGTTGAGGCAAATTTCCCCAGCTTGCGGTCTGAGGAGTCCAGAGATGATATTGAACAATGTGCTTTTTCCACATCCAGAGGGGCCAAGCAAAGCGACAAACTGCCCCGTATTGACTGAAAAGTTTAACTTGTCCAGCACCTGCAGTTGGCTATTTTTTTGAACAAAGGCATGTGTTAAATTCTTAATTTCAAGTTGGGTCATAACAGTATAGTGTTTATGTATAACCGAACCGTCGCCTACGGTTTTTTAGAACAATGCTTAACCACGCGCAGCGCGCTGACGAAAAAAACGCATGAGTGGTATTACATAAGACTCATCCGTGCGGATATTGATATAATCAGTCTGGCTTGCACGAAAAGCTTGTAACCGTGCTGTATCTGCTTCTTGATTGAGTTCCGCATATAGTTGCCGTGCTTGTTCAGACCGTGTATCTACAACCATTCGTTCTCGGGTTTCTGCGTCCTCAAGTTCAATTAATCCTACGTTCGGCATCTCTACTTCTCGTCTATCTTGTAATGTAATAGCAATTAATGAGTGTCGCTTGGCAGTGATACGTAGCTGCTTCTGATACTCTGTATCCATAAAATCCGAGATTAGAAATACAACACTGTGCGGTTTTAAAACCTGATCGGCAAATATTAATGCTTCAGCTATGTTTGTGCCGGATTGACTCGGTTGAAAGCGGAGAATATCCCGAACAACACGCAGAACGTGTCTTTTACCTTTGCGTGGTGCGACAAAATGTTCAACTGTATCAGTGAAGCAGATTAAACCGACTTTGTCGTTGTTTTTGATTGCTGAAAAAGCGAGCAGTGCAGCAATTTCTGCTGCAATCTCAGCTTTCGTTTCAGGTATACTTCCAAACGCAGTTGACGCGCTCATATCCACCAGCAACATCATGGTTAACTCGCGTTCTTCAACATACTTTTTAATATAGGTTTGTCCCATGCGGGCAGTAACATTCCAATCGATAGCCCTGATTTCATCACCTTCCTGATATTCTCTCACTTCATCAAATGTGATCCCCTGTCCTTTGAAAATGCTCTTATATTCACCTGCAAAGACGGAATTCACTAACCGATTTGTGAATATGTCAATACGTCGAATCTTTTTCAGGATTTCTTTTTCGTCCATGCCATCTTCTATTAAGACAGATTTTAGTTGCTTAATTATCTATACCACATTATATTATCAGAAAAGTAGTGATAAATCAACATCTTAATTTGAGTAAGTAAAACCTATGCAAAACGTATTTTTAGATGGAACTTCTATTGAAATCCACCGTGAAATCCAAACTGGGAATATCCGTCATGTCGTTTTCGATTTTGATGGAACAATCTCCCTTATTCGAGACGGTTGGCAGAACGTGATGGTGCCGATGATGGTTGAATTTCTCCAAACAGAAACTGATACAAATGAAACCAAAGAACAATTGGAATCTATTGTAGTTGAATTTGTTGACAGACTCACAGGGAAACAAACTATTTATCAGATGATTCAGTTAGGTGAGGAAATTGAGAAGCGAGGAGAAAAACCGAAGGATCCGCTTGCATATAAAGATGCGTACAATAATCGCTTACTACCTATTGTTGAGCAACGCATTTCAGGTCTCTCGGTAGGAAGTTTGTCTACAGAGACTTTACGCGTTCCAATGGCACTTGAATTTCTTCAAAACCTGCATGAATTAGGTGTTAAATGCTATCTCGCCAGCGGGACAGATGTGGAATTTGTCAAGAATGAAGCGGAACTTCTTGGTGTAGCGCAGTATTTTAATGGCGGGATTTTCGGTGCATTGCGTGAATATAAGAAGTTCTCTAAAGCGATGGTCATCCAGAAAATCCTGACAGATTTCAAACTGAGCGGTAGTGAACTACTCATTATTGGGGATGGGTATGTAGAGATTGAAAATGCTAAAGCGGTGGGGGCGATTGCTGTGGGTGTTGCATCTGTTGAAGATAATGTTTACAATATGAATGCTGATAAACGAGAACGACTCATTCGCGCTGGCGCGGACATCATTATCCCTGATTTCCGTGAGGGTGAACAACTTCTTGGATATTTATTTACCCAATAGCCATTATATTAGGATAAATCCTGTTCGTTAATAACGAACAGGATTTATCCTTTGGTATTAGCACACAACAATTCTAAAATCTACAATAATTAAAAAAGTTTGCTTTTTCTTTTGAGATTTGTGATACTTAACCACTGTTATTAGATTGCTGAATATTTATCTTCAGCAAACATTTTTGACACGACAATTCGTCGACTGTCTTTGCTTGATATTGGTTCTTGGGTGCTGCTTTTTCAAGTGGTAACCACCAATGTTTCTTAATAAAGGAGTTAATGTAATGAAACGATTGATCTTAGCAGGTATATCGGTGTTCGTCTTATTCATTTTTTTTGGAGTTGCTACGGTGTCTGTGCAAGCCGCAAACTTGAACATTACGGTGACAGACGCCCAAACTGGCAATAAACTGAACAATGTTACCATTACCGTCACACCTAAAACTGGCGATGCTGCTAAAGGTATTAGCGATGCGAATGGCGCACTTGCATTAGTTAATTTAGCTGCAGGTGTCTACACAATTACCGCATCATCTCCGGGATACGCCGAAGAGGTAATAGCGAATGTTGAACTTGCTTCAGATGAAACAAAATCGGTAGAGATTTCCCTTTCGTCGGAAGTCATAGAGCTTGCAAAGATTTCGGTAACAGCATCACGCCGTAAGGAAAAAGTCCTTGAAGCACCAGCATCAGTTGCTTTGCTTGATGACTCTGAAATCAAAGACCGAGTCTCGCTCAGTGTTACAGAACACTTAAAATCGTTGCGTGCAGTAGATGTTGTTACATCTGGCATTGGCACCTCGTATGTAGTAGTGCGCGGTTTTAATAATGTATTTTCAGGCAATCTTTTGTCGCTCGTAGACAATCGGATTGCAAGTGTTCCTTCGCTACGTGTTAATGCTTACACGCTTATACCTACTATAAGTGAAGATATTGAGCAGATTGAAGTAGTATCAGGTCCGGGTGCGGCACTGTACGGTCCAAACAGCGCCAACGGCGTGATGCACATTCTCACCCGTTCTCCATTTACTTCGCAAGGCACAACAGTTAGTGTGGGTGGCGGTGAACGGCGTATACTCACTGGTTCACTTCGGCATGCCGGTGTTATCAACGACACAATCGGTTATAAATTGACAGCAAATTATACGCGAGGTGATGATTGGGAAGAAGGTCGTGCTAAAGAAGACATGGAAGGCAAACTGGAACCTGTATTTGATTCTGCATACGCTCGCGGCGAATTCCGAGTTGATTATAGTCCCAGTGATGATGCAACCGTAATTCTTGCCAGCGGTTTGACACAAGCCACCGGTATTGAACTGACCGGTATTGGTGCTGGACAAGCTAAAAACTGGACTTACGGTTATGCTCAAGCACGTTTCATTTACAAGGACCTCTTTGCCCAAGCATTTTGGAATCGGAGTGATGCTGGGGATACGTATGTCCTGCGGACAGGTTTGCCAACAGTTGACAATTCCAACCTGTATGTTGCGCAGATACAACACAGTTATGGGATTGGAGATGTGCAACGTTTTACTTATGGATTGGATGTTTTGCTTACTCGTCCTGATACTGAAGGCACAATTAATGGTGCCAACGAAGAAAACGACAACATAGACGAAATAGGCGCCTATTTACAATCGGAAACCAATATCCTACCGCAGCTGAAGTTGCTTGCAGCAGGTAGAGCTGATCAACACAACCATCTCAACGATATTGTGCTTTCACCCAGAGTCGCGCTTGCGTTTCAACCGAATGACGACCATAATGTTAGGGTAACCTATAACCGCGCTTTCAATACGCCAGGAACTTCAAATCTGTTCCTCGATATTCTTTCTGCACCAGATGCATTTGAGTTAGGTGCCAACTTTCAACCTGCATTAGGCTTCGGTCCAAATATCGACATACGGGCACAAGGTGTTCCCTCAGACACGGGATTTACCTTTAAAAGAAGTGATGATGGTCTCCCGCTGTTTCGTTCTCCGTTTTCACCTTTGGGAAAACTTGAAGATGGTGCTTACATCCCCCTCAACGATCCGCTTTTTACAAATGTTATGTGGGGTGTTGCCAGAAGTGCTGTGATGAGTGGTGCGAAACCAGTTTTTGAAGCAGGTTTAACCGCACAAGGACTTCCAGCTGAGATGGTTACAGCCCTCTCCGCAGGATTCGATAGCGTTATCCCACAACAGGTAACGGGAGTAAAAAATGTGTTGCGCTCACTTGATCCACAGACATCAAGTTTTATTGATGTTGAAGATGTAAATGACGTTGAGTCACTTAAACCAACTATCACGCAAACTTATGAGGTTGGCTACAAAGGGATTCTTCTAAACCGGTTAGCGTTTTCTGCTGATGTCTATCACTCAAGAATTAACAATTTCATCGCTCCGTTATTCGTTGAAACTCCTAATGTGTTCCTGGATGCGGCAACTTTGAGTGCTTCTCTCGGACAACAGATCGGGGCAGCATTAGCTGATCCTCAAAATGCAGCGCTTGCCCAAGCACTGGGGGCGTTTGACGCACCTACTCAAGGTGGAAACGGTAACGGATCGCCAGTAGATGAATTGGTAACGCTTTTCGTAGCAGGAACTGATAATAACGGTGCCGCTTTCATTCCGTTTGGCACGGTAACACCTGAGCAAGCGGTTGACCCAAATGCCGTTATGTTAACCTATCGTAACTATGGGGACATTTCACTAAACGGATTAGATATGAATTTTACCTTCTTCCTCAATCCAAGTTGGAGTCTTGGTGCAAATTATTCGTTTGTTAGCGAAGATTTCTTTGAAAACGTTGACGAAATCGGTGATATTGCCCTAAACGCTCCTAAAAATAAATTCGGTGCTAACGTTCAATACACTAATATTGATCTCGGATTGGGTGTAGGGCTACGAGCACGGTTTGTGCAGGGATTTCCTGTTAGATCAGGGGTTTATGTCGGTGAAGTTGAATCGTACTATACGATTGATTTAAACGCTGGCTATGCTATTCCACTCGGACCTAAACCACGTCTATCGGTGACTGTCCAAAATCTGTTGGATCGTAAACATCAGCAATTCGTCGGCACACCAGAAATTGGGCGTTTAGCGATGGCGCGATTGACACAAACTTTCTAAATTTGGTTTTATTACATTATTGTGCGATGAATTGAACGGTTACAAACCGCAATTCATCGCACATTTATTTTGTAGGAGGAACCTTGTAAACCTGATTTATCCCACCACTGAATATTTCTAATACTAACTTGAGTTTGATAAATCCCGTAGGTTGGGTTGAACCGAAGGTGAACCCATAGGTGTCAACTTATAGTGAACTTTAGAATTAAAGCAACATTGTTTCTGTTTTATGATAGAATGTT